>NZ_JBBCPX010000005.1:0-291082 GCF_037150195.1 Cedecea sp. VD22
TTTCGCTTGCTAACTCGAGGTGGCGTATATTACGCTTTCCTCTTTCAGAGTCAAGCGTTTATTTTTGCTTTCGTCTGACTGACTACCGGGTTGTGAAGCCGCTTTCGAAGCCGCTTCGCCGTGTCAGCGGAGGCGCATTATAGGGAGTTCTCAGAGCCTGACAACCCCTAATTTGAAAAAACTTTCTGACAGCCTATTTTTTAGGCGAAACGCTTATTTTTAGCGCTTTTTGATAAGTTTTGGCAGGTCTGCGAGGCTATTAATAACCACATCTGCGGCCGCCTCGCCTGCTTCTGTCACTGGTTTTCCAGTGCGAACCAGCACTTTAGTCCCCACCATTGCGGCAGCACCAGCCTGCATATCTTCAATTTTATCGCCGACCATATAAGAAGAAGCCATATCAATGTGCAGGAAGTCACGGGCAGAAATCAGCATGCCAGGCTGCGGCTTACGACAGTCACAAGTCTGGCTAAACTCTTTCACGCTCCCATCTGGATGATGAGGGCAATAATAGATGCCATCGAGATCGACGCCGCGGTCCGCCAGCGACCAGTCCATCCATTCGGTCAGGTTTTCAAAGTCAGCCTCGGTGAACATCCCGCGCGCAATGCCGGACTGGTTAGTCACCAGCACCAGAGCAAAGCCCATCTCTTTTAATTCGCGCATTGCTTCTATAACACCATCAATAAACTCGAATCGGTCAACTTCATATACATAGCCATGATCGACATTAATGGTGCCATCGCGGTCGAGAAAAATAGCGGGTACGGACTGTGCCACTTGAGAACTCCTGAAACGGGTTAATGACGTTTAGTATCGCATGATTTAGTAATAAGGAGAGAACAGTCCTTCACTCGCTGATTGATTTAGACGTCTGGATGCCTTAACATCCATATCGATTACGGTAACTTTGGTTACTGGTAGCAGAAAATTCCACGGCTAATACAGATACGATAATAAATAACTCAATGATTAAACTTTCAAATATCACCAAGGTGTTCCAGCAGGGAAACCGCAGCATACAGGCATTGAACAATGTCAGTCTGCACGTACCTGCCGGGCAAATTTATGGCGTGATTGGCGCGTCCGGTGCGGGGAAAAGCACCCTTATCCGCTGTGTAAACCTGCTTGAACGTCCAACCGAAGGTTCAGTTCTGGTTGACGGTCAGGACCTGACAACGCTTTCTGAAACCCAGTTAACCAAAGCCCGCCGCCAGATCGGTATGATCTTCCAGCACTTTAATCTGCTTTCTTCGCGTACCGTTTTTGGTAACGTCGCTCTGCCGCTCGAGCTGGATAACACGCCAAAAGAAGAGATTAAACGTCGCGTTACCGAGCTACTGGACTTAGTAGGTTTAGGTGAAAAGCACGATGCCTGGCCTGCAAACCTTTCCGGCGGTCAGAAGCAGCGCGTCGCGATTGCTCGTGCGCTTGCCAGCAACCCAAAGGTCCTGCTGTGTGACGAAGCTACCAGCGCGTTGGACCCAGCCACAACCCGCTCTATTCTGGAGCTGTTGAAAGACATTAACCGCCGCCTGGGCCTGACCATTCTGCTTATCACCCACGAGATGGATGTGGTCAAACGTATTTGTGACTGCGTGGCCGTGATCAGCAACGGCGAGCTTATTGAGCAGGATACGGTGAGCGAAGTGTTCTCCCATCCGAAAACGCCTCTGGCGCAGCAGTTTATTCAGTCCACACTGCACCTCGACGTGCCGGAAGATTACGCGCAGCGTCTGGACGCAGAGCATAAAGAAAATGCGGTACCTTTATTACGCCTGGAGTTCACTGGCCAGTCGGTCGATGCCCCACTGCTCTCAGAAACAGCACGTACCTTCAACGTGAACAGCAACATTATTAGCGCGCAGATGGATTATGCCGGTGGCGTGAAGTTCGGCATCATGCTGTGTGAAATGCACGGCGAGCCAAAAGATACGCAAGCGGCTATTGCCTGGCTGCAGGAGCAACACGTGAAAGTAGAGGTGCTGGGTTATGTCTGAAGCAATGATTTGGTTACTGGCTCGCGGCGTATATGAAACGTTGGCCATGACCTTTGTTTCCGGTTTCTTCGGATTTGTGCTCGGTCTGCCAGTCGGCGTGCTGCTTTACATCACTCGTCCTGGGCAAATCAGCGCCAATGCGAAGCTTTACCGCAGCCTCTCGGCGATCGTTAACATTTTCCGTTCTATTCCATTCATTATCCTGCTTGTCTGGATGATCCCTTTTACTCGCGTCATCGTAGGAACGTCTATCGGCCTGCAAGCTGCTATCGTTCCGTTGACCGTTGGTGCCGCGCCGTTTATTGCGCGTATGGTTGAAAATGCCCTGCTGGAAATTCCAACCGGCCTGATTGAAGCTTCACGCGCGATGGGCGCTACGCCGCTGCAAATCATTCGTAAAGTACTGCTTCCAGAAGCACTTCCAGGCCTGGTCAACGCCGCGACGATTACCCTTATCACTTTAGTGGGCTATTCTGCTATGGGTGGTGCCGTCGGTGCCGGTGGTCTGGGGCAGATTGGCTATCAGTACGGGTACATCGGCTACAACGCTACCGTAATGAATACCGTACTGGTTCTGCTGGTCGTGCTGGTTTACTTAATTCAATTCTCTGGCGATCGTATCGTCCGGGCTGTTACACACAAATAAACACAACTGCATTCATACAAGGAAAAGGACATGGCTTTTAACTTTAAAACGTTCGCCGCGGTCGGCGCTCTGATTGGCTCTCTGGCCCTGGTGGGTTGCGGTCAGGAAGAGAAAGATCCAAACCACATTAAAGTCGGCGTGATTGCTGGCGCTGAGCAGCAGGTTGCGGAAGTGGCTCAGAAAGTGGCTAAAGAGAAGTATGGCCTCGATGTTGAGCTGGTGACCTTTACCGACTATGTCCTGCCAAACGAAGCACTCAGCAAAGGCGATATCGACGTTAACGCCTTCCAGCACAAACCTTACCTGGATCAGCAGATCAAAGATCGTGGTTATAAGCTGGTTTCCGTAGGCAATACCTTTGTTTATCCAATTGCCGGCTACTCCAAAAAAATCAAATCACTGGCTGAACTGCAGCCGGGTTCTCAGGTAGCACTGCCAAACGACCCGACTAACCTCGGCCGTTCTCTGCTGCTGCTGCAGAAAGAAGGTCTGATCAAACTGAAAGACGGCGTTGGTCTGTTGCCAACCGTGCTGGATGTCACCGAGAACCCAAAAAATCTGAAACTGGTTGAGCTGGAAGCACCGCAACTGCCGCGCTCTCTTGACGATGCGCAGATTGCTCTGGCCATCATCAACACCACTTACGCTAGCCAGATTGGCCTGACACCAGCGAAAGACGGTATCTTCGTTGAAGACAAAAACTCGCCTTACGTGAACCTGATCGTTTCTCGTGAAGACAACAAAGATGCAGAAAACGTGAAGAAGTTCGTTCAGGCCTATCAGTCTGACGAAGTGAACGAAGCGGCTAACAAAGTCTTTAACGGCGGCGCGGTTAAAGGCTGGTAAGTTTCCATTCTTCAGTTTTACGTAAATAATTAAAGGCGGGCGCAAGCCCGCCTTGTTATTTTGGTTCGAGCTTGCTTCAATGTTCCCCGTTTTACATTCATTGAGGAAATATTATGCGTGCTTTACCGATCTGTTTATTAGCCTTCGCGCTGAGCGGCTGTTCAATGCTAAGCAGATCCCCAGTAGAACCCGTTCAAAGCACGGCAGCTGCGCCGAAGACAGAAACAGAGAAACCGAAAGCGCCTCGCCCTGTTCCGGTCAGAATCTACACCAACGCAGAAGACTTGGTGGGTAAACCGTTCCGTGATTTAGGCGAAGTCAGCGGCGAGTCTTGCCAGGCAAGCAATCAGGATTCTCCCCCGAATATCCCGACAGCACGTAAACGCATGCAGATTAATGCCTCCAAAATGAAAGCCAATGCGGTCCTGCAGCACAGCTGCGACATCACCACCGGCACGCCAGGGTGCTACCGTCAGGCTGTTTGCGTTGGCTCCGCGCTGCAAGTTTCGGCGCAATGACCCCATTTCAATTTGCACAAATAGGCGTTATTCGCTCCCCTTATAAAGAAAAGTTCGCCGTCCCGCGTCAGCCCGGTCTGGTCAAAGACGGCGGCGGTGAACTGCGTCTGCTTGCGCCTTACAACCAGGCCGATGCCGTTCGTGGGCTGGAAGAGTTTAGCCACCTGTGGCTATTGTTTGTCTTTCACCAAACGATGGAAGGCGGCTGGCGCCCAACCGTACGTCCTCCCCGGCTTGGCGGCAACGCGCGAATGGGCGTGTTTGCTACGCGCTCCACGTTTCGCCCGAATCCAATCGGCATGTCGCTGGTTGAGCTTAAAGGTATTCGTTGCCAAAAAGATGAAGTGATCTTACAGCTCGGCAGTCTGGATTTGGTGGATGGCACGCCCATTGTAGATATCAAACCGTACCTGCCATTTGCAGAAGCCGTGCCGGACGCACGTGCTGGCTATGCACAGCAGGCTCCGCAGGCGGACATGCCTGTGATGTTTACACCAGAAGTGCAGCATCAGTTGACCGGGCTGGAAAAACGCTATCCGCATCTTGCGCGTTTTATCAGTCAGGTGCTTGCTCAGGACCCTCGTCCTGCCTATCGTAAAGGTGAAGATGTCGGGAAAACTTACGCCGTTCTGCTGCTGGACTTTAACGTTCGCTGGCGCGTCACAGAACACGGTTTTGAAGTGTTCGCTCTCGAAACGAGTTAATTTAGCCCTCTCTCTTTTGACATCTCTGCCACACTGGTAAACTAAACCACTTTTTTTGAAGCAGGCCGCCGCTGGCCTGCGCTCTGCCGTTCAAATGGAACCGTAACAACATGCGTACTAGCCAATATCTGCTCTCCACTCTGAAGGAGACACCTGCCGACGCTGAAGTAGTCAGCCACCAGCTGATGCTGCGCGCCGGGATGATCCGCAAGCTGGCCTCCGGTTTATACACCTGGCTGCCAACCGGTTTGCGCGTCCTGAAGAAAGTCGAAAACATCGTGCGTGAAGAAATGAACAACGCAGGTGCTATCGAAATGTGCATGCCGGTGGTTCAACCCGCCGACCTGTGGCAGGAGAGTGGACGTTGGGAACAATACGGCCCGGAGCTGCTGCGCTTTGTTGACCGTGGCGAACGTCCTTTCGTGCTGGGTCCAACCCACGAAGAAGTGATCACCGACCTGATTCGCAACGAACTGAGCTCCTACAAGCAGCTGCCGCTGAATCTGTTCCAGATCCAGACTAAATTCCGTGACGAAGTGCGCCCACGCTTTGGCGTAATGCGTTCTCGCGAATTCCTGATGAAAGACGCCTACTCGTTCCATACGTCTCAGGAATCCCTGCAGGAAACCTACGACAAGATGTATGAGGCTTACAGCAAGATTTTCTCCCGTATGGGTCTGGATTTCCGTGCCGTTCAGGCAGATACCGGCTCTATTGGCGGCAGCGCTTCCCATGAGTTCCAGGTACTGGCCCAAAGCGGTGAAGACGATGTAATCTTCTCTGACAGCTCAGACTATGCGGCAAACATCGAATTCGCTGAAGCTTTAGCGCCGGCAGCAGGCCGCGCAGCGCCAACCGCTGAAATGAGCCAAATCGACACCCCGAACGCAAAAACTATCGCCGAGCTGGTTGAGCAGTTCAACCTGCCAATCGAGAAAACGGTTAAGACTCTGCTGGTGAAAGCCACCGAAGGCAGCGCTTATCCGCTGGTTGCTTTGCTGGTTCGTGGCGATCACGAGCTGAACGAAGTGAAGGCTGAGAAACTGCCGCAGGTAGCAAGTCCGCTAACATTCGCCACCGAACAAGAAATTCGCGACATCGTGAAAGCCGGTCCTGGTTCCCTGGGTCCAATCAATCTGCCTGTTCCAGTTGTGATTGACCGCAGCGTTGCGGCAATGAGTGATTTCGCCGCTGGCGCAAACATCGACGGCAAACACTTTATCGGCATTAACTGGGAACGTGATGTTGCGCTGCCAGAAGTTGCGGATATCCGTAACGTTGTGGCTGGCGATCCAAGCCCGGACGGCAAAGGCACCTTGATGATCAAGCGCGGCATCGAAGTGGGTCACATCTTCCAGTTGGGTACCAAGTACTCTGAAGCGCTGAAAGCCGCGGTTCAGGGTGAAGATGGCCGTAACCAGACCCTGACCATGGGTTGCTATGGCATCGGTGTTACCCGCGTGGTCGCGGCTGCGATTGAACAGAACTTTGACGATCGCGGTATTCTGTGGCCGGACGCTATCGCCCCGTTCCACGTTGCGATTCTGCCAATGAACATGCACAAGTCATTCCGCGTGCAGCAGCTGGCTGAAGAGCTGTATACCACGCTGCGCGCGCAGGGCATCGACGTGCTGCTGGACGATCGTAAAGAGCGTCCAGGCGTGATGTTTGCCGACATGGAGCTGATTGGTATTCCTCACACTATCGTTATCGGCGACCGCAATCTCGACAACGAAGAGATCGAATACAAACATCGCCGTGCCGGTGAGAAGCAGATGATCAAAACCAACGAGATCGTTGATTTCCTGGTGAAGCAGATCAAAGGCTAATTAACCGCTGAGCATAAAAAAGCCCGTCCATCTGGACGGGCTTTTTCGTTTTAGTCGTTACACTCTTTGCCGGGCTTAAACTTCGCACCCTTATCCGCGACCAGCGCTTTTTGTAACTCCCCACTGTCTGGAGAAGCCTGCAGCGTAAAGTGCCCTTCTACCACCAGCAGGATTGGCGCGCTGTTCTTGCCGCGCGCTGCCGCATAAGCTCTTTCGAGCTCGGCATTATCCGCAACGGCAAAGGTTTTACCGGTCGCACAGTCCTGGAATACCGCCGCGTCAGCCATGTATTTATACTTGCCTTTCATCGGCATTGGCGTTGACGGCAGCTTCGCATCCACCGCTTTTAGCGTGTAGTTGAACTGCGAATCAATCGGATTGCCTTCACGATCCAGCATCACCAGGCTGTCGCCTTTAGGGTGGTAATACTGCTTCTCGCCTTCGCTGTCGGTTAAGACCAGTTTATCTGCAGTCCGCGCCCATTTACCGTAGCTGGCAAATGAGGCTCCTTTACCCTGGTAAGTCTGGTTCATCACCCAGGTGCCGTCCTTTTCCAGGAACAGCGAGGTTTCAATCCCTTCACAATCCGCACACGGCACTACGCCGCGATAGCTCTGCTGCATCGGTTTCAATTCCGCCGCCTGAGCCGGGATCAAAGTTTGCGTTTCCGTACGATTATTACAGCCAAATAGCGTGAACAGGCTGAGCGCTGCCAGCGCAGCCAGAAGACTCTTCTTCATGCTTCATTCCTTATGCCGTTGTCCCAATGTTCGTCGCTACTCCGGATGACGACGAACTTTGCCGCGTAGTGCTTTGGTTGTCGATTTCTGCGCCTTTGAGGCCAGACGCCGCTCTTTAGAAGCCCGCGTCGGCTTTGTGGCACGGCGGCTCTTCTGCACTACGGTGAGTTCTTGTATCAATGAAACCAGGCGAGCCACCGCCGCTTCGCGGTTCATCTCCTGGCTTCGGTATTCCTGGGCTTTAATCACCACCACGCCCTCAGGCGTGATCAAATGGTGACTTACCGCCAGCAGACGTATCTTATACGACTCCGGCAGGCTAGAGGCAGGAATATCAAAGCGCAAATGAATCGCCGTTGAGGTTTTATTCACATGCTGCCCACCCGCCCCCTGGGCGCGAATCGCGGTAATCGTGACTTCATTGTCCGGGATAACGACCGTTCGCGACACGGAAATCATTGTTGCAGCCAGGCCGTAAAGTGAATTTCCAGATTATTCTCGCTGTCGGACAGCCAGATTGCGCCATCCTGAATCGTCGCCTGCAGGTTCATGGTGCGCGTACCAAACTCACTTAGCTTCGCCAGCTGTGCGTCATCCAGATACCAGATGGACAGGTTTTTAAACTGGCTCAGGCGGGTCTGGTTTTGCTGCCACCAAATTTCCGCCGCCCGACTATTATAGGTAAACAATGCCACCTCAGCCGACTGGCTGCAGGCTTTTTTGACCCGACGTTCTTCCGGTAACCCTAGTTCTACCCACAAATCAATGCCAAGGTGATCGTTTTTACGCCAGATTTCCGGCTCGTCTTCTGCGCTGAGGCCACGGGTAAATTCCAGACGCTCATCCGCATATTTAATCCATGCCAGCAGGCGCAGCATCATGCGCTCCTGCGTTTCCGATGGATGACGCGCCAGCGTCAGGCTGCTGTCCAGAAACCGATTACGATCGAGATCGGCCACATTTACCGTCGCCTTATAAATTGTCGCTTTTAACGCCATCACACTTCTCCATACACAATTGCGCGCTATTGTAGCGAAATAACACCCCTTCGGCTCTGAGTATGACGGGTATATTTGCGTGGCTGATATCGGTTACATTGCTGTGGTATAGTCACCTTGCTAAACAGAGTTTATCTTCGTAGGCTTAGACTTGACCCCACGAGTAGGTCTGAAGTCGGGACTCTGAGAGGAGGGTATGTGGAAAAGTATTGTGAATTAGTTCGGCAACGCTATGCGGAAATTGCCAGCGGCGATTTAGGCTATATTCCTGATGCCTTAGGATGCGTATTGAAGGCTCTGAACGAAGTTGCCTCCAGCGAGGCCGTATCGGAGTCGGTCAGGGAACAGGCGGCTTATGCTGCCGCGAACTTACTGGTGAGCGATTATGTCAATGAATGATGCGTATCAACCCATCAACTGTGATGATTATGACAATCTCGAGCTCGCCTGCCAGCATCATTTGTTACTGACGCTGGAGTTAAAAGACGGGGAGGTTTTGAAAGCCAAAGCGAGCGATCTGGTTTCTCGTAAAAACGTCGAATACCTGGTTGTCGATAACGCTGGCGCTACGCGTGAGCTACGCCTCGATAAAATTAACAGCTTTAGCCACCCCGAAATCGGCACTATCGTGGTGAGCGTCGAATAAATCTGATCACCCCATCTCAAACAAAACGGGCAGCTATCGAGGCTGCCCGTTTTGTTTACGGCTTCATTGAGGCGTAGTAGGCCGCCAAATCAGAGATATCCTCGTCTGAAAGCCCGCTGACGTAAGCCTTCATGATTTCTGCCTGCCCACCGCTGCGCTCCCCTTTTTTATAGGCCTGAAGCGAATGCTCCAGATAAGCTTCGCTCTGCCCGCCAATGTTTGGGTACAGCGGCGCAGAAGCTTTCCCACTCATGCCATGGCAGGCAACGCAGGTCATGGCCTTCGCTTCCCCGGCCTGGGGATCGCCTTTCGCCAGAGCAGGTAAACTGCAGGCTATCAGCCCAAGCAGTAATACGACTTTTTTCATTGCTCAACTCCCTTTTGCCAGTCTATGTGCCAGCATGAATGTTCCGTAGCTTGTCCTTCACGAGTGACAAAAATACCCGGCGCAGCGATAAGTTGCTCGCCATAAAACAGCAGCGGCGTGGCGTCACGTTCCCATGGCGGAATGCGCAATTCCTGCCAGATTTTTTTCAGCGTTCGCCTTTTATCACGGCCGACAATATGCAGCAAACCCGAAGCCTTAAAACGCAGGCTAACAATTTCGTCCTCTGCTGGCGCACGCACCGGCATTCCCTTCTCGCTGAGTAAAATCATTCCCAGCCCAGGGAGATTCAAGGGGTGATAAGGTGCGGGCCATAAATAGCTTTTTTCCCGATCGATGGTCAGCAGCGGAACCCAATACAGTTCCCCCTGAAAACGCCTGATTTCATGTTCGCCCAGGCGAAGGCGAGGATTGGCATCTTCCCGACTTAAAGCGACTTCCTGCCATAAACGTTGAAGAGAAGGCCGGGACGGCATCGCAGCCCGATGCCAGGAGAGCCAGCGCCGCAGCAGGGCAAATCGCCGTGCCTCGCTCATCGCCAGCATCGACTCAATATGCAGCGCGCCCTCGGGTGACATCAAGTTATCCAGCTGCTCGGCAAGCAGTTCATCAAGCAGCTGTTCCTGCTCGCCGCATAACGCAGCGCTGCGGGCAACGCTGCGGGAAAAATGGGGCCATCTTTGCTGCAGCAGAGGAACGACTCTCAGACGCAGGAAATTCCGGTCATACTTATCGTCCTGATTACTTTCGTCCTCAATCCAGCTTAGCCGGTGAACGCCAGCCCATTCCTCAAGCTGTGCGCGCGAAGTTGCCAGCAACGGGCGCAATAATAATGTGTCGCTAAAAGGCAAAATCGCAGGCATCGACGCCAGCCCGGCCGGGCCGCTGCCGCGTTTAAGCGCCAACAGGAAGGTCTCACACTGGTCGTCCAAATGCTGTGCCGTCAGCAGCACTTCACCTGCCAAAAGCGAGTCAGAAAGCGCCTGGTAGCGGGCCGCCCTCGCTTCCCCTTCAATCCCCTGGCCGCCGGAGGGAAGCTGAACATAAGCCACTTCGAAGGGCACGTTCCACTTCTCACAAATTGCCCGGCAATGTTCCACCCAGCTGTCTGCTCTCGGGCTGAGCCCATGGTGGATATGCATCGCCCTGATATTCAACTCAGGTTGCAGAGTATTTCGCAGGGTAACGACTTGATGCAGCAGAACCGTCGAATCCAGCCCACCGCTAAACGCCACCAGCAGTTGGCGGTGAGGATGCAGAAAAGACTGAAGTTCGCGGCTAGTCATAGTTCGTCGTTACGAGGGGTTTGCCCGGCAAATTACCGGGCATTCGCGGCGCTGGCAAGGTTTACTGCTGATAAAGTTCCAGCGGCAGGCCGTCGGGATCGCTGAAGAAGGTGAAACGTTTGTTGGTATAGGGATCGATGCGGATGGGTTCGCATTTCACGCCGTGGCTTTCCAGGTGCGTAATCGCCTGGTCAATGTTTTCCACGCTGAATGCCAGGTGACGAAGCCCGCAGGCCTCCGGGCGACTTGGGCGTACAGGCGGAAACGGAAAAGAGAATAGCTCAATAACGTACTGGCCGTTCAGCGCCAGATCGCCTTTCCAGGAGTCCCGCTCTTTGCGGTAAACTTCCGCTTCCAGCGTAAACTCCAGCACATCGCAATAGAATTGCTTACTGCGTTCGTAGTCCGACGCGATAATCGCGACGTGATGAATTTGCTTTAAACCCAGCATAAAATCTCCTTAGTCACTTCAGGCAAGGTAATCATCGCTTCCCTGCAAAGCAAGCGCTCAAGCCTCTTTTAAGACTCGTACTCTGTAGACGCCGTCCTCACCGAGTTTAGCCCCGTGAATATCCGTTTCAAAGCCCGGATAATGTTCCCCCACAGAGCACAGCATCAGCAGGAAGTCGAGCACCGCCCGACTCTCTTTGGTGATCACTTCTCCCGGCATCACCACAGGCACGCCTGGCGGATAAGGCAGGATCATATTGGCTGAAACTCTGCCCAACAGTTCCTCTATTTCTACCGTTTCTACGTTGCCTTTCACCTGCTGCTGATAAGCCTCATGCGGCGTCATACGCATTTCTGGCAGGACATCAAAAGCGCGCAACATTAGATCGGGCAGGTTATGTTGCTTAATCAGTTTGTGGATCCCCTGCGCCAGCGTCTGAATGCGCATGTTGCGATAAAAGTCCGGATCTTCCGCAAAAAGATCCGGCAGCATGTTCTTCACACGCAAATTAAGATCGTAAGACCGCTTAAACTCCGTCAGCCCGCGCAGCAGGCTTAGCGCTTTTGTCTTATCAATACCGATACTGAACAGGAACAGCAGGTTGTACGGACCGGTCTTCTCAACAACAACGCCCCGCTCGTCGAGAAACTTGGCCACCAGCGCCGCCGGGATCCCCTCTTCTGCCATTTCACCCAACTCGCTCATGCCCGGCGTCAGAATAGTGACTTTGATAGGGTCGAGATACATGTGTTCGGCATCGGCATCCCTGAAGCCATGCCAGTCTTCCTCTCCGGGGGCAATGGGCCAGCACTCGGCCTCATCAACATGATCGGGTTGCCAGATATCGAAGAACCAGTCTTCTGACTCTTCGCGCAGGCGCTGCACTTCACGGCGGAAATGCAGGGCACGCTCAACGGAACGGTTGATCAGCCGTTTCCCCGTATTACCGCGCAGCATCGCCGCGGCCGTTTCAATCGAGGCCACCAGCGGATAGCTCGGGGAAGTGGTGGTATGCATCATGTAGGCTTCGTTAAAGGTATCTTCATCGTAATCACCTTTAATGTGAATCAGCGAAGCCTGAGAGAACGCCGCCAGCAGCTTATGGGTCGACTGGGTTTCATAGATAATTTTCTCCGGCACCCGGTCACCACTCATGCCGCTTTTACCCTGATAAATCGGGTGGAAGTTGGTATAGGGCACCCAGGCGGAGTCAAAGTGAATCGACGGCACATCTAGCGTTTTCTTGATGAAATCGGTGTTGTACAGCAGCCCGTCGTAGGTCGAGTTGGTGATAACCGCGTGCACCGGCCACTGCGCATTCGGGATTTCAGCGACCTTTTTCTCGATATTTTCACGAGTAAATTCACGCTGAGGAATACCGCCCAGGATCCCCAGCGCGTTACGCGTTGGCTTCAGCCAGATTGGCACCAGATTGGTCATCATCAGCAAATGGGTCAGCGATTTATGGCAGTTACGATCGACCAGAATTGTGCTGCCGGATGGCGCGGCATACATGCCGACTATCTTGTTCGACGTCGAAGTCCCGTTAGTCACCATATAGCTTTGTTCGGCGCCGAAGGTGCGGGCAATGTACTCCTCCGCCTCCAGATGAGGGCCGGTATGATCTAGCAGCGAACCCAGCTCCGTAACCGAAATCGACACGTCGGCCTTCAGCGTGTTGCCGCCAAAAAAGTCGTAAAACAAGCAGCCGACCGGGCTTTTCTGGTAGGCGGTACCGGCCATATGCCCTGGCGTACAGAAAGTGTATTTTCCCTCTTTCACATAGGTGAACAGCGCTTTGGTCAGCGGCGGCGTAATCGTATCCAGGTACTCGTCGGTGTACTGGCGAATACGCAGGGCGATGTCGTCGGCCGCGCTCAGCGCATACTCGAAGAACCACAGCGCCATGCGCATTTCATTCACGCTAACGTTTAGAGAGGAATGTGTATTGATGAATGCATACAGCGGCAGATCTTCATTCAGCAGGTTAATTTCGCTGCACAAGTCGAGGCTGTATTCGTCCCAGTCAAAGACCACGCCGCAGATACGAGGGTTGTGCTCAATCAGCTTAAGCAGGTCAGTGCTGTTGGTGGGGTAGATGAGCTGAAAGCCCTGCAGCTCCAGCGCGCGATGCAGTTCTTTAATAGGTTCGTCTTTGTAGAAAACGCCGTGCGGCCCCATAATCGCAATGGTATTCAATGTTCACCTCCTGGAAATCACCTGGCTAAGCATAGCGCAATGGGATTTTCCATGAAGCAATAAATGCAAAAAGGGCCGGAAAATCCGACCCTTATCGCTATTTTACAACTTAAAATCAGGCGTAGCCGTAGCTCATCAGACGCTGATAACGACGGTTTAACAATTCGTCTTTGTTCAACACGTCGAGATCCGCCAGATCGGCCAGCAGCTGTGCACGCAGGGAAGCGGCCATCACTTCTGGATTGCGATGCGCACCACCCAACGGCTCAGGGATCACGGTATCGATCAGCTTCAGCTCTTTCAGGCGAGGAGCAATGATCCCCATCGCTTCTGCGGCCAGCGGGGCTTTATCCGCGCTCTTCCACAGGATTGACGCACAGCCTTCCGGGGAAATAACGGAGTAAGTGCTGTACTGCAGCATGTTTACTTTGTCACCCACGCCAATGGCCAGCGCACCACCGGAACCACCTTCACCGATAACGGTACAAATGACCGGTACTTTCAGACGGGACATTTCACGCAGGTTGCGGGCGATCGCTTCAGACTGACCACGTTCTTCGGCGCCAACGCCCGGATAAGCACCCGGCGTGTCGATGAAGGTAATGATCGGCATGTTAAAACGTTCAGCCATTTCCATCAGACGCAGCGCTTTACGGTAGCCTTCTGGTGCCGGCATACCGAAGTTACGACGGATTTTCTCTTTGGTTTCGCGCCCTTTCTGATGACCAATGATCATCACCGGACGACCTTCCAGACGAGCAATACCGCCCACGATAGCTTTATCGTCGGCATAGGCACGATCGCCGGCCAGTTCGTCGAACTCATCAAAAGCCAGACGAACGTAATCCAGGGTGTACGGACGCTGCGGATGGCGCGCCAGCTGCGCAATCTGCCATGCACCTAAATCAGCGAAGATCTTGCGGGTCAGCTCAACGCTTTTCTCGCGCAGACGCTGCACTTCTTCGTCCAGATTAATATCCAGTTTTTCATCCTGGCGGCTAACGGCCGTCAGGGAATCGATTTTCGCTTCCAGCTCTGCAATCGGCTGTTCGAAATCAAGGAAATTCAGACTCATAATATTCCTGTTTTAGTCAAACTCCAGTTCCACCTGCTCCGAACCAATCAGCGTTCGCAGATCGTTAAGTAAACGATCGCTAGGGGAAACACGCCATGTCGCACCGAAGCGCAACCGGGCTCGTGCATCCACCCTCTGATAGTAGAGATGTACTGGAATTGTCCCCGAACGATGGGGTTCCAGAGACTGACGGAGACGGTTTAAAAGCTGGTCATCAATTTGCCTGTCCGTCAGCGAGATAGCAAGCCCACGCGCGTACTTTTCACGGGCTTCGTCGATGTCCATCAGCTCGCGGGCCGTCATTTTAAGCCCTCCGCTGAAGTCATCAAAGCTGACCTGTCCGCTAACGATCAGGATACGGTCTTTTTCCAGCAGATGCTGGTATTTTTCTAGCGCATCTGTGAATAACATCACTTCCAGACGACCAGAGCGGTCATCCAGCGTACAGATGCCGATGCGATTACCTCGCTTGGTGACCATAACCCGCGAAGCAATCACCAGACCCGCAGCCGTGGTCATTTTACCACGTTCCGTCGGGTGCATCTCTTTCAGGCGCATGCCACCGACATAGCGCTCGATTTCTTTCAGGTACTGGTTGATCGGGTGACCGGTAAGATACAGTCCGAGCGTCTCACGCTCCCCTTCCAGCACCACTTGTTCAGGCCAGGGAATCACGCTGGCGTAGGACTTTTCGACCTGCTCAGGCTCTTCGGCAAGAACGCCGAACATATCTGCCTGGCCAATAGCTTCCGCTTTCGCGTGCTGATCAGCTGCTTTTAACGCATCACCCAGCGCATTCATCAGCGCCGCGCGGTGAGGCCCAAGGCGGTCAAAAGCCCCGGACATAATGAGTTTTTCCAGCACCCTGCGGTTAAGCTTTTTGATATCGGAACGCGCGCACAAATCAAAGAGATCGAGGAAATGCCCGCCTTGATTACGCGCTTCGATAATGGCTTCAATCGGGCCTTCACCCACGCCTTTTATCGCGCCGATGCCGTAAACAATTTCCCCGTCATCGTTAACGTGGAAATGGTAAAGGCCAGAGTTAATGTCCGGCGACAGGACTTTCAGCCCCATTCGCCAGCACTCATCCACCAGGCCCACCACTTTCTCGGTGTTATCCATATCGGCGGTCATTACGGCCGCCATAAACTCTGCCGGGTAGTGCGCCTTCAGCCACAGCGTCTGATACGAAACCAAAGCATAGGCGGCAGAGTGAGATTTGTTAAATCCGTACCCGGCAAATTTCTCTACCAGGTCAAAGATTTTCATCGACAGCTCGCCGTCGACGCCGTTTTTGATTGCGCCCTCTTCAAAAGTGCCGCGCTGCTTGGCCATCTCTTCCGGTTTCTTTTTACCCATCGCTCGACGCAGCATATCCGCGCCGCCGAGGGTATAACCGGAAAGCACCTGGGCAATCTGCATAACCTGTTCCTGATACAGGATGATGCCGTAGGTAGGCTCCAGTACCGGCTTCAGGCTTTCGTGCTGCCATTCCACGTCCGGATAAGAAATCGCTTCGCGGCCATGTTTACGGTCGATGAAGTTATCTACCATCCCCGACTGCAGCGGGCCCGGACGGAAAAGTGCCACAAGGGCGATCATGTCTTCGAAGCAGTCAGGCTGCAGACGCTTAATCAGGTCTTTCATGCCGCGGGATTCAAGCTGGAAGACCGCGGTGGTTTCCGAGCGCTGCAGCATGTCGAAGCTTTTCTTATCGTCGAGCGGAATGGCGGCGATATCAATCGGCTCCAGCCCCTGTTTTGCCCGACGCGGGTTGATCATTTTCAGCGCCCAGTCGATGATCGTCAGCGTACGCAGCCCCAGGAAGTCAAACTTCACCAGGCCCGCATATTCAACGTCGTTCTTGTCGAACTGGGTAACCGGATGCTGCCCCTGGTCGTCACAATAAAGCGGCGCAAAATCGGTAATTTTGGTTGGGGCGATAACCACGCCCCCGGCATGCTTACCGGCGTTACGCGTGACGCCTTCCAGCTTGCGCGCCATGTCGATCAGGGCTTTAACTTCTTCGTCAGCTTCGTAGATCTCCGGCAGCTGCGGCTCCGCCTCAAAGGCTTTCGCCAGCGTCATGCCGGGATCCGGTGGCACCAGTTTGGAAATGCGATCGACAAAACCGTAAGGGTGACCGAGTACGCGACCTACGTCGCGAATAACCGCCTTCGCCGCCATCGTACCAAAGGTAATGATCTGCGAAACGGCTTCACGCCCATACATCTCGGAAACGTGGTCGATCACCTGGTCGCGTTTTTCCATACAGAAATCAACGTCGAAGTCAGGCATCGAAACACGTTCCGGGTTAAGGAAACGTTCGAACAGCAGGTCAAACTCAAGCGGGTCGAGGTCGGTGATCTTCAGCGCATAGGCCACCAGCGACCCCGCACCTGAACCACGCCCAGGCCCGACCGGCACGCCGTTATCCTTCGACCACTGGATAAACTCCATCACGATTAGGAAGTAGCCGGGAAAGCCCATCTGGTTGATAACCTGCAGCTCGATATCCAGGCGCTCGTCGTATTCAGGGCGTTTCTGCGCACGCACTTCCGGGTCCGGGAATAGGAACTCAAGACGTTCTTCCAGCCCCTCTTTGGATTTCATGACCAGGAAGTCTTCGGTGGTCATCTCTCCCGTCGGGAATTGCGGCAGGAAGTACTCACCCAGGCGCACGGTCACGTTACAGCGCTTGGCAATCTCAACGCTGTTTTCCAGCGCTTCCGGGATGTCCGAAAACAGCTCGCACATCTCTTCTTCGCTACGCATATATTGCTGGGCGGAGTAGTTACGCGGGCGCTTAGGATCGTCCAACGTGAAGCCATCGTGGATCGCCACTCGGATCTCGTGGGCATCAAAGTCGCCGGCATCAATAAAGCGGACATCGTTGGTGGCAACCACCGGCAAGCCGCGTTCGTCAGCCAGCGCCACGGCGGCGTGAAGATAGTTTTCTTCATCCACCCGACCAGTGCGAATCAGTTCCAGATAGAAGCGATCGGCAAAATGCTGCTGCCAGAATTCCAGGCACTGATCGACCAGCGGCTGGTTTCCACGAAGCAGGCTTTTGCCAATATCTCCCATGCGCCCACCGGAGAGCAGAATTAGCCCTTCGTTTAACTCTACCAGCCACTCTCGGTCAATAATCGGGCCCGCTGCGCCGTAGCCACGCTGGTAGGCACGAGAGATCAGTAAGGTAAGGTTTTGGTAGCCTTCATTGTTTGCAGCCAGCACCGTCAAGTGACTAAGCTCATCGCCTAACAGCTCGTTGGCAACGTTAAAGTCCGCACCGATGATCGGCTTAATACCGGCGCCATGGCCGGAACCATAGAATTTGACCAACCCACAGAGGTTGGTGAAATCGGTGATAGCGAGAGCAGGCATTCCCAGCGCCGCGGCTTTTTTTACCAGCGGCCCGGTCTTCGCCAGCCCATCAATCATGGAATAGTCGCTGTGCACCCGAAGGTGAATGAAACGTGGTTCAGCCATCTCTCACCAATTACTCTGTATCAGCTACTAAGGCTCAGGAGACGAGCCCAAGCGCGCGTTTGACGGGGCCAAAGCTGCGGCGATGGTGCTCGGTGGCACCATGCTCGGCCAGCTTTTCGAGATGAAAAGCGGTTGGGTAGCCCTTGTGCTGAGCAAAACCGTACTGCGGGAAGCTGAGATCCAGTTCGGCCATTTCACGATCGCGCGTGACTTTGGCAAGTATTGACGCCGCACTGATTTCTGCCACCCGGCTGTCGCCTTTAACAACCGCCAGCGACGGCATAGGCAACACAGGGCAACGGTTGCCGTCAATCAACACATATTCAGGCACAACATTCAGGCCCGCAACCGCACGCTGCATGGCCAGCATCGTGGCATGCAAAATGTTGATATTGTCGATCTCGTGCGGCTCGGCACGGCCCAGACTCCAGCTTAATGCCTTTTCGACAATTTCGTCATACAGCGCCAGACGGCGTTTTTCAGATAATTTTTTCGAGTCCGCCAGCCCGATAATCGGCTTTGCCGGATCGAGGATCACAGCTGCAGTAACAACGGCGCCGACCAAAGGCCCGCGCCCTACTTCATCCACGCCGGCGACAAGGTGCGTATGCGGGTAAACAAATTCGATCATTGAGCCAGCTCCAGCACGGCGTCCGCCGCCTGCTTGTCCGCATTACAACGGATCTGCTGATGCAAATCCCGGAAGGTATCATGCATCTGATGGCTGACGGCACCGTCTTCCAGCAACGGCTCAAGCGCACAGGCAAGCCCGATAGGCTCACATTCGTTTTGCAGCAGCTCTTTAACCAGCTCGCGGCCTGCCAGTAAATTTGGCAGGGAAACGTAATCGGTTTTCACCAGCCGCTTCGCCAGCCAGAACGTGAACGGCTTCATGCGATAGCCAACCACCATCGGGCATTTGGCCAACATACATTCAAGCGCAGCCGTGCCGGAGGCCAGAAGCGCCGCGTCACTGGCAATCATCGCTTCACGTGCTTTTCCGTCCAGCAGATGTACATGCAGTTCGGGGGCAATCTCAGCTTTAATCTTTTCGAACTGCTCACGACGCTTTGCATTCACCAGTGGCACCACGACTTCCAGTGCAGGCCAACGCTTACGAAGCAATTGCGCTGTTCTGAGGAAGTCTGCGCTAAGCATTTCGACTTCAGCGCCGCGACTGCCGGGCAACAACGCCAGGCATTTTGCATCTGCCGCAATGCCTAACGTCGCACGCGCAGCGTTTTTATCCGGATCGAGCGGCATGGCATCCGCCATGGTATGCCCGATGAAGCGACACGGTACATTAAACCGGTCGTAAAACGCTTTTTCGAAAGGCAGAAAAGCCAATACCAGATCGGTCGCTCTGCCAATTTTGAAAACGCGTTTTTGTCGCCATGCCCAAACGGACGGACTGACGTAGTGGATCGTACGGATCCCTTGTTTTTTGAGGTTGCCTTCAAGCGTGATATTGAAATCCGGCGCATCAATGCCGACAAAGACGTCGGGCTGCAGCTCGGTGAAGCGCTTCGTGAGATCGCTGCGGATCTGCAGCAGGCGACGTAAACGGCCAAGCACTTCAACGATGCCCATAACCGCAAGCTCTTCCATTTCATACCAGGCTTCACAACCTTCAGCCTGCATAAGCGGCCCGGCCACGCCAACAAAGCGAGCATCAGGCACGCGAGCTTTCAGTTCGCGAATAAGCCCAGCACCAAGAATATCGCCGGAGGTTTCTCCGGCGACCAAGGCAATCGTAAGGGGACGACCAGGCTTCATTAACGAATCAAACCGCGCGTGGAGCGGGCAAAGAATTCAATAAATGCATTCACTTCCGGATGCTGAGCTGCAATTTCAGCAATTTCCGGCTTCGCCTCTTCAAGCGTCTTGCCGCTGCGATAGAGGATCTTGTAGGCGTTGCGAATAGCGTGCAGCGCTTCTTTGCTGAAACCGCGACGCTTCAGGCCTTCAATGTTCACACCAAACGGCGTCGCATGGTTGCCCTGTGCGATAACGTAAGGTGGTACATCCTGAGCAACGCCGGAACAGCCGCCAACCATCACGTGGGCACCGATGATGCAGAACTGATGCACCGCAGTCATTCCACCGATGATGGCGTGATCCCCGATTTGTACGTGACCCGCAAGCGTTGCGTTGTTCGCGAGGATAACGCGATCGCCAATCTGGCAATCATGCGCAACGTGCGCATTGATCATCAGCAGGTTGTCGCTTCCCACCTTCGTTAATCCAGCATCTTGCACCGTGCCGCGATGGATGGTGACGCTTTCGCGAATGCGGTTGCGGTCGCCAATTTCCACGCGAGTTGGCTCACCCGCATATTTCAGATCCTGGTTAACTTCACCGATAGACGCGAACTGGTAGATCTCATTGTCACGGCCAATTTTGGTGTGACCATTGACGACAACATGAGATTTCAGAACCGTGCCTTCGCCGATTTCAACGTTTGGACCTACGAGACAAAACGGGCCAATGTGAACGTTAGCGCCAATGACGGCACCTTCTTCCACAATAGCGGTTGGATGAATAAAGGCGGACTTATCAATCACGTATTATGCCTCCCGGCTGCGTGCACACATCATGGTCGCTTCGCAGACAATCTTGCCGTCAACAATTGCGACGCCTTTGAAACGCGTCAAACCACGACGAGTTTTCTCAAAGGTCACTTCCATAATCATCTGATCGCCAGGCACAACAGGGCGCTTAAAGCGCGCTTCATCGATGCCAGCAAAGTAATACAGTTCACCCGGCTCAAGTTTACCCACGCTTTTGAATGCAAGAATACCGGTAGCCTGTGCCATCGCTTCCAGGATCAATACGCCCGGGAAAATCGGCTTACCAGGGAAGTGCCCCTGGAAAAACGGCTCATTTACAGAGACATTTTTTACTGCGCGCAGAAAACGACCTTCTTCAAAATCCAGCACGCGATCAACCAGCAAGAACGGATAACGGTGCGGCAGAAGCTCTAAAATCTCTTCAATGTGCAGAGTATGAGTGTCAGTTGTCAAAATACTCTTCCTGTCTAAATATTCTAAATGACAATAATAACACGGCCTGCGGCAATCAAAGAATGCCAGCAGGCCGCAAATCAAAAAGCGCGGCTTACGCTCCAGCCCTAATGGCCGGAAACACGGCAGCGCAGGGAGCAGGCGACGATCAGTCTTGTTGATTGACCTTACGTTCGATGGCTTTTAAGCGTTTGCTCATCTCATCGATGTTCATCACCAGGGCGGCGGTTTTACGCCACGCTTTGTTCGGTTGGAGCGGGATCCCCGAAGAGTAAACTCCCGGTTCAGTGATTGGACGCATCACCATTCCCATTCCTGTCACGGTCACCTTGTCACAGATTTCCATATGGCCGTTGATTACGCTGGCACCACCAATCATGCAGTAACGGCCAATTTTAAGGCTGCCCGCCATGATAACGCCACCCGCAACCGCAGTATTGTCGCCAATCACAACGTTATGTGCAATCTGGCACTGGTTATCAATGATAACACCATTGCCGATGATCGTGTCATCCAGGGCGCCGCGATCGATTGTCGTACAGGCACCAATTTCAACGCGATCGCCAATAATGACCCGGCCTAGCTGAGGAATTTTCACCCAGTTACCGCGATCGTTAGCGTAGCCAAAACCATCTGACCCAATCACCGTGCTGGACTGAATCAAGCACTGAGCACCGATTTCGATGTTGTGATAGATGGAGACATTGGCCCATAAACGGCTACCCGCGCCGATTTTGGTATTTTTTCCTACAAAGCAGCCAGCGCCGATCACCACGTTATCGCCCAGCTCAACGCCTGATTCGATAACGGCATTTGCGCCGATAGAAACATTTTGACCAAGCCTCGCGGTCGCATCAACAGCTGCGCTTGGCGCAATATTGCTTGCAGGCTGAGGCGTGGTATCAAGAATTTGGGCCATACGGGCATAGGTCAGGTAGGGATTCTTCACTACCAGCGCCGCGCTCTTAGCGTATGGAAGGTCGGCTTCGGTCATCACGACGGCAGAAGCCTGGCAGACAGCCAGCTGTTCACGATAGCGAGGGTTAACCATGAACGTAATGTGGCCAGACTGGGCAGTTTGCATAGATGCAACGCCGGTGATGACGATATCGCCATCACCGTGCAATTCTGCATCCAACTGCTGGGCTAATTCAGCCAGTCGAATTGAAGACATTACTTATTTAACCTGTTTCAGTACGTCTGCAGTGATGTCTTTAACGTCGTTACCTGCGTAAGCAACGGTGTTTGCATCCAGAACAACATCATAGCCTTTATCGTCTGCAACTTTCTTCACAGCGGCCTGGATACGAGTAACCAGTTTGCTACGCTCTTCGTTGGAACGACGGTTACGATCCTGCTCAAAAGCCTGTGCTTTTTCGGAGAACGACTGGCGCTGAGCCATGACGTCTTTTTCCATTTTGCTGCGATCTGAAGCTTTCATGGTTGAACCATCGCGCTGCAGGCGCTGCATTTTGGATTGCAGATCGTTTTCCATTCCCTGCAGTTCGCTGGCGCGGCCTTTGAACTCATTTTCCAGGGTTTTAGAAACACCGGTGTTTTGTGCGACCTGTTGGAACAGGTTGCCCATGTTAACTACTGCGATGCTGGAGGCAGCCTGAGCGCCGGCTGAAGCAACCATAGCAATCCCGAGACCTGCGGCAACTAACCACTTTTTCACTATAAACTCCTTACCATCCCATAGGCGTCCGAAGACACTGTTTTTTTGCGAGCACCTGCCAACCGACTAAACGGCTAACAGGTGCAGCGCCTCACTGCTGTTGCGTTCCATCGCGCAGAACAAATTACCAGGTTTTACCAATGTTAAACTGGAACTGTTCTGCCTTGTCTCCATCATATTTCTTATACGGCTGAGCATAAGAGAAGACCAGCGGCCCCAGAGGCGACATCCACTGCAGCGCAATACCTGCAGACATACGGATGTTACTTGGCGTGCTGTAATCAGGTATACCTGCCGCTCTGGTCGCGTCGGTGTTCTCCCATTTGGTATCCCAAACGGTACCTGCATCGACAAACAGGGAAGTACGAACAGAGTTTGCGTACTTCTCACTCAGGAACGGCGTCGGGGTAATCAGCTCAAGGCTGGCCACACCCATGGCGTTACCGCCCACCGCATCGTTAGAGTTACACACAGTACCAGTGCCACAGTTACGCTGGTTCGGGCCGTAATAAGCGGCTTTTGGACCAATGTTGTTTGACTGGAAACCACGCACGGTGCTGGAACCACCGGCATAGAAGTTCTCGTAGAACGGCAGTTCTTTACCACCCAGACCATCGCCGTAACCCCAACGGGTACGACCCAGCACAACCCACGTATGATTGTCATTGATCGGGAAATAACTCGCCGTATCTAACGTCACTTTGTAGAACTCGTTATCGGAACCCGGAATGGTGACTTTACCATTCAGGTTGACGCGAGAACCATCCGTCGGGAAGTAACCGCGGTCAAGGTTGCTGTATGTCCAACCATAGTTCAGAGTGAAGTCATCTGCCGAGAAACTGTTGTCGTTGGCATTCATAGTTGGGTGCTGACCCACAGAATCCAGGTAGCGCCACATAGCTATCTGCGGCTGCATGTTCGACAGATCGTTATGCACGTAACCCAAACCAAGGCGCAGCGTGTTGTATTCATTCACCGGGAAGCCCAGTGTTGTATCCAGCCCGTAGCTCTTGTTGGTGTAGTCAGACAGGTCCGCGTCATCAGCTTTAAAGTCGTTGAAGAAGATACGACCACCAAGGCTAACACCATCCACCGTAAAGTATGGATCGGTCGCTGACAGTTCCGCGTAGGTCTGGTAATCGTTTTTGGTGCCGCTGATCCCAACCGAGTAGCCTGTACCCAACCAGTTATCCTGCTGAACACCGACCTGGAAGCTCACACCGCTTTCAGTACCGTAGCCAACACCGAAGTTGAAACTACCGGTGTTACGCTCTTTCACTTTATAGACAACGTCAACCTGATCCGGGCTGCCGGATACGCGCTGGGTGTCCACATCGACGGTCTCGAAGTAACCCAAGCGGTTCAGACGTTCTTTACCGGCATCAACAAGGTTGCTGCCCAGCCACGCCCCTTCCATCTGGCGCATTTCACGGCGCAGAACGGCATCTTTACTGGTGTCGTTGCCTTCAAAGCGGATCTTACGCACGTAGTAACGGTTACCGGAATCGACGTTAACGTGCAGCTTCACGGTTTTGTCAGCGTCATTAATTTCAGGCTGAGTCTGTACGCGCGGATAGGCGTAACCATAGCGACCCAGCAGTTTCTTAATGTCGTCTTCCATTTTGGTGACTTTGGTGCCGTTATACAGCTCACCCGGCTGCATCTTAGTCAGGCTTTCAATTTCCGCAGAATGCCCGGCCAGATTGCCTTTCACATCCACGCCGGCGATCTTGTACTGCTCGCCTTCGGTGATGTTGATGGTCACATAAATGCTTTTCTTATCCGGCGTCAGGCTAACCTGCGTGGAGTCAATATTGAAACGCGCATAGCCGCGATCCAGATAGTAGCTACGCAGGGTTTCAAGGTCACCCGCCAGCTTTTGCTTCTGGTATTTACGATCGCCGACGACGTTCCACCACGGCACTTCATCACGCAGTTGGAATCGGGAGATCAGCTCATCTGTGGTAAACGCGTGGTTACCGACGATGTTGATCTGCTGGATTTTTGCGGAGACGCCTTCCTGGAACACCAGTTTCAGGTCAACACGGTTACGCGGCAGCGGCGTGACGACAGCTTTGACGCTGGCGCTGTATTTCCCGACGCTGTAGTAGAAATCTTCCAGCCCTTTCTCGATGTCGCCCAGGGTCGTGCGGTCGAGGGATTCCCCCACGCGTACGCCGGAAGCTTCAAGGTTCTGCTTCAGCATGTCATCTTTCACCGACTTGTTGCCGGAGAAGGTGATGCTGGCAATGGTTGGACGCTCTTTGACCTGCACAAGCAGCGTATTACCATCACGCAGCACTCGCACATCTTCAAAGTTGCCGGTGGCAAACAGTGAGCGGATTGTATTACTGATATCCTCGTCAGAGACGGTGTCGCCTACGCGAACCGGCATACTGAGGAGGGCCGCACCGACGGCGACTCGCTGCAGGCCTTCGAAATGAATGTCTTTCACCACGAACCCGTCTGCACCGTATACGGTGGCGCTGCTAAACAGCAGCGTCGCTATGAGGAGCTTTTTCATCGCCATCGTTGTTATGCGTTCTTCCTAACCTAATTCTCTCTATAAACGAGAGAAATCATTGAAAAGTGCAAGCCCCATTAATAGCACCAGCAAAATAGAGCCAATGCGATAACTGAAGTCCTGAACTCGCTCGGAAACCGGAGTGCCTTTCAGTTTCTCAACCGCCAAAAAGAGCAGGTGCCCGCCGTCAAGGACGGGAAGAGGAAACAGGTTAATGATCCCTAAGTTGACGCTGATAAGCGCCAGGAACATCAGGAAGTAAATTAACCCATATTCCGCCGACATACCTGCCCCTTGAGCTATGGAGATTGGCCCACTGAGGTTGTTCAGTTTTACATCACCGGTTATTAATTTCCCCAGCATGTTGACCGTCAGCTTCATCAGTTGCCAGGTTTTATCCGTGGCTTCTGCTACAGCGGTAAACGGCCCATACTGACGCACTGTTTTGTACTCGTCGGGCAGCGGGATAATTTTAGGTACTACCCCTGCAAACCCTTCTGCCTTCGCTTTACCCGGTTTTGTATCCGGTATCAGCGTCAAAGACAAGGGGCTCCCCTGTCTTTCAATCTCTAAGGCTAGCGGCTGACCTGGATTGTCACGCACCAGGTTAACAAACTCACTCCATTGAAGGAGTGGCTGACCGTTGACTTTAACGATCCTGTCCCCCGCTTGCAAACCTGCCTTATTGGCCGCGGACTGCGGCTGAACTTCGTCCAGCACGTTTTCAATTTGCGGACCACGGGGCCTGAATCCAAGTGATACGACCGGATCCTGCTTATCAGGCTCAAACTGCCAATGGCTTAGATCAAGGGTGACATCACGCGTTTGATTTGTCCCAAACGGCGCATAAGACACTCTCGCGCTCGCATCGCCAATCTTACCGATTAAAGCTAAACGAACAGCATCCCAATCAGGCGTTTCGATACCATCTATCGCTTTTAGTTCCATGCCAGCGCTAATTTGTGCTTCCGCCGCGATAGAGTTGGGGGTTATTTCACCGATCACTGGACGCAGGCTGGGAATGCCAATGATAAACACCAGCCAATAGGCAAAGATAGCGAAGATGAAGTTAGCGATTGGGCCAGCGGCGATAATCGCCGCTCGCTGAGAAACCGTTTTATTGTTAAAAGCAGCATGACGCATCTCCGGCAGCACCGGCTCAACGCGTTCATCCAGCATTTTAACGTAGCCACCCAGCGGGATCAGCGCGATAACAAATTCGGTTCCCTGACGGTCAGTACGACGCCAAAGCGCCTTACCAAACCCGATGGAGAAGCGTTCCACACGAACGCCACAGCGGCGAGCAACCCAAAAATGGCCGAACTCGTGCACGGTAATTAAAACACCCAGTGCAACGATAAACGCAGCCAAATTCCAGAGTATGCTCAACATAAAACCTTCCGTTAAATCGTCCTGAATACCAGAAGCAGCAGACAGGCAAACACCGGCACTGCCGCTGTCAGGCTGTCAATGCGGTCAAGAATACCACCATGTCCCGGGATAAGGTGACCACTATCTTTAATCCCTGCTTCGCGTTTGAACATACTTTCGGTCAAATCACCTAAAACGGAAGCCAGCGCGGCAACAATGGAACAGGTTAGCAGAACAACAGGTGCCACGTTCAAATTCGCCCACATGCCGAACAACAACGAGATGACGGCAGAAGTCGCAAGGCCACCAATAAACCCTTGCCAGGTCTTGCCAGGAGAAACCTTTGGCGCAAGTTTATGCTTGCCAAACATCTTCCCGAAGACATAAGCGCCAGAGTCTGCGCCCCAGACCAGGAACATCACATACAGTAACCAAACAGAGCCGCTGTAGTGGTTAATATCATAATGCCAGCTGCGCAACGCTACCATGCCCCAGAAGAAGGGAACAATGGTCAGCAGGCCAAAGACCAGGCGAAGCGGTTTGGAATTACGCCATAGCGCCGCAGAAGCCGGATAGAACAGAACCAGCAACAGCGCCGCTACCCACCACACTAGCGATGCCCAGAGTGAGAATTCGATTATCGGCAAATGCACCGAATGCCGATACTCCGGCAACGAAATCAGCATGACGGCAAGCAACAGACCACATAGCACCGCCAACCAGACACGTTGCGAACGCGCAACAAAACCGGCGAGTTGCCCCCATTCCCATGCGGCCAGCATACAAATCACCAGCGTAGCAATCGCAAATCCTACTGGCGGAAGCCAAAACAGCGCCGCGATGACAACGGGAATCATAATAAACGCGGAAATCAGGCGATACTTCAGCAAAAGTGACCCCCAACAGGCTTATTCACCACCAGGTGCTGTGCCACCAAAACGACGCTCTCGGTTTGCAAAAGCATTTAGCGCACCTTCAAAGTCTTGTTCATCGAAATCAGGCCAAAGAACATCGGTAAAATAAAGTTCCGCATAGGCAATTTGCCAGATGAGGAAGTTACTGATGCGATGCTCTCCTCCTGTCCTAATTACTAAATCTACGGGAGCCAGTTCATGCATGCAGATCTGCTGACCGAGCAGTTCTTCATCTATCTGATCCGGGCGCAATAAGCCTTCCTGCACCTGCGACGCAAGCTGTCGCACTCCCTGAATGATATCCCAACGCCCGCCATAATTCGCAGCGATATTGAGCGTCAGCCCAGTGTTCTCACTGGTTAATGCTTCAGCTTTTTTGATTCTTTCCTGCAGGCGGAGATTAAATCGGCTGGTATCGCCGATAATACGCAAGCGAACATTATGACGGTGCAGGCTTTTCACCTCACTGTCTAATGCCCAGACGAACAGCTCCATCAACGCGGTCACTTCCTGAGCGGGGCGGTTCCAGTTCTCGCTGCTAAAAGCGTAAAGCGTCAGCGCATCGATACCGTTATTCGCTGCAAAAGTCACAGCGCGGCGTACCGATTTCGCGCCAGCTTTATGACCGAAAACCCTCATTTTACCCTGACGCTTAGCCCATCGGCCGTTGCCATCCATGATGATGGCAACATGGCGGGCGCCATGCGTAGTTAAGGATTCGCTTAATTGTTGATTAGCAGACAACATAACGCGTAATGATTCCCTGAAAAAAATTAAGCGGTACTCAGGAATATTGAAGCCTGGTGCATAAAAAAGCCGTGTTGTGACACGGCTTCCCACTCAACGCTCAGTCACATCTGGCGATTAAGTGGCGCAGACTATATCACTGAAGCACAAAGCGAACAAATGGCGGCACTTCAGCCGGATGAATTATCACCGGCTTGAGAGGTGCATCACTTGTTTCCTGGCGATTTCACGAGCAACAGCGTCCACACTAAGCACTTCATCCACACTTTGTGGATCAGTTAAATTCATTTGATCCAGCACGCTGCGGTTCAGCACTGCGATATCCGTAAATCTGACCTGCTGATTCAGGAACGCCTCAACAACCACTTCGTTTGCCGCATTTAGCGCGGTTGTCGCCGCCTGCCCCTGCGCGCTGGCATCAATGGCTAACTTAAGGCATGGATAGCGCTCAAAATCAGGTTCCATGAAAGTCAGCGAACCGATTTTGCAGAAATCGAGTGGTGTAACACCAGATTCTACGCGCGCGGGGTAAGCCATCGCATGGGCAATAGGCGTACGCATGTCGGGCTCACCAAGCTGAGCCAGCACGCTGCCATCGCGGTAACGAACCATAGAATGAATGACAGACTGAGGGTGAATCAGCACTTCCATTTGTGCAGCTGAAGCGTTGAACAACCAGCGAGCTTCAATGTATTCGAGACCTTTGTTCATCATAGTGGCAGAGTCGACGGAAATCTTACGCCCCATCGACCAGTTCGGGTGGCTGCATGCCTGATCCGGCGTCATCGCCGTCAGGTCTGCATAAGCCGTTTCCCGGAACGGGCCACCCGATCCGGTGAGGATAATAGACGACACGCCATTATCTTCGAGGCTAGCGTATCCCAGGTTACGCTGGATTGTTTCCGGCATACTCTGAAAAATGGCGTTATGTTCGCTATCGATAGGCAACAACTGCGCTTTGCTACGAGCAACCGCTTCCATAAACAAACGCCCGCAGGTAATCAGCGACTCTTTGTTCGCCAGCAGAACCTGCTTACCGGCGGAGATAGCGGCAAGCGTTGAAGACAGCCCTGCCACGCCCACAATAGCAGCCATCACCTGATCCACTTCGTCAAGCGTAGCAACTTCGCAAGCGGCCTGCTTACCGGCCAAGACTTCAGTTTTACTCCCCTGCTCTTTCAGGGTACGACGGACTTCCGCCGCCGCAGACTCACTGGCCATGACCGCATACTTCGGCGAGAACGCCAGGCACTGCTCCACCATTTTCCCGACATTAGTGCCCGCAACCAGAGCCGTAACGGCAAATTTTTCAGGATTATGACGAACGACGCTAAGCGTGCTGACGCCAATAGAGCCGGTGGAACCAAGAATAGTGAGCTGCTTCATGAGGTACTCGGGGTCGTAAAATGAAGGATTAATGGCGCAATAGTTTGCGGCGCGGGACGCCCATTGTCTACGCCTTTACTTGACGTTTTTATAAAGCAAAACGCCGCCCGTAAACGCTTCGCGGTGCGCGAGGGCTTACTGGGCGGCGAATTTTCCACAGAAATTGTGGATTAGAACTGCATCAGCTCGGTTTCTTTTTCAGACAGAGCCGCATCCACTTTCTTGATAGCAGCATCAGTCAGCTTCTGCACGTCGTCCTGAGAACGGCGATCGTCATCTTCACTGATCTCTTTGTCTTTCAACAGCGCTTTAACTTTATCGTTAGCGTCGCGGCGAACGTTACGAACAGCCACGCGTGCGCCTTCGGCTTCGCCACGTACCACTTTGATCAGGTCTTTACGACGCTCTTCGGTCAGCGGAGGCAGTGGAACACGGATATCGGTGCCCGCAGAGCTTGGGTTCAGACCAAGGTCAGAGGCCATGATCGCTTTCTCTACCGCCGGGCCCATAGAACGATCGAAGACGTTGATCTTCAGAGTACGGGTATCTTCAACGGTGACGCTGGCCAACTGGCGCAGCGGCGTTGGTGTGCCGTAGTATTCTACGACGATGCCGTCCAGCAGGCTTGGAGAAGCGCGGCCGGTACGGATTTTGCTGATTTGGTTTTTAAACGCTTCGACGCATTTATCCATACGCACTTCAGCATCTTTTCTGATATCGCTAATCACGTTACGAATCCTTGAAAACTGGTTTAAGGCAGACCACGCTTATTCTCTGCAGCTGCAACGCCGCAGGCTAAGTATAGCCCTGTTTATTCCTGGCTGTAGATAAAGCCAAATCTTACCCTGATTACCGGGCAACTGAAATTATTCAGTAATTAAAGTGCCTTCTTTCTCACCCATTACCACACGACGCAGCGCACCCGGCTTGTTCATGTTGAACACGCGGATCGGCAATTTGTGGTCACGAGCAAGGGTGAATGCGGCAAGATCCATCACTTTCAGCTCTTTATCCAGCACTTCACTGTAGGTCAGCTGATCGTACATGGTTGCAGCAGGATCTTTTGCCGGATCGGCGGTAAACACGCCATCCACTTTAGTGGCTTTCAGTACCACGTCTGCTTCGATTTCGATTCCACGCAGGCAGGCCGCAGAGTCAGTGGTAAAGAACGGGTTACCGGTACCGGCAGACAGGATAACTACGCGGTTAGCGCGCAGCAGGCTGATCGCTTCAGCCCAGCTGTAGTTATCACAAACGCCATTCAATGGAATAGCGGACATCAGGCGGGCGTTCACATAGGCGCGGTGGAGCGCATCGCGCATCGCCAGGCCATTCATTACGGTCGCCAGCATGCCCATGTGGTCGCCCACGACGCGGTTCATGCCGGCTTTAGCCAGGCCCGCACCACGGAATAAATTGCCACCGCCGATTACCACCCCGACCTGAATGCCAAGTTCCACCAGCTCTTTAATTTCCTGAGCCATACGGTCCAGAATACTCGCGTCAATACCAAAGCCTTCTGTGCCTTGCAGAGCTTCGCCGCTCAGTTTGAGCAGAATACGTTTGTAGACGGGTTTTGCATTGGTAGCCATGTTTCTTTCCTGAGAACAGTCAACGAATGGGGGATGGTTAATTCTGGCGACATTCTGTCGCATTTCAGTCTGCTCGCCTAACGGAGCGCTCTGAAATTGTAAGGCTGGATAAAAAGGAACCGCCGGTTGGCGGTTCCTTTTAAACCATTAAGACTGCTTGGACATGGCAGCAACTTCTGCTGCAAAGTCAGTCTCAACTTTCTCGATACCTTCACCCACTTCGAAGCGGATGAAGTTAGTTACGTCAGCATTGTGCTCTTTCAGCAGCTGAGCAACAGTTTTGCTTGGGTCCATAACGAACGGCTGACCAGTCAGAGAAACTTCACCGGTGAATTTCTTCATGCGGCCTTCAACCATTTTCTCTGCGATTTCTTTTGGTTTACCGGACTGCATCGCGATGTCCAGCTGAACCTGGTACTCTTTCTCTACAACTTCTGCAGAAACGTCTTCAGGCTTAACGAACTCAGGCTTGCTTGCAGCGATGTGCATGGCCAGCTGTTTAACCAGCTCTTCATCAGCACCTTTAGCGGCAACCAGAACACCGATACGTGCGCCGTGCTGGTAAGAACCCAGAACTTCGCCTTCCAGGGAAGAAACGCGACGGATGTTGATGTTCTCACCGATTTTAGCAACCAGTGCAACGCGCTCTTCTTCAAACTGCGCTTTCAGAACTTCAACGTCGGTGATTTTACCCGCGACTGCTGCATCCAGAACTTTGTTAGCAAATGCCTGGAAACCGCCGTCTTTAGCAACGAAGTCAGTCTGGCAGTTAACTTCCAGAATCACGCCGTAGTTGCCGTCGATCTTAGTGATGATCACGCCGTCAGCAGCAACGTTGCCTGCTTTTTTAGCCGCTTTGATCGCACCGGATTTACGCATGTTCTCGATTGCCAGCTCGATGTCGCCGTTGGCTTCGGTCAGCGCTTTTTTACAATCCATCATGCCAGCGCCAGTACGCTCACGCAGCTCTTTTACCAGGGATGCGGTAATTTCAGCCATTCTAAAATCCTCGGAGATGTTGCCTGCCCGGCGCATTGGCCAGACGGGCTTAAAAGTGAAAAAGGGGCCATAAAAAGGCCCCTAACCAAACTAGATACTACCTGGTTAAATAAGGGCTCTAGCGAGCGTGCCTTATTATTCTGCTTCTACGAAGCTTTCTTCCGCCTGGGAAGCCAGATCCTGAGAACGGCCTTCACGAACGGTTGCAGCTACAGCGCCCAGGTACAGGCTAACAGCACGGATAGCATCGTCGTTACCAGGGATAACGAAATCAACACCGTCCGGATCAGAGTTGGTATCAACGATAGCAAATACTGGGATACCCAGGTTGTTTGCTTCTTTGATAGCGATGTGCTCGTGATCGGCATCGATAACAAACAGTGCGTCCGGCAGGCCGCCCATGTCTTTGATACCGCCCAGGCTGTTTTCCAGCTTGTCCAGCTCACGAGTGCGCATCAGCGCTTCTTTCTTAGTCAGCTTGTCGAAAGTACCGTCTTGAGCCTGAGTTTCCAGGTCTTTCAGACGTTTGATGGACTGACGAACGGTTTTCCAGTTAGTCAGCATGCCGCCCAACCAGCGATGGTTCACGAAGAACTGATCGCAGCTGTTAGCAGCGTCTTTCACCGCTTCGCTTGCAGCGCGTTTAGTACCAACGAAAAGGATTTTGCCTTTGCGAGAAGAAATCTTGTTCAGTTCAGCCAGAGCTTCGTTGAACATTGGTACAGTTTTCTCAAGGTTGATGATGTGAACTTTGTTACGTGCGCCGAAGATGAAAGGCTTCATTTTCGGGTTCCAGTAACGGGTCTGGTGACCGAAGTGAACACCAGCCTTGAGCATGTCGCGCATGGAAACAGTAGCCATGTTTTAAAACCTCTATATAAAGTATGGGGTTATGCCTCCACGTATCCCATATTGCCGACCCCAAAGGGCACCCCGGAATATGTGTCGATACGTGTGTGTTATTTACACAAAGTGAGCGTATTTGGCTGTACCCGAAAAATCGGAATACAAGTCCGGCGCGCTTTATACCATAAATGGCGCCCAGACTCCAATAGTTGTTGCCGTGATACGCACTTGATGATTCTCAATTTTGCAGGGAGACGCCCCCCCTGATAACATTACAGCAACTTCCCTGCTCATTTCATGTCGACGTTATCGACATCTGCGGATCTGATATGGCTATCTCAATTAAGACACCTGAAGAAATCGAAAAAATGCGCGTCGCTGGCCGCCTGGCTGCCGAAGTACTGGAAATGATCGAATCCCACGTTAAACCGGGCATTACCACCGGCGAGCTGGATCGCATCTGTAATGATTACATCGTGAATGAACAGCAGGCTATTTCCGCTTGTCTGGGCTATCACGGCTTCCCAAAATCCGTCTGTATTTCTATCAACGAAGTGGTTTGCCACGGCATTCCAGATGATGAAAAAGTGCTGAAAGACGGTGATATCGTCAATATCGACGTGACCGTTATCAAAGACGAATACCACGGCGACACCTCTAAGATGTTCATCGTAGGCAAGCCGACGATTCTCGGCGAACGCCTGTGCCGCATCACCCAGGAAAGCCTGTATCTCGCGCTACGCATGGTGAAACCGGGCATCCGCCTGCGCACGCTCGGCGCGGCAATCCAGAAGTTTGTTGAAGCAGAAGGTTTCTCCGTCGTACGTGAGTACTGTGGCCACGGCATTGGTCGCGTATTCCATGAGGAACCTCAGGTACTTCACTATGACGCAGATGACGGCGGCGTAGTGCTTCAGCCGGGCATGACCTTCACCATTGAACCGATGGTTAACGCCGGTGATTACCGCATTCGTACTATGAAAGACGGCTGGACGGTGAAAACCAAAGATCGCAGCTTGTCTGCTCAATACGAGCATACTATTGTGGTGACGGAGAACGGCTGCGAGATTATGACCCTGCGTAAAGATGACACCATCCCGGCAGTGATTTCGCATAACGAATGATGCCCTGGCGTCAGTCAGCAATCTAAGCCGGCCCTGAGCCGGCTTTTTTTATGGGTAGCGCACAATGAGTCCAGCTTTGCCAGAGCAGTTTGCCAACACCACCGAACCCGAGATCGCCGGCCAGCCGGACTATCCAAACAGCTGGCAGGAAGCCGAACTTAACTGCGCAGACATCAAGTCGCACTTAGACACTTTCCAGAAATGGCTGGGTAAAGCCTTCGATAGCGGCGTTTCCGCTGAACGGCTTATAGATGCCCGCACCGAATTTATCGATCAGCTGCTGCAGCGGCTGTGGATTGCCTACGGCTTTGCCGATGTTCCCGAAGCCGCGCTGGTTGCCGTGGGCGGCTATGGCCGCGCCGAGCTTCACCCGCTGTCGGATATCGATCTCCTGATTCTGAGTAGAAAACGGCTAACGGACGCCCAGGCGCAGAGTATCGGCGAGTTGCTGACCCTGCTTTGGGACGTGAAGCTGGAAGTGGGCCACAGCGTACGTACGCTGGAAGAGTGCCTGCTGGAAGGCTTGTCCGATCTGACGGTCGCCACTAACCTCATCGAATCTCGCTTGTTAATTGGCGATGTCGCCCTGTTCCTTGAGCTTCAGAAACACATTTTCAGCGAAGGTTTCTGGCCGTCGGCAAAATTCTTTGCCGCCAAAGTCGAAGAGCAAAACGAGCGTCACCAGCGCTATCACGGCACCAGCTACAACCTTGAGCCCGACATCAAAAGCAGTCCTGGCGGCCTGCGTGACATTCACACGCTGCAGTGGGTTGCCCGCCGTCACTTCGGCGCCACCTCCATGGGCGAAATGGTGGACTTTGGTTTCCTGACTGAAGCAGAGCGTAAAGAGCTGGATGAATGCCAGCATTTGCTGTGGCGCATTCGCTTTGCCCTGCATCTGGAAGTCAATCGCTACGACAACCGGCTGCTGTTTGACCGCCAGCTTAGCGTGGCCCAGCGCCTGCACTACAGCGGCGAAGGCAACGAGCCGGTCGAACACATGATGAAGGACTTCTACCGCGTCACTCGCCGCGTGGGCGAATTGAACCAGATGCTTTTGCAACTGTTCGATGAAGCCATTCTGGCGCTCGATGCCAGCGAAAAACCGCGCCCGCTGGATGATGACTTCCAGCTTCGCGGCACGCTTATCGATCTGCGGGATGAAACCCTGTTTATGCGCGAGCCGCAGGCTATTCTGCGCATGTTTTACATGATGGTGCGTAACCGCGACATCACCGGCATTTACTCCACGACGCTGCGCCACCTTCGTCACGCCCGCCGTCATCTTACCCAACCGCTCTGCTACATCCCGGAAGCGCGCGAGCTGTTTCTGGTGATGCTGCGTCATCCTGGCGCGGTAAGCCGTGCGCTGGTGCCAATGCATCGCCATAGCGTGTTGTGGGCCTATATGCCGCAGTGGTCGCATATTGTCGGTCAGATGCAGTTCGACCTGTTCCACGCCTACACCGTGGATGAACACACCATTCGCGTCCTGCAAAAGCTGGAAAGCTTCGCGAAAGAAGAAATTCGCTCTAAGCACCCGCTGTGCGTCGATCTTTGGCCGCGCCTTTCCCATCCTGAGCTGATTTTAATCGCCGCTCTCTTCCACGATATCGCCAAAGGGCGAGGCGGCGATCATTCCGTGCTGGGCGCGCAGGACGTGCTGAAATTTGCCGAGCTTCATGGCCTTAACTCCCGGGAAACTCAGTTGGTTGCGTGGCTGGTCCGTCAGCATCTACTGATGTCCGTCACCGCTCAGCGCCGTGATATTCAGGATCCTGAAGTCATTAAACAGTTTGCCGAAGAGGTGCAGACCGAAAACCGCCTGCGCTATCTGGTCTGCCTGACGGTGGCGGATATCTGCGCAACCAATGAAACGCTGTGGAACAGCTGGAAGCAAAGCCTGCTGCGTGAGCTGTACTTCGCCACCGAGAAACAGCTGCGCCGCGGGATGCAGAACAGCCCGGATATGCGCGAACGTGTTCGTCACCACCAGCTTCAGGCGCTTGCCCTGCTGCGGATGGACAACATTAATGAGGAAGCGCTGCATCACATCTGGGCGCGCTGCCGGGCAAACTACTTTGTTCGCCATACGCCAAACCAGATCGCGTGGCATGCCCGGCATTTGCTGAAGCACGATCTTAGTCAGCCAATGATCCTGCTGAGCCCGCAGGCAACGCGCGGCGGCACGGAGATCTTTATCTGGAGCCCGGACAGGCCTTATCTGTTTGCCGCCGTCTGCGCCGAACTCGACCGTCGTAATCTCAGTGTTCACGACGCGCAGATCTTCACGACCCGCGACGGTATGGCGATGGACACCTTTATCGTGCTCGAGCCCGATGGCAGCCCGCTGTCCATTGACCGACACAATATTATTCGCCACAGCCTCGAACAGGCGATCACCCAGACGACCTGGCAGCCACCGCAGCCACGCCGTCAGTCGGCAAAACTGCGTCACTTTACCGTCGATACCGAAGTCAATTTCCTGCCAACGCACACCGACCGGCGTACGTTCCTTGAGCTGATTGCGCTCGATCAGCCGGGTCTTTTGGCCAGGGTGGGTGAAGTGTTCGCCGACCTCGGTATTTCGCTCTACGGGGCGAGAATTACGACAATTGGTGAGCGAGTAGAAGATTTATTTATAATCGCCACCGCAGACCGGCGTGCACTTAATAATGTGCTCCAGCAGGAAGTGCAGCAACGGTTGACAGCGGCCCTTAATCCAAACGATAAATAACGGTCTTTTATTTTTTACCTTTTTAGCCCGAAAGCGACAGTCAAGTTGATTGTCGCCCAAAAGTTGAAAGGTAAGTCACAATCAGGAAATGTTCATCATGCAGCAGCTACAAAATGTAATCGAAACCGCTTTCGAGCGTCGCGCCGGGATCACCCCGGCAAATGTTGATACCGTGACCCGCGAAGCGGTAAATCAGGTGATTGCCCTGCTCGACAGCGGTGCGCTGCGCGTTGCTGAAAAAATTGATGGCCAGTGGGTCACTCACCAGTGGCTGAAGAAGGCGGTACTGCTTTCTTTCCGCATTAACGACAACAAAGTTATCGAAGGTGCAGAAAGCCGCTATTTCGATAAAGTCCCGATGAAATTCGCCGACTACGACGAAGCGCGCTTCCAGAAAGAAGGTTTCCGCGTTGTGCCACCGGCGGCAGTACGCCAGGGCGCGTTCATCGCACGTAACACCGTGCTGATGCCTTCCTACGTCAATATCGGTGCTTATGTTGATGAAGGCACCATGGTCGACACCTGGGCAACCGTGGGCTCTTGCGCGCAGATCGGTAAAAACGTTCACCTGTCCGGCGGTGTCGGCATCGGTGGCGTACTGGAACCACTGCAGGCTAACCCAACCATCATCGAAGACAACTGCTTCATCGGCGCGCGTTCCGAAGTGGTTGAAGGCGTGATCGTTGAAGAAGGTTCCGTGATCTCCATGGGCGTTTACATCGGCCAAAGCACCCGCATCTATGATCGCGAAACAGGTGAAGTCCACTACGGCCGCGTGCCAGCAGGCTCCGTTGTCGTTTCCGGCAACCTGCCTTCTAAAGACGGCTCTTACAGCCTGTACTGTGCGGTGATCGTGAAGAAAGTAGACGCCAAAACCCGCGGTAAAGTGGGCATCAACGAACTGCTGCGTACCATCGACTAAGTTTTTTGCATCAAAAGGCGGGTTATCCCGCCTTTTTTGCATCTGGCACTAGCGGAAAAGGAATTTTCCGTTAACTCTCTAATGGTTATTGATATTGAAGGGTACCGCTTATGTACGATAATTTAAAAAGTCTGGGTATTACCAATCCTGATGAAATCGATCGTTACAGCCTCCGGCAGGAAGCCAACAACGATATCCTGAAAGTCTATTTCCAGAAGGATAAGGGCGAGTTTTTTGCCAAAAGCGTGAAGTTTAAATACCCACGCCAGCGCAAAACCGTGGTGGCCGATGGCGTAGGCCAGGGCTACAAAGAAGTGCAGGAGATCAGCCCCAACCTGCGCTATGTCATCGATGAACTCGATCAGCTTTGCCAGCGTGACCGCACCGAAGTCGATCTTAAGCGTAAGATCCTCGACGATTTGCGCCACCTCGAGTCCGTGGTGACCAACAAGATCAGCGAAATTGAATCCGATCTGGAAAAACTGACTCGCAATAAGTAGTGCAGAACTCAATAAAAAAAGGGCCGCAAACGCGGCCCTTTTCAGCTCTACACGAAGATTACTGCATCAGAAGGTAAATCTGCGCATCACCGCGCTGGATGCTCAGCGCCATCACCGACGGCTTGCTGTCCATCACTTTACGCAGCTCAGCGATATTGTTCACCGCCTGCTGGTTCACGCCGACGATAATGTCACCTTTTTTCAGGCCAATACGCGCGGCCGGGGTATTTGGCTTCACGCTGGTGACCTGCACGCCTTTCTGGTCTTTACCGCCGCGGTTGCTCATCTCCGCACCTTCAATACCGGTGAAGATAGTGGCGGCATCAACCTGATTCTGAGTGCTTTGCTGCAGCTCCAGACTCACCGTCACTGGCTTGCCATCACGCAGCAGACCCAGCGAGATTTTGCTGCCCACTGGCATAGAACCCACTTCTGCGCGCAGTGCGGCAAAACTACTGATCGCCTTGCCGTTCAGCGTGGTGATCACATCCCCTGCTTTGATCCCTGCTTTAGCCGCGGAAGAGTTCGGCATGACCTGGCTGACAAACGCGCCACGCTGAGCGTCGACTTTCATCGCTTTCGCCAGCTCGGAGTTCAGCTCAGTGCCCATAATCCCCAGCTCGCCGCGACGAACCTGACCGTACTGCACCATCTGAGCGGTCAGGTTTTTCACCATGTTACTCGGGATAGCAAAGCCGATACCGATGTTGCCGCCGTCCGGGGCCAGAATCGCCGTGTTGATACCGATAAGCTCGCCGTTCAGGTTAACCAGCGCCCCGCCGGAGTTACCGCGGTTGATCGCCGCATCGGTCTGGATAAAGTTTTCGTAGTTTTCCACGTTCAGGCCGCTACGGCCCAGCGCAGAAACGATACCGGAGGTCACGGTTTCGCCCAGGCCATATGGGTTACCGATGGCTACGGTGTAATCACCTACGCGCAGCGCGTCGGAGTCGGCAATTTTAATCGCCGTCAGATTTTTAGGATCCTGCAGCTGAATCAGCGCGATATCGGAGCGTGGGTCTTTACCCACCACTTTGGCGTCAAACTTACGGCCATCGCTTAGCTGAACTTTAATCACGGTGGCGTTATCCACCACGTGGTTGTTGGTCACGACATAGCCTTTCGCCGCATCAATAATTACCCCAGAGCCCAGGGCCATAAATTTCTGCTGCTGGCTGCCTCCGTCACCACCACCGCCCTGAGCGCCACCGCCCTGGCAGAAAGGTGAGCTTTGGAACGGCGAACCGTCCTGGCAGAACGGGGAATTGTCGCCGAAGAATTGCTGGAAATTACGCCCCATACGCGGAGTATTTACCGTTGTGCTCCCTTCAACGTTGATACTCACCACTGAAGGCATCACCTGCTCCAGCATCGGCGCAAGGCTTGGCAGCGGCTGCGCAGCAGATGCGGAAGAGGCCGTCTCAGCGGCGGAGGCAGACATCGGACTCAGCGCCAAACCCAGACTAAGAGCCAGCGCACTCATTGCTAACGTGGTTTTTTTCATGGAATCATCTCAACTTTCAAATAACGCAAAATTGCTGTGTTGGTACACCATTCAGAGTGAAGTTTACGCGCTAAGTTCAGCGCTTAAGTGCATGGAAAAAGTAAAAATTTATTCTCTATCTTTACAAAACTCCCGAGAAAACTCACTCCACCGCCATCAGGCGTCGATACTCATCCCAGGCATATAAATCGGTCATTCCACTGATGTAATCCTGAATAAGCCTTGCACGGAAATAGTATTCCCACACGGAAAAATCAAGGCTTGCCGGGTGCAAAGCGCTCACCGCTTCTACATAGGCAAGCCTATGTTTAGTTGAAAGTTTGTGGAAAAGTCTTGATTCAATAGGCAGACGACGCAGGCTTTCCTTGCTCACCAGCTCCGTGAAGTCCTCCGTTGAAAGCTCGAGTAAGGGACTGTAAATATCCAGTAAACCGCTGATAACCCGATAACCCTGCAGCTCCAGTTGCTCAATATCCGGGTGGCTGAAGACCTGCCGCACGGCCACCTGCTTGTACAGCTCCAGCAGTCGGGCATACGGGCTGTCGTCCTCCAGCAGCGCATGATTGAACTCGCCGGAATAAATCTCAGGCAAATTGTCGATAAAACGCTGGGCTGCATACGGCGCCAGTTTGTTTAGCGTATTGACGCGCAGGTACATAAAGAACTGATCTTCCGCACTGCGGCGCATTTGGTTGGTGCGGGATTTCTCCCAGGCATCTTTGACTACCAGCTCAAAGAGATCGCCTTTCTTCTGCTCGCCCCAGGACTCGCTCAGATGCTGATAAAGCTGCTCGACGCTGAAAATACGTTTCTCAACGGCATCTTCGAGATCCGCCACGCAGTAAGAAATATCGTCCGCTGCCTCCATGATCCAGGTTAGCGGAAAACGGCTGTACTCGCCCAGGTTCAACTCTTTGCGCAGGCGCTCGATGTATCCTTCTTCCGACAAATAAAAGCCCGGCTTCTTCATCAAATAAGCGTGGCTTGCTGGCGGCTTTTGGGCAAAGAAGGCCGGGCGGGTGTATTTGAGAATGCAGCCGACCTGCGCCCAGGTCAGGTTCATCCGCAGCAGGCTGTGCACCAGCCGGATGCCTTGCGCATTCCCTTCAAAATGGCACAAGTCCTGGCGAACTTTGCTGCGTAACGTATTTAATCCCTCTTCGCCTTCGCGCAGCCGGAGCACATCCACCTTGCAGCAATCGTCACTGCGTGGCTGTCCGCCGCTGTCTTTCGGCTGCAGACGCTGGCGGAACCAGTCGTTAATCGCCGACTCGCCAAAATGCCCGAACGGCGGATTGCCGATGTCATGCATCAGGCAGGCCATTTCCACTATGCTTTCAAACGGGCCAGTTAGCTCATCCAGCCCATATTTCTCCAGCGCCTTCTGCTCTTTCAGGCGGCTAAGGATCTCTTTGGCAATGTAGCGCCCGACCTGCTGCACCTCCAGCGAATGGGTAAGACGGGTGCGCACGGCAGCATTACGCTCCAGCGGGAAGACCTGCGTTTTCTGCTGCAGGCGGCGAATTGCGGGAGAATTAATGATCCTGCCGCGATCGCTTTCGAAGATACGCAGGATCTCAAGTTCGCTCTTCTCTCCTTCGGGCGAGCGGAAGCGTCGGTGCCAGTTAATTTTTTTGCGGAAGTCTATTTCGCTCATGCCCACTCCTGTTCCGTTGATAAGGAGACTGTATGCCATGATAGACTATGCCCCGAAAATTGAGTCATGTTCCACCACATTAGCGAGTATCTCTATGAAAGCAGGCATTATTGGTGCAATGGAAGAAGAAGTTACGCTGCTGCGTGACAAAATCGAAAACCGCCACACTCTGAGCATCGCCGGTTGCGAAATTTATACCGGGACGCTGAACGGCGTTGAAGTCGCGCTGCTGAAGTCCGGCATCGGCAAAGTTTCTGCGGCCATGGGTGCTACGCTGCTGCTGGAACACTGCAAGCCAGACGTGATCATCAACACCGGTTCCGCAGGTGGCCTGGCGCCGACGCTGAAAGTGGGTGATATCGTGGTATCTGAAGAAGTGCGCTATCACGATGCTGACGTCACTGCTTTCGGTTACGAATATGGCCAGATGGCGGGCTGCCCGGCAGCTTTCATTGCCGATAAAAAGCTTATTGAGGCAGCAGAAACCTGCATTAAAGAGCTGGATCTGCACGCGGTTCGCGGCCTGATCGTCAGCGGCGATGCGTTTATTAACGGCTCAGTGGCGCTGGCAAAAATTCGCCACAACTTCCCGCAGGCCGTGGCGGTAGAAATGGAAGCGACGGCCATCGGCCACGTTTGCCATAACTTCAACACGCCGTTTGTGGTTGTACGCGCCATCTCCGACGTGGCCGATCAGCAGTCCCACCTGAGCTTCGAAGAATTCCTGGCCGTCGCCGCCAGGCAATCCACCCTGATGGTGGAAAAACTGGTTCAGCACCTGGCTCGTGGCTAAGCTCATCCTTTGGCGCGGGGCGACCGCCCTGCTCCTTTGCCTCCCGGCGCTGCTGTTTGCGGCGCCTCGGGTCATCTCCCTCTCTCCCGCTAATACAGAACTGGCCTTCGCCGCCGGTATCACCCCTATTGCGGTGAGCGCTTACTCTGATTACCCGCCGCAGGCAAAGCAGATTGAACAGTTAGCCAACTGGCAGGGCGTGAACTTCGAGCGCATCGTTGCCCTGAAACCGGACGCAGTCCTCGCCTGGCGAGGTGGTAACCCGGACAGGCAGGTAAACCAACTGGTTTCGCTGGGCATTAAGGTCATCTGGCTGGATCCTAAAAGCGTTGCCGACGTTGAGGCCGCGCTGCGTCAGCTAGCCCCGCTCAGTCCAACACCAGAAAAGGCAATCAAAGCCGCAGAGACGCTATCCCGGCAGTTTGCAGAGCTAAAAACTCGCTACAGCCATACCCAAAGCAAAAAAGTGTTCCTGCAGTTCAGCCAGCAGCCGCTGTTTACCACCAGCAAAGATTCCATTCAGAACGAAGTCGTTGAGCTTTGCGGTGGGCGCAATATTTTCGCTGACAGCCGGGTTCCCTGGCCGCAGGTCAGTCGCGAGCAGGTTCTGACGCGTCAGCCGCAGGCTATTATTATCTCGGGCGATGCGAGCAATATTCCGTCGGTGCAGCAGTTCTGGAGTAATCAGTTGAAAGTTCCGGTTATTGCCGTGAATGATGACTGGTTTACTCGCTCGGGCCCGCGTATTATCCTCGCCGCAAAACAGCTCTGCGAAGAGCTGGCGAAAGCTTAACGTCATGCTCTGAGGGTCATAAATGCTGGTCTATTGGCTGGATATTGTCGGTACCGCCGTGTTCGCTATTTCCGGCGTTTTGTTGGCCGGAAAGCTGCGGATGGATCCCTTTGGCGTGCTGGTGCTTGGGGTGGTTACCGCGGTAGGCGGGGGAACTATCCGCGATATGGCGTTAGCCAACGGCCCGGTATTCTGGGTGAAAGATCCCACGGACCTTGTCGTCGCCATGGTGACCTGTATGCTGACGATCGTCCTGGTTCGCCAGCCGCGACGCCTGCCTAAGTGGGTACTTCCCGTGCTGGATGCCGTCGGCCTGGCGGTGTTTGTTGGCATCGGCGTCAATAAAGCGTTTCTGGCCCATGCCAGCCCGCTGGTTGCAATCTGCATGGGCGTAATCACTGGCGTAGGCGGCGGGATCATCCGCGACGTATTGGCTCGTGAAGTCCCGATGATTCTGCGCACCGAGATTTATGCCACCGCCTGTATTATTGGCGGTATCGTCCACGCCACGGCTTACCACACCTTTAACGTCCCGCTGGAGCAGGCCAGTATGATTGGTATGGTGGTCACGCTGGCGATTCGCCTGGCGGCCATCTACTGGCACCTTAAACTGCCGACCTTTGCGCTAAATGACCGACAATAGCGATAAAAAAAGCCGCGTTTGATACGCGACTTTTTTATTTCAGCAACTTATCAGATGCTGAAGGAGGAACCACACCCGCAGGTGCTTTTCGCGTTCGGGTTAGTCACCACGAAGCGGGAGCCTTCCAGGCCTTCGCTGTAATCCACCGCGCCACCGACCAGGTATTGCAGGCTCATTGGATCCACAACCAGGGCAACGCCCTGCTTCTCGATGGTCATATCGCCGTCGTTGATCTGGTCGTCAAAGGTAAAGCCATACTGGAAGCCGCTGCAACCACCACCGGTGATATAGACGCGAAGTTTCAGATTCGGGTTCTCTTCGTCTGCAATCAGACTTTTCACTTTATTGGCTGCGGCTTCGGTAAACTGCAGCGGCAGCGCTACTACGTCATCACTCATTTTTTGCTCCCAACAATTAACAAGTCGGGCAGAAAACAACCCGCACTTTTGCGGCATTATCTAATACCCGAGTAATTCGTTCAAGTATTCTGCCCGGCGGAAGCCTGCTCGCCTGCTCGCGCTTTCTCAGCTTCTTGTTTTGCCAGAGTTCTTGCCAGAATCACCGAGTATAGCGGTTTCCCGCCCAAAAATTGTGCCAACAGTGTCGCCCCAAGACAGGTGATAATCATTGGCAGAATGAGCTGGTAATTATCCGTCATCTCAAGCACCAGCACGATAGCGGTGAGCGGTGCACGCAGTGAGGCGGCGAGTAACGCTCCCATTCCGGCAATCGCAAAGGTGCCCATATCAAGATGATACGCGGGGAACCAGGCGGCACAAGCCGTGCCAAACGCGGTGCCAAGCAGCGTGCCCAGCGCCAGCATCGGGGCAAAAATACCGCCCGGTGCACCGGAGGAGAAACAGAGTAAAGTGGTGATGACCCGAGCGATGAAAAGGAACAGCAGCATGCCGATGGTGTAATTCCCCACGGCCGCAATCGGGATAAGGCTAAACCCGCCGCCGGACGCCGCCTGCTGAATAAGCCCCAGCACACCGCAAAGCCCGCCAATAAGCCCGCCGATCAGCACCCACTTCTTAATGTTGCCGCCGTGAATGCGCTGGAACATATCTTGAGCGCCGATCACCAGCCGGTTAAACACCACGCCGACAATGCCAAAAATCATGCCGAGGATGAGATACAGCCAGAGCGTGTTGACCGGCGCATCCGCCAGCTTACCCACCTGAATCACCGTGGTTTCGGTATTAAAGATCCGGAACACGATGCTCGACATAATCACGCCGATAAACACCGCTTTTATCGAAACCAGGTTATAGCGGAACTGGGTACGCATCTCTTCGATGATAAACAGGATCCCGGCCAGCGGCGCATTAAATGCCGCAGACAGCCCGGCAGCAGCGCCAGTTGCCAGCAGCGAATGACGAGCTTCCGCACTTTTCATGCGGAAAATGTCCGTCACCATACGCCCGATGTTACCGCCAAGCTGTACGGTCGGCCCTTCACGCCCCAGCACCATTCCCGCGCCGAGCGTGCCCATCCCGCCGATGAATTTCACCGGGATCACGCGCCACCAGCGCACCGGCCGCAAATCCTCCAGTGCCCCTTCGATTTCAGGAATGCCCGACCCACCGGCTTCAGGCGCGAAACGACGCACCAGAAAATAGCCGACCATCGCCAGCAGCGCCGAGCTGATAAACGCCAGCGGCCATACCAGCCAGGCGCTGTCCGCGACCTGCGCCAGCATACCGATACGGTGCTGAAGCACCCAGTTAACCGACTTCTCAAACGCCACGCCGACCAGGCCCGCCAGCGTGCCAACCACCGCGGCCATCAGCAAAATCATTAGCGGCATTTTATCCTGGCCAATCAGACGACGCAGAATCGCTCCGCGACGCTGTTGGACGCTTTGCGCCTGATCGAGAGAGTTATGGGCTAAATTCATGGTTCCGAACCGGTTAGTCATACAAATAAGGCGGGCATTTTACCCACAGAAAAGACCTTCGTCTTATTAAATTAGCTAATAAACCGTAACGTTTGATTTGGGCAAATATTTCAACGCGAGGCAGGTTTCACATAGAATAGCCCGCTGTCACCATTTCCACGAATCAGGAGCCGATTCATGAGTAAGTCTGAAAACCTGTACGCCGCAGCCCGCCAGGTCATTCCCGGCGGCGTTAACTCTCCGGTACGCGCCTTTACTGGCGTAGGCGGAGTGCCTCTGTTTATCGAGCGTGCGGACGGGGCTTACCTGTATGACGCAGACGGTAAAGCCTATATCGATTACGTTGGTTCATGGGGCCCAATGGTACTCGGCCACAACCACCCGGCGATCCGCAACGCGGTCATTGAAGCCGTTGAGCGCGGCCTGAGCTTTGGGGCGCCAACCGAAATGGAAGTGAAAATGGCGGAGCTGGTTTGTGAGCTGGTGCCGACCATGGACATGGTTCGTATGGTGAACTCCGGCACCGAAGCCACCATGAGCGCTATCCGCCTCGCTCGCGGTTACACTGGCCGGGATAAAATCATCAAATTCGAAGGCTGCTACCACGGCCACGCGGATTGCCTGTTGGTGAAAGCCGGTTCCGGCGCTCTGACGCTCGGCCAACCAAACTCTCCGGGCGTGCCGGCTGACTTTGCGAAGCACACCCTGACCTGCACCTATAACGATCTGGCCTCCGTGCGCGAAGCCTTTGAGCAATATCCTCAGGACGTGGCCTGTATCATCGTTGAACCCGTCGCGGGCAACATGAACTGTATTCCTCCGCATGCGGACTTCCTGCCGGGCCTGCGAGCGCTGTGCGACGAATTTGGTGCACTGCTGATTATTGATGAAGTGATGACCGGCTTCCGCGTGGCGCTGGCGGGCGCTCAGTCTTACTACGATGTCGAACCAGACCTGACCTGCCTCGGCAAAATCATCGGCGGCGGGATGCCAGTCGGCGCCTTCGGTGGCCGTCGCGAAATCATGGACGCGCTGGCACCAACGGGCCCGGTTTACCAGGCGGGCACGCTCTCCGGGAACCCTATCGCCATGGCGGCGGGCTTCGCTTGCCTGACAGAAGTGTCGCAGCCCGGCGTTCACCAGACCCTGACCGAGCTGACGGAGATGCTGGCTAACGGCCTGTTGAATGCGGCTAAAGCAGAAAACCTCCCACTGGTGGTGAATAACGTCGGCGGCATGTTCGGCCTGTTCTTCACCGATGCCGAAACCGTCACCAGCTATAAAGACGTGGTTGCCTGCGATGTAGAGCGCTTCAAGCGCTTCTTCCACCTGATGCTGGAAGAAGGTGTATACCTTGCGCCGTCCGCGTTTGAGGCGGGCTTTATGTCCGTGGCGCATAGCAAAGAAGATATTCAGCGGACCATCGACGCGGCACGCCGCGTGTTTGCGAAGCTGTAATTTTACCCTCACCCCGGCCCTCTCCCTGGAAGGGCGAGGGGGAAAACAGCAGATTTATGCTCTTTTCAGTTCCCTCTCCCCTTTGGGGAGAGGGTTAGGGTGAGGGGTTACCGCCCCTGCTTTCTCAGCAAATAAACGAAATAAGGCGCACCGATAAATGTTGCCAGCAGCCCCGCCGGCACCTGATTCGGGAAAAGAATCATCCTGCCGCACCAGTCCGCCAGAATCATTAACATCCCGCCAAAAATCCCGGCCATCGCTATCTGCGGCATTGCCCTGCGGAAGCCAAGCATGCGAGCAATATGTGGCGCCATCAGCCCGACAAAACTCAGCGGGCCGACGATTAACGTCGCCGTGGCGGTAAGCGTTGCCGCCAGCAACAGCAGCGCAAAGCGCGATGGTGTTAACGCCATTCCCACCGCCCGTGCGGTGGCACCGCCCAGCGGTAAAATTACCAGCCAGCGGCGCAGTAGCGGCGTGATGGCTAACAGCCCAACCATGACACCCAACGTTCTGACTGCCTGCTCGCCTGTAACGTTATACGTCGAGCCAGAAATCCAGGTCAGCAGCGTCGCCATACGCGGATCGCCGCTTGCCATCAGCATCATCAATAGCATGGTAAAGGCGGTGCTGAGCGCCATCCCGGCCAACAGCATACGCTGAGGAGAAAACCCGCCTCGTCCGGCAGCCATCATGATGATCAGCAGCGTTACCGCCGCCCCAAGACTGCCCGCCGGCAACAGCCAGACAAACGCGTTCCCCGGCACAATAAACAGCATCAACACCACGCCGAAGGCCGCGCCGGAGCTAATACCCAAGACTTCCGGACTTGCCATCGCGTTGCCGGTTAACCGCTGGATAAGGCAGCCCGCAACTGCCAGCATCACGCCTGCGGTCAAAGCCGCCATAACGCGCGGCCAGCGCCACGGCAGCACATCGTCAAAGAGCGCACCACTTAACCATCGCCAGCCGTGTGCGTCACGCCCCAGTGCCAGCGCGGCGGCAATCACCAGCAGCAGAATGCCAAGTCCCGTGGCCACCCAAAGCAGCACACGCTGGCGTTCAGCCTGAACATGATCTCCGGCGCTCATGGACGGCGCACCGCTGGTACGCAGACGAGGCAGCAGCCACAGCAGGATAGGTGCGCCAATCAGCGCAGTGACCGTCCCGGTAGAGACTTCACCCCACACGCTGGAAAGCCAAACTACCACCTGGTCAGACAGCCAGAGAATCAGCGCCCCAATAAGCGGAGCCAGGCACAAACGAGCAACCAGGCGCCGAGCCCCCAGCATTTTTGCCAGCAGCGGCGCAAACAGCCCGATAAAACCAACGATCCCGACCGCATTAACCAGCTGAGCACTGATCACAATCGCCAGCGCCAGCGTCACCAGCCTGACCAGCGAAAGCGCGAGGCCCAGATTACGCGCCACGCCATCATCCAGTCCCATCAGCGTCAACGGACGCAGCAACAGCAGCGTTAGCAGCAGGCCGCCCAGCAGGCGTGGCCACAGACTCTCAACGCTGCTCCAGTCCTGTTGATTGAGCGATCCAGTGCTCCACAGGAACATATTCTGCAGCTGGTCATGGTGGAAGATTGCCAGCAGTTGGTTGACCGCCCCGCAATAAAGACTCAGCACCAGGCCCGCAAGAATCAGCGTGACCGGCGACATCCGCTTGCCCCAGGCGACGCCAAAGACAAGCAGGCCAACGACTGCCGCACCAATCAGCGCCGCAAAGGGCTGGGCAGCCAGCGGCAGCACCCAAAGCGTAGCAACCGTGACGCCAAGCTGAGCCCCGCTGGCTACGCCAAGCGTTGTCGGCTCCGCCAGAGGATTGCGCAGCACCTGCTGGAACAGCACGCCGACGAGACCCAGCCCGGCACCAACCAACAGCGATATTGCGAGACGCGGCAGCAAGCTGAAGTGAAACAGCATCTGTTGAACATTGTCGATGTCCGGCGCGACAAAAGCGCTGCGCCACTGCGAAGAGGGTAAAACGCCATGCATGTTATGCAGCGTCAGCCATAGCGCGCAGACAAACAGCACCAGCAGCAGGCTGGAGGAGAAAATAACGTGACGTTTCATCAGGTCAGGCTCCTCAGGCCATCGTCCAGCACGCGGGCGAAGTGCATAGCCGACATCGTCGTGCCATAAAGCCAGACGGCGGGAACTTGCTGAAAACGGTTCTGGCGGATAAACGGCATCGCTTTCCACAGCGGCGTGGCCGTTACCTGGCGGGCTACCGCTTCGTTTCTATGGTCGAAGCACAGCACATCGGCGTCTTTGATCGACGCAAGGCGTTCAATCCCAACAACCGCCGTCCCCCAGAAGTTCGTTTCTTCTTGCCAGGCATTCGTCACCCCCAGCAAATCCATCACCTGCTGGAACAAACTATGTTTGCCCACCACCAGCGCATGGCGATTATCCAAAAATGACATCAGCAGCACTGGACGATTGCCGCGCGCGGCAAAGCGAGGCTTCATGCTGGCAATAAACGCATCAAATTCGGCCAGATGCCGACTGGCGGCCTGCTGCATACCCAGCGTATCCCCCAGTTGAATGAGCGATTTACGCGCAATATCCAGCGGCTTGCCGGAGCCATCGTTAAAATTGAACCCAAGCCCAGGGGCGATACGGGTGATTTTTTCCGGCGAAGGGCCGTAGCCCGCAGAATAGAGAATCAGCGATGGTTTTAGCTGCGCCATCAGCTCGAGGTTAGGTTCGGTGCGCAGGCCAACATCAATCACGCCTTCCGGCAGCTTAGGTTCGTTCACCCAGATTTGGTAATTAGGGATGTCGGCGACGGCCATCGGCGTGACGCCGAGCGCCATCATCAGCTCAACGGGCAGCCATTCCAGGGCGATGATGCGTTTTGCATCCGGCACCGCCGCCTGCGCGGCAGGTAATTTTAGCAGCAGCGGTGAAAGCGCCATCGCCGCCAAAAGGCGGCGACGGGTTAAAATAAAGTCATTCATACGGCTCATCAATAAACAAAACTCACCGGCGCAGCCCCCGCCGGGTGCGGCAGGATGCCCATCGGAATACCGTAGATATGCTCCAGCGTATCACTTTGCATTAAGGCTTCCGGCGTCCCTTGCGCGATCATTTCGCCACCGCGTAGCGCCACCAGATTGTCGCAGTACCGCGCAGCCATATTAATGTCGTGCAGAACGGCAACCACCGTCAGGCCGCGCTCCTGGCTAAGGCGATGGATCAGCGCCAGCACGTCCACCTGATGAGCGATATCCAGCGCAGAGGTCGGCTCATCCAGCAGCAGGCAGCGGCTATCCTGCGCCACCAGCATGGCGATCCATGCCCGCTGGCGCTCGCCGCCGGACAGGCTGTCCACCAGACGATGCGCGAACGGCTTCAGCCCTACCAGACTGATTGCCTCATCCACCAGCTCACGGTCAGCCACCCCAAAACGCCCTAAAGCCCCATGCCACGGATAACGACCAATCGCAACCAGCTCACGCACCGTCATGCCCTCAGCGGCAGGAAGCTGCTGGGGAAGATAGGCCACCTGCCGGGCAAAAGCTTTGCTGCCCCAGCTATCCAGCGGCTGCGAGTTCAGCAGAATTTCACCTTCAGAAGGTTTCTGGTGGCGACCCAGCATTTTCAGCAGCGTCGATTTACCGGAGCCGTTATGGCCAATCAGGCCAGTGACTTTACCCACCGGGAAGGTGATAGACAGCGGATGGAGTAGCGTGCGGCCAGGCACGCGAAACGTGACATCAGTGAGGCTAAAAGTCGTGTCGGGATGAAGCTGTTTATCCTGCATGGTAGCCATCTTAGTGAAGGGCACGGCGAACCGTGCCCGGGAGACAAGTTAGAAGCGGAAGGTCGCGGTAGCAACCACCTGACGCTCAGCGCCCCAGAAGCAACCGTAGGTGTCGAAGCAACTGGCAACGTATTCACGGTCAAGCAGGTTATTCACGTTGACCGCAATGCTGGAGCCGTTCAGGCCGAAGCGACCGAGGTCATACTTCACGACCGCATCCATAACCGCAGCGCTGCCCACCTTGAAGGTGTTAGCCGGGTCACCGTAGCTGGAGCCGATAAAGCGTCCACCAGTCCCCAGCGTCAGGCCACTCAGGATGCCGCTGTTGAAGGTGTAATCCCCCCACAGGGAAGCCATATGTTTAGGAACCTGAACCGGGCTATTGCCCTGAAGGGTCGTGTCTTTAGTGTACTGCGCATCGGTGTATGTGTAGGAAGCCGTCACGTTAATGTTGGCGTTCAACGCCGCCTTCGCTTCCAGCTCTACGCCACGCGCACGGACTTCGCCCGCCGGAACCTGATTCAGAGCGTTCGTCGGATCAGTCATCAGGGTATCGGTTTTCGTCAACTGATAAACTGCACCCGTCACAACGATCGGCATATCCTTAGGCACATATTTCACACCAGCTTCATACTGCTCACCTTTGGATGGCTGATAGGCCACACGAGGTGTGCTGTAGAGACTGAACGCGTTCGGCTCAAAGGATTGGCTGTAGCTGAAGTACGGAGAGATTCCGTTGTCGAACAGGTAGTTAACTCCACCGCGCCAGGTAAACTGGTGATCATTACGATCTATATAACCGTTATCACTGCGAACTGTGGTTGCCTGTTTAGACCAGTCATAGCGTCCACCCAGCGTCATCACCCACTTGTTCCACTCCGCCTGATCCTGCACGTAAAGACCCGTTTGCTTACTTTCGTTCATCTGGTAAGGCACAGCGCTGCCAAAATCGACATCGCTCATTGAGGGCAGATTGTTTAGATCGAGGGGAGGTGCATTACCAAACAGAGCGCTAATGTCATTACGCATGCGCATATAATCCACACCGGTTAACAGCGTGTGATCGATAGCCCCGGTTGCAAATTTACTCTGTAGCTGAGTATCTACGCTAAAGTTTTGCAGACGTTCATTATCAACAACGGTACCACGCCCTAAATAGTGAGCTTTTTGCTCTGCAGTCAGTGCCTGACAGTAGACATTGAAAGCATTCATGCTGTTGTTGCACAACCCGGTACCATAAGCGCTTTGTTGAGCAACTTTCATTTCAGAGAAACGCAGGTTTTGACGCACGGTAAAGGTGTCGTCGAAACCATGTTCAAAGCTATAGCCCACCATTTTCTGGTTACGGGAATAGCTATTGTTAGTTGCCGCTTCGTTGAAGCTGGTAGACAGACGCCCACCGTTTGGCAACGGTTGAACGGTACCTTCTTTCGGCAGCCAGCCGTAATAGCCTGTATCAGGCTCATTCTGGAAGTAAGACAGGAAGGTGAAGTTTGTCTTGTCGTCAGGACGCCATGAGAAAGAGGGTGCAATGGCATAACGTTTCTGTTTGGCATTATCCTGCTGCTCGTTATTAGAGCGCGCAACGCCGGTCAAGCGATAAGAATAAACACCCGCATCATCCAGGGCATCGCTGAAGTCAAAGCCTGTCTGATACAGGTTGTCCGTGCCCATTTTGAACTGAATTTCATGCAGCGGCTCGGTAGTCGGACGCTTGCTGACCATATTCACAATACCGCCCGGGCTGCTTTTGCCGTACAGCACGGAAGTTGGACCGCGCATCAGCTCCACGCGCTCCAGCATATAAGGGTCAATGACCGCGTCGTTATAGAAATCACCCTGCATTTTCAGGCCATCCAGATAGTTATTCTGATTCAGGCCCACGGATGAAAAACCACGGATAATGACAAAGTCGTAGGTATTGGAAGCACCACGGCTGCTAACCGTTACGCCCGGCGTATAGCCCAGCGCTTCTTTCACAGACTGGAATTGATGCATCTGCATCTCTTCGCTGGTCACCACCGAAATAGACTGCGGGGTCTTTTCAATGGGGGTATCGGTTTTGGTCGCCGTGGCGCTGCGTTTAGCGGCGATGGTTGGCGATGGCCCCCATGCGCTTTCGGCAGGCACTGCGGCGGCTGAAACGGTGATGGTGTCTTCTTTTTTGGTCGTGCCGGTGTCCGCCGCGAAGCTGTTAACGCTGACGGTGCCCACCGCCGCCGCCACAAACAGGGCAAGCTTACGGACAGGGTTTTTGGCTGGCTGACCTGGGAGTGAACGCGCCATGATATTTTCTCTGGTGAAGTGGTAAATGATAACGTAAACGATAATTATTATTATGCCCGCAGGATAATAGACGAAACGCTGGCTGCATAGCAAGCACCTCACACCCTCAGGCTTATTAAGGGAATAAGAAATAACCAGATGGTTTATGTGGTGTTAATTGGGCGTGAAATTTAAGATAAGAAACGCGTTATGGCGGACAAAAAAGCAAAAAAAACCTCCCCCGGTTAGGGAGAGGTTTGTAAGTGAAGCGAGGCTTAATTGCTGCCGAACATGTCCTTAATCCAGCCGGCAACGCCGTCGCTCTTCTGTTCCTGAGCGGGCTGTTGCTGCTGAGGCTGCTGCTGCGGTTGTTGCTGCGGCTGCTGGCCTGCTGGCGCCTGGCTGAATGGATTAGCCGACTGCTCTTCCTGCTGACTTTGCTGGCAAAGCGCGCTCGGGTTCGTCGTCCAGACAGGCAGCACACGGTCACCACCGCCGCTACACATGAAGTAACCCGCGCCGTTGACGCCCATGTCCACGATATCTTCCGGCTGGGTCAGATCCAGCGGGATCGGCGACTGGTTTGACAGATAACGCTGATACAGCGACATTGCGCCGCTGGCACCATACAGCTTGGTTGGCTGGTTGTTATCACGTCCTACCCAGGTAATGGTCACTTCACGGCCATCAACGCCGGCAAACCAGGTATCCACGTTGTTGTTGGTGGTCCCCGTTTTCCCGGCCAGATGCAGGTTCGGGTATTTCCCGCCCAGCGCACGGCCTGTACCGCGAGCCACCACCTGCTGCATACCAAACAGCGTCAGATAAGCAGCCTGCGCAGGCACCGCCTGCTCCGCCTGTGGGAAGCTCTGATACAGCACGGTGCCGTCTTCAGCAATCACCGATCGCAGCGCGGAAAGCGTGGCGCGGTTCCCGCCACTGGCAATCGTCTGGAACGCCTGCGCAACCTGAATAGGCGTCAGGTTCAGCGCCCCCAGAATCATCGCCGGCACCGGATTAAGCTGGTCTTTGGGTACCCCAAGCTTGGTCCAGGTATCGGTAATGGCCGGCAGGCCCAGCGTCATACCCAGGTTTACGGTTGGCACGTTCATCGAACGCGTCAGCGCATCCACCAGCATCACTTGCCCGCTGTACTGGTGGTTATCGTTCTGCGGCGACCAGACCTGGCCATTCGACAGTTTGATGCCAATCGGGGCATCGGCAAGCCAGGTGTTCAGGCGGAACTTATCCGGCTGGCTCAACGCCGTCAGATAAGTGGCCGGTTTTGCCAGCGAGCCAATGGAGCGACGAGCCTGCAGCGCACGGTTAAAGCCCGCAAACTGCGGTTCCGCGCCGCCGACGACCGCGCGAACTTCACCGGTAAAGCGGTCAACAATGACCATCGCCGCTTCCAGGTCGTTCAGCTTACGGGAAGCACGCAGCACCGGAACGCCTTCGGTCACTGCTTTTTCTGCCGCATCCTGAGACACGGAGTCAAAGGTGGTGAAGATCTTCACGCCGGACAGGTCTTTCACCTTGTCGCCCAGCTTATCCTGAAGCTCCTGACGCACCATCTGCATAAAGGCTGGCTGTGGCGAAATCACGCCGCCGCGAGGCTGCACGCCCAGAGGACGCGCGCTCAACATGTCGTACAGCTCCTGATCGATAACTTTCTGTTCCTGCAGCAGGCGCAGGACCAGGTTACGACGTTCAAGCGCCAGCTTCGGATTTCGCCATGGGTTATACAGCGATGCCCCTTTCACCATACCTACCAACAGCGCCTGCTGGTCGAGGCTAAGCTCTTCCACCGGGCGGCCGAAGTAATACAGGCTGGCCAGCGGGAAGCCACGAATCTGATCGTCGCCGCTCTGGCCGAGGTACACCTCGTTCAGATACAGCTCAAGAATGCGATCTTTGTCGTAGCGAGCATCCATGATCAGCGCCATGTAGGCTTCGTTGGCTTTACGCCACAGCGTACGCTGGTTGCTCAGGAAGAGGTTTTTCACCAGCTGCTGAGTCAGCGTACTGCCGCCCTGCACCGCTCGCCCGGCCGTCAGGTTAGCGACAACGGCGCGGCCAATAGAGTAAATGCTGATCCCGTCGTGCTCATAGAAATGGCGGTCTTCGGTAGCAATCAGCGTGTCCACCAGCAGATCCGGGAAGCCGGAACGCGGCACGAACAGGCGCTGCTCACCGTTTGGCGAAGAAAGCATGGTGATCAGCCGCGGGTCGAGGCGGAAGATACCGAAGCTGCGGTTATTATCCATGTTCTGGATAGATTCCAGATGGCCACCGTCGAACACCAGGCGAGCGCGAATCTGCCCTTCTTTACCGTCCGGGAAGTCAAACGGGCGGCGAATCAGCTCGATGTTGTTCCCCTGCACGGTGAACTCGCCCGGGCGCGTCATGCTCGACACCTGCCGGTACTGCGTCGCTTCCAGCAGCTTCACCATCTCCGCTTTGCTGTAAGGCATATCTGGCTCAAGGTTTACCATGCGGCCATAGACCGCCGCCGGAAGCTGCCAGACTTTGCCGTCAATGCGGCTGCGGATCTGCTGATCGAGGTACACACCGTAAATAACCAGCACCACAAAGAAGATGATCGCCAGCTTCACCAACAGCCAGAAGAAACGGCGTTTTTTCGACGGGCGGCCCGAGCCTTTCCCCTTACCTTTTCCTTTACGCGGCGGCATAGGTTCTTCGTCCTCGTAATCATCGTCTTCGTACTCGTCGTCATACTCCTCTTCCTTGAGTCGACGACGGCTCACCTTCTCTTTCGCCGGACGCGTTGGTTTTCCTTTACGTCCAATAGGCTCGCGGTCATTCCCCGCCATGCATCTTCTCCACAAAAGTTCAGGCGCAAAGGCCCGATTCTCCGTTCTTCCGCGCAATGCGAAAGAAGAAATCTCTCAAAAAAAACAACCGGACATTCTTTTCAAGAATGCCTTTTCATGCTCGCTAGCTCTCCCATTGGGGAGGGCATCAGGAATACTTTTTCGTCCGGCGCGTCGGGGCAGTATTCGCCGGATCGTCCGGCCAGACGTGCTTCGGATAACGTCCCTTCATCTCTTTTTGCACTTCGCGCCAGGCCCCGTTCCAGAACGCCGTTAAATCACGGGTGATCTGCAACGGCCGCTGCGCCGGAGATAATAGCTCAAGCACCAGCGGAACGCGCCCCTCGGCGATGCAAGGCGTCTGTGCTTCACCAAACATTTCCTGAATACGCACCGCCAGTACCGGCGGATTTTCGCTGTCATAGCGAATCGCAATCTGGCTTCCGGTCGGCACAGTGTAATGAGTTGGCAGGGCACTATCCAGCCGTTGACGCATTGGCCAGTCAAGCAAGTTGCCCAGCGCCCGGCTAAGGTCGATATTTTTCAACGCACGTAGCGAATGCACGCCGCGCATTTCCGGCAGCAGCCAGTCTTCGAGCTTTGCCAGCAGGGAGTCATCGTCCACCGCAGGCCATTTCTGCTCCGGCAGCCAGCGAGCCGCGCAGCTCAGGCGCAACCGCAGCTGCTGGGCTGGAACGGACCACTCCAGCAGGCCCAGCCCGCGTTCACGAATGCCGTTTAAAATCGCCTGCTGCATTTCCTCTTCGGAAGGCTTCGCTAACAGCTGAGTTTTCACCACTAATTTGCCGATCTGACGCCGCCGCCAGGCTTTTAACGCACCCCGCTCTTCATCCCACTCCACCGAATCACTTTCCGTCAGCAGATACGGGATACGAACGACAAGCTCTTCAACATCCAGCGGCAGCGCCAGCAGGATGCGGGCATCCGGCGACTGGCTGCCCTGCAGCAAAAGCGGCGCTATCAGCCATTCATGCCGCGTCATGGCGTCATCCTGCTCCAGCATCGCACCCATGCCGTTGGCTAACTGATAGCGACCTTCTGCCCCGCGCCGCCGGGCGATACGGTCGCTAAACCCGCTTGCCAACAGCGGCATGGCTAGCGAGATATCCGGCTCCCCGCTTCGGGCATTTATTCTTTTCAGCAGCTGAGCGGCGCGCTGCCGCCAGTTACCGTTCCTGCTGTCGAAAAGTGACCGCAAATCGCCGCCACCCTGAGTACGCGGCGGTTCCTCCAGGATTGCCGCCAGCCACGCGGCTGTGGCCTGCTCATCCGGCGTTTTGGCCGTCACCAGCATTGAGGCAAGACGCGGATCGTTACCCATTTTCGCCATTTTTTGCCCTTCTGCCGTCAGGCGTTGCTGCTCGTCAACGGCCCCTAGCTGACGTAGCAGACGTTGAGCTGCCGCCAGGTTGACCTCCGGCGGCGCATCAAGCCAGGTTAGCTGGCGCACGTCCTGGCAGCCCCATTGCAACAGCTCCAGCAGCAGGCCGGATAAATCACTTTGTAAGATTTCCGGTTCGCTCTGGGCCGCCGCACGTTCGGCCTGGTCGGCGGCGATCAGATGCAGGCATATACCCGGCTCCAGACGCCCGGCGCGTCCGGCCCGCTGGGTCATTGAGGCTTGACTCACACGCTGAGTGACCAGCCGGGTCAGCCCGGTACGAGCGTCAAAGCGAGCGACGCGCTCCTGCGCCGCATCCATCACCAGACGAATGCCTTCAATGGTCAAACTGGTCTCGGCAATGTTAGTCGCCAGTACGACCTTCCGGGTTCCCGCCGCGGCGGGCAGAATCGCTTTACGCTGCTCGCTCAAAGGTAAAGCGCCGTACAGCGGGCAAAGCTGGACATCGCTCGCCACTCGCTCTTTGAGTTGTTCCTGCACGCGCTGAATTTCACCCACGCCGGGTAAAAACAGCAGCAGCGATCCTGACTCCTCGCGCAGCAGCCCGGCCACGGCGGCGGCAACTGCGTCATCAAAGCGTTGATGCGCTGGCAAAGCCATGTAGCGGCGCTCAACCGGGAAAGCACGACCTTCAGAGGTAATCACCGGTGCATCAGGCAGGCATTGCTGCAGACGCTGGTTGTCCAGCGTCGCCGACATAATCAGAATTTTAAGGTCATCGCGAAGCCCGGCCTGCACGTCCAGCAGCAGCGCCAGGGCGAGATCGGCCTGTAAACTGCGCTCGTGAAATTCATCGAGGATCACAAGCCCAATACCGTTGAGCTCGGGATCCTGTTGGATAAGCCGCGTTAGAATCCCTTCGGTCACCACCTCAAGCCGGGTGTTTGGCCCCACACAGCTGTCAGCTCGCATCCGGTAGCCGACAGTTTCACCCGGTTTCTCACCCAATAATTCGGCCAGCCGCTGAGCAACATTGCGGGCGGCAAGGCGACGAGGTTCAAGCAGCAGAATGCGGCCTTCCAGATTACTCTGCTGAAGGATTTGCAGCGGCAGCCAGGTAGATTTACCTGCGCCGGTAGGGGCATTGAGCAATACTTGCGGGGCGTACTCGAGCGCTTTCAGCACTTCCGGCAGTACGGCCGCAACCGGTAATGAGGACACAAACGGCTCCAAAGGGTTAACATCGGCAGTCGCGCATTGTAGCATCCCGCCAAACCATAACCGAGAGACAAGCATGGCCGAAAATCGACGCCTGTTTTTTGCCCTGACGTTACCGTCCGAGGTTCAGCAGCAAATCATTCACTGGCGAGCCGCCCAGTTCCCGGCGGATGCTGGCCGACCGGTAGTCGCGGCCAATCTGCACCTCACGCTGGCGTTTTTGGGGGATGTCTCCGAAGAAAAACGCCAGGCACTGTGTCGCCTCGCCGGAAGAATTAACCAGCCCGGCTTTACGCTGCGCCTGGACGATGCCGGGCAATGGCTTCGCTCAAGCGTCGTCTGGCTGGGGCCACGCCAGGCTCCGCGCGGCCTGCTGCAACTGGCCAATATGCTACGCTCCCAGGCCGCTCGCAGCGGCTGCTATCAGTCTCCGCAGCCGTTTCATCCCAACGTGACGCTTTATCGCAATGCCATACGCTCCGTGGCGATCCCCGCCCCGGGTTTTAGCTGGCAATTTCAGGTGAATGAATTTTCGCTGTACGAGTCCGTTTTTGAACAGGGTAGAACCCGCTATCAGGCGCTGGAGCGCTGGTCGCTCACTAATAAGGAAGAGTAGATGGAGTTTTCACCCGCGCTGCAGCCCGCCACGCTAATTAAACGCTATAAACGCTTTCTGGCGGACGTTGTAACCGCCAACGGCGAAACCATGACGCTGCATTGCCCCAATACCGGAGCAATGACAGGCTGTGCCACGCCGGGCGATACGGTTTGGTATTCCACATCGGCCAGCCCAACGCGCAAATACCCCCATACATGGGAGCTTACTCAAACACAAAAGGGTGAGATAATTTGCGTCAATACGTTACGAGCAAACACTCTGGTCAGAGAGATGCTGACGACATATCCTCCGACACAACTGGCGGGCTATGACAGCCTTCAGGCCGAAGTAAAATACGGTGAAGAACGCAGCAGAATTGACTTTATGTTACAAGCGAGTAACAAGGTTAACTGCTATATTGAAGTGAAATCAGTCACGTTGCTCCAGCAGGATAAAGGCTATTTTCCCGATGCTGTTAGCCTGCGGGGCCAGAAGCATTTAAGAGAGTTGATGAATGTGGTTCAGCAAGGAGAGCGCGCGGTGCTACTGTTTGCGGTTTTACATTCTGCTATAAATAGCGTCTCGCCAGCCCGCCACATTGATGAGAAATATGCGCGGCTGTTAACCGAGGCACAGCAGTGTGGGGTTGAAATTATCGCCTGGAAAGCAGAACTTTCTGCCGAGAGGATCACTCTAACTACGCCGTTGCCTGTCTATTTATAATCAGCATCTGGTTAAGGACAGATAACGTATTGTCTTTTTTATAGTCGGGTCGTTTCGCAAATAAGCTTTTCTTCACACGGTTGTCAAGAGAGGAGTTTATATAATTGCCAACCTGAAAAGCATCTGCTATTTATAGCGGCCTGATTTTACCCCGACAGGGGACCGATAAGTGCGTGTTAAGGAGAAGCAACATGCAAGAAGGGCAAAAGCGTAAAACGTCGTCCCTGAGTATTCTCGCCATCGCTGGGGTGGAGCCATACCAGGAGAAAACGGGCGAAGAGTACATGAACGAAGCCCAGCTGTCGCACTTCAAGCTTATTCTTGAAGCATGGCGTAATCAGCTCAGGGACGAGGTAGATCGCACCGTTTCGCACATGCAGGATGAAGCGGCTAACTTCCCGGACCCGGTAGACCGTGCGGCCCAGGAAGAAGAGTTCAGCCTCGAACTGCGTAACCGCGATCGTGAACGCAAACTGATCAAAAAGATCGAAAAAACGCTCAAGAAAGTGGAAGACGAAGATTTCGGCTACTGCGAATCCTGCGGTGTAGAAATCGGTATTCGTCGCCTTGAAGCACGTCCGACCGCTGATTTGTGTATCGACTGCAAAACGTTGGCAGAAATCCGCGAAAAACAGATGGCCGGCTAACGGCCCTCGGAAATGCCAAACCTCTATGGCGGGAGACTCTCCCGCCATATTACTTTATTGCACCCCAAAAAATGTCAGCTCAACTCTACATTGGCCGTTTTGCCCCCTCACCTTCCGGGGAACTGCATTTTGGCTCACTCATCGCCGCTCTTGGCAGCTACCTTCAGGCTCGCGCTCAACAGGGTCGCTGGCTGGTACGCATCGAAGATATCGATCCTCCTCGCGAAGTTCCCGGCGCCGCCGACACCATCCTCAAACAGCTTGAGCATTACGGCCTGCACTGGGATGGCGATGTGCTATGGCAATCCCACCGCCATGAGGCCTATCGCGCCGCGCTGAACTGGCTCCGGCAGCAAGGGCTGAGCTATTACTGCACCTGCACTCGCAGCCGTATTCAGCAGATCGGCGGTTTCTACGACGGGCATTGCAGAACCCTTGGCAACGGGCCACAAAACGCCGCAATGCGCCTGGTGCAAAACAACCCGGTGCTGAGCTTCCAGGACGGCCTGCGCGGGCAATTGCATGCCGATGAGTCTTTGGCGCGGGAAGATTTCATCATTCACCGTCGTGATGGTCTGTTCGCCTATAATCTTGCTGTCGTGGTGGATGACCACTTCCAGGGCGTGACGGAGATCGTGCGCGGTGCAGATTTGATAGAGCCGACGGTACGGCAAATCTCGCTATATCAGCAGTTTGGCTGGCCCGCTCCCGGCTATATTCATCTGCCACTGGCGCTCAACGAGCAGGGCTCTAAGCTTTCGAAGCAGAATCACGCGCCCGCGCTGCCGCAGGGCGATCCTCGCCCGCTGCTGGTGGAAGCGTTGCGCTTTTTAAATCAACAAGTAGCGGACGGCTGGCAAGATCTGACGCAGGAAAGGCTGCTGGAGCAAGCCGTAATGAACTGGTCGCTTAATAGTGTGCCGGTGAATACATCATTCTCAAATGCCCCACACTGAGCTATGATTAGCCGCTGTTTTTTTTGTCCCTATGATTGACACTGCCGAGGTGGACTATTTTTACCCGAGTCGCTAATTTTTGCCGCAAGGTGCTTAACCGCGATGACGTCGTGGTCGAGGAGACCGAAACTCTCCCGCACATTACTGTTATCCCGCGCGATCAGCACGCTATTTCCCGCAAAGATATCAGTGAAAATGCCCTCAAGGTACTCTACCGTTTAAACAAAGCAGGCTACGAGGCTTACCTCGTCGGCGGCGGCGTCCGCGACCTGCTGCTGGGCAAAAAACCGAAAGATTTCGACGTCACCACCAGCGCGACGCCAGAACAAGTTCGCAAACTGTTCCGTAACTGCCGCCTGGTTGGCCGCCGTTTCCGCCTGGCTCACGTGATGTTCGGGCCTGAAATCATCGAAGTGGCCACCTTCCGCGGCCATCATGAAGAGCAGCAGTCTGCCGACCGTCAGACCTCGCAGCGTGGCCAGAACGGCATGCTGTTGCGTGATAACATCTTTGGTTCTATCGAAGAAGATGCTCAACGCCGCGACTTCACTATCAACAGTCTTTACTACAGCGTGGCCGATTTCTCCGTGCGGGATTACGTCGGCGGCCTGAACGATCTGAATAAAGGCATTATTCGCCTGATTGGCGACCCGGAAACGCGTTACCGCGAAGATCCGGTGCGAATGCTGCGCGCCGTGCGCTTTGCCGCCAAGCTGAATATGACCATCAGCCCGGAAACCGGCGAGCCGATTCCTCGCCTTGCCACGCTGCTGAACGATGTGCCCCCGGCGCGTCTCTTTGAAGAATCGCTCAAACTTCTGCAGGCCGGATACGGGTTTGAAACCTACCAACTGCTGCGTGAATATCAGCTCTTCCAGCCGTTGTTCCCGATCATCACCCGCTATTTCACCGAGCAGGGCGACAGCCCGATGGAACGCATTATTGCGCTGGTGCTGAAGAACACCGATACCCGCATTCATAACAATATGCGCGTAAATCCGGCGTTCCTGTTTGCGGCGATGTTCTGGTATCCACAGCTGGAAATGGCGCAAAAGATTGCCCAGGAAAGCGGCCTCGCCTACTACGACGCCTTTGCGCTGGCGATGAATGAAGTGCTGGATGAAGCCTGCCGTGCGCTGGCGATTCCAAAACGCATTACTACGCTGGTGCGCGATATCTGGGGCCTGCAGCTTCGTCTGTCCCGCCGCCAGGGTAAACGCGCCTGGAAGCTGATGGAGCATCCTAAATTCCGGGCGTCTTACGACCTGCTGGCGCTGCGCGCGGAAGTCGAGAACAACCAGGAACTGCTGCGTCTGACCAAATGGTGGGGCGAGTTCCAGGTCGCTGCGCCGCCAATGCAAAAAGATATGCTGAACGACCTTGGCGATGAGCCTGCAGCTCGCCGCCGCACGCGTCGCCCACGCAAACGCGCGCCACGTCGCGAAGGTAATTCATGACCCTCGCGTATATCGCGCTGGGCAGTAACCAGGCGTCGCCGCTGGAGCAGGTTTCATCTGCTCTTGACGCCCTGGCCGCCATTCCACAAAGCCGAATGGTGGCCACTTCTTCGTTTTACCGCACCCCCCCGCTCGGCCCGCAGGATCAGCCAGATTATCTGAATGCTGCCGTGGTGCTGGACACCGACCTGTCTGCCGAAGCCCTTCTGGACCATACCCAACGTATTGAACTGGAGCATGGCCGCGTGCGCAAAGCAGAGCGCTGGGGGCCGCGGACGTTAGATCTCGATCTTATGCTGTTTGGCGATGAGGTGATGCACACCGAACGCCTGACTGTACCTCATTATGACATGAAGAACCGCGCGTTTATGCTGGTTCCTCTGCTGGAAATAGCACCGGAATGCCGCTTTCCCGACGGGCAGTCTGTTGCCGCGATACTGGCTAGCCTCTCCCAGGAGGGCATCACCCGCTGGTAAACAGCGCGCCCGTATCCTGTTCTAACCTTTCTCCGGGGATGATGATGAAACCCACTACCACCTCCACCCTGCGTAAGCTCAAGCAGGATAACAAGAAATTCGCCACCCTTACCGCCTATGACTTTAGCTTCGCTAAGCTGTTTGCTGACGAAGGCGTCGGCGTTTTGCTGGTTGGCGATTCGCTGGGCATGACGGTTCAGGGCCACGACTCTACGCTGCCGGTCACGGTGGCAGACATTGCCTACCACACTCGTGCGGTTCGCCGCGGTGCGCCAAACTGCCTGCTGCTGGCTGACCTGCCGTTTATGGCCTACGCCACGCCGGAGCAGGCGTTTGCCAACTCCGCAGAGGTCATGCGCGCCGGGGCTAACATGGTGAAAATCGAAGGCGGCCGCTGGCTGGCTGACACGGTGAAAATGCTGACGGAGCGCGCCGTTCCTGTATGTGGTCATTTGGGATTAACGCCGCAGTCGGTCAATATTTTTGGCGGGTATAAAGTTCAGGGCCGCGACGAACAGGCCGCGCAAACGCTGCTGGATGACGCTCTGGCGCTGGAAGCCGCTGGCGCCCAGCTGCTGGTGCTGGAGTGCGTTCCCGTTGAGCTGGCTAAACGCGTAACCGAAGCGCTTTCTATCCCGGTGATTGGCATTGGCGCGGGCAACGTCACGGACGGGCAGATTCTGGTGATGCATGATGCCTTTGGGATTACCGGCGGCCATATTCCTAAGTTTGCGAAGAATTTCCTTGCTGAGACCGCCGATATTCGCACCGCGGTGCGCCAGTACATTAGTGAAGTCGAATCCGGCAGTTATCCGGGCAACGAACACAGTTTTTACTGACAGGAGATAGGTTGTGCTGATTATCGAAACGTTACCGCTGCTGCGTCAGCAGATTCGCCGCTGGCGCCAGGAAGGAAAACGCATCGCCCTGGTGCCGACCATGGGCAACCTGCACGATGGGCACATGACGCTGGTGGAAGAAGCCAAAGCCGTGGCTGATGTGGTCGTGGTCAGTATTTTCGTGAACCCGATGCAGTTTGACAGACCGGACGACTTAGCCCGCTACCCGCGCACCCTGCAGGAAGATTGCGAAAAGCTGAACCGCCGCAAGGTGGATATGGTCTTTGCCCCGGCGCCGGTTGACGTTTACCCTCAGGGCCTCGACACACAGACATTTGTGGATGTGCCGGGCATCTCCACCATGCTGGAAGGCGCCAGCCGCCCAGGGCATTTCCGTGGTGTTTCCACCATTGTCAGCAAACTGTTCAACCTCGTTCAGCCCGACGTTGCCTGCTTTGGCCAAAAGGATTATCAGCAGCTAGCGCTGATCCGCAAAATGGTCGCCGATATGGGCTACGACATTGAGATTATTGGCGTGCCGACCGTGCGCGCTAAAGACGGCCTGGCGCTCAGCTCACGTAATGGCTACCTGACAGCAGATCAGCGTAAAATCGCCCCGGGATTGAGCAAGGTCATGAACGGCCTGGCGGAAAAACTGCGCGGCGGCGACCGTGATACCGAAGAGATGCTGATCCTCGCGGCAACAGAATTGAACGAAAAAGGTTTCCGTTCTGATGACCTGCAAATCCGCGATGCGGACACTTTGCTGGAGCTGTCAGCGGAAAGCAAACGTGCGGTGATCCTGATGGCGGCCTGGCTCGGTCAGGCCCGACTGATTGATAACGTCACCGTCGATCTGGCGCAGTAGACAGCCTAAATAAAAAGGGCAATACTGCCTCGAATATCCACGGCGCGGGTGATATCCGCGCTTTTTAAGCCCAGTAACAAAGGTTCAAGTTTATGATTCGCACCATGCTGCAAGGCAAGTTACACCGCGTCAAAGTGACTCAGGCGGACTTGCATTACGAAGGCTCCTGCGCCATCGATCAGGACTTCCTTGAGGCGGCAGGCATTCTGGAATATGAAGCCATCGACATCTACAACGTCACCAACGGGAAGCGTTTTTCTACCTACGCTATCGCCGGTGAACGTGGCTCTAAAATCATCTCCGTTAACGGTGCGGCGGCACACTGCGCCGACGTCGGTGACATCCTGATTATCGCCAGCTACGTTACTATGCCAGATGAGCAGGCGCGCAGCTGGCAGCCAAAAGTGGCCTACTTTGACGGTGAGAATGAGATGAAGCGTCTCGCGAAAGCCGTGCCGGTTCAGGTCGCGTAACAACCGCCCTCGCCTAACCCTCTCCCCACGCGGGAGAGGGGATCGAACAACCCCAGTTTAGCTCACGTACTCACGATTCAGGCTGATTGGTAATCGTCCTCGACATCGTCTCCAGAGAATCCGTCCTCATAATATAAAGCCGCTTCAGCAAGAACGGGTTGTCGCCCGGTTTCACCTTCCCACGCACCGTGGTTACCGCCATATGGAATCCTGCATCGTTCGCCGCTTTTACCGCAATATCGTTATAGCCGCCAAACGGATAAGAGAGATAAAGCACGTGCGGATTGAACTGCGACAGCGCACGGCGCGAGTGCTCAAAATCAAACAGGATATTGTGGTAACTACGGCTCAGAAGAATCGGGCGGCGGTAGTTATCCACGCGATGCAGGAAATGCGTGTGCGACTGAATATCGAACACGCTTTGAATCGCCTCCAGCTCAGAAATACTCATAAACTGCAGAGACTTTGGATTCCACGGCTGTGGATGACGCTTAATGCGTGACGAGATAATGTAAGCCGTCGCTTTAAAGCCGTACTGTTTCAGAATCGGGAACGCGTAACGGTAGACTGATTTCAACCCGTCATCAAAGGTGATCACCACCGAGCGAGCCGGGAGATTCATACGGTTACGCAGATAACCTTCCAACTGATACATCGTCAGCGTGGTGTAGCCCATGTCACGCAGCCAGGTCATCTGGTTGCTGAACGCAACCACCGAGGTGGTCGTCGACGTATGGCGGAAACGCGTATTTTCCTCATCACGCAGAATGTGGTGATAGGTCAGAACCGGAATGCCGTTATCCGGCTGCGCGTCCAGGCTGCTGATGTAGCCCAGGCGATTGCCAATGCGAATTTGGTACCAGGTCTGGTTCAGGCGATCTTTGAGCTTGCCGATGATTGGGTAACGCAGGTTATCTGCCAGCGTGCCGAACACCGCTGACGAGGTGGCCGGCTCGCTATAGATAGCCACGTCGCGGAAGGTGATCAAGTTTTGGTTACTCAACGGATTGTTGAGATCCCCCAGCCGGTCTTCCACTCGCTGCTTGCCTTTTACCGGGCCAAGATGCGCCTTGTCGATAAACCCGGTACCGAAGCCGAAATTAAACTCGTAGTAATCTGCGGCCGTCGGCACCACCGCCAGGATTTGCCCCTGGCCGATACGGCCGACGGAAATCACATTATCACCCACCTGCGCCCAGATATCGGCATCTTCGGTGGTTTGCATATATTGGGCGGGAGTGTCATGGCTACTGAGCAGGCTAGCCTGAGCAGTTCCGATGCTGATGACCAGCATGACGCAATAAACAAGGCGAGTTAACATGGCAAATTAGTCAGTTTTTGTCGGAAAGACGGAAGGAAGTCATTAGTTTAGCAAAAGACAGAGGAATACCAACCTCAATAGATACATACCCTTAATAATTGTGCAGCAATACAAACGGCGGGTTCTTTTGCTGCTGATGCCAAAGGCTGGTCACCGCCTCCCCGCCCTGCTCCACAATAAGCTGCCGAAAGGCTTCGCTGGAGATATTTTCCCGCTGTTCACGCATCGCTAAAAGCAGCGGCAGCGTTACCCCGGCGATAACTTCGCAATGCTCATGCTTATGGTTCATCAATGCCGCTGCCCGGTAAGGTTCCGCCCCGGTGAGATCGGTCAGAAAGATAACGCCGTCGCCCGAATCGCAGTGGTGAAGAGCATCGCACATCATCCGGCTAAGCATATTGGTGCTTAACCCGTGCCAGAAATTCACCGCACAGCACTGAGGCTGCGGCCCAAAGCGCTGCTCGAGAGCATCCAGTATCTTTTGTGCGTAGTCGTCGTGTCCGGCAATGACCCAGCCAAGCATAAAGTCTCTCCTGTTTATGGAGCGACAGTGTGCCAGAACGCTGAATAAGTAGCCTGATGCGTATCAATTTGGCGTAAAAAAATCCCCCTAAAGAGGGGGATTTAATCAGGAACTATTAGGTCCGGAGCCCGCGACCGCGCTGGATGAGATACCAGCACAACAAGTAAAACACGACGATAAAGATTGCCAGCACACCGACGGTGGTCACCAATGGCACATCGGTAATGCCCAGGAAACCAAAACGGAAGCCGCTAATCATGTAGACGATGGGGTTCAGGTGCGAGAGCGCCTGCCAGAACGGAGGCAGCAGGGTCAGGGAGTAAAACACCCCGCCCAGATAGGTCAGCGGCGTCAGCACGAAGGTCGGGATCAGACTGATATCATCGAACGTTTTGGCAAAGACGGCGTTCAGCAGACCGGCCAGCGAGAACAGAATAGCCGTCAGTACAAGCGTCAACGCCACGAACAGCCAGGAATGCACCTGGAACGGGACGAAGAACAGCGACACCGCCGTGACCAGGATCCCCACGCACAGACCGCGCGCGACGCCGCCACCAACATAGCCCGCGATGATCACGTGCGTGGGTACCGGTGCCACCAGCAGCTCTTCGATATTGCGCTGGAACTTCGCGCTGAAGAATGAGGAAGCGACGTTGGCGTAGGCGTTGGTGATCACCGCCATCATGATCAGGCCCGGCACGATGAACTGCATATAGGTGAAGCCGTGCATTTCGCCGATACGCGAGCCAATCAGGTTACCAAAGATAATGAAATACAGGGTCATGGTGATGACCGGCGGAACCAGGGTCTGGATCCAGATACGGGCGAAGCGGTGAACTTCTTTGGTCCAGATGCTTTTCAGCGCCACCCAGTACAGCTGCATCATGCCTGATCCCCTTGTTTACCGTTTACCAGCGTCACGAACAACTCTTCGAGACGGTTAGCTTTGTTACGCATACTCTGTACCTGTATCCCCTGCGCGCTTAGCTGGCTGAACACGCTGTTAATCCCCTGTTCACGCAAAACTTCGACTTCCAGCGTGGACGTGTCCACCAGCCGATACTGGTAACCGTCGAGCTTAGGCAGTGGACTTTTAGGGGCCAGATCCAGGATGAAGGTTTCTGATTTCAGCTTGGAAAGCAGCGATTTCATCGAGGTGTTCTCTACCAATTCACCACGCTGGATAATGCCGATGTTGCGGCACAGCATTTCGGCTTCTTCCAGATAGTGAGTAGTCAGAATAATGGTAGTGCCTTTGTCGTTGAGATCTTTCAGGAAGCCCCACATAGAGCGGCGCAGCTCGATGTCTACGCCGGCAGTAGGCTCGTCCAGAATCAGCAGCTTAGGTTCGTGCATTAACGCACGGGCAATCATCAGGCGACGCTTCATCCCTCCCGATAACATCCGCGCACGTTCGTTGCGTTTTTCCCACAGATCGAGCTGTTTTAAATACTTTTCGCTGCGCGCTATCGCTTCGCTGCGCTCAACGCCGTAGTAGCCAGCCTGGTGCACGACGATCTGCTGCACCGTTTCAAACGGGTTGAAGTTGAATTCCTGGGGAACCAGGCCAAGCTGGCGTTTGGCGTTGACCACGTCTTTTTGCAGATCGTAGCCAAACACCCGCACGCGGCCGGAGGTTTTATTCACCAACGAACTGATAATGCCGATAGTGGTGGATTTTCCCGCACCGTTAGGGCCGAGCAGCGCATAGAAATCACCCGCTTCAACGCGAAGATCTATGCCACGTAGCGCCTGGACGCCACCGGGATAGGTTTTCGTTAACTGTTCCAGTTCCAATGCAATTGTCATGGATATTCGCTTACCTTATTCGGTACTTGTTTGAAAATTCGTTGAGTTACCCTATATTACCCCATCGCACTTCTCGGGTGACAGGCGTTAACCTCACATGAAAGACATTGATTCCCTTATCAGCAATAATGAACTTTGGTCAAAAATGCTGGTTGAGGAAGACCCCGGTTTCTTCGAAAGACTTGCCCAGGCACAAAAACCTCGCTTTCTCTGGATTGGCTGCTCCGACAGCCGTGTTCCCGCCGAACGACTTACCGGCCTGGAGCCAGGCGAACTCTTTGTTCACCGTAACGTGGCAAACCTCGTTGTTCATACCGATCTGAATTGCCTTTCCGTTGTGCAGTACGCTGTAGACGTCCTTGAAGTTGAGCACATTATTATCTGCGGTCACTACGGCTGCGGCGGCGTTCAGGCTGCGGTAGAAAACCCGGAGCTGGGCCTAATTAACAACTGGCTGCTGCACATTCGCGACCTGTGGTTCAAGCATAGTTCGCTCTTAGGGGAACTGGCACCGGAACAGCGGATGGACACGCTCTGCGAATTGAACGTCATGGAGCAGGTATACAACATCGGCCATTCCACCATCATGCAGTCTGCCTGGAAACGCGGCCAGAAAGTCACGGTTCACGGCTGGGTCTACGGTATTCACGACGGGCGCCTGCGCGACCTTGAAGTGACGGCCACCAGCCGCGAGTCACTCGAGCAGGGCTACCGCAGCGGCATAGCCAACCTGAAGAATACCCACCATAGCCACCGGAATCGCGCAGCTTCGCAATAATTCCGTGAAATGTGGATAGCAAAAAGGGCCTTTTAAGGCCCTTTTTTGTTTGCTTACGACGATTGATTACTCGTCCAGCATCACCACTTTGCCAACGAACGGCAGGTGGCGATAGCGCTGGGCATAGTCGATGCCGTAGCCAACGACGAATTCGTCTGGGATAGAGAAGCCAACGTATTCAACGTTAACATTCACTTCGCGGCGAGTCGGTTTGTCCAGTAGCGTACAAATGGCCAGAGATTTTGGTTCACGCAGGCTCAGGATCTCGCGCACTTTACTCAGGGTGTTGCCGGAGTCGATGATATCTTCCACGATCAGCACATCTTTCCCACGGATATCTTCGTCCAGATCTTTCAGGATCTTCACGTCGCGAGTGGTGGACATGCCGCTGCCGTAGCTTGAAGCGGTCATAAAATCGACTTCATGGGAAACCTGAACTTCACGGCACAGATCCGCCATAAACATAAATGAACCACGCAGCAGACCCACCAGCACCATGTCACTGCCGCTGTCGCGATAGTGTTCGGTGATTTGACGACCCAGTTCAGCGACACGGGCTTTGATCTCCGCTTCCGGGATCATCACTTCAACAGTATGTTTCATATCTCTAACCATATGATTTAAAAACAAATCATTTAATGCTGGTTCACCTGCAGCCAACACAAAATAGTGAGGCGTGGAGTATACCAGCAAATCGCCTTCACATCCCCACTTGAAAAAAAAGCCATAAATGTGACAACCATCACACTTGTTAATAACTATAATTAAATGCTATCAAAACTTTATGAGTGTGATAATTGTGAAAACAAATAAAACCGGATCGCAACTATTTGTGACCCTCTCGGCCCTCTTTGCTGTACTTTGCGGGCTCTATTTACTCTTTGGCGGGATATGGTTAGTGGCTATAGGCGGGTCGTGGTATTACCCGATCGCCGGCCTGGTGATGCTCGGTGTCGCCTGGCTGCTGTGGAAGAGCAAAGCCTCCGCGCTTTGGCTCTACGCGGCCCTGCTGCTGTGTACGATGGCCTGGGGCGTCTGGGAAGTCGGCTTCGACTTCTGGGCGCTGACGCCGCGCTGCGACGTGCTGGTGTTCTTCGGCGTCTGGCTTCTGCTGCCGTTTGTGTATCGCCGCCTGGTGATTCCAGCAAGCGGCGCGGCACCATCGCTGGTGGTTTCCCTGCTGATTACCGCCGTTGTGCTGGTCTGGGCGGGCTTTAACGACCCGCAAGAGATCAACGGCACGCTGAATCTGGATAATGCCGCAGCTACCGCTGAGTCTTCCATTCCTGATGCCGACTGGCCAGCTTATGGCCGCAATCAGGAAGGGCAGCGTTTCTCTCCGCTCAAGCAGATCACCACGCAGAACGTGGGCCAGTTGAAGGAAGCCTGGCGTTTCCAGACCGGCGACGTGAAGCGTGCTACCGACCCGGGTGAAATCACCAACGAAGTCACCCCGATCAAAATCCGCGATATGCTTTACCTGTGTACCGCCCACCAGCAGCTGTTCGCACTGGATGCCGCCACCGGGAAAGAAAAGTGGAAGTTTGACCCTCAGTTAAATACCGACCCTTCGTTCCAGCACGTGACCTGCCGTGGCGTTTCTTACCACGAAGCCACCGCGGATAACGCCCCTGCGGATGTAGTGGCCGACTGTCCTCGCCGCATCCTTCTGCCGGTGAACGATGGCCGCCTGTTCGCGCTCAACGCCGATACCGGCAAGCTGTGTGAGAGCTTTGCGAACAAAGGTATTCTGAACCTGCAGACCAACCAGCCGGTGACTACGCCAGGTATGTACGAGCCGACTTCACCGCCTATCGTGACCGACAAGGTGATTGTGATTGCCGGGGCAGTGACCGACAACTTCTCTACCCGTGAGCCTTCCGGCGTTATCCGTGGTTTTGACGTTAATACCGGTAAACTGCTGTGGGCGTTTGACCCAGGCGCGAAAGATCCAAACGCTATCCCGGATGACGAGCATCATTACACGCTGAACTCGCCGAACTCGTGGGCTCCGGCGGCATATGATGCAAAACTGGATCTGGTTTACCTGCCGATGGGCGTGACCACGCCGGATATCTGGGGCGGCAACCGCACGCCTGAGCAGGAACGCTACGCCAGCAGCATCGTGGCGCTGAATGCCACCACCGGTAAGCTGGCCTGGTCCTATCAGACCGTCCACCACGACCTGTGGGATATGGACATGCCTGCCCAGCCAACGCTGGCGGATATCACCGACAAAAACGGCAACAAGGTGCCGGTGGTGTACGCCCCGGCTAAAACCGGCAACATTTTTGTTCTGGACCGCCGCGACGGTAAATTAGTGGTACCAGCCCCGGAACAGCCTGTTCCACAGGGTGCCGCCAAAGGCGACCATGTTTCCCCTACCCAACCATTCTCCGAGCTGACCTTCCGTCCGGAGAAAGATCTGAGCGGGGCGGATATGTGGGGCGCGACCATGTTCGATCAGTTGGTCTGCCGCGTGATGTTCCACAGCATGCGCTATGAAGGCATCTTTACCCCGCCTTCCGAAAAGGGGACGCTGGTGTTCCCGGGCAACCTGGGCATGTTCGAGTGGGGCGGGATCTCCGTTGACCCAAATAATCAGGTCGCGATGACCAACCCAATGGCGCTGCCGTTCGTGTCTAAGCTGATTCCACGCGGGCCGGGTAACCCAATGGAACCACCAAAAGATGCGAAAGGCTCAGGCACTGAATCCGGCGTTCAGCCGCAGTACGGCGTGCCGTATGGCGTCACGCTGAACCCGTTCCTGTCGCCGTTCGGCCTGCCGTGTAAACAGCCGGCCTGGGGCTACATCTCTGGCGTTGACCTGAAAACCAACGAAATCGTGTGGAAGAAACGTATTGGTACCGTGGAAGACAGCATGCCGTTCCCAACCGGTATTCCAATGAAATTCCGCATGGGGATGCCAATGCTGGGTGGCCCAATCTCCACCGCCGGTAACGTGATGTTCATTGGTGCTACCGCAGATAACTACCTGCGCGCGTTTGATATGCGTGACGGGAAACAGCTGTGGGAAGCGCGTCTGCCAGCCGGTGGACAGGCTACGCCGATGACGTATGAAGTGAACGGTAAGCAGTATGTGGTGATTTCCGCAGGTGGCCACGGTTCCTTCGGCACGAAGATGGGGGATTATATTGTGGCGTACGCTCTGCCGGACGACGCAAAATAAAACATTGCGGGTGGCTCAGGCCACCCGCTCTTTCTTTTATGCGACAGTAAAACCAAGCATCATTCCGGTATCTTCATGCTCCAGCAGATGGCAGTGCGCCATATAGGCCGCTTCCTTTGGTGCAGCATGATGGAACTTCACCAGCACTTCGCTGCGCGCACCTTCCACCTTCACCGTGTCTTTCCAGCCCTGACGATGCGCCGCCACCGGTTTGCCGTTTTCGGACAGGATACGGAACTGAGTACCGTGAATATGGAACGGGTGCAGCATCATGTCGCCTTCCCCGGATATCGTCCACTTCTCGTATTTCCCTTTTTGTGCAGCAAACGCCGGGGTTGCCATATCGAAAGCTTTGCCGTTGATTTTGTTGGCATTGTGGAAATCAAAGCCGTGGCCCATGCCGCCGTGATTCATCTTCCCCATGTTGCCGTGGTCCATGTTCTTCATGCTGCCATGGCTCATACCGCCCATATCACCGTGGCCGTCCATCGACATGCCCGCCATCGCCTGCATGCCATATTTATCCATCAGCGCCTGCATGCCCATCATGTCGAGCATCGGATCCATCATCAGTTGCAGCCAGCGTTCAGTTGCGCCTTCCAGCGACGGGAGCGCAGGCACGTTGACCAGTTTGTCCGGCAACGTGCCAGAGGCTGCGATAATCAGCGGCTGAATGCGAACCACCGGAGCAGGTTTGTCGAAAGGTACCACGGTCATGCCCATTTGCTTCACCGGCAGGGTGACAATATCAAAAGGCTTGCCGTCACGGGTATCGACCAGCACCTCGAACCGTTCCCCCATCAGAATTTCCAGCTCCGTGACTTTGACTGGCTCTGCCAGCAGTCCGCCGTCGCTGGCGATGACATAGAGCGGGCGATTGTCGCTGGCAGCAATGTTCAACGAGCGGGCATTACAGCCGTTAAGCAAACGCAGGCGCAGCCAGCCGCGCGGATTGGTGTGCTGGGGATAAACGGCGCCGTTGCATAGCAGCATGTCGCCAAACCAGCCTACGGCCGCGCTCATGACGTCCAGCTGGTAGTCAATTTCTCCGTCCTTACCGAAACGTTTATCCTGGATAATCAGCGGAATATCATCGATGCCCCACTGCTTCGGCAGCATCAGTTGGGCACTTTCGTTATCTTCAATCAATACGAGGCCACCAAGCCCCATGGCCACCTGATGCCCGGTTTTACCATGCTGATGCGGGTGGAACCAACAGGTCGCCGCACGCTGCTGCGGCGTAAAGGTGACGCTGCGTTTTGCACCGGCGGCGATAACGCCCTGCGGGCCGCCATCGACTTCGCCGCCGACCTCAAGCCCATGCCAGTGCAGCGTGGTTTCTTCTGCCAGGTTATTATGGATATCGACCGTGACCGCTTCCCCTTGCGTTAGCTTTAACGCCGGGCCAAGCAAAGCACCGTTATAGCCCCAGGTCGTGGCAGATTTCCCGGCAAAAACGCTCTTTCCTGCGTTTAAGGTGAGGCGAATGCTATTTTTGGCATCCGGGGCAAGCAAAGGTGGGATAGGCAACGCCGGACGATTGGCCGCCAGCGCGGCACGGCTCCAGAGTGGCAGCGCGCTGAAAGCCCCGAGCGCCGCGGTATATTTTAGAAAATTACGGCGATGCATAGTCAGTTCCTTTAGTTGGCATACTTGTCGGCGAGCATAAACCTTTCCCTAACGGTAAGGTCAAGTTTTAAGCTCATAATAAATATCGTCGACGCCCATTTAACTGTGTTAACGTTTCGTATCTGAGAAAAAGTGGTAGACGTGATGAAGATGGGAGTTAGGGCGTTATTACTGGGCATTTTGCTGGCTTTTTCTACCAGCAGCCTGGCGCTGAGTGAGTCTGAAGCAGAAGATATGGCCGATCTGACTGCGGTATTTGTGTTCTTAAAAAATGATTGTGGCTACCAAAACCTCCCTAACGGCCAGATCCGACGCGCGCTGGTCTTTTTTGCCCAACAAAATCAATGGGATCTCAGCAACTACGATAGCTGGAACATGAAAGCATTAGGTGAAGACAGCTACAAAGATTTGAGCGGTATTGCCATCCCCACGGCAACAAAATGTAAATCTCTGGCGCGCGATTCCTTAAGCCTGCTGGCCTACGTTAAATAACGCTTTCCCCGCCTGGCCTGAAATAATGACCGTGAAACCACGGTCATTGGCTCTAAGACCAAACAATGTGGCGGCGGTATCGGCCCCAGCGCGTTAACGCTGCTGCAGGAATTCCCGGTAAGCCTGTACCACCTGCAGGAAGTCCTCTACGCCGCAAAAAGAGAGGCTCTCTTCGTCGTAGTAGCTCATTCCCTCTTCCATCTCATCCACGGAGATTTCCAGCTGGTTAGCGCGAACGATGACCTCTTCCTCGTCCAGCCACAGCGTATATTCGTGCCCGGCACGCTGCCACTGCCTCTCGCTGCCTTTCACGGAAAGCACGGCCTGCTCGACTTCATCCAGAAGCGCCAGGTTACCCTTCACTTCCTCATTAAACCAGTGGCCGACAACCTCGTGCCCCATTGACATACGCACCTTCACCATACCGGTGATGTCACGCAGAAATTCATAGTCCATCGCTGTTTCCTCTACATCGCGGGGGAAATCCTCACCCACGCCTATAGGCTTAATTATCGCAGCAAAGTCAGGGGAAAACAGCGTGGCGAGTAGAAGGACGAGAAATAAAAAGGAGAAACGCAGAAGGGTCTGGCGCCCTCACCCAGGCCCTCTCCCACAGGGAGAGAGAGCACAGAGTGAGGGTATTTAGCCTTTAAACGGCGGTCTGGAAGATGACGCCGTCCGCTTTCTCGGTGTACTGAGACAGCTGGTCAAAGTTCAGGTAACGGTAAGTGTCTACCGCCGTTTTATCAACCTGAGTCATGAAGGTCTGATATTCGTCAGGAGTTGGCAGTTTACCCAACAGGGAAGCCACGGCCGCCAGCTCAGCAGACGCCAGGAAGACATTTGCGCCGGTTCCCAAACGGTTCGGGAAGTTACGGGTTGAAGTCGACACGACCGTCGCGCCATCTGCCACACGAGCCTGGTTACCCATGCACAGGGAGCAGCCTGGAATTTCGATACGGGCCCCGCTCTTACCGAACACGCTGTAATAGCCTTCTTCCGTCAGCTGAGCCGCGTCCATACGAGTTGGCGGCGCCACCCACAGGCGAGTTGGCAGCTGACCTTTGTGGCTGTCCAGCAGTTTACCCGCCGCACGGAAGTGACCGATGTTGGTCATGCAGGAACCGATAAACACTTCGTCGATCTTCTCCCCGGCCACGTCGGACAGCAGACGAGCATCGTCCGGGTCGTTTGGCGCACAGAGGATTGGCTCTTTGATATCGTTCAGATCGATGTCGATCACTGCCGCATATTCTGCATCAGCGTCGGCTTCCATCAACTGCGGATCTGCCAGCCATTTTTCCATGCCCTGAATACGGCGCTCAAGCGTACGACGGTCGCCGTAACCTTCGGCAATCATCCACTTCAGCAGCACGATGTTGGAATTCAGGTACTCTTCGATCGGCTCGCGATCCAGCTTAATGGTGCAACCTGCGGCAGAACGCTCTGCGGAAGCATCGGTCAGCTCAAACGCCTGCTCAACTTTCAGCGTCGGCAGACCTTCGATTTCCAGGATACGGCCAGAGAAGATGTTTTTCTTGCCTTTCTTCTCCACGGTCAGCAGGCCCTGTTTGATCGCGTACAGCGGGATCGCATGTACCAGGTCACGCAGAGTGATGCCAGGCTGCATTTCGCCTTTAAAGCGAACCAGCACGGACTCAGGCATATCCAGCGGCATAACGCCGGTCGCCGCGGCAAACGCCACCAGACCAGAACCTGCCGGGAAGGAAATCCCGATTGGGAAACGGGTATGGGAATCACCGCCGGTGCCAACGGTATCCGGCAGCAGCATGCGGTTCAGCCATGAGTGAATAACGCCATCGCCCGGGCGCAGAGACACGCCGCCACGGTTCATGATGAAGTCAGGCAGCGTGTGGTGCGTTGTCACGTCCACCGGCTTAGGATAGGCCGCGGTGTGACAGAAGGACTGCATCACCAGATCCGCAGAGAAACCAAGGCAGGCAAGGTCTTTCAGCTCATCACGGGTCATCGGCCCGGTGGTGTCCTGGGAACCTACGGAAGTCATCTTCGGTTCGCAGTAAGCGCCAGGGCGAATACCTTCCACGCCACAGGCGCGGCCAACCATTTTCTGCGCCAGCGAGTAACCGCGTGTGCTGGCGGCAACATCTTTCGCCTGAACAAATACGTCGCTATGCGGCAGGCTCAGTGCTTCGCGCGCTTTGGTGGTCAGGCCACGGCCGATGATCAGCGGAATACGGCCGCCGGCGCGAACTTCGTCCAGCAGCACGTCAGTTTTCAGTTCAAAGTTAGCGATCACCGCGTCGGTTTCGTGGTTACGCACTTCACCTTTGTACGGGTAAATGTCGATCACATCGCCCATATTCAGATCGTTAACGTCAACTTCGATCGGCAGTGCGCCAGCATCTTCCATGGTGTTGAAGAAGATGGGGGCGATTTTGCCGCCCAGCACAACGCCGCCGCCGCGCTTGTTCGGCACGTTCGGAATATCGTCACCCATGAACCACAGCACGGAGTTGGTAGCGGATTTACGGGAAGAACCGGTGCCCACAACATCGCCCACGTAGGCCAGAGGGAAACCTTTCTTCTGCAGCGCTTCGATCTGTTTGATAGGGCCAATTACGCCAGCCTGATCCGGCTCAATGCCTTCGCGGGCGTTTTTCAGCATCGCCAGGGCGTGCAGCGGGATGTCCGGGCGGGACCATGCGTCCGGGGCCGGGGACAGGTCATCGGTGTTGGTTTCACCGGTGACTTTAAAGACGGTAACGGTGATTTTCTCGGCCAGTTTAGGGCGAGACAGGAACCACTCGGCTTCGGACCAGGACTTCAGCACTTGCTGAGCGTAGGTGTTGCCCGCTTTGGCTTTCTCTTCTACATCGTAGAAGTTATCAAACATCAGCAGCGTATGGGACAGCGCTTTGGCGGCAATCGGCGCCAGCTTTTCGTTATCCAGCGCGTCAATCAGCGGATGAATGTTGTAGCCACCCTGCATGGTGCCCAGCAGTTCAACGGCTTTTTCAGGGGAGATCAGCGGGGAAGTGGCATCGCCTTTGGCAATGGCAGCAAGGAAACCGGCTTTCACGTAGGCGGCTTCATCAACGCCCGGCGGTACACGGTTAGTAATCAGATCTAACAGGAATGCTTCTTCACCTGCTGGTGGGGTTTTCAGCAGCTCAACCAGTGCGGCCATTTGGGTGGCATCTAAGGGTTTTGGAACAATCCCTTCTGCGGCACGTTCAGCTACGTGCTTACGGTATTCTTCTAGCACGACGGTTCTCCTCGCTCTCATTGTCATTTGGCGACACCGGATCTCTCTCTTCACGCTCCTGTGAGACAGCAGTTTGTAGGGTAAATGCCCGGTACCGCGTCGGGCAGCATAGCAGGATTTTCAGGGGGTGTTAATCTGTTTACAAAAAAGCAACATTAAAACGTTGCTGAATCGTTAAGGGGGAATAGATTACTTTTTGATATGACCCTCAGACACAAAAAAACCGCCTTTCGGCGGTTCGTTTGCCCTGACAAAGTGGTAGCACACGATGAAAGGAAATGTTTTGTGGCAAGTCCAGTACGAGGACGATAATGCCCTTATCAGTATATGGTTGCAAGGCATATTGCTCATTTTGCGAGCTGACATCTAAAAGAGGATGTAAGCCACTGCAAGCTTGAAATCTCCATATCCGATCCCCCTCTTTTACCCTACATTCGACGATGGCCTGCTTCGCTGGTGTAGCAGCCAGTCATCGGGTTCGGGAGCAGTTTAACCGCTCTACGTGGTAAGTCCTGTACACTTGCCTGATTCTGCCTTTCCCGGTGAAGAAGGAATCGCCGTAGCCCAAAGGGTATACACGCAATGGAAATGCGTTTGCTGTACGCGCTGCTTCTGTTGTTAGGTTCACTGCTTTCGCTGAGCCAGGGTGGCTGGAATATTTCAGACATTACCGTTCAGTTCGTTTTGAACCTGGGCAATTAAGCTACTGGCCGCTCGCAAGGGCGGCCTTTTACGGGCAAAAAAAACGGCCCCAAAGGGCCGCTTTATCAGACGCTGAAAGTTACTTTTTCTTCGCTTTTGCGTTTGGCAGGTCGGTGATGCTGCCTTCGAAGACTTCAGCCGCCAGGCCAACGGATTCGTGCAGCGTCGGGTGAGCGTGGATGGTGAGCGCGATGTCTTCTGCGTCACAACCCATCTCGATAGCCAGACCGATTTCGCCCAGCAGCTCGCCGCCGTTGGTCCCGACAATCGCCCCACCGATAACGCGGTGAGTCTCTTTGTCGAAAATAAGCTTGGTCATACCGTCTGCGCAATCGGAAGCGATAGCACGGCCAGAAGCAGCCCACGGGAAGGTGGCGGTTTCGTAGCTGATGCCTTTCTCTTTCGCTTCTTTCTCAGTCAGACCAACCCATGCAACTTCTGGCTCGGTATAAGCGATAGATGGGATCACTTTCGGATCGAAGTAGTGCTTCATCCCGGCGATAACTTCTGCGGCAACGTGGCCTTCATGAACACCTTTGTGTGCCAGCATTGGCTGACCGACGATGTCGCCGATAGCAAAGATGTGTGGCACGTTGGTGCGCAGCTGTTTGTCAACGCGGATAAAGCCACGGTCGTCAACTTCAACGCCGGCTTTGCCTGCATCGAGGTTTTTACCGTTCGGCACGCGGCCGATAGCCACCAGAACCGCGTCGTAACGCTGTGGTTCTGCAGGGGCTTTTTTGCCTTCCATGGAAACATAGATGCCGTCTTCTTTCGCTTCAACGGCAGTCACTTTGGTTTCCAGCATCAGGTTGAATTTCTTGCTGATGCGCTTGGTGAATACTTTAACGATGTCTTTGTCTGCGGCAGGGATAACCTGGTCGAACATTTCAACCACGTCAATGTCTGAACCCAGCGCATGGTATACGGTGCCCATTTCCAGGCCGATGATACCGCCGCCCATTACCAGCAGGCGTTTAGGTACGGATTTCAGCTCCAGCGCATCCGTGGAATCCCACACACGTGGATCTTCATGAGGAATGAACGGCAGCTCGATCGGACGGGAACCCGCCGCGATGATAGCGTTGTCGAAGTTGATCACGGTTTTACCGTTTTCGCCTTCCACTTCCAGGGTGTTAGCCCCGGTGAATTTACCCAGACCGTTTACCACTTTCACTTTACGGCCTTTGGCCATACCCGCCAGGCCGCCGGTCAGCTGAGTGATAACTTTCTCTTTCCAGGTACGAATTTTGTCGATATCGGTTTTCGGCTCACCGAAAACGATGCCGTGTTCGGCCAGTGCTTTTGCTTCTTCGATAACTTTAGCAACGTGCAGCAGCGCTTTAGAAGGGATACAGCCGACGTTCAGACAAACACCACCAAGGGTGCTGTAACGCTCTACGATGACGGTTTCCAGACCTAAATCCGCGGCGCGGAATGCTGCGGAGTAACCTGCCGGGCCTGCCCCAAGTACTACGACCTGAGTTTTGATTTCTGTGCTCATCATGACCTCTTAATTTATACCCGTCGTCCACCGGGTCGTTCTATCCGCCCGCAGTTTACAAAATTGTTAACAATTTTGAAACAACAAACGGCTCACGAATTGTCGCTTTCGCCAATAACCTCACAAACACCATGAGATTACCAGAAAAAAGCCGGCCGATTGGCCGGCTTTTCAATTACATCACCAGGCGGCGAATATCAGACAACATGTTGTTGATGATGGTGATGAAGCGAGCTCCATCAGCGCCGTCGATTACGCGGTGGTCGAAGGAAAGAGACATCGGCATCATCAGACGCGGCGTGAACTCTTTACCGTTCCAGACTGGCTCCATAGCAGACTTGGAGACACCCAGGATAGCCACTTCTGGCGCGTTAACGATCGGCGCGAAGTGAGTAGTCCCGATACCGCCCAGGCTGGAGATGGTGAAGCAGCCGCCCTGCATTTCGCCAGCGGTCAGCTTGCCGTCGCGAGCTTTCTTGGAGATAGCCATCAGTTCGCGAGACAGCTCAGTGATGCTCTTCTTGTTCACGTCTTTGAAGACTGGAACAACCAGGCCATTCGGGGTATCAACCGCCACACCGATGTTGATGTATTTTTTCAGCGTCAGCTTCTGGCCATCTTCGGACAGGGAGCTGTTGAAGCGAGGCATCTGCTCCAGCGCGGCCGCAACGGCTTTCATGATGAACACTACAGGAGTGAACTTCACGTCCAGCTTACGCTTAGCGGCTTCGTCGTTCTGCTGCTTACGGAACGCTTCCAGATCGGTAATATCGGTTTTGTCGAAGTGGGTAACGTGCGGGATCATCACCCAGTTACGGCTCAGGTTAGCACCAGAGATTTTCTGGATGCGGCCCATTTCCACTTCTTCGATTTCGCCGAACTTGCTGAAGTCAACTTTCGGCCATGGCAGCATGCCAGGCAGACCACCGCCGGTCGCAGCCGGAGCTGCTTCAGCGCGTTTAACAGCGTCTTTCACGTAAGCCTGAACGTCTTCACGCAGGATACGACCTTTACGGCCGGTGCCTTTCACTTTCGCCAGGTTAACACCGAACTCGCGAGCCAGACGGCGGATCAGCGGAGTCGCATGAACGTACGCGTCGTTTTCAGCGAATTCAGATTTACCTTCTGCTTTAGCAGCAGGTGCAGCGGCTTTGGCTGCCGGGGCTGGTGCCGCAGCGGCTGGAGCTGGTGCAGCAGCAGTTGGAGCCGCAGCAGGTGCAGCGCCTTCTACTTCGAAGACCATGATCAGGGAGCCGGTGGACACTTTGTCGCCGGTGCTGATTTTGATTTCTTTCACGGTACCGGCGAATGGTGCAGGCACTTCCATGGAAGCTTTGTCGCCTTCTACGGTGATCAGTGACTGCTCAGCGGCAACTTTGTCGCCCACTTTCACCATCACTTCAGTGACTTCAACTTCATCACCGCCGATGTCCGGGACGTTAACTTCTTTAGAGCCGGAAGCCGCAGGTGCTGCGGCAGCAGCCGGAGCAGCAGCCTGTGCTGGAGCGGCAGCAGGTGCGGCACCCGCCACTTCGAAGACCATGATCAGAGAGCCGGTAGACACTTTGTCGCCGGTGCTGATTTTGATCTCTTTCACCACGCCCGCGAACGGCGCAGGGACTTCCATAGAAGCTTTGTCGCCTTCTACGGTGATCAGAGACTGTTCAGCGGCAACGGTGTCGCCCACTTTCACCATGATCTCGGTAACTTCTACTTCGTCACCGCCGATGTCTGGCACGTTAACGTCTTTTGCGCTCGCGGCAGCAGGTGCTGCGGCCGGAGCGGCTTCTTTCTTCTCTTCTGCCTTAGCAGGTGCAGCGTCTGCTGCACCTTCGGCGGAATCGAAAATCATGATCAGTTTGCCGGTCTCGGTTTTGTCGCCGACAGAGACTTTGATCTCTTTCACGACGCCAGCCTGTGGAGACGGAACTTCCATAGAGGCTTTATCGCCTTCTACAGTGATCAGCGACTGTTCAGCTTCAACTTTGTCGCCAACTTTGACCAGAATCTCGGTGATTTCAACTTCATCAGCGCCGATGTCTGGTACTTTGATTTCGATAGCCATTGTCTCTTTACCTCTTACGCCAGACGCGGGTTAACTTTTTCTGCATCGATGTTGAATTTAGTAATTGCGTCAGCAACCACTTTCTTATCGATTTCGCCACGTTTAGCCAGTTCGCCCAGGGCTGCTACGACCACGTAAGAAGCATCAACTTCGAAGTGGTGACGCAGGTTTTCGCGGCTGTCAGAACGACCGAAGCCGTCGGTGCCCAGTACGCGATAATCATCAGCAGGTACGTAAGTACGAACCTGCTCAGCGAACAGTTTCATATAGTCAGTAGAAGCAACCGCCGGAGCATCGTTCATCACCTGAGCGATGTAAGGTACGCGCGGAGTTTCCATTGGGTGCAGCATGTTCCAGCGCTCACAATCCTGGCCATCACGAGCCAGTTCGGTGAAGGAGGTTACGCTGTACACGTCAGAGCCCACGCCGTAGTCGTTCGCCAGGATCTGTGCTGCTTCACGCACGTGACGCAGGATAGAACCGGAGCCCAGCAGCTGAACTTTACCTTTGCTACCTGCAACGGTTTCGAGTTTGTAGATACCTTTACGGATACCTTCCTCGGCGCCTGCTGGCATAGCCGGCATGTGGTAGTTTTCGTTCAGGGTGGTGATGTAGTAATAAATGTTCTCTTGCGCTTCACCGTACATACGGGTCAGACCGTCGTGCATGATGACAGCCACTTCGTACGCGTAAGACGGATCGTAAGAGATACAGTTAGGAATAGTCAGAGACTGAATGTGGCTGTGGCCATCTTCGTGCTGCAGACCTTCACCGTTCAGCGTAGTACGACCGGAAGTCCCGCCGACCAGGAAGCCGCGAGCCTGTTGGTCGCCAGCCTGCCAGCACAGGTCACCGATACGCTGGAAACCGAACATCGAGTAGTAGATGTAGAACGGAATCATCGGCAGGTTGTTGGTGCTGTAAGACGTCGCAGCCGCCAGCCAGGATGCGCCAGCACCCAGTTCGTTGATCCCTTCCTGCAGAATCTGGCCTTTCTCGTCTTCTTTGTAGTATGCAACCTGCTCGCGGTCCTGCGGGGTGTACTGCTGGCCGTTCGGGCTGTAGATACCGATCTGACGGAACAGACCTTCCATACCAAAGGTACGCGCTTCATCGGCGATGATTGGAACCAGACGGTCTTTGATAGACGGGTTCTTCAGCATCACGTTCAGGGCACGAACGAAGGCGATGGTGGTGGAGATCTCTTTGTTCTGCTCTTCCAGCAGCTGAGAGAAGTCTTCCAGCGCAGGCAGTTCCAGTTTTTCGGAGAAGTTAGGCTGACGAGCAGGCAGGTAGCCTTTCAGCGCCTGACGACGTTCGTGCAGGTACTTGTGCTCTTCAGTGCCTTCTGGGAAGGTGATGTAAGACAGGTTTTCTACCTGCTCATCGGTCACTGGCACGTTGAAACGGTCGCGGATGTAACGCACGCCGTCCATGTTCATTTTCTTCACCTGGTGAGCGATGTTTTTACCTTCTGCGGTATCGCCCATGCCGTAACCTTTGATGGTGTGGGCCAGGATAACGGTCGCTTTACCTTTGGTTTCCTGCGCTTTTTTCAGTGCAGCGTAGACTTTCTTCGGATCGTGACCACCGCGGTTCAAGGCCCAGATCTGCTCATCAGTCCAGTCTGCAACCAGCGCTGCGGTTTCAGGGTATTTGCCGAAGAAGTGCTCACGAACGTAGGCACCGTCTTTGGATTTGAAGGTCTGGTAGTCACCGTCAACGGTTTCGTTCATCAGTTGGATCAGTTTACCGCTGGTATCTTTACGCAGCAGCTCATCCCAACGACCGCCCCACATCACTTTGATAACGTTCCAGCCAGCACCGCTGAAGATGCCTTCCAGTTCGTTGATGATCTTGCCGTTACCGGTGACCGGACCATCCAGACGCTGCAGGTTACAGTTGATGATGAAGCACAGGTTGTCCAGCTTCTCACGGGTCGCGATGGTGATCGCGCCTTTAGATTCTGGCTCATCCATTTCACCGTCGCCCAGGAAGGCGTAAACGGTTTGCTCAGAGGTGTCTTTCAGGCCACGGTGTTCCAGATATTTCAGGAATTTAGCCTGGTAGATCGCACCGATTGGGCCCAGACCCATGGAAACGGTCGGGAACTGCCAGAATTCTGGCATCAGTTTAGGGTGCGGATAAGAAGACAGACCTTTACCGTGAACTTCCTGACGGAAATTGTTCATCTGCTCTTCGGTCAGGCGGCCTTCAAGGAAAGCACGTGCATAGATGCCCGGAGAGATGTGGCCCTGGAAGTACACCAGATCGCCGCCGTCTTTCTCGTTGGCTGCACGGAAGAAGTGGTTGAAGCACACTTCGTAAACGGTCGCAGAAGACTGGAAGGATGCCATGTGGCCACCCAGTTCCAGATCTTTCTTGGATGCGCGCAGAACGGTCATGATGGCGTTCCAGCGGATAGCAGAACGGATACGGCGTTCCAGATCCAGATTGCCCGGGTATTCCGGTTCGTCTTCAACGGCAATGGTGTTCACATAGTTGCGAGCACCTGCAGAAGCAGCGACTTTCACACCGCCTTTGCTGGCTTCGGACAGCAGCTGATCGATCAGATACTGTGCACGCTCAACACCTTCTTCACGGATAACCGATTCGATCGCCTGTAGCCAGTCGCGAGTTTCAATCGGATCCACGTCATTTGGGGAACGTTCTGACATGGGGGTATTCCTTATCTGTCTAATACGTTGATTTATCTGGAACCTGTCCCATTGCGCTCTTGCCCGAATGAATTCGGGTAACTGAAGAAAAGAACGCAATAAGACAGGTTCTGTGTTTAGTTGCCGCGCGCTAAAAGTTTGGCGCTTAATCCTTACGTTGCTGAAGGAGACGGAGAGAGCGCTCACGACGGCTCTGCTCACGGCTGCGATCCAGCAATATTTCCTCAATAAACGCCAGGTGACGGTGCGACGCTTCTCGCGCCTGCTCCGGCTGGCGAGCCATAATCGCCGCAAAAATGCTGGCGCGATGGCTGCTCACTTGCGCCAACATCTCGCGGCGCGCGTAGAGCAATTCAAAATTCTGGCGAACGTTCTGTTCGAGCATAGGCTCCATGCAGCGCAATAAATGAAGAAGCACAACATTATGCGCGGCTTCGGTTACGGCAATTTGATACTGCATGACGGCATCGGCTTCGGCGTCTAAATCACCGGACTCCTGAGCCTGCTGGATGGCAATATGGCAATCACCAATGCGCGAGAGATCTTCTTCGGTTCCGCGCAGCGCCGCGTAATAAGCAGCAATACCTTCAAGTGCATGGCGGGTTTCAAGCAGATCAAACTGGGATTCGGGATGGTCTGAGAGCAGTTCGACCAGCGGGTCGCTCAGGCTCTGCCAAAGGCTGTTCTGGACAAAAGTACCGCCGCCCTGGCGACGAAGCAGCAAACCCTTGGCTTCGAGACGCTGGATGGCCTCGCGCAGCGAAGGACGGGAAACATCAAATTGTTTCGCCAGTTCGCGTTCAGGTGGAAGTTTTTCGCCCGGGCGTAGAGTGCCCTCAAGGATGAGAAACTCCAGCTGCTGCTCTATCACATCGGATAATTTTGGTTGGCGGATTTTGCTGTAGGCCATCGTTCCCTATCTCTGCCATTAGCCCGGAGTCAATTGGTAAGACCAATTTCACGTTCGTGAGGCTAAAAGTAACAAAGTATTCACCTTCTGTCCATATTGGTTTTGATTGAAATCATGAAAGCAGGCACATTTTAACAATAACAAAAGAAGGGATTTTCAAAACCATAACTTGGGCACTAACTCGCATTTACCCACAAAGCGGTAAGTTAACGTTTATGAAACGATATATTTTTCAAAAACAACCGAAAGACGCGGTGAATGTATGTCATTTTTGTGACGCAAAACGGCCGCTCAAGAAGTATTCCCGACTCACCTTGTCCTCCCCTCTTTTTTACAAATGGTTTCTTTTTGCCCAACTCGTCAGAGCAGTGGCAGAAAGCAGGTGCAAAGGCCTGCGCTTAACATTATTCTTTGCGATGCGGTAGCCCTATCCGCAAAATTCATAATTGATAACCGTAAAAAAAAGACTACACATTACGGAATACAACAATTACATCCGCGTCAATGTAGCGCAGACATTAACCACTACGAGGTTACATGATGGAAGGTCAACAGCACGGCGACACGCTGAAGCGCGGTCTTAAAAACCGCCACATTCAGCTTATCGCGCTGGGTGGAGCTATCGGGACGGGCCTGTTTCTGGGCAGCGCATCCGTCATCCAGTCCGCAGGTCCGGCAATTATTCTCGGCTATGCTATCGCCGGGTTTATCGCATTTTTAATTATGCGCCAGCTGGGTGAAATGGTTGTTGAGGAGCCGGTAGCCGGGTCCTTCAGCCATTTTGCTTACAAGTACTGGGGTGGTTTCGCGGGCTTCGCTTCAGGCTGGAACTACTGGGTACTCTACGTTCTGGTCGCCATGGCTGAACTGACGGCCGTCGGCAAATACATCCAGTTCTGGTGGCCGGAGATCCCAACCTGGGCTACGGCGGCGGTATTCTTCATCGCTATCAACGCCATCAACTTAACTAACGTTAAAGTCTTTGGTGAGATGGAGTTTTGGTTCGCCATTATTAAAGTGGTGGCGGTTATCGCCATGATTCTGTTCGGCGGCTGGTTACTCTTTAGCGGCAACGGTGGCCCACAGGCGTCCGTCAGCAACCTCTGGGATCAGGGTGGCTTTCTGCCGCACGGCATCACCGGGCTGGTCATGATGATGGCTATCATTATGTTCTCCTTCGGCGGGCTTGAGCTGGTCGGTATTACCGCCGCAGAGGCAGACAACCCGGAAGTGAGCATTCCAAAAGCGACCAACCAGGTTATCTACCGTATTCTGATTTTCTATGTGGGTTCGCTGGCGATTCTGCTGTCCCTGCTGCCGTGGACGCGCGTGACCGCAGACACCAGTCCGTTCGTGCTGATCTTCCATGAGCTGGGCGACACTTTCGTGGCTAACGCTCTGAATATCGTGGTGCTCACCGCCGCCCTGTCGGTTTACAACAGCTGCGTTTACTGCAACAGCCGTATGCTGTTCGGCCTGGCACAGCAGGGGAACGCGCCGAAGATGTTGAAAAGCGTCGATAAGCGCGGTGTACCGGTGAACACGATTCTGGTTTCCGCAGGCTTCACCGCCCTTTGCGTGCTGATTAACTACCTGGCACCGGAATCCGCTTTCGGCCTGCTGATGGCGCTGGTTGTCTCAGCCCTGGTGATCAACTGGGCGATGATCAGCCTGGCTCACATGAAATTCCGCCGTGCTAAGCAGCAACAAGGGGTGAAAACCCGCTTCCCTGCCCTGTTCTATCCGTTAGGAAACTGGGTCTGCCTGCTGTTTATGGTTGGCGTGTTGGTCATCATGCTGATAACGCCAGGCATGGCCATCTCGGTTTACCTGATCCCAGTGTGGATTGCGATTCTGGGCGTCGGTTATTTCCTGAAGCAGAAAAACCTGAAGACAGTGAAAGCCTGATAAAGAAAACGCCCCGCAATGCGGGGCGTTTTCTTACAGCCTTCCGGCCCTAAACCAAAGTGCCGTAAATCGTCAGTAACGCCACCACGACCACAATCACCAATGAAATTTTCTTCGCCAGCGATACCGCAGCTTTCGGTGTTTTCATCTTATCCTGATGGGGTTCTCTCGCCAGCGAGTACTGTGCCAGTTGTGTGAGAACCTGGTATTGAGAGGTATGCCTGTCGGCAAGGGATGCAAACCAGGCTGGAAGCGCTCGCTCACCGTGGCCCAACAGGGCATAAGCGACACCCACCAAACGCACGGGCACCCAGTCAAGAATATGAAGAATGCCGTCAATTCCCGAGAGCAAGCGCTCGTGTGCCGTATGATGCCGGGCAAGCCATGTCTGCCATGCGCGCAGGAAAGCATACCCTGCGAGCGTAACCGGCCCCCATGTTCCGCCCACCACAAACCAAAACAGCGGCGCGAGATAGAAACGGAAGTTAATCCACAGCAGCGCGTTTTGTAGCTCGCGCAGGTATTCACGCTCGCTGCACTCAGGCGGAACACCATGAATCAATGTAAGCTCTGCAGCCATTGCATCACGGGCATGTTCATCATCATGGCTGGCGGCTTTAAGATACGAATGATAATGCAGCCTGACCTGCCCGGCCCCGATGCAAAGCACACCCAGCGCAATCCAGAACACCAGCAGTGGGACGTTGAATAGTAACCCATGCAAAGCACGGAGAATCAGGAAAACCACGGCCATAAATGCAGCGGTCATTAACAGCGTTCTTAACAGAGAAAAATGCTTAACCCGTCCAAACAGGACTTCAAGACGATGATCTAACTGCCAGTGTTCGCCCATTTTGAACAATCGCTCGCCCATCAGGACTAACAGCAGGGTAAACAGGGTCATGTGCTCTCCTTGTCAGTTGCCTCTTCAACCGCACCCCAAAAGCGCGGCCAGTCAAACGAAGGGCCTGGATCGGTCTTCCGACCAGGTGCTATATCGCTGTGGCCCGTGATGTTTTTCGCCATATCAGGATAGTGTTGAATCAGTAAGTTAGCTAAGGCTGTGAGTTGTTCATATTGAGCGTCGGTATAGGCCAGCGTATCGGTACCTTCCAGCTCAATACCGATAGAAAAGTCGTTGCACTTTTCTCTTCCCTGATAGCTCGAGACGCCCGCATGCCAGGCTCGTTTATCGAAAGGGACGTACTGAACAATTTCGCCGTCCCGGCGAATCAGACAATGGGCAGACACGCGCAAATGCGAAATACCGGCAAAGTAAGGGTGCGCTACAGGATCGAGCGTTCCGGCAAATAACGCATCAATCCAGGGGCCACCGAACTCCCCCGGCGGCAAACTAATATTGTGCACCACCAGCAATGAGGGGTTTTCCTCTTCCGGTCGGCCGTCACAATGCGGGGATGGCAGATGTTTTACCCCCACCAGCCAGCCGTCTTTAAGCTGCATGAGAGGTTCTCCTTAGAGTGGTACTTGAAGTCGCTTCAGAGTAGCATGAAACAATATTAACTTATTCATTCTGGAGTTTAATCATGCCGCCCCGCCGTTATAATCCTGACCGCCGACGTGACGAGCTGCTCGAACGAATTACCCTCGATATCCCTCTCGCCGTAGCCCAGGCGCTGCGGGAAGATCTGGGCGGCGAAGTCGACCCAAACAACGACATCACGGCACAATTATTACCCCCAGAAAACACGTCGCATGCGGTTGTTATCACCCGCGAAAAGGGCGTTTTTTGCGGTAAACGCTGGGTAGAGGAAGTCTTTATTCAGCTTGGCGGCGACGTGACGGTGACATGGCATGTCGAAGATGGCGCTGAAGTCACCATCAATCAGCCACTTTTTGAGCTTAATGGCCCGGCCCGTATTCTCTTGACCGGAGAAAGAACGGCGCTGAACTTCGTGCAAACGCTCTCAGGCGTAGCCAGCGAAGTTCACAGTTACGTGGCGCTGCTTGAGGGCACTAAAACGCAGTTGCTGGATACCCGTAAAACACTTCCGGGCCTGCGCACCGCGCTGAAATATGCCGTGCTATGCGGCGGGGGCAGCAACCATCGCCTCGGCCTTTCCGATGCTTTCCTGATCAAAGAAAATCACATTATTGCTTCCGGCTCTATTCGTCAGGCAGTGGAGAAAGCATTCTGGATGCACCCTGACGTGCCGGTAGAAGTGGAAGTTGAGTCACTGGGTGAATTGGAACAAGCGCTCAAAGCTGGGGCTGACATCATCATGCTGGACAACTTTACCGTTGAGCAAATGCGTGAAGCCGTGGCACTTACCCAAGGGAAAGCGCGCCTGGAAGTCTCTGGCAACGTGACCAAAGAGACGCTGAGAACATTCGCTGATACCGGCGTGGACTACATCTCCGTAGGTGCTCTGACTAAGCACATACGCGCCCTCGACTTGTCTATGCGCTTCCGCTAATGCAACACCACGGCGGGCCAGCCATTACTGCGCCCGCTTTTTTGCGTACTGATTTCCATTTTTATTGTCGATACATACAACTGCGTTAACTAACACGGAAAGCATTTCCCGAATGTCCTTTTCCCTGTTCGCTATTGCTTAGCCTGTTCAGCACAGTGTTGCTCTCTAACCAAAAGGAGCGACAGATGAACAAGCAAAAAGGATTTACGCTAATTGAGCTTATGGTGGTGATAGGCATCATCGCCATTCTGAGCGCCATCGGCATTCCTGGATATCAAAACTACCTTCGTAAAGCAGCTTTGACCGATATGCTGCAAACCTTCCTGCCCTATCGTACCGCCGTCGAACTTTGTGCCATCGAGCGTGGAGGGATCTCCGATTGCAATGCCGGCAGTAACGGCATCGCTGAAACCAAAACGACGCGCTACATCAGTTCAATGAGCGTTGCCAGCGGGATTGTGACGCTCAACGGCCAGGAATCCCTGAACGGGCTGGCGGTTACGTTCACCCCTCAGTGGAGCGACGCTAACGGCGTAACCGGCTGGGCAAGGGTCTGCAGTGCTGAAAACGGATCGCCGCTGAAACAAGCCTGTGAAGATGTATTCCGCTTTAACGAAACGCAAGCGGGGACGGGTAAATGAGTACAAAAGAACAGCTTAACGCCCTATGCCAGCACTACAACGCCATACTGATAGAGGAAACGCCTGACGCGGTACGAATTGCTGCGGTTGAAGCCCCAAACGAGCAAATGTACGAGGCGCTCCGCTTTCTTTGCGATAAACACATTGATGTAGAGATCTGGCCCATTGAACGGCTCGAGAAATGGCAAACGCTGGAGCCCTCTCAGCCTTCGGAGCACGACCGCAGCAGTTCAGCGGTCGCACTTTTGAATACAACACTTGCCACCGCCGTACAGCAGCGTGCATCCGATATCCATTTTGAGCCCTTCGAAAATGCCTATCGAATTCGGCTTCGCATTGATGGCGTGCTGCAATGTCAACCGCTACTGCCTCAGGCAATGGCCGCGCCCGTCACTGCAAGGCTCAAAATTCTGGCTAACCTGGATATCGCAGAAAAGCGGCTGCCTCAGGACGGACAAATGGACTACCTCGCCGAGGAGGTGAAAGCGTCATTTCGCGTCTCGACGCTGCCTTGTCGATACGGCGAGAAGGTCGTTTTACGGCTTCTTCAGCAGGGCAAACAGCATATGGACATTCATTCTCTGGGGATGTCAGAGGATGAAAAAAAACAACTTCAGCAATCACTCCAGGCCCCGCAGGGGATGATTCTGGTAACCGGTCCTACAGGGAGCGGAAAAACCATTACGCTGTATAGCGCCCTGGCGGCGCTTAACCAACCGGGTATCAACGTCTGCAGCGTAGAAGATCCCATAGAAATTCCTCAGGAAGGGCTGAACCAGACGCAGATAAACCCTAAGGCTGGTCTCACCTTTCAGCACGTCCTACGCGCATTACTGAGGCAGGATCCAGACGTCATTATGGTCGGTGAAATCAGGGATGGTGAAACAGCAGAAATTGCCATCAAAGCTGCCCAGACCGGGCACCTGGTTTTATCGACATTGCACACCAACTCCACCGTTGAAACGCTTGTCCGCCTGGAGCAAATGGCCATTCCTCGCTGGATGATCGCATCTGCCTTGAATATCATCGTGGCTCAAAGGCTGGTGAGAAAGCTTTGCCCTCACTGCAAAACACACCACGAATCAGCCATAACATTACCTGGACACATTTGGCCTTCCGCGCTGCCCAATTGGCATGCGACAGGATGTGAACGTTGCTACGGAGGATATTATGGGCGAACAGCGTTATTTGAAATCCTGCCGCTATCCGCCGCTCTAAGACAAGCCATCACGCAAGGCAAATCCGCAAGTAACATTGAAAGTCTCGCCAGAGAGCAAGGGATGAGTACGCTTTTCGAAAATGGCTGCGTTGCCGTAGCACAAGGCCATACGACGCTGGAAGAGGTTTACCGCGTGCTGGGTATGCCACATGCCTAAACCTCTGCTTTGGCGATGGGAAGCCATAGACCACGAAGGCCAATTAAAAAATGGTGAATCACTTGCCGGCGAGCGCGCTTCTCTTGAGGAGGAGCTTGCTCAGCAGCAGCTTCAGCTCCTGTCCGTTAAAAAATCATCGCTGTCAGGGAGATCCTGTTGGCATATTCAGCACAAAATTGACTTTGTCCGGCAACTTGCAGCGCTGATCCATGCCGGTATCGCCTTAACTGACGCGCTGTTGCTCATAGCCCGACAGCATCCCAAACCTGCATGGTCGGCATTATTACAGCACATAGAACGACAGGTAGCGCAGGGCATACCGTTTTCCGAAGCGCTTAAGCAATGGCCCCATATCTTCCCGCCCCTGTTTATTGCATTACTGCATACCGGAGAGCTGACGGGAAGGCTTGCAGAGTGCTGCCAGCGGCTGGCAGAACAACAAGAACAACACTACCAACTCAGCAAAAAGGTCGTGAAAGCCCTGCGTTATCCGCTCTTTATTTTGATTGTTGCACTGCTGGTAACCGCAGGCATGGTTGGGTTTGTTCTGCCTGAGTTTGCCAATATCTATCGTTCTTTTAACGCGCCTCTGCCCGCGATCACCCAGGCCGTTATGAGTCTTTCAGAGTGGGCAACGTCTCAAGGAGGATGGTGGATTTTAACCGCTATGCTCTTAGCCGTTATAGGTTTGTGGCTTCGCCGCACCCAACCCGTCATTCGAGAAAAAGAACAATTACTGCTGTTAAAAGTACCGGTCATTGCTCCCTTGAGGCGAGGCCAGCTACTCAGCCAGATATTTACCGTACTAACGCTGTCTCAGCACTCTGGCGTCCCCTTGTTACAGGGTCTTGAAGCGGTTGAAAAAACGCTGACCCAGACGTTCTGGCAACGGCAAATTACTGATGTACGCGATCGGGTTTCCGAGGGAAAGCCCCTCTGGCAGGCGTTGGAGCAGTCGGGGTATTTCACACCACTTTGCCAACAGTTGGTTCGAATTGGTGAAGAATCCGGTTCTCTGGATCTGATGCTTGAGCGCCTGGCGCGCTGGCATTATGAGAAAACGCAGGAGCTGGCTGAAAATCTTGCCGCCACGCTGGAGCCAGTCATGATGCTGGTCATTGGCTTGATCATTGGCACGCTGGTGATAGCCATGTATCTACCTATTTTCCAGATGGGGGATGCCATGGGAGGAGGATGACGCAGCCTGAGCTGCGTCATCGATGCTCATCAGAGGCTATTGAAAACGCGGTTTTCCTGTTCCGCTACGCGGATGAAAGTTGTGCGTTTAGTCAGCTCTTTAAGGCGAGAGGCACCTACATAGGTACAGGCAGAACGCAGGCCGCCAAGGATATCGCGAGCGGTATTTTCCACCGGCCCGCGCAGAGGCAGCTTAACGGTTTTGCCTTCTGCAGCGCGGTACTGCGCAACACCGCCTACGTGGCGGGTCATGGCAGACTCGGAGCTCATGCCGTAGAACAACATAAACTTCTCGCCATCCTGCTCAACAACGGTACCACCGCTTTCTTCATGCCCTGCCAGCATACCGCCCAGCATAACGAAGTCAGCTCCCCCACCAAAGGCTTTAGCCACATCGCCCGGCACAGTACAGCCACCATCGCTGACGATCTGGCCGCCTAAGCCGTGAGCTGCATCAGCACATTCAATGACGGCGGAAAGCTGAGGGTAGCCCACGCCGGTTTTAACGCGCGTGGTGCATACAGAGCCTGGGCCAATGCCAACTTTCACGATATCGGCCCCTGACAGGATCAGCTCTTCACACATTTCACCGGTAACCACGTTACCCGCACAGATAACTTTATCAGGCCATGCTTCGCGGGCTTTGCTGACGAACTGGGTGAAGTGCTCAGAGTAGCCGTTCGCCACGTCGATGCAGATAAATTTCAGTGCAGGAGTCAGGGCCAGAATCTGCTTAGTTTTGGCAAAATCTGCATCAGAAGTGCCGGTTGAGACCATGATATGGCGCAACAGGTTTTCAGGCACGGAACGAATAAAGTTGCTCCACTCTTCTACAGAGTAGTGTTTGTGCACGGCGGTAAGAATATCGAATGAGGCCAGCGCCTGCGCCATCGCGAAAGTGCCTACGGTGTCCATATTCGCAGCAATAATAGGGACGCCAGACCAGGTGATACCGGAATGCTTGAATGTGAATTGACGTTCCAGCTCAACGTCTGAACGGCTTTTGAGGGTGGAGCGTTTTGGGCGAATTAAAACGTCTTTAAAACCTAACTTCAAATCTTCTTCAATACGCATGATGCAGATCTCTGGGTCGAATGGCGATGAACGCGATCGGCGGTAGGCTCTTCATTACTCAAGACAGAGAACAACGGCAAGCCCGGAACCCAGATATACAGAAATTAGACACTGGGGTGAGCAAGCACGGAAAACGTACCTGTGGCTTAAAGTAAAACGAGCAAACAACAGCCAACTCCAGTGACGCTATCATACGCAGTAATAATGACTCCGCAAGACTGCGAAAACCGACTTTTTTACGCTACAATCGTTTAAATTTACCTGGTAAACGGTAAAAAGCCCGCAGACGGCGAATACCCGATTTTTACGTGATACAAAATCACCTAAAATCACGCCACCAAAGACTTTTTATCTCATTGATAAATATAGCATCAGGATCGGTTATTTATGGTTTACACGGTTGCACTTACGGGCGGCATTGGCAGTGGTAAAAGTACCATCGCCGAAGCCTTTTCCCGCGCTGGAGTCACCGTCATAGATGCAGATGTAATTGCCCGTCAGGTTGTTGAGCCAGGCCAACATGCGTTAGCTCTCATTTCTCAACATTTTGGCCCAAAGATCCTTCTGGAAGATGGTTCTTTAAACCGTCGAGCGTTGAGAGAAACGATCTTCAGCTCCCCGCAGCAAAAGCAATGGGTTAATAACCTGCTACATCCTATTATCCAGCAGCAAACTCGTGATGAGATTGCTCGTGCTACCTCACCTTACGTGTTGTGGGTAGTCCCTCTGCTGGTAGAAAACAATCTGCAACAAAAGGCGGACCGGATTTTAGTGGTGGATGTTTCCCCCGAGACCCAGATTGCGCGTACTATGCTGCGGGACAATGTTTCCCGCGAACACGCCCAGCAGATTCTGGACGCTCAGGCGTCCCGGGAAGCTCGCCTCGCCGTGGCAGATGATGTAATTAATAATGACGGCAGTCCCCAGGACGTTGTCGTGCATGTTGACCGCCTGCATCGCCAGTACCTGAAACTGGCTGGTCTGGCCGCACAACAGGAAGCAGAATGATGAACACTCAGGTTCTTTTCGAACACCCATTGAATGAGAAAATGCGCACATGGCTGCGTATTGAGTTTTTGATCCAACAGATGCAGTCAGCACTTCCTATCAATGACAGCGCAAAGGCGCTGCATTTTTTTCGTAACGTCGGTGACTTACTGGATGTGTTTGAAAGGGGCGAAATTCGCACCGATATTCTCAAAGAGATAAGCCGTCAGCAGCGTAAACTGCTGAGCTGGTCAGAAGTCCCGGGGGTTGATATGCAGCGCATCGACTCGCTGCGAAGCCAGTTGGAGAGCTGCGGCAGCGTGTTGATGGCCGCGCCGCGCATCGGGCAAATTCTGCGAGAAGATCGCCTTATTGCGCTGGTACGCCAGCGGCTTAGCATCCCAGGCGGCTGCTGTAGCTTCGACCTGCCTACCCTGCACATTTGGCTTTATCTGCCGCAGGAACAACGCGATGCTCAGGTTCATTTTTGGCTAAACAGTCTCGAAGCAGTGAAACAGTCGCTCGATCTTCTGCTGGACATCATCCGCAATTCTGCGCCATTCCGGAAACAAACCAGCCTCAATGGATTCTACCAGGACAATGGCGACGATGCCGACCTGCTTCGTCTTCATCTCACTCTCGGCGATCAGCTTTATCCACAGATTTCCGGCCACAAAAGCCGCTTTGCGATTCGTTTTATGCCGCTGGATTCAGAGAATGGCCTGGTGCCTGAACGCCTCGACTTTGAGCTGGCCTGCTGCTAAGGAAACAACATGAACGAAGAAACCATCGTTAATTGTCCTGGCTGCGGCAAAGCGGTTATCTGGAACGAAAGCAGCCCATACCGACCATTTTGCAGCAAGCGCTGCCAGCTTATCGACCTGGGCGAGTGGGCCGCTGAGGAAAAACGTATTCCCAGCAGCGGCGACCTCTCTGAAAGCGAAGGCTGGAGCGAAGAACAGGAACGCTAATCGTTTAGCAGCTTTAAAATGACGGGCTCATTGGCTGGCGGAAACTCGTCGGCGATGAGTTCCCCTTGAGCAACCCAACGCCCGGGTTGCCCTTCTTTGCCCCAGGGTTCACCTTCCCAACTTTCTATCAGATAGAACCACAGGGAAATATGACGATCCGGGAACTGGTACTCCAGGGTTTCAAACAGGCTGGCACTTTGCACCACAATACCGGTTTCTTCCTGTAATTCCCGGATAACGGCCTGTTCCGGGGATTCACCTGCCTCAATCTTCCCGCCGGGAAATTCCCATTTATTCGCCATGTGCGCATCGGCTGCGCGCTGCGTGATAAAAATTTCACCCTGTTGATTACGGATAATGCCGACAGCGATTTGCAGTTGCTTCATATTCTCAAACTCCATGCGTAAAAAAGGCGCAGCAAGCTGCGCCTTTTCGATTTTGTCAGACCTTAGCTCAGACGGCCATGGCACTGTTTGTATTTCTTACCGGAACCGCAAGGGCAAGGATCGTTCCGACCCACTTTACGATCGCCAGTTTCTGCTGCCAGCGCCTGTGCGGCCTGAGTTTCATCATCCACATGACTAAGCTGCTGCATACGTGCCAGACGCTCGGCTTCTTCACGACGCTGTTGTTCCATCGCTTCAACTTCTTCCGGCAGGCGGACCTGGACTTTGCTCAGGGTGCTGATCACTTCATATTTCAGTGACTCCAGCATCGCGGCAAACATAGAGAAGGATTCACGCTTGTATTCCTGCTTCGGATCTTTCTGCGCATAACCGCGCAGGTGGATCCCCTGACGCAGGTAATCCATTGCGGCCAGATGCTCTTTCCACAGGGAATCCAGCGTTTGCAGCATCACGCCTTTTTCGAAGTGGCGCATCATTTCTGCACCGACGACTTCTTCTTTACGTTGATAAAGCTCAATCGCCGTCTGCAGAATACGCTCACGCAGCGTTTCTTCGTGCAGCTCAGGTTCTTTATCCAGCCACTCTTTGATTGGCATCTCGAGATCAAAGTCGTTTTTCAGACGCTCTTCCAGACCTTCTACATCCCACATTTCTTCCAGAGACTGAGGCGGAATATGCGCATCGATGGTGACTTTGAAGACGTCTTCACGAATGCTGGCGATGGTTTCGCTCACGTCGGTAACGTCGAGCAGCTCATTACGCTGGGTATAAATAGCGCGGCGCTGATCGTTTGCGACGTCATCGTATTCCAGCAGCTGCTTACGAATATCAAAGTTACGGCTTTCGACTTTACGCTGTGCGTTGGCAATCGCCTTGGTTACCCAAGGGTGTTCAATGGCTTCGCCCGGCTTCATACCCAGTTTACGCATCATATTGGATACGCGATCCGAGGCGAAGATACGCATCAGGGCATCTTCCATCGACAGGTAGAAGCGGGAAGAACCGGCATCACCCTGACGGCCAGAACGGCCACGCAGCTGGTTATCGATACGGCGGGATTCATGACGCTCGGTGCCGATAATATGCAGACCACCTGAAGCCAGTACCGCATCGTGGCGAACTTTCCAGTCCGCTTTGATCTGAGCAATTTGCTCTGGCGTTGGCTCATCCAGCTCAGCAATCTCTTCCTGCCAGCTCCCGCCCAACACGATATCCGTACCACGACCCGCCATGTTAGTCGCGATAGTTACCGCGGCTGGGTAACCCGCCTGAGCAACGATAGCCGCTTCGTTGGCGTGGAACTTGGCGTTCAGAACATTGTGTTTGATACCGGCCTTGGTCAACTCATTGGAAACCACTTCAGATTTCTCAATGGAAATGGTCCCCACCAGCACAGGCTGGCCGTTCGCGGTACGCTCTTTAATGTCTTCGATAATCGCGCCAATTTTATCCAGTTCGGTCATGTAGACCAGATCCGGCATATCTTTACGGATCATTGGGCGGTTGGTCGGCACAACGATGGTGTCGAGCTTATAAATAGAGCTAAATTCAAACGCTTCGGTGTCTGCAGTACCGGTCATCCCTGCCAACTTCTCGTAAAGACGGAAGTAGTTCTGGAAGGTGATGGACGCCAACGTCTGGTTTTCATTCTGAATTTCGACGCCTTCTTTTGCCTCAACGGCCTGGTGAAGACCATCTGACCAACGGCGCCCCTGCATAGTACGGCCCGTGTGTTCATCAACGATGATGACTTCGCCATCTTTAACGATGTAGTCAACGTCGCGGGTGAACAGCGCATGGGCGCGAAGTGCCGCGGTCACATGATGCATCAGCATGATGTTGGCTGGTGAGTACAGCGACTCGCCCTCTTCCATCATGCCTTCTTGCACAAGCAGCTCTTCAATCAGCACCAGACCACGTTCGGTCAGGTTAACCTGGCGAGATTTTTCATCCACGGAGAAGTGGCCTTCACCCTGGAAGGTGTCAGAGTCTTCTTTTTCCTGACGCATCAGGTGCGGAATGATTTTGTTCACGCGTTTGTACAGCTCAGAGCTGTCTTCCGCAGGGCCGGAGATGATCAGCGGCGTACGCGCTTCGTCGATCAGGATGGAGTCAACTTCATCCACCAGCGCATAGTGAAGCTTGCGCTGCACGCGCTCTTCAGGGCTGAAAGCCATATTGTCGCGGAGGTAGTCGAAGCCGTATTCGTTGTTGGTACCGTAGGTGATGTCTGCTGCGTAAGCTTCACGCTTAGCCGGCGCTGGCATGCCTGGCAGGTTGATACCTACGCTCAGCCCCAGATATTCAAACAGAGGACGGTTGTTTTCGGCGTCACGCTGAGCCAGGTAGTCGTTCACGGTAACAACGTGTACACCTTTGCCACTCAGTGCGTTTAGATAAGCTGGCAGCGTTGCCGTCAGGGTTTTACCTTCACCGGTACGCATTTCCGCGATGCAGCGATCGTTCAGGACCATGCCGCCCAACAGCTGTACGTCGAAGTGACGCATACCGAAGACGCGTTTACTTGCTTCACGAACAACGGCGAAAGCTTCCGGGATTAGCGTTTCCAGCACTTCACCTTTTTCCAGACGCGCGCGGAACTCACCGGTTTTAGCCTTCAGCTCATCATCCGTGAGCTTTTCCATCTGCGGTTCCATGCTGTTGATCACGGAAACCACTTTGCGCATACGGCGCAGTGTACGATCGTTACGACTACCGAAAACTTTAGTTAATAATTTGATTAGCATAATAAATTCTCAAACGCTTGCCGTCAGTACGGTCAATAAATTGTTGTTAGTTTGGAAGATGAATTAGCTGAGGCAAAGCGGGCCTGCGCGGATGCCCTGTACCTGACGGATCCACGCCACGGTACTGAAAACGTCTCCTACAGGAGATGCCCTAAACGCAGTCTGGCGAACAATAACGGGAGGTTTACTTTCCTGCGTTAACAGCGCGCTAAGCGTGTCCAGCAGGGCAAGGTGCTGTGCCTGAAGCGGCACGCTTTCCTGTGCCACAGGCAAAGCCTGAGGTGCCATAGCAAAGGAAAGATGACGGATAACGGTGCGGATTGCATGCTGGTGCCAGTAGTCCACACCAAAGGAAGGACGGCGAGTGCTTTCTTGCAGTTGAACAAGGCTATCGAAACGCAGCTGCCGTGCCGAATCGTGACGGCTGGCGGAAGCTTCAGCGGGCACGCCGGTTTCTGTGTTACCGTTGAGCGCAGGCATGCCAAAACTCGCCGCGACCATCCCCAACAGGAGATGCGGCCAGAAATAACGTCTGCCAAATTGTCGCCAACGATTTAGAATACCAATCACTTTTTCCGCCGGAGCTTAATGTATGCGCGACAGTCGCCCGCAATCTTTAGAAAATCTGTTTGACGAAGCCGGTCAGGAAAGCATGCTACAGAACGTACAGCAACGTGCCGTCGCTCTGCTGCGTCTTAACCGGGCAGTGAAAAGCATTTTGCCTGCTCCACTGCATCCCTGGTGCCGGGTGGCCAACTTCCGTCAGGGCATTCTCGTCCTTGAAACCGCAAATGCCAGCTGGCTGATGCGCTTACGCTATGAACAAGCCACGCTGCTGAGTGCATTACGCGCCCAAATCTTACCATCATTGACATCAATCGACATCAGGATTAATCCTTCGCTGGCGGCAAAAGGGCAGGAATTTGTTCAAGAAAACACCACTCAGACAGAGACTGAGAAATACGAAGTGAATCGTCAACTGAGTAAGCAGAGTGCAGAAGCGTTGAGAGAGGTGGCTAAACGTAGCCCGGAGAAATTAAGAGCAACAATAGAACGACTGGCTTCACTGGCCGGAGAGGGTACCAGCAAAACCAGTCGTAATCGCTAATTTAAGCGTTACGCCAGCACCAGTTTAGGTGCTTTAAACGCCAGCGGAAGTTCGGCTTCGTCTTCGAAGGTCGCCCATTCCCAGGCTTCCTGTTTAGCCAAAACAGCCTGCAGCAGTTTGTTGTTCAGGGCATGACCAGACTTATAGGCGGTAAACGCGCCGATAATGTTGTGGCCACACATGAACAGATCGCCGATAGCATCCAGCATTTTGTGACGAACGAATTCATCTTCAAAACGCAGGCCGTCTTCGTTCAATACGCGATAATCGTCAACAACGATGGCACAATCGAAGCTGCCGCCCAGGCACAGGCCGCGGGACTGCAGATATTCGATATCACGCATAAAACCGAAGGTACGCGCACGGCTAATCTGACGCATAAATGCTTCAGCAGAGAAGTTCATGGTGTAGCGCTGGGTGCTTGCATCAATCGCCGGATGGTTGAAGTCGATGGTAAAGTCCAAGGAGAAACCATTAAACGGTGACATTTCAGCCCATTTATCGCCATCTTCCACGCGAACCGTCTCTTTCAGACGTATAAATTTCTTGGCCGAGTTCAGTTCGTCAATCCCTGCATCAAGCAGCAGATAGACAAACGGCGCCGCACTGCCGTCCATAATAGGAATTTCTGGCGCATCGACTTCAACAATGATGTTGTCGATACCCAGCCCTGCCAGGGCAGCGTTGAGGTGCTCTACGGTAGAAATCCGTACATCATGCTCGTTGACCAGACAAGTACAGAGCATGGTATCCCGCACGGATTTGGCATCAGCCGGAAAATCTACCGGAGGATTCAAGTCGGTGCGACGATAGATGACCCCGGTATTTGCCGGCGCAGGGCGCAGCGTCAGTGTGACTTTCTTGCCGGTATGTAAACCGACGCCAGTCGCCTGAACGATACGTTTAAGTGTCCTTTGTTTGATCATCGTATAATCCCGCCAAATTACTAAGCTAGCCGAGAGTGTATATCACTAACGGCAGGCCAGTTTAGCACAAAGAGCGAATATTCCCAACTTCCGGTTTATTCTTAATCAGCTTGCTTACGCAGGAACGCTGGAATATCCAGATAATCAGGCTCTTTCGCCGTCTGCGGTGTGTTGTCGTTCACCACTTTAGCGGCCGGCTTTTGCTCTTGCGTCAGCGGAGCCATACCGTGCTGCTGGTAGCGATCCATCACTGGCTGCTGTACCTGCTTGTTAGTCACCAGGGTAATCTCAGGACGTTTGTCCATGCCGATCCCAGTAGCAACAACAGTTACGCGCAGTTCGTCGTTCATCTCTGGATCCAGAGAAGTACCGATAACCACAGTTGCGTTGTCAGATGCGAACGCACGAATGGTGTTACCCACGGTTTCGAACTCATCCAGACGCAGGTCGAAGCCAGCGGTGATGTTAACCAACACGCCACGAGCGCCAGACAGGTCGATATCTTCCAGCAGTGGGCTGGAGATAGCCATTTCTGCTGCTTCTTCAGCGCGGTCTTCGCCGCTGGCAACGCCGGAGCCCATCATGGCGTAGCCCATTTCGGACATAACCGTACGCACGTCCGCGAAGTCAACGTTCATCAGGCCCGGACGAGTAATCAGCTCGGCAATACCCTGCACGGCGCCTTTCAGTACGTCGTTTGCCGCACCAAATGCGTCAAGCAGAGAAATGCCGCGTCCCAGCACTTTCAGCAGCTTGTCATTCGGGATAGTGATCAAGGAGTCAACGTGCTTAGACAGCTCGGCGATACCCTGCTCCGCGAAAGCCATACGCTTCTTGCCTTCAAAGTTGAAAGGCTTAGTCACGACGGCAACAGTCAGGATACCCAAATCTTTAGCTACTTCGGCAACAACAGGAGCAGCACCCGTACCGGTACCACCGCCCATACCAGCAGCGATGAACACCATGTCTGCCCCGTCCAGCGCAGCGCGTAAAGCTTCGCGGTCTTCTTCCGCAGCGTTACGACCCACTTCTGGATTTGCGCCTGCGCCCAGACCTTTAGTGATCCCATTACCGATCTGGATCGTCTGGCCGACAGCGGTTTTACGCAGTGCCTGAGCGTCAGTGTTCACCGCAAAGAATTCAACGCCTTCGATGCGTTCACGCACCATGTGTTCAACGGCGTTACCGCCGCCACCACCGACGCCGATGACTTTAATCACCGCGTCGTTGGTCAGTTCCATAGGTTCAAACATAGTTTCTCTCCGTTTTGTGCCTGTCGCCTGAGACCGCTAATTGTCTCCGGTCTCTTATAAAAATTAAAATTCTTTTCTCAGCCAGCTGTTCAGTCGCTTAAACCATGAGCCAACAGAGGTCCTTTTTTCCACTTCTGCTTCACCACTGAGATGTGACTCTTTCCCGTAGTGCAGCAACCCTACTGCGGTCGAGTAATACGACTCCTGGGCATAATCAGTAAGGCCAGTAATATTCAACGGCTGACCGATACGCACCTGCGTATGGAACACACGCTGAGCACAGGCTGCCAGGCCTTCAATTTGTGCCGCGCCGCCGGTTAACACAATCCCCGCCGCCAGATGATGTTTCACACCCTGCTGGCGAAGCTGTTCCTGTAACTGCAAAATCTCTTCATTGACCAGGTTGAGCAGCTCGGTGTAACGAGGCTCAATCACTTCAGCCAGCGTCTGACGCTGAAGACTGCGTGGTGGGCGTCCACCCACGCTCGGAACCTCAACGTTCTCGTCTTTGCCGACGATAGATCCCAGGGCACAACCATGGCGAACTTTAATCGCCTCAGCATCGCTCGGTGGCGTTCCGAACGCATAGGCGATATCACTGGTAACCACGTTCCCTGCATAAGGGATAACTTTGGTGTGACGCAGCGCACCGCCGGTATACACCGCCATATCCATGGTACCACCGCCGATGTCCACAACACAGACACCCAGCTCGCGTTCATCTTCGGTCAGTACCGCGTAGCTTGCGGCCAGACCGGCGAAAATTAATTGGTCAACTTTCAAACCACAACGTTCAACCGCTTTAACGATGTTTTTTGCCATATCGTTATGGCAGGTAATCAGATGCACTTTCGCCTGCATACGGACGCCGGACAGGCCTACCGGATTTTTGATCCCTTCCTGGTAATCAATAGCGTATTCCTGCGGAATCACATGCAGAACGCGGTGTTCATCGCGAACACGCACTGATTTTGCCGTATGCACCACATTTTCAACATCTTCTTGCGTCACTTCCTCTTCCGAAATCGGCACCATGCCTATCTCGTTTTGGCAGCTGATATGCTTGCCGGACAGCGCCAGGTAAACTGAAGATATCTGGCAGTCTGCCATCAATTCAGCCTGGTCAATCGCCCGTTGAACGCATTTAACCACCGACTCAAGGTCGTTTACTCCGCCTTTGTCCATACCACGCGAAGGGCAGCTGCCCACGCCAATAATATTGACCATACCGTCGGGCAGAACTTCCCCTACTAAAGCGGCAACCTTCGCGGTGCCAATCTCCAGTCCAACTACCAGTTTTCTGTCCGTCGCCTTGATCATCGTTGTTCTGCCTGTGCCTGATTCTGTTGCTGATTCGGATTAGGTACCGGAGGAGGAAGTGCCTCCCAACCTACCGCGGCGCCTGAATCGTATCGCAGGTCGACATAACTGATCCGTTTGTTATCAGCCTGCGCCTGCTGCTGCAGAACCGGGTACAGTTCTACAAAACGATCCAGACGTTTCATCGTGTCGCCCCGACCAAGGTTGAGCTTAATTCCGTTATTCAGCGTCAACTGCCAGGAGCGACGAGCGGTCATAGCCGCTTGTTTCAACGTAAATTTATCCTTTGCCAGCACCACGCCCATGTCACGGTAACCTTGCAGAACTTCATTTTCGCTGCCTTCCGGGCCGGAAAGCATCGGCAAAGTCTGCTTGCTGGTGCGTTCTGCTGGTACGCTGAAGGAATTTCCCTCTGCGTCAACCATATGCTGGTCATTCCAACGTGCTATCGGCACATATTCAACCAGATGAATCTTCAATTCGTCCGGCCACTGCTTTCTAACGCTTGCCTGCTTAATCCAGGGCAAGCGTTCTATCTGCTGTTGGATGATATTCACATCCTGGGTCATAAAAGTACCCGGAGGCCCCAGGGCCAGAATAGACTGGCGTATATCATCATTACGTGTGTAGTGCCGCTCCCCGGTTACCACCAGCCTGGAGAGTGGTAAACGCTGGGCATCTTCCATCCAGCCCACCACAATCCAACCGCCGATAAACACGCTCAACAGTACCGCACACAGGAAAATCATCCCTGCCAGACGGGAGCCGTTGCTGCGCCGAGCGCTGGCATTTTCCTCGGCACGATTACGCGCATTCAGTGCAGCCTGCGACATATCAGTCCGCCAGTTCCAAAATACGTACAACCAATTGTGAGAAGCTCATTCCCGCCTGGCGAGCCGCCATCGGCACCAGGCTGTGGCTGGTCATCCCCGGAGAAGTGTTCACTTCTAACAGGTAAAACTGACCATCGCTATCCAGCATCACATCGACCCGGCCCCAGCCGCTACAGCCGAGAATCTGCCAGGCCTGCAGAACTAATGCCTGCAATTCCTGCTCTCTTTGTTCAATTAATCCACCGGGGCAGAAATATTGAGTTTCATCAGAGAGATACTTCGCTTCATAATCATAGAAGGTTCCAGCGGGTTGGATGCGAATAGACGGTAAAATTTCCTCGCCTAAAATCGCAACCGTATATTCCGGGCCACTCAACCATTTTTCAATCAGCACTTCTTCGTCATGCTCGAAGGCCAGCTCAAGCGCGGCTGGCAGCACATCTACGCTGTCCACCTTAGACATACCTACGCTGGAACCTTCACGGCTCGGCTTGACGATAACCGGTAAACCTAATGCAGTAACACGCTCAACCAGCGCTGCGCTCAGGCCTGCTGCAAAATCCTGACGGTTGACGGCAACCCATGGTGCAACGGGTAAACCTGCCCCCTGCCACAGCAGTTTGCTGCGCAGCTTATCCATCGTTATCGCCGAAGCCATAACGCCGCTGCCGGTATAAGGCAGTTGAAGGAACTCCAACAGCCCTTGCAAAGTCCCGTCTTCACCACCGCGACCGTGCAGCGCGATAAAAACCTTGTCAAACCCCTGAGCCTTCAGCTCAAGTACAGACTCGCTTTGTGGATCAAAAGCATGTGCATCAATACCCGCTTCTTTTAATCCCGCCAGCACCGCGCTGCCGGATTGCAGAGAGACCTCGCGCTCGGCAGAGGTTCCTCCCAGAAGAACGGCGATCTTATCAGCCATGACGCCCTTCCTCTTTAGTTTGAGGCTGCAATTTGATTTCAGCCAGGTTTCGGGCGATTTTGCCGATATTCCCGGCACCTTGAACGAGGATCAAATCATTTCCCGTCAACACAGGAGCTAAAATTTCCGCCACTTCCGCATGATCGGAAACTAAAATAGGGTCAACTTTGCCACGGCCGCGAATGGTGCGGCATAAAGAACGGCTATCCGCACCAGGAATGGGTGCTTCACCTGCAGGATAAACTTCCAGCATCACCAGGGAGTCAACCTGGGACAGCACCCCAGCAAAGTCATCATACAAATCACGCGTACGCGTATAGCGGTGTGGCTGGAAAATCATCACCAGATTTTTATCCGGCCAGCCTGCACGCGCCGCCTTAATGGTGGCATCCACTTCCGTCGGGTGGTGGCCATAGTCGTCCACCAGCATAGCGGTACCCGCTTTGCCGTTTACCGGTGCCAGCGGATATTCGCCCAGGAAATCGAAACGGCGCCCCGTCCCCTGGAAGCTTTCGAGCGCACGCAAAATAGCGTCGTCTTCGATGCCCTCTTCCGTCGCCACGGCAACCGCGGCAGCCGCATTCAGCGCGTTATGCCGGCCTGGCGCATTCAGCACCACATGCATCTCAGGCTTGTCCTGACGCACAATGGTGAAAAAGCCCTGAGCGCCCTTTTGCTGATAATTTTCAACGCGCACATCCGCGTCGTCGCTAAAGCCATATGTGGTGATTTGACGACCCACGCGCGGCAGAAGCTCACGAATCACCGGATCGTCTACGCACATCACCGCACGTCCATAAAACGGCAAGTTGTGCAGGAAATTAATAAACGTCTGCTTTAAATTTTCGAAGTCGCCCTGGTAAGTATCCATATGATCGGCTTCGATATTGGTCACAATAGAGACCATCGGCTGCAGGTGCAGGAACGAAGCATCGCTTTCGTCAGCCTCTGCAATCAGGTAGCGACTGTTGCCCAGGCGGGCATGGACACCTGCGGCTTTCACCAGACCACCATTTACAAACGTTGGATCCAGGCCCGCTTCGGCATAAATGCTCGATACCATCGCCGTTGTCGTGGTTTTGCCATGCGTCCCCGCAATCGCAATGCCGTGACGGAAACGCATCAGTTCAGCCAGCATTTCAGCACGACGGATGACCGGAATACGCGCTTCGTGGGCAGCAACAATTTCTGGGTTATCCGCAGAAATTGCCGTAGAAACAACAACCACGCTTGCCTCGCGCACATTTTCAGGGCGATGGTTGAAATAAATCGTGGCACCCAGTGCCGACAACTGCTGCGTGACCGGGTTCGGCGCCAAATCGGAACCGCTGATCTGGTAACCTTCGTTAGCCAATACTTCAGCAATACCGCCCATACCGGCGCCGCCGATGCCAACAAAGTGAATGTGCCGGACGCGACGCATCTCAGGCACAATTGAACGCAGTTTCGCCAGTTGTTGTGTATTCATTCTCTAAACCTGCAAGCGGCATGCCGCCATTACATCAAATTTACGGGCGACAATTTGCCACCCACAAGTATTACGCGCGCGCTGCGGCGCTGACTTCGTTTGCTACACGTTCAGTTGCATCAGGAATGGAGGCAGCGCGCGCGCGCTCGGCCATTGCCAGCAGCGTTGCTCTGTCCCATCCGGCCAGGGTACGGGTAACGGCATCCACGGTAAACTGCGGTTGCTCCAGTATTTTCGCGGCGCCCGCTTTTTCCAGCGGCAGCGCATTCCAGTACTGCTGTCGATCTTTGTGCTGGAAAGGAACGAACAAGGCTGGTAACCCTGCAGCCGCGATTTCACTCACGGTTAACGCCCCGGAGCGACAAACCACAACATCAGCCCATTCGTAGGCTGCTGCCATATCATCAATAAACTCGGTGACCTTGTGCTGAGGCTGCCCTGCTTCAGCGTAAGCCTGCTGCACAACCGCCTGACCACCCTTTCCGGTTTGGTGCCAGACAGTCACGGATTCACCTAAACGCCCCGCGACCTGCGGCATGGTTTGGTTCAACACTCGAGCGCCCTGAGAACCGCCGACAACCAGCACGCGAACCGGACCTTCTCTTCCGGCAAAACGCTCTTGCGGCAGCGGTAAAGCAAGCACATCTGTCCGCACCGGATTGCCAACAACGTCCGCTTCAGGGAATGCACCGGGAAAGGCCTGCATTACCTTGGTGGCGATCTTTGCCAACCATTTATTCGTCAGACCGGCAATGCCGTTCTGTTCATGCAAGACAACCGGAATGCCAAGAGACCAGGCAGCCAGACCACCGGGTCCGGAAACATACCCGCCCATGCCCAGCACAACATCCGGCTTCCAAGCTTTCATGATGGCGCGAGCCTGGCGCCACGCGTTAAAAATACGTACAGGAGCCATCAACAAGGCCTTTACGCCTTTGCCGCGCAGGCCAGAAATGCGAATAAAGTCGATCTCAATCCGGTTTTTCGGCACCAGATCTGCTTCCATACGGTCTGCAGTACCAAGCCAGCGAATATCCCATCCTTCCGCCCGAAGGTGATGGGCAACGGCCAGGCCTGGGAAAACATGCCCACCTGTACCACCCGCCATCACCATCAATCGCTTCGCTTTGCCCGTCATTTGGCACTCCGTGTAAACGCCTGAGCCTTAGCCAGACGCGTTTCATAATCTATTCTCAACAACAGCATGATTGCCGTGGACATAATCAACAGGCTGGAACCGCCGTAACTAATAAGCGGCAGCGTCAGGCCTTTCGTGGGCAACATCCCCGCCGCAGCGCCAACGTTAACCAGCGCCTGGAAGCTAAACCAGACCCCGATAGAACACGCCAGGAAACCGGAGAAACGCTGATCCAATTCCAGCGCGCGCTTGCCGATGGACATCGCGCGAAAAGCGACGAAGAATACCATCAAAAGTGCAAGCACCACACCGATATATCCCAGCTCCTCGCCAATGATCGAGAAGATAAAGTCAGTGTGCGCTTCAGGCAGATATTCCAGCTTCTGAACCGAGTTCCCAAGCCCTTGTCCCCACAATTCACCGCGCCCAAAAGCCATCAGTGATTGCGTTAACTGGTAGCCGCTGCCGAATGGATCTTCCCACGGGTTCCAGAACGACGTTACGCGGCGAATACGGTAAGGTTCGGCGAGGATCAGCAGGATAACTGCCGAGATCCCCATCCCGATGATCGCGATAAACTGCCACAGCTTTGCTCCTGCGAGGAACAACATCGCCAGCGTAGTGACAAACAGCACAACTACGGTACCAAGGTCAGGCTGGGCTAGCAGCAGAACGGCCATCACCAGAATCACGCCCATTGGCTTCAGGAAGCCGCGCAGGTTATTTCGAACTTCATCCACCTTGCGCACAAGATAGTTGGCGAGATAACAGAACAGTGACAGCTTGGAAAACTCTGCGGGCTGAATACGCAGCGGGCCGAAAGCAATCCAGCGCGATGCCCCATTAACCGAGCTACCGACGACCAGTACAATTAGCAGCATCACGATCGAAGCCAGCAGCATGGCCGTGCTGTGACGCTGCCAGAAATCCATCGGCAAGCGCAGCGTCACCATCGCCAGCACAAACGCGACGATGATGTAGAGCCCGTCGCGTTTGGCAAACAGGAATGGATCGTTTGCCAGGCGCTGGCCTACCGGCATCGACGCCGAGGTCACCATAATAAAACCGATCGCAGCAAGGCCTAAGGTCAGCCAAAGCAGCGTGCGGTCATACAGCACCATGCTGTTGGCGTCGGCCTCACGGGAGCCCATTACCCACCCTTTTAACGCCGAAGCGACCCAGGCCAGGATACCAAACCCTGGAATACGGGGGACGCGAAGGCGAGGGAGAGATAAACGCATCAGCCTAGCTCCTTCGCTAATTGAGTAAACATGTCGCCGCGTTGTTCAAAGTTTTTAAACTGATCGAGACTCGCGCAGGCTGGAGAGAGCAGCACCATATCGCCAGATTCCACACGGGCAGCGGCAAGCTTCATCGCCTGCTCCATGGTTTCTGTACGCTCGGCAATATCCGGGCGTAACTCAGCCAGTTCAGCACCGTCACGACCAAAGCAGTAAAGGCGTACGCGATCACCCTGCAGGTAGCGAGCTAAAGGTGAGAAGTCGGCAGACTTGCCGTCACCGCCTAACAAAAGATGCAGTGTTCCTTCAACGTGCAGACCGTTTAACGCGGCTTCAGTACTGCCGACGTTGGTGGCTTTAGAGTCATTAATCCAGCGAACGCCATTCCGTTCCCAGGCCAGTTGGAAGCGATGAGCCAGGCCAGTATAGGTGGTCAACGCTTTCAGGCTACTGGAACGAGGCAGATTCACCGCATCCGCCAGCGCCAGCGCTGCCAGCGCGTTAGTGTAGTTATGCTGCCCAACCAGTTTCATTTCTTTGGTGTTGAGGATTTTCTCCCCTTTCACCCGCAGCCAGGTGTCACCCTGCTGACGATTAAGATGATAATCGCCGACGTCCACACCGAAGCTGATACAGCGCTCGTCCGCGCCGCGTACCGGCATCGTTAATGCGTCATCTGCGTTGACCACGCAAACTTTGGCATTTTCATAGATGCTCAGTTTTGCCGCACGATATTGCTGCATCCCGAACGGATAGCGATCCATATGATCTTCCGTCACGTTCAGAACGGTCGCCGCCGCAGCCTTCAGGCTATGGGTGGTTTCCAACTGGAAGCTTGATAGCTCAAGAACATAAAGCTCACAGCCTTTGTCCAGCAGCATCAACGCCGGCAGACCAATATTTCCGCCAACGCCCACGTTCACACCCGCGGCTTTCGCCATCTCTCCCACCAGGGTGGTGACGGTACTTTTACCGTTGGAGCCGGTAATCGCGACAATCGGCGCCTGGGCCTCTCGGCAAAACAGCTCTATATCACCAATAACCTCGACCCCGGCATCCACCGCCGCACTCAAGGCTGGAGTTGCCAGCGCCACGCCAGGGCTGGCAATAATCAAATCCGCCGCCAGCAACCAGTCCTCATTCAGCGAACCGGTATGACGATCAACGTTCTCAGGCAGCTTATCAAGACCAGGAGGGGAGATACGGGAATCCATTACCCGTGGCATAATGCCGCGCGCAATAAAGAAATCCACGCAGGACAGGCCCGTAAGGCCCAATCCAATGATGACAACATTTTTACCCTGGTAATCTGCCATATTTAGCGAACCTTCAGCGTAGCCAGGCCAATAAGCACCAGCATCAGCGAAATAATCCAGAAGCGCACAATCACGCGTGGCTCCGGCCAGCCCTTCAATTCATAGTGATGGTGAATGGGCGCCATACGGAAGATACGCTGCCCTCGGAGCTTGAACGAGCCCACCTGCAGGATCACCGAAAGCGTTTCAACGACGAACACGCCACCCATAATCACCAGCAGGAACTCCTGACGCAGCAGTACCGCGATAGTCCCCAGCGCCCCGCCAAGAGCCAACGAGCCTACATCGCCCATGAAGACCTGAGCCGGGTATGTGTTGAACCACAGGAAGCCCAGGCCTGCGCCGACAATCGCCGTACAGACGATAACCAGTTCACCCGCATGGCGCAGGTAAGGAATGTGCAGGTAGCCCGCAAAATTCATGTTCCCCGTAGCCCATGCCACCAGCGCAAAACCTGCAGCGACAAACACGGTAGGCATAATCGCCAGGCCATCAAGACCATCCGTCAGGTTTACCGCATTACCGGTACCAACAATTACAAAATACGCCAGCAGTACATAGAACAAACCAAGCTGCGGCATCACGTCTTTGAAGAACGGCACAACAAGTTCAGTTGCTGGCGTCCCTTTCCCGGCTGCATACATTGTGAAAGCAACGACCAGTGCAATCACCGACATCCAGAAGTATTTCCAGCGAGCAATCAGACCTTTGGTATCCTTACGAACCACTTTGCGGTAGTCATCGACAAAGCCAACAATCCCGAAGCCGATCAGTACGAACAGCACGCACCAGACGTAAGGGTTCGAGGGATAAGCCCACATCAGCACGGACACCACAATGGCGGTCAGGATCATGATCCCGCCCATGGTTGGCGTTCCTTTCTTGCTAAAGTGCGACTCTGGACCATCGTTACGTACAACCTGCCCGAAGGAGAGTTGCTGTAAACGCGCGATCATCCGCGGTCCCATCCACAGGGAGATAAACAGAGCGGTCAGCAGGCTGACGATGGCGCGAAACGTCAGATAGGAAAAGACGTTAAAGCCGGAATAATATTTGACCAAATGTTCGGCCAGCCAAACTAGCATGCTTGTTTCTCCTGTAATGCGCGAACCACCTCTTCCATGGCCGCACTACGTGAACCTTTCACCAAAATGGTTAAAATTGAATGTTCCGCGATAAGCGCTTTCAAACGCGCCACCACGGCCTGTTTATCGGCAAAATGTTCACCAACTTCTGATGCGTCACTCAGCGTTTTACTTAACACGCCAACGCTCAAAACACGGTCAATACCTGCGGCTTTTGTCGCTTCGCCAACCTGACGATGGCAAGCTTCGGCTTCCTCACCCAGCTCGCCCATATCGCCAACTACCATCACACGGTAACCCGGCATTTCTGACAGAACCTGTGCCGCCGCGGTCATTGAACCCACGTTAGCGTTGTAGCTGTCGTCCAGCAGCAGTTGATTCTCTGCAAGCTGGATAGGGAACAGGCGGCCCGGCACGGCTTTAAGCTCAGCAAGCCCTGCTTTTACTGCTTCGAGCGTCGCGCCAACGGCCATTGCCAGCGCGGTAGCCGCCAGCGAGTTAGAAATATTGTGACGACCCGGCAGCGGCAGAATGACATCAACATCGCCCTGCGGCGTATGCAGAGTAAATTCGGTACCGTGGGAGGTGATATGGATATTCGTTGCGGTGAAATCGCTTCCGGCAGCGTTCGGTGAGAAGCGCCAGGTTTTACGATCGCCAATGATCGCCTGCCAGTTCAGCCAGTCGTTGTTATCTGCGTTAAGGATCGCCGTACCGTTTGCCGCGAGGCCGGTAAAGATCTCGCCTTTGGCTTTTGCCACGCCCGCCAGGGAACCAAACCCTTCAAGATGCGCAGCCGCCAGGTTGTTTACCAGAGCCGCTTCCGGGCGGGTTAACCCTACGGTCCAGGCGATTTCCCCCTGGTGGTTTGCACCCAGCTCAATAACGGCATAATCGTATTCCGGCGTCAGGCGCAGCAGCGTCATCGGCACGCCAATATCGTTATTCAGGTTGCCAGCTGTATAAAGCGTGTTGCCGCACTGGCGCAGAATAGATGCCGCCATTTCCTTCACGGAGGTTTTGCCGGAAGAGCCGGTTAGCGCCACAACGCGAGTAGGCACCTGCTGGCGAACCCACGCACCTAGTTCGCCAAATGCAAGGCGGGTATCGGCCACAACCAGTTGGGGAACATCAATATCCAGCTTACGGTTAACCAATAATGCGCCTGCCCCGCCTTTCACCGCATCGGCGGCAAAGTCATGGGCATCAAAACGCTCGCCTTTCAGCGCAACAAACAGACAGCCAGCTGTCAGCTTACGGGTATCCGTTGTGACATCAATAATGTCGGCGTCTGCGCCATGTAGCTGCCCATTAAGAATGGATGCCAGTTGCTTCAGGGAGACGCGAATCATGCCACAACCCCCAGCAGGCGCGCTGCGGTAACGCGGTCGGAGTAATCCAGACGACGGTTGCCAACAATCTGATAGTCCTCGTGGCCTTTGCCCGCCAGCAGAACCACATCATTTTCTTTGGCCTGCATAATCGCGTTAGTCACCGCTTCTGCGCGGCCCAGCACTACGTGCGCACGGCCTGCATCCAGCATACCGGTCAGAATATCGTCGACGATGGCCTTCGGTTCTTCGGTGCGTGGGTTGTCATCGGTCACCACCACCACATCGGCATATTGTTCGGCAATACAGCCCATAATTGGCCGTTTACCTTTATCGCGATCGCCACCACAGCCGAATACACACCACAGTTTGCCGGAACAGTGCAGACGAGCTGCCTGTAGCGCTTTTTCCAACGCATCCGGCGTGTGGGCATAATCCACTACCACGGTAGGTTTGCCGGTAGTGCTGAACACTTCCATTCGCCCACAAACAGGTTGCAGACGCGGACCTGTGGCAATTAATGCTTCGAGCGGATAACCCAGCGCCAGCAGCGTGGCTAAAGCCAACAGCAGGTTACTGACGTTAAACGCGCCCATCAGGCGGCTTTCAATTTCGCCATTACCCCACGATGAACTGAAGTGAATCGTCGCTCCACCATCGTGATAAACCACTTCATCCGCCTTCAGCCAGCGCCCATGCGCCCCCGGCTCAAGGTTATTTTCCATTGTGACCGCCACGGCATCCGGCAGGCGCGCCAACCAGCGGTGACCCACTTCGTCATCGGCGTTGATGATCGCCTGACCGCAGTCATGCTCGGAAAACAACAGCCACTTAGCGGCTTCGTAATTCGCCATATCACCGTGATAATCAAGGTGATCGCGGCTTAAATTGGTAAACACTGACGCAGCAAACTTCAGCGCCGCCACGCGATGCTGAACCAGACCATGGGATGAAACTTCCATGGCACCAAAGGTTGCACCTTGAGCCTTCAGGCTCGCCAGCACGTGCTGCACGTCTACCGCAGAACCCGTGGTATTTTCTGTCGGCACAACCTGCCCGAGCAGGCCATTGCCTACGGTCCCCATCACTGCGCCGGTTTCACCCAGCAGCTGCGCCCACTGCGCCAACAGTTGAGTCGTTGTCGTTTTGCCGTTGGTGCCGGTGACACCAACCAGACGTAAGGATTCAGAAGGTTGATGATAGAAACGGCCAGCCAATGCAGACAGGCGCTGATGCAACTGGCTCAGGTAAATGACCGGTACGCCGTGCATCTCGCGAACTTCGCCATCCGCCGCTTCACCGTCCGCTTCTGCGATCACGGCAGCCACACCCTGTGCTATCGCCTGCGGGATATAACGACGCCCGTCCGCCTGATGACCGACCACGGCCACAAAAAGATCGCCCGCAGCCGCCACGCGGCTGTCGAGTGTCATCTCTCGCAGCGCTCTCGCAGGTAGCCCGGCTACCCACGGAGCAAGAAGGTCGCTCAAATTACGATCTGCCACCTGATGCCTCTTTCTGATTAATTACAAATTCGCTTTTCTCACCGGTTGCCAGCGCATCCGGCTCGATGTTCATGGTGCGCAGTACGCCGCCCATGATGGCACCGAACACAGGTGCAGATACGGCACCGCCGTAATACTTACCGCCCTGCGGGTCATTGATAACCACCACCAGCGCAAATCGCGGCTGGCTGGCTGGCGCAACGCCTGCGGTGTAAGCAATGTATTTGTTTATGTATTTACCGTCCGGCCCGACTTTTTTCGCAGTACCGGTTTTAATCGCAATACGGTAGCCCTTAATGGCCGCCTTCACGCCGCCGCCGCCGGGAAGCGCCACGCTTTCCATCATGTGCACCACGGTGCGGACGGTTGATTCAGCAAAGATACGCTCGCCGGGAACCGGCGGGTCAACTTTGGTTATCGACAGCGGGCGATAAATGCCGTAGCTGCCAATCGTTGCGTAGACTCGCGCTAACTGTAACGGGGTTACCATTAGCCCATAGCCGAAAGAGAAGGTGGCCCTCTCTATGTCAGACCACCGTTGTTTTTGAGGATATAAGCCACTGCGTTCCCCGACCAACCCCAAATTGGTCGCTTTTCCCAGTCCAAAACGTGAGTAAGTATCTACTAACGCTGAGGAGGGCATCGCTAACGCCAGCTTAGAAACACCGACGTTACTCGACTTCTGTAATACCCCGGTAAGGGTCAATTCGCTGTACCGCGCCACATCTTTGATCTCATGACCATTAATGCGGTACGGAATCGTATTCAGTACGCTATTTTCATTCACCACACCACGCTGCAACGCGGTCATTACCACCATCGGCTTAACGGTGGAACCCGGCTCGAAGACGTCGGTGATGGTGCGGTTACGCATTACGTCTTTTGCCGTGCCGGTTAGATTGTTCGGGTTGTAGGACGGGCTGTTCGCCATCGCCAGAACTTCACCAGTATTAACATCAACCAAAACGGCACTGCCCGATTCGGCTTTGTTGAAGGCAACGGCGTTATTCAGTTCACGATAAACCAGCGCCTGTAGGCGTTCATCAATGCTCAAAGCCAGGTTATGGGCGGCCTGGCTGTCGGTAGAGGAAATGTCTTCGATAACGCGCCCGTAGCGGTCTTTACGCACAATGCGCTCGCCAGGCTGACCGGTGAGCCATTTATCAAAGCTTTTTTCCACCCCCTCGATCCCTTCGCTGTCCACGTTGGTGAAGCCGATGAGGTGAGCAGTCACTTCGCCGGATGGGTAGTAGCGACGAGATTCCTGGCGAAGGTGAATTCCCGGAAGCTTAAGCTTTTTGATGTAGTCGCCAATATCCGGGTTAACCTGACGCGCAAGATAAATAAACCGCCCATTGGGGTTGCTGTTCACGCGAGATGAAAGCTGGTCGAGAGGCATTTTTAGTGCATCGGCTAGCGCTTTCCAGCGGTTGTCCAGCGTGACTCCGCCAGCGTCATGCAATTCTTTCGGGTCGGCCCAGACGGCATTTACCGGTACGCTAACCGCAAGAGGGCGTCCCGCGCGATCGCTTATCATCCCTCGGGAAGTAGACACTTCCTGCACGCGCAATGAACGCATGTCACCCTGACGTACCAGCATGTCCGGGTTGATTATCTGCAGCCAGGCAACACGGCCCAGAAGGAAAGCCAGCGCCAACAGAATGCAACCGCAGAGCAACGCAAAACGCCAACTCACAAAGTTGGCCTGTTCTTCCTGACGTTTTGGTTTAAGCGTTTTTGCCGCTGCTCTCATCTGCCGCACTGTTCCTTATTGCTGAACTACGATGTTTTCCTGTGAAGGATCGACATGCTGCAGCTGCAGCTTTTCCGTCGCGATCCGTTCTACCCGGCTATGATCGCCGAGCGCATTTTCTTCAAGAATCAGGTTGCGCCATTCAATATCCAGCGCATCACGTTCGAGTACCATCTGCTCGCGCTGTGCAGTGAGCAGACGAGTATGGTGCGCCGTCGTGACCACGGAAACCGCGGTCACAATAATGGCAACGAACAAGCAAAGTGCCAGTTTCCCATGGCGCAGAAGATCGCCACCAATCACGGCAGGCAGCGCATGACGCTCGTTGCTGCCGAGCTGCGTCACTCTGCTGAGGGTTTCTGTCACCCGATTGATCATGCGTTAGTCCTCTCCGCAATCCGCAAAACAGAACTACGGGCGCGTGGATTTTCCGCCACCTCTTCTTCACCTGGCATCAGCTTACCTAGCGCTTTCAACTGGCGGCCACCCAGCTTATTCAGCTGTGCTTCCGTCATCGGTAAACCGGCTGGGACCTGTGGCCCACGGCTGTTTTCACGCATGAAGCGTTTAACAATGCGATCTTCCAGAGAATGGAAGCTGATGATCGATAAACGGCCACCGGGAGATAACGCCTCCAGCGAGCCATTCAGCGCTTTTTCAATTTCATCCAGCTCGCTGTTGATCCAGATCCGGATAGCCTGAAATGTTCGGGTAGCCGGGTGCTTAAACTTATCTTTAACCGGCATAGCGGCAGAGACGACGGCCGCCAGCTCTTTGGTACGCGTCATCGGCTCTTCCCGGTTACGCTCAACGATGGCGCGTGCAATGCGCTTACCAAAACGTTCTTCACCAAAGGTTTTAATAACCCAGGCAATATCAGCCTCTTCCGCCGTCATCAACCATTGGGCAGCGGATTGACCTCGCGTTGGGTCCATACGCATATCCAGCGGCCCATCACGCATAAACGAGAAACCGCGTTCTGCATCATCCAGTTGAGGAGAAGAGACGCCGAGATCCAGCAAAATGCCGTCGATCTTGCCGTCCAGTTCGCGCTCACGTGCGTAATCTGCAAGCGCAGAGAATGGGCCATGAATGATGGAGAAGCGTGGGTCATCGATAGCGGCAGCCGCAGCAATCGCCTGCGGATCGCGGTCGATCGCCAGCAGCCGTCCTTGCTCACCGAGCTGGGACAGAATCAGGCGTGAATGGCCACCGCGACCAAAAGTGCCATCAATGTAGATGCCGTCGGGACGAATATTCAGGCCGTTCACGGCCTCGTCCAGCAGCACCGTAGTGTGTTTAAAATTTTCCATCATTTCTAAAGTGACAAGTCCTGCAGACGATCCGACAAGGTGTTTGTCGAACCCTGCTCAGCGTCGATATCTTCCTTGACCTGTTGATGCCAGGTCGCTTCATCCCACAGCTCAAACTTATTGAACTGGCCGACCAGCATGACTTCTTTGGTAAGCCCGGCGTGCTGCCGTAAAACGGGCGCCAACAGCAATCGCCCGGCGTTATCCATCTGACATTCACTGGCATGCCCCAATAACAGACGCTGTACGCGGCGTTCTGCGGGGTTCATGCTCGACAGACGGGCAAGCTTTTGTTCAATGATTTCCCACTCAGGAACGGTATAAAGCAGCAGGCAGGGGTGATGGATGTCGATGGTACAAACCATCTGACCTTCTGAGGTTTCGATCAGCTTTTCCCTATAACGGGTAGGCACGGCGAGCCGCCCCTTGCTGTCGAGATTGACTAACGTTGCCCCACGGAACATGCCAGCCTCACCCTTTAATGACCCATTTCACCACTTTAACCCACAAATTCCCACACAAAGGAGTTTACGGAGGGGAGGAAAACCTTGTCAAGCCAGCCAGGCCGCTTACGGGAATAAATTCCCGCGCCTAAGCGATTGATAAATGGCTGGCGTGAAAAAGCCCGCAATAGCGAGGCAAAATTAACGTTATGAATATTTGAAAGAAAAAGACCAATAAACATCAACAGCGTTAAAACGACCGAATACTTGTCTGGAGAAATATTAAGTACTCAGTTTGCGACGCGGGCGGCATTTTAAGGTATTTCAAAGCGAGTGAACAGCGCCAGATGCCCGTCTGGCGCTGGCTCGGCGCGAGACAGAAGTAAAGAGAGGTTGCTAATGATTAATAATCCAACATTTCTTAGCTGCTGGTGTGTAACAAAATAATACAAAGAAGAGATTTATTTCTCGATGGAGATTTTTTTACCCGATTTTTCCCGCCTAATTAATTGCCCTAAAAAATAAGGGTAAATATACGGGAAAAATCTTAATTAACTTTAAGTGGCTGATAATGATCTCTTTATCAGTAACGACTTAAGCTACCCCGACGATAAAGATTGCGGCGAATTCGGGTCAACCCAGGCTTCGGCTTACGTGGCTCATCAAGGCTTGCCAGCACCAGTTCCAGTACGCGTTCGGCAACATCGCGGTGACGCTGTGCGACCGCCAATACCGGACACTGCAGGAAATCCAGCAGCTCATGATCGCCGAAGGTGGCGATCGCCAACTCCGAAGGCAGCCGCCCCTGACGGCGCAGCGTGACATCCATCACGCCCTGCAGCAGTGCGAAGGACGTTGTGTACAGCGCATCAGGCATCTCGTGAGTTTCCAGCCACTTTTCAAAAAGCTGAGCGGCAGCCTCACGCTCATAGCTGTTAGCGTAGAGATAATTGACAGTACGAGGATCGTCTTTCCAGGCAGTACGGAACCCTTGCTCACGCAGGAAACTCACGGACAGTTCAGGTAATGCACCAAGGTAAAGGATATTTTCACCAGGGAATTTCCGCAGCTCTTCAGCCAGCATTTCTGCATCGTCCTGATCGGCACCGACAACGCTGGTGAAGTGTTCACGGTCTAACGCACGGTCGAGCGCAATAATCGGGAACGAATCGTTTGCCCAACGCTGATAAAAAGGATGCTCCGGCGGCAACGAGGTAGACACTATAATGGCATCAACCTGCCGCTGCAGAAGATGTTCAATACAGCGCATTTCGTTGTCGGGTTGATCCTCAGAGCAAGCGATCAGCAACTGATAGCCGCGCTGGCGAGCCTGACGCTCAAGGTAATTTGCTATACGGGTGTAGCTGGTGTTTTCCAGGTCTGGGATCACCAGCCCAATAGAACGCGTGCGTCCTGCACGTAGCCCAGCGGCTACCGCATTAGGGTGGTAATTATGCTCGCGTACCACCGCCATGACTTTCTCAACGGTTTTATCGCTGACGCGATACTGTTTTGCTTTTCCGTTGATAACATAGCTTGCCGTGGTGCGCGACACGCCAGCCAGACGCGCGATTTCATCCAATTTCACTGTAGCCCCTTACTCTCCAGGTGATCCATACCCATGCACTGGTTATGGTTAACGACATTCACATCTAAGCGCAGAATAATAACTCCGGCAACCGCTTTTGCAGGCGCTTGTTTTCTTATTTGCAAAAAAAAGCCCGGCAGTGATTACCGGGCATGTGAATTAGATCACATTCGGGACTAACGCATGATCTTATCGCCACGCGAAACGCCAACAATACCCGAACGGGCCACTTCGACGATTTTCGCAACATCACGGATCGTATCAAGGAACGCATTGAGTTTATCGCTGGTCCCGGCAAGCTGGACGGTGTAAAGCGTTGGCGTCACATCAATGATTTGCCCACGGAAAATTTCCGTGCTGCGCTTCACCTCTTCCCGCCCGTATCCGCTGGCCTGTACCTTCACCAGCATGATTTCACGCTCAACGTAGGCCCCCTGCCCCAGCTCACTGACGCGTAACACATCCACTAGCTTGTGCAGCTGTTTCTCAATCTGTTCAAGTACCTTCTCGTCACCCACGGTTTGGATTGTCATACGGGAAAGCGTGGGATCGTCCGTAGGCGCTACGGTAAGGCTTTCAATGTTGTAACCACGCTGGGAAAACAGACCAATGACCCGGGACAGCGCACCTGATTCATTTTCCAGTAATACAGATAATATCCGGCGCATAATCAGGTTCTCTCCGTTTTGCTTAGCCACATTTCATCCATACCGCCACCGCGAATCTGCATCGGATAAACGTGTTCAGTACCGTCAACTGTGACATCGACAAACACAAGTCGCCCGCCGCGCACGGTTTCCAGCGCTTCGGCAAGTTTGCTTTCCAGTTCTTCTGGCTTAGTGATACTAATCCCCACATGGCCATAAGCTTCAGCCAGGCGAACAAAGTCCGGGAGCGACTCCATATAAGACTGAGAGTGGCGGCCTGAATAAATCATGTCCTGCCACTGTTTCACCATGCCGAGGTAACGGTTGTTAAGGTTCAAAACCAGAACCGACAAGCCGTACTGCAGCGCGGTAGAAAGCTCCTGGATATTCATCTGGATACTGCCATCGCCGGTGACGCAAATGACCGTTTCATCCGGCAACGCCATCTTCACGCCAAGCGCGGCAGGAAGACCAAAGCCCATCGTGCCTAAACCACCGGAATTTATCCAACGACGTGGCTTATCGAACGGATAATAGAGCGCGGCAAACATTTGGTGCTGGCCCACATCGGAGGTGACATAAGCATCACCGTTCGTCAGGCGATAAGCGGTTTCAATAACAGCCTGCGGCTTGATAGCCTGGCTATGGCGATCGAACTCAAGGCAGTGACGAGCGCGCCACTGTTCAATCTGTTGCCACCAGTCCCGAATATCATCCCCGGATTGCTGAACGTCTTCCTGAGCAAGCAAGTCCAGCATTTGCGTCAGAGCTTGACGCGCGTCCCCCACAATTGGGATATCCGCCGCAACTGTTTTGGAGATAGACGTAGGGTCGATATCAATATGCAGCACTGTCGCATTCGGGCAGTATTTAGCGAGATTGTTAGTGGTTCGGTCATCAAAGCGAACGCCAACGGCAAAGATAACGTCCGAATGATGCATCGTCATGTTGGCTTCGTAGGTGCCGTGCATGCCCAGCATACCCAGCGACTGGCGATGTGTAGCCGGGAATGCACCTAGCCCCATCAGCGATGAGACAACCGGAATATTGAGCTTTTCGGCAATCGTCAACAATTCTGCCTCGCAGGCTGAATTGATCGCCCCACCGCCTACGTACATCACCGGTTTTTTAGCCGCAATCAGCGTCTGCAGGGCGCGCTTGATCTGCCCTTTGTGGCCCTGCGTCGTTGGGTTGTAAGAGCGCATACTAACGGCGTCTGGCCAGGCATACGGCAGCTTATTCAGCGGACTCATGATGTCTTTGGGTAAATCAACGACCACCGTCCCTGGGCGGCCGCTGGACGCAAGCCAGAATGCCTTTTTGATGATCCCAGGTATGTCCTCGACCTGTTTTACCAGGAAGCTATGTTTAACGACTGGTCGGGAGATACCGACCATGTCACATTCCTGAAAGGCGTCGTAACCAATCAATGAAGTTGCGACCTGCCCGGACAACACAACCATCGGAATGGAGTCCATGTAGGCGGTTGCAATGCCGGTAATAGCATTTGTAGCGCCAGGCCCTGAAGTCACCAGCACAACGCCGGTTTCTCCCGTAGCACGCGCCAGGCCGTCGGCCATATGCACTGCAGCCTGTTCATGGCGTACCAGCACATGATCGATCCCACCCATAGTATGAAGCGCATCGTAAATATCGAGTACTGCGCCTCCCGGATAGCCGAATACTTGTTTTACGCCCTGATCGATTAACGACCGGACGACCATCTCGGCTCCTGACAACATCTCCATGGTTTTGCCTCCAGGCTCACGTTTTTGACGGCATGCAGAAGTCATTTCCGCACCGTCGCTGCGACAGGTTGTGTCTCTGCCTGTATCATTTTTATAGGTTTAGCCCATTAACATAACCGCTCAAGATCCGTCAGGCAATTACCCGCCAGAGCAACCTGAAGAGAAGAAATTGCACTCACCTCTATAAAAATCAGGCATAGCGGAGCGATCGACTAAATAGAGAGGGTGACTAATGACGAATATGCCAAAGATGCGGGGAATCACAGTGCGTTATGTATTAATTTAGCATTATTAAGCTGTGAGGAAGAGGCCACCAGAAAATGCTAAAGTACAAAATACTGCCTTTCTAACATAAAAAAGTGGAAACGGGCTGTTCAGGCCCGAGCATCCATAATACTGGTAACGTTATTGACATAAGCTTTTTGCTATCTGATTTTTCATCCACAAATGCCCCTTGTCTTGCCCGACTGAGCCATACCAGGATAAATAACAAGTACGCTTTCTTTTGATAAAAGGCACAGGAAACACTCTTAGATTCAATTCATTAGGAACACTATCAACCAACCAGCGTGGTGCAAGTGCCACAAGCCGTGTTTGTGAAACCACATTTAATACACAGGTCATTGCCATTCCCTGATAGGCAATCGCATTTTGCTTATTCAACGTGTCATACCACGGTGAACTGAAGGAGCCATAACATTCTGGAGAAGCCACCGCATGCTGCTGATTATAGAAATCACGCGTCGTTAGCGGAGAACAAAAACCAGGGTGCTCCTGGCCAGTGACTAAAACGATTTCATCCTCAAACAGTGGGATTCTTTTAAACTCAGGCCGAGAGATTTGATCATAACAAATCAAAAAATCAACTTCCTGATAGCGTAGCTGCCGCTCAATATCTTCATTAAAAGAAGATTTAAAAATTAATTGAACGTTTGGTGCCTTATATTTCATCGTATCTAAAATACGTGACATTATTTTACTGTCTAAAGGACTGGCAACGCAAAGCGTAAACTGCCGCTTGCTCCTTAGAGGATCAAAGTCCCCTTCCGGTAGCTCATTCTGGACCATCTGTAAGGCGTCACGAATCACGTCATAAAGCTGAAAAGCTCTGGCTGTTGCTTGTATCGTCCGCCCATTGCGAACAAATAACTCATCCTTGAAGGTGGTTTTCAACCGGGACACGGCGTTGCTGACGGCTGGCTGAGACATCCCCAACAGCCTGGCTGCACCGGTAATACTTTGTGCCCTCATTACCGTGTCAAAAACAGTCAGCAGGTTTAAGTCTACATTACGTAACAGAGGTCTTATTGCATCCAGAGTCTCCCGACTCTTATGTATTTTAGAATCCATTTTTACTCCAGTAATAAATAGAGTGCCATTCCACAATGCATAAGTTGGAAATTTCATTTTAATATCTTTCTGACAAGAATTTATAACGACTCAATTAACCAGAACAGTTATTACTGAAGCAATAAAACCACTCAATAAAAACCAGTAAATCACCGGATGGGTAATAAGAAATCTGTCAGCCCGTGAACAATACATCAGTTCTATCATATTCATAAGATGAATTATTTAAATTCAGTCTGTTCTCAGACGATATTACGCCTTTTAATCTTAATTAATATATTAAGAAAAGACATTTTCTCGGTATCTTTCACTGAGCAAACACGACGAACGCATCGGCCCAGCGATCCCACAACCGGCCTAAAGGTTGACACCTGCGTTGAGATCAAGTACCAATAAATACATCACGAAATTGCACAGGGCTTGAAACATGAATCGCACCGTCCGCCTACTTGGTCTACTACTAAACGCATCTTATTTGCGCGGTAGACTGGTGGGCGACAATCAGCGTTGATTCAAGCCTTCAGACAGAAAAAACCCGCGCCAATGCGCGGGTTTTTTTATGCTCGTCGCGAAGGCACCCAAAGAGATAAAGGACCGAACCATGAGCCAGCAAGTCATTATTTTTGATACCACATTGCGCGACGGCGAACAGGCTTTACAGGCAAGCCTGAGCGTAAAAGAGAAATTGCAGATCGCTATGGCGCTGGAACGTATGGGCGTCGACGTCATGGAAGTCGGCTTCCCTGTCTCTTCCCCCGGTGATTTCGAATCCGTACAGACTATTGCCCGCAATATCAAAAACAGCCGCGTTTGTGGCCTCGCTCGCTGCGTTGAAAAAGACATAGATGTTGCCGCTGAATCCTTAAAAGTCGCTGAAGCCTTCCGTATTCATACTTTCATCGCCACCTCTCCAATGCACATCGCCACCAAGCTGCGCAGTACGCTGGATGAAGTTATTGAACGTGCTATTTATATGGTGAAACGCGCCCGTAACTACACCGATGACGTAGAATTTTCCTGTGAAGATGCTGGCCGCACGCCGATTGCCGACCTGGCTCGCGTAGTCGAAGCCGCGATCAACGCAGGCGCAACCACCATTAACATCCCGGATACCGTCGGCTACACCATGCCGTTTGAGTTCTCCAACATCATCACCGGTTTGTATGAGCGCGTGCCGAACATTGATAAAGCGATTATTTCCGTGCACACCCACGACGATTTGGGGCTGGCCGTAGGTAATGCCATGGCGGCAGTTCACGCGGGTGCTCGCCAGGTGGAAGGCGCAATGAACGGTATCGGTGAACGCGCGGGTAACTGCTCACTGGAAGAAGTCATCATGGCTATCAAGGTGCGCAAGGACATCATGAACCTGCACACCAATATCAATCATCAGGAAATCTGGCGCACCAGCCAGATGGTTAGCCAAATCTGCAACATGCCAATTCCGGCCAACAAAGCTATCGTTGGCACCGGCGCCTTCGCCCACTCCTCCGGTATTCACCAGGACGGCGTGCTGAAAAATCGCGAAAACTACGAAATCATGACGCCAGAATCCATCGGCCTGAATCAGGTACAGCTGAACCTGACCTCACGCTCCGGCCGGGCCGCGGTGAAGCACCGCATGGACGAGATGGGTTACAAAGAGGCTGATTACAATCTGGATAACCTGTACGACGCCTTCCTGAAACTGGCAGATAAAAAAGGCCAGGTATTTGACTACGACCTGGAAGCATTGGCCTTCATCAACAAGCAGCAGGAAGAGCCTGAGCACTTCAGCCTGGATTATTTCAGCGTGCAGTCGGGTTCTAACGGTATCGCGACGGCATCCGTGAAGCTGGTTTGCGGCGAAGAGGTCAAAGCTGAAGCAGCAAACGGTAACGGCCCGGTGGATGCGGTCTATCAGGCAATTAACCGCATCACCGATTACAACATTGAGCTGGTGAAATACAGCTTAACCGCCAAAGGGCAAGGCAAAGACGCCCTGGGCCAGGTAGATATCGTGGTGGATTACAACGGCCGCCGCTTCCACGGCGTAGGGCTGACAACCGACATCGTCGAATCATCAGCCAAAGCCATGGTCCACGTGCTGAACAACATCTGGCGTGCCGGTGAAGTCGAAAAAGAATTGCAACGCAAAGCTCAACATCAGAATAAAGAACAAAATCAGGAAACCGTGTAATGTCGAAAAATTACCATATTGCAGTTTTGCCGGGTGACGGTATTGGCCCGGAAGTGATGGCTCAGGCCCTGAAAGTACTGGATGCAGTTCGCAATCGCTTTGATATCCGCATTAGCACCAGCTCCTATGACGTCGGTGGTGCCGCGATTGATCGCCACGGCAGCCCGCTGCCGCAGGCCACAGTCGAAGGTTGTGAGCAGGCCGATGCGATTCTGTTCGGCTCTGTAGGTGGCCCGAAATGGGAACATCTGCCGCCAGCAGAACAGCCTGAACGCGGTGCCCTGCTGCCGTTGCGTAAACATTTTAAACTCTTCAGCAACCTGCGTCCTGCGCGTCTGTATCAGGGGCTGGAAGAGTTTTGCCCGCTGCGCGCCGACATCGCAGCTAACGGCTTCGACATTCTGTGCGTTCGCGAACTGACCGGCGGGATTTACTTCGGCCAGCCGAAAGGCCGTGAAGGTAGCGGTATGCACGAGAAAGCCTTCGATACCGAGGTTTACCACCGCTTTGAGATCGAGCGCATTGCACGCATCGCCTTTGAATCTGCCCGCAAACGCCGCAGCAAAGTGACCTCTATTGATAAAGCAAACGTGCTGCAAACCTCACTGTTGTGGCGTGAAATCGTCAACGAAATCGCTAAAGAATACCCGGATGTGTCGCTGTCCCACATGTATATCGACAACGCCACCATGCAGTTAATTAAAGATCCATCGCAGTTCGACGTTCTGCTGTGCTCCAACTTGTTCGGAGACATCCTGTCCGACGAGTGCGCCATGATCACCGGATCTATGGGCATGCTGCCTTCTGCCAGCCTCAACGAACAAGGCTTTGGCTTATACGAACCTGCGGGTGGTTCAGCACCGGATATCGCCGGGAAGAACATTGCCAACCCTATCGCGCAGATCCTGTCGCTGGCGCTGCTGTTGCGCTATAGCCTGGATGCTGAGGAAGCCGCGCAGGCTATCGAAAGCGCCATTAATCGCGCGTTAGAAGAAGGCCACCGTACCGGGGATTTAGCCCGCGATGGTCACGCAGTCAGCACCGACGAAATGGGCGATATCATTGCCCGCTACATCGCTCAGGGGAAATAATCATGGCCAGGACCTTATATCAGAAGTTGTACGACGCCCACGTCGTGTATGAAGCCCCGGAAGAGACACCGCTGCTGTATATCGATCGCCACCTGGTGCATGAAGTGACTTCCCCGCAGGCCTTTGACGGATTGCGCGCCCATAGCCGCCCGGTTCGTCAGCCGGGGAAAACCTTCGCCACAATGGACCACAACGTGTCGACCCAAACTAAGGACATCAATGCCTCCGGCGAGATGGCCCGTATTCAGATGCAGGAACTGATGAAGAACTGCAAAGAGTTTGGCGTTGAGCTGTACGATCTGAACCACCCTTATCAGGGCATCGTTCACGTTATGGGGCCAGAACAAGGGATCACCCTGCCGGGCATGACCATCGTGTGCGGCGACTCCCATACTGCCACTCACGGCGCATTCGGCGCACTGGCTTTTGGGATTGGGACTTCCGAAGTTGAGCATGTCCTGGCAACGCAGACTCTGAAACAGGGTCGTGCGAAAACCATGAAAATTGAAGTCCAGGGCAAAGCGGCTCCGGGGATCACGGCCAAAGATATCGTGCTGGCTATCATCGGCAAAACCGGCAGCGCCGGCGGCACCGGTCACGTGGTTGAATTCTGCGGCGACGCTATTCGTGCCCTGAGCATGGAAGGCCGCATGACGCTGTGCAACATGGCTATCGAAATGGGGGCCAAAGCCGGGATTGTTGCGCCGGATGAAACCACCTTCAGCTATGTGAAAGGTCGTCTGCACGCCCCTAAAGGTGCGGACTGGGATGAAGCCGTCGAGTACTGGAAAACCTTCAGCACCGACGATGGCGCTAAATTTGACACCATCGTCACCTTAGACGCCGCCGACATTGCTCCGCAAGTGACCTGGGGAACCAACCCAGGCCAGGTGATTTCCGTCACAGATAATATTCCTGCTCCGGAGTCTTTCAGCGATCCGGTAGAACGTGCCTCGGCAGAAAAAGCGCTGGCCTATATGGGCCTGCAACCGGGTATTCCCCTGACCGAAGTGGCTATCGATAAAGTCTTTATCGGTTCCTGCACCAACTCGCGTATCGAAGACCTGCGCGCAGCAGCTGAAGTCGCCAAAGGTCGCAAAGTCGCACCAGGCGTTTTGGCCATGGTTGTGCCAGGCTCAGGTCCGGTTAAAGCTCAGGCCGAGTCTGAAGGGCTGGATAAGATCTTCATTGAAGCCGGTTTCGAGTGGCGTTTGCCTGGGTGTTCCATGTGCCTGGCCATGAACAATGACCGCCTGAATCCAGGCGAGCGTTGCGCCTCCACCAGCAACCGTAACTTCGAAGGTCGTCAGGGCCGTGGCGGGCGTACTCATCTGGTCAGCCCGGCGATGGCAGCCGCCGCCGCTGTTTCCGGTCATTTTGCCGATATTCGTACACTGAAATAAGGGGAACTACCATGGCAGAGAAATTTATCCAACATACCGGCCTGGTCGTTCCGCTGGACGCGGCGAACGTCGATACCGATGCCATTATCCCGAAGCAGTTTTTGCAGAAGGTCACCCGCACCGGTTTTGGCGCCCACCTGTTTAACGACTGGCGTTTTCTGGACGATGCCGGGCAAGTGCCTAACCCGGAGTTCGTGCTGAACTACCCGGAATTTAAAGGCGCCTCTATTTTGCTGGCGCGTGAAAACTTCGGCTGCGGCTCTTCGCGCGAGCACGCCCCGTGGGCATTAACCGACTACGGTTTCAAAGTGGTCATTGCGCCAAGCTTCGCGGACATCTTCTATGGCAACTCGTTTAACAACCAGCTGTTGCCGGTTATCTTGAGCGATGAGCAGGTTGATGAGCTGTTCAAGCTGGTCGATGCCCAGCCCGGCATTAAGTTTGTCGTCGACCTTGAAGCACAGACGGTTCAGGCGGGTGAGAAAAGCTATTCGTTCGAGCTGGATAGCTTCCGCCGCCACTGCATGTTGAACGGCCTGGACAGCATCGGCCTGACGCTGCAGCACGAAGCCGCTATTTCTGGCTACGAGCAAAAACTGCCAGCGTTTATGCGGTAATACAAAAAGGGGCGTCTTCTCAGCGCCCCTTTTATTTCAGTATTAACACCCGCCAGATATTCACTTTCCCCGCACTAAATGCATAATGCTAAAGCGTTATTTATAACGACACGTCTTTAATAAGCCACGGATGGGCCAGCAAGAAATGCTGTCTGTTCTCTTTATCACTTACAGCCACAATGACGGATTTATGCTTAAAAATCAGGACAGGCTACTTCACTTACTCATCTGTATCGGAGCCTGGATTGGCTGGTATGCATTATCCATTTTCGCCACAATGCTGCCTGGATTTACAGGTCTATTCCGGTCAGGTATGGCGATACCCGCGCTGATCATCTGTTTTTGGTTACCGTATACCCTGATTATCTGGCGACGCTATCAAAATCATTATGGGACGTTGCCTTTAGGGAAAGTCACCCCCTCTGGACTGATACTTCCGGCAATTGCATTATTTATGTTGGTTATTATTCAACAATTTACCGGCTCCCCTGAACCCTGGATGCAAAGCATAGAGCAGCTACCTGCGCGCAGTTTAGTGCTGGTAGCACTCACAGGCACTTTACTGGCTCCCATTGTAGAAGAAGTTATTTTTAGAGGTTTTTTATTAAATGCAGGTGAAGGGTATGGCAAGGTGGGTAAAAACGCCGCTATGTTGATGGCATCCGTTCTTTTTGCCTTCAGCCACTCGCAATATCAGAACGCAACGACTTTTATTAGCCTGTTTATCTTTTCGGTGATTCTTTGCCTGGCCCGTGTTTACTCCGGCAGCCTGATTGTGCCAATAATTTTGCACGGCTTAAACAATGCAATATCGTTTTCCTTTTTGCTTTTACTTGATAAGCCGCTTCAATAGCGGCTCAAATCAAACGTTCTTAACCCGGCTAGTCAGGAACAGCGCGACCACCGCCAGCGCCGCCATCAGCCAGTAAACAGAATAGTGACCAAAACCTTCCGCCAACGCGCCCTGCAGTATCCCAGCCAGAATCACGCCCGTTGAAATACTGTTGGTGAATAGCGTCGTTGCAGATCCCGGCCTTCCCGGCATCAAATCCTGGAACCACAGCATGCCTATCCCCGCAATAATCCCGATAAACACCGCATTAAACAACTGTAAGATCACCAATGCCGTTTTAGAGTGGAACAGAATCAGCCCAACATAAAACAGGATGCCAGCAACAACCGCCGCCACCATCATGTTACGTTTTCCAAAGCGTTTCACGTAGTAGCCGGCGAGGATCATCGCGGGGATCTCAATCCCTGCAGCCGTGCCCATTAATAACCCCGCCAGCTCATCCGGCAGCCCAAGATCCTGGCTTATCCACAGCGGCATATCGATGATGTACATGGTGTTGCAAGTCCACATCAGCATCGAAGCGATAAAGAGCATCCGCACGTTACTGTCTTTCCAGCCGCTGACCTGCGTTATTGCCACCTCTGCGGGCTGCTCAACTCTCGGCACGGACGGCAGCGCGAAAATAATCAGCGCCAGTGAAATAACGAATATCCCGGCAGCGATAAGAAACATCGTGGTAAAGCCATATTTCAGCGCCAGCATAAAAGAGAGTGGCGGCCCGATAACCCACGCCAGAGAAAGCTGCGCCCGCATGATCGAGCTGAACATCACCACTTCGCGGGCAGAACGGTCGGCGTACTCACGCGCCAGGGCAAAAATCTGCGGCATGGCGGTATTGGCTATTGAGGCAAACATCACGCCAAGCGTAATCAGCGTCAGATAATGACGATTAAAGGCAAACAGAACGCAGTTTGCCACCGCCATCGCGCAGCAAACCATAATCAGTTTTCGCCGGTCGCCCCGACTGTCCGACCTTTTGGCCAACAGCAAACTGACGCCAATCCCGGCAATCGCGTTAACGGTGTAAAACAGGCCGACCCAAAACGGCCTCACTTCGACTTCTCGAGTTAAAAACAGGCTAAGCGTCGGTGCCTGCAACGCCCCGGCCACGCCAATCATAAAAGAGACGGCCATGAAGGCAGCGTAAACAGGGTTAAAACGGCGTGCGCGGGTCAAAAACCAGAGCATGGAATGTCCTTAAAAGGAGATGTCGTCAGAGGTATTTGTTAAATGCATAAAGATTAAACGAAAAAAGCCAGCAGTAAACAGCTGCTGGCCGGTGAAAAGCACCAATACTCAGTCACACATGAGTCGGCGCGTTGGCGTTCTCGGGCATCGGGGTTGTAACCTCCCACTGCATCAAGTCTTCGAGCATCCTTAGTCTTTGCTCCACCGTCAGGCGAGCCAGCCATCCAGAGCAAACAAACTGTGTTGCGGCAAAGTACTGTTGGAAAAACTTCGCAGGTGATGACCGCTTCATAAACACCTCCTCGCTTCATCGGGAATCATTATTGACGTAATATAGGGAGAGTTAAATTGATGAGTTTCCGCCAGGAGTTCCTCTTTTATGTCTTCGTCACGCCTGCAACAACAATTCATCCGCCTGTGGCAATGCTGCGAAGGCAAACCTCAGGAAACCACGCTCAATGATTTAGCAGATTTGCTGAGCTGTTCCCGCCGCCATATGCGTACGCTGCTTAATGCGATGCAGGAAAAAGGCTGGCTTAGCTGGCAGGCGGAAGCCGGACGAGGCAAGCGTTCGCAGCTCACTTTCCTCTATACCGGGCTGGCCCTTCAGCAGCAGCGGGCGGAAGATCTGCTGGAGCAGGATCGCATCGATCAGCTGGTTCAAATCGTCGGCGACAAAGCCGCTGTCCGCCAGATGCTGATTTCTCATCTTGGCCGCAGCTTTCGCCAGGGTCGACATATTCTGCGTGTCCTTTACTATCGCCCGCTGCTAAATCTGCTGCCCGGCTCGGCGCTGCGTCGCTCAGAAACCCACATCGCCCGCCAGATTTTTAGCGGCCTGACGCGAATAAATGAGGAAAATGGGGAACTCGAAGCGGACATTGCTCACCACTGGCAGCAAATTTCCCCTTTACGCTGGCGCTTCTTCCTGCGCCCAGGCATCCATTTCCATCACGGTCGCGAGCTGGACATGCTCGATATCATCTCTTCCCTGCAGCGCATCAACGCTCTGCCGCTTTTTGCCCATATCACGCAAATCACCTCGCCGACTATCTGGACACTGGATATCCACCTTAGTCAGCCTGATGACTGGCTGCCGTGGCTGTTGGGCAGCGTGAACGCCATGATCCTGCCGCGCGAATGGACAACGATGACAAATTTCGCCAGCCAGCCCATCGGCACGGGCCCCTATTCCGTGGCTCGGAACAACCGCAACCAGCTGAAGATCCACGCCTTTGATGATTACTTTGGCTTCCGGGCGCTCATTGACGAGGTCAACTTTTGGGTACTGCCGGAAGTTGGCGAGGAGTCCAGCTGCGGCGTGCAGCTCCAGGGCATGCCGGACAGCGAAAAAGCCGTGGAAAGCCGCCCGGAAGAAGGTTGCTACTATCTGCTGTTCGACAGCCGATCCAGCCTTGGCGTTGACGAAAGCGTGCGCCAGTGGATTGGGCATATTCTCTCCCCGGTTAACCTTATCTACCGCGCTACAGAGCAGTATCAGCAGTACTGGTTCCCGGCTTATGGTTTGCTCCCCCGCTGGCACCATTCGAGGCCCGGGCCGTTGCTCCCTAAACCTGCCGGCCTGGAGAGCATAACGCTCACCTACTACCGCGACCACGTAGAGCACCGGGTGATCAGTAGCATCATGACCGAATTACTGGCAGAGCAGGGCGTGAAGCTGGTTGTGCAGGAGATAGACTATGCTGAGTGGCATCAGGGCGAGGCCGAAAGCGACATCTGGCTGAACAGCGTGAACTTCACCATGCCGCTGGAATACTCTCTGTTTGCCCAGCTTTACGAAGTCCCGCTGATTCAAAAATGCATCCCTGGCGACTGGCAGGGCGATGCCCGTCGCTGGCACAGCAAAACGCTGGCCCTGCCTGAGTGGTGCAAGCAAATGCTGGAGCGCAATGACGTTATCCCATTGATTCACCACTGGTTGCGCATTGAAGGCCAGCGCAGTATGCGCGGGGTGAGGATGAACACGCTAGGCTGGTTTGATTTCAAATCTGCCTGGTTTGCCCCACCGGGCCCATAACGCTTTCGTAACATGACTTCCGTAACCCAAAGGAAATCAGTAGAATCCTCCCTGCTCAACGGGGTGCCAGGACAGTTTGTCCGCGCTGAGATAATACCCGTCGAACCTGATCCGGATAACGCCGGCGAAGGGATTTGAGACACTCAACTCAATTCCTTTGCCCCCTTTTACTGAGGTGCAAAGTGTTCAAAAAATTTCTGCCGCTGCTGGCGCTGGCCGCCATGCCCGTTTTCGCTAAACCTGTATTAACCGTTTACACCTACGACTCGTTCGCCGCCGACTGGGGCCCTGGCCCGGCGGTGAAAAAAGCCTTTGAGGCCGACTGTAACTGCGAGCTGAAATTTGTGGCGCTGGAAGACGGCGTTTCTCTGCTGAACCGCGTGCGCATGGAAGGCAAGAACAGCAAAGCGGATGTCGTGCTGGGGCTGGACAACAACCTGGTAGAGGCCGCCACGCAAACCAAACTGTTTGCGCCTTCTAATATAGAAAGCGGCGTCCTTCAGGTGCCAGGCGGCTGGAAGAACAGCACCTTCGTGCCTTACGATTACGGCTACTTTGCTTTCGTATACGACAAGAACAAGCTAAAAAACCCGCCAAAAAGCCTGAAAGAGCTGGTTGAAAGCGATCAAAAATGGAAGGTCATTTACGAAGATCCGCGCACCAGCACTCCAGGGCTTGGCCTGCTGCTGTGGATGCAAAAAGTGTACGGCAATAAAGCCCCGGAAGCCTGGCAAAAGCTGGCGAAAAAAACCGTCACCGTCACCAAAGGCTGGAGCGAAGCTTACGGCTTGTTCCTGAAAGGGGAAGCCGACCTGGTACTGAGCTACACCACCTCCCCGGCCTACCACATCATCGAAGAGAAGAAAGACAACTACGCCGCCGCGAACTTTAGCGAAGGGCATTACCTGCAGGTTGAAGTTGCGGGCCGACTGGCGAACAGCAAGCAGCCTGAACTCGCCGAGAAATTTATCAAATTCATCACCACGCCAGGTTTCCAGAACACCATTGCTACCGGCAACTGGATGTATCCGGTGACCAACGTGGCATTACCTGCGGGCTTCGACAGCCTGGTGAAGCCGCAAACCACACTGGAATTTCTCCCTCAGCAGGTGGCCACCCAGCGCGCAGAATGGATCAATGAATGGCAACGCGCCGTCAGCCGCTAATACCAGGCTGGCTGTATCCAGGGCTCTTTGCCGCAACGCTGGTCGTGGCGGTAGCCCTGGCGGCTTTTCTGGCGCTGTGGCTTAACGCTCCGCAGACGGATGTCTTTGCCATATTGCGGGACGACTATCTTTGGCACGTCCTGCGCTTTTCCTTCTGGCAGGCCTTTCTTTCCGCCGCACTTTCCGTTTTCCCGGCCATCTTTTTAGCCCGCGCGCTCTACCGCCGCCGCTTTCCTGGCCGACTGGCGCTGCTGAGGCTGTGCGCCATGACGCTGGTGCTGCCGGTGCTGGTCGCCGTTTTCGGTATTCTTTCCGTTTATGGGCGAGAAGGCTGGCTGGCCACGCTCTGCGGCTGGCTGGGCGTTGAATGGCACTTTTCCCCTTATGGCCTGCAGGGCATTCTGCTGGCGCACGTCTTCTTTAATATGCCGATGGCGACCCGTCTTCTGCTGCAGGCGCTGAACAATATCCCTTCGGAACAGCGTCAGCTGGCGGCACAGCTGGGGATGCAGGGCTGGCATTTCTTCCGTTTCGTCGAGTGGCCCTGGCTGCGCCGCCAGCTACTCCCGGTTGGCGCCCTGATTTTTATGCTTTGCTTCGCCAGCTTCGCCACCGTGCTTTCTCTGGGCGGCGGCCCGCAGGCAACCACCATCGAGCTGGCCATTTTTCAGGCATTAAGCTACGACTACGATCCCGCCAAAGCGGCATTGCTGGCTCTGCTGCAAATGGCGTGCTGCCTTGGCCTGGTGTTATTGAGTCAGAAGTTAAGCAAGGCGATTCCCGTCGGCGTCAGCCAGCTTCAGGGCTGGCGCGATCCACAGGATTCTCTGCGCCGAAAACTTAGTGATGGCCTGCTTATTGTGCTCGCCCTGCTGCTGCTTCTCCCACCGCTGCTAGCGGTGATGGTCGATGGGATTAACGGCAGCATGGGCAGCGTGCTGCGGCAGCCAGCGCTCTGGAACGCGCTCTGCACTTCACTGAGAATTGCCATTGCCGCCGGGCTTGTCAGCGTGACGCTGACGCTGATGCTGCTCTGGAGTTCGCGTGAACTTCGGCTGCGTAACCAACGCTTCGCCGGGCAGGCCATTGAACTTAGCGGCATGTTGATTCTGGCGATGCCGGGCATCGTCCTCGCCACCGGCTTCTTCTTGCTGCTAAACAATACCGTGGGCCTGCCGCAATCCGCCGACGCTATTGTTATTTTTACCAATGCGCTGATGGCGATTCCTTACGCCTTAAAGGTGCTCGAAAACCCCATGCGAGACGTGGCAGAACGCTACACTCAGCTTTGCCAGTCGCTGAATATCAGCGGCTTTAATCGCCTGCGATTTATTGAGCTAAAAGCGCTGAAACGCCCGATAGCCCAGGCACTGGCCTTTGCCTGCGTCCTGTCGATTGGCGATTTCGGCGTGGTGGCGCTGTTCGGCAATGAAGATTTCCGCACGCTGCCCTTCTGGCTGTATCAGCAGATCGGCTCTTACCGCAGCCAGGAAGGCGCTGTCACAGCGCTACTTCTACTGCTGCTTTGTTTTATGCTGTTTACCTTGATTGAAAAACTTCCGGGGCAAGATGCTAACTCTGACTGATGTAACCTGGCTGTATCAGCACTTACCCATGCGCTTTTCCCTGAAGGTTGCGGCGGGGGAACGAATCGCCATCCTGGGGCCAAGCGGGGCGGGGAAAAGTACGTTACTGAGCCTGGTCGCCGGGTTCCTGCAGCCTGCCAGCGGCAACATCGTCATCGACGGCGTGGATCACACCCGGACACCGCCTTCAGCTCGCCCGGTTTCCATGCTTTTCCAGGAAAATAATCTGTTTAGCCATTTGACCGTCCGGCAAAATATCGCCCTGGGCATGCATCCGGGAATGAAACTTAATGAAGCCCAGAAGCTGCGGTTGCAGGAAATAACGGAACGCGTGGGGTTAACTGACATGCTGGACCGTCTGCCGTCTCAGCTTTCCGGCGGCCAGCGGCAGCGCGTCGCCCTGGCCCGCTGCCTGGTTCGTCAGCAGCCCGTTTTACTGCTGGACGAACCTTTCTCGGCGCTTGATCCGGCGCTGCGCAAAGAGATGCTACAGCTGCTCGACGAGCTGTGCCGGGAGCAACGGCTGGCGCTGCTGATGGTCTCTCACAGTATTGAAGATGCCGCCCGCATCGCCAGCCGTAGCATCGTGATAAAAGACGGGCGCATTGCATGGGACGGCGAAACGGGCAGGTTGCTCAGCGGCGAGGCAAGCGCCTCCGCGCTGTTGGGAATCTGCACTTAGTGCGACAGCACCTTCCGCAGGATATCCCAGTAAACCGGCATCAAGGGATGCTGCAGCAAGGCGGCAAAACTGCCAATGCCCGCCACCAGCATCAACGGAGCCAGCCAGTTGAGCCGGGCCTGCGGTAGATAGCTGGCCAGGCGTTCTGAGCCACGCTTACCGCTGCGATACCAACGCCAGCACAGCCAGGCAGCCAGCCAAAGCAGTAAAGCCACCGCCAAAAGCAGCCACTTGAAGCTGGCGCTTTTCATGTCCGCAGGAATATCTATGGCCGCTCCGGCAAGGATCCCCGGCAGAAAATAGAGCGGCGGCCAGAGCAGGCAGCCGATGATATTCGGCAGCAAAAACTTCGCCAGCGGTAAATCCAGCATCCCAGCAACCATCGGCACCAGCGGGCGCGTAGGGCCAACAAAGCGCCCCACCAGGATCGTAAACATGCTGTGCTGATGCAGCGCGTGTTCGGTTTTATCCAGCAGAGCTTTATTCTTCTTCATAAATGACCAGCGGTGCAGCGGCCCTTTGAAACGCTGCCCAAGCCAGAACGAGATCCAGTCCCCCAGCAGACAGCCGACGATCCCGGCGCCCCAGGCATAATAGAAATTCACCTGGCCACTGCCGATCAGCGCCCCCAGTCCGGCCATCATTACCGTGCCCGGCAGGATCAGTCCCACCAGCGCCAGCGACTCAAAAAAGGCCACCAGCATCACCGCGATAAGCGAATATGCAACTGACTGTGTAATAAAGTGTTCCAGTAAGGCTTCCATAAGCTTTCCGTCGATGAGCGAGCGGGCGATTCTCCAGAATTAACGTGACAGGCGTCAAGGTCTCATTTCTATGAATAAAGAATAGACGGTAAAGTTCCGGACAATTCGCACACCCGGCCAACAATACTGTATATAAATGCAGTAAGTAACGGTTGTTTGCGCTATAATCGAAACACTTTTCCTGAGAGAGAATGCAGCGTGTCTCAAGCTCGTCAGGGGTTTCTGCTGACCAGGCACTGGCGAGACACCCCGCGCGGTACCGAAGTCGATTTCTGGCTGGCCACGGACGATGGCCCGCTTAAGGTGCGCCTGCCGCCGCAGGAATCCGTCGCTTTTATTCCCCAGGCGCAGTTAGCCCAGGCGCAGCGTTTGCTAGCCGGTGAAAACCAATTCCGCCTTACGCCGCTTGAACTCAAAGACTTTCATCACCAGCCGGTAGCGGGCCTGTATTGCCAGCAGCACCGCCAGTTAATGCGGCTGGAGAAACTGCTCCGCGACGGCGGCGTGATGGTCTATGAGGCGGATATTCGTCCTCCGGAGCGCTTCCTGATGGAACGCTTTATTACCGCGCCGGTCTGGTTTAGCGGCCATCCTCAGGGCGAAGTGCTGCTGGATACCCGCCTGAAGCCCGCCCCGGAATACCGCCCGCCGTTGAAATGGGTCTCGCTGGATATCGAAACGAATCGACACGGGGAGCTGTACTGCATCGGCCTTGAAGGCTGCGGGCAGCGTCACGTCTATATGCTGGGGCCTGAAAACGGCGATGCTGCGGGCCTGGACTTTACGCTGGAATATGTCGCCAGCCGCCCTTTGCTGCTGGAGAAGCTGAATAGCTGGTTTGCCGAGCACGATCCCGACGTCCTGATCGGCTGGAACGTCGTGCAGTTTGACCTGCGCGTGCTGCAAAAAATGGCCGAACGCTACCAGGTTCCGCTCCGTCTGGGCCGCGGCAACAGCACGCTAGAATGGCGTGAGCACGGCTTTAAGCAGGGCGTTTTCTTTGCCCAACTTGCGGGCCGGGTGATTATCGACGGCATCGAAGCGCTAAAATCGGCGTTCTGGAATTTCTCTTCGTTTTCGCTGGAAACGGTCTCCCGTGAACTTCTGGGTGAAGGGAAGTCGATTGATAATCCCTGGGATCGTATGGATGAGATCGACCGCCGCTTTGCCGAAGACAAACCCGCGCTGGCTACCTATAACCTCAAAGACTGCGAGCTGGTCACGCGTATTTTCCACAAGACTGAGCTGATGCCTTTCCTGCTGGAGCGGGCGACGGTCAACGGGCTCCCGCTGGATAAACACGGCGGCTCGGTAGCGGCTTTCAGCCACCTTTATTTCCCGCGTATGCATCGTGCAGGCTATGTCGCCCCCAATCTGGGCGAGGTTCCGCCGCAGGCAAGCCCCGGCGGCTATGTGATGGATTCCAGTCCTGGACTCTATGACTCGGTGCTGGTGCTCGATTATAAAAGCCTGTATCCGTCAATTATCCGTACCTTCTTAATCGATCCGGTCGGCCTCGTCGAAGGTACAGCCCAGCCGGACGTGACGCACTCCGTTGAAGGGTTTATTGGCGGCTGGTTCTCCCGCGACAAACACTGCCTGCCCGAGATCGTGAGCCAGATCTGGCATGGCCGGGACGAGGCAAAACGCCACGGCAACAAGCCGCTCTCCCAGGCGCTCAAGATCATCATGAATGCGTTTTACGGCGTACTGGGTACCAGTGCCTGTCGCTTTTTCGATCCCCGCCTTGCTTCGTCGATCACCATGCGCGGTCACGAGATCATGCGCCAGACAAAAGCGCTGATTGAATCCCAGGGCTATGACGTTATCTACGGCGATACGGATTCAACCTTTGTCTGGCTGAAACAGGCCCACAGCGAAAAGGACGCCGCACAAATTGGCAGGAAGCTGGTTGAACACGTAAACGGCTGGTGGCGCGAACACCTGAAAACGACGCAGAACCTGGAATGCGCCCTGGAGCTGGAGTACGAAACGCACTTCTGCCGCTTCCTGATGCCTACCATTCGGGGGACGGACCAGGGCAGCAAAAAGCGCTACGCCGGGCTTATTCAGGAGGGCGACGAACAGCGCATGGTATTTAAAGGGCTTGAAACAGTGCGCACCGACTGGACGCCCCTCGCCCAACAGTTCCAGCAAACGCTCTATTGGCGAATTTTCCGCGGCGAGCCCTATCAGGACTACATCCGTGAGACCATTGCCAGCCTGATGTCGGGTGAGCTGGATTCACAGCTGATCTATCGCAAACGCCTGCGTCGCCCGTTAAGCGAGTACCAGAAAAACGTGCCGCCTCACGTTCGTGCGGCCAGGCTTGCCGATGAATATAACCAACGTCTGGGCAGGCCGGCGCAATACCAGAATCGTGGCACGATAAAATATGTCATGACCCTGAGCGGCCCGGAGCCGGTTGATTATCAGCAATCTCCGCTGGATTATGACCACTACCTGACTCGCCAGTTGCAGCCCGTCGCCGAGGGGATTTTGCCCTTCCTTGAGGACGACTTTGCTACACTGATGACGGGGCAGATGGGGCTATTTTAAAAACCCTCAACATAACTCAGCTTACGGCAAGGCGCTAAGAGCACGCAGCCAGCGCCGCCGTAATTTGAAGCATGACGAGTGCGTGACGAATCCGTTGCCATCCAGTACCATAGCGCCCTTTCTTCGAATCCTTAGACCCAATTTTAAACAACTGCGCCGCCTGTGCGCGGTTGCCATGCTATTGCCTGCAAATTTAAGTCACTGAAATAGAGCCGAAAACTTATGCCTTTTACACTTGGTCAACGTTGGATCAGCGATACCGAAAGCGAACTGGGACTGGGAACCGTGGTGGCGCTGGATGCGCGTATGGTTACCCTGCTCTTCCCGGCAACGGGTGAAAATCGTCTGTACGCCAGAAATGACTCCCCGATCACCCGCGTGATGTTTAACCCAGGCGATGTGATTACCAGCCATGAAGGCTGGCAGCTGAAAGTTGATGAAGTTAAGGAAGAAAAGGGTTTACTCGCCTACCTCGGCACCCGTCTCGATACCGAAGAGTCTGACGTCCTGCTGCGCGAAGTGTTTCTCGACAGCAAATTGGTCTTCAGCAAACCACAGGATCGCCTGTTCGCCGGGCAAATCGACCGTATGGACCGCTTTGCGCTGCGTTTCCGCGCCCGCAAATATCAGAGCGAACAGTCGCGCCAGATTTGGAGCGGCCTGCGCGGGATGCGCACCAGCCTGATCCCTCACCAGCTAAACATCGCTCATGATGTTGGCCACCGCCATGCTCCGCGCGTATTGCTCGCGGATGAGGTTGGCCTGGGTAAAACCATTGAAGCCGGGATGATCATCCACCAGCAGCTGCTGGCCGGTAGCGCCGAGCGCGTGCTGATTGTGGTGCCGGAAACACTGCAGCATCAGTGGCTGGTCGAAATGCTGCGCCGCTTTAACCTGCGCTTCGCGCTGTTTGACGATGAACGTTACGCGGAAGCCCAGCACGACAGCAGCAACCCGTTTGACACCGAACAATTGGTCATTTGCTCGCTGGACTTCGTGCGCCGCAATAAACAGCGCCTGGAAAACCTCTGCGAAGCGGAGTGGGATCTGCTGGTTGTCGATGAAGCTCACCATCTGGTGTGGAGCGAAGATGCGCCCAGCCGTGAATACCAGGCCATTGAACAGCTGGCCGAACATGTTCCTGGCGTCCTGTTGCTGACCGCCACGCCTGAACAGCTGGGCATGGAAAGCCACTTCGCGCGCTTACGCCTGCTGGACCCAAATCGCTTCCATGATTTCGCCATGTTCGTCGACGAGCAGCAGAATTACCGCCCGGTTGCAGACGCCGTCGCCTTGCTGCTGGCAGGAGATCGCTTGACCGATGAGCAGCTGAATACCATGGGTGAGCTGATTGGCGAGCAGGATATCGAGCCACTGCTGCAAACCGCCAACAGCGATCGCGAAGGCAGTGAAGCCGCGCGCCAGGAGTTGGTTTCCATGCTGATGGACAGACACGGCACCAGCCGCGTGCTGTTCCGTAACACCCGTAACGGCGTGAAAGGTTTCCCGAAACGCGAACTGCACACCATTCGCCTGCCGCTGCCAACCCAGTACCAGACGGCGATTAAAGTCTCCGGTATTATGGCCGCGCGTAAGTCCGTGGAGGATCGCGCCCGGGATATGCTGTATCCGGAGCAGATTTATCAGGAGTTCGAAGGCGACACCGGCACCTGGTGGAACTTCGACCCACGCGTTGAATGGCTGATGGGCTACCTGACCAGTCACCGTTCGCAGAAAGTGCTGGTGATCTGCGCCAAGGCCGCGACGGCACTCCAGCTTGAGCAGGTTCTGCGTGAGCGCGAAGGCATCCGCGCAGCCGTCTTCCATGAAGGCATGTCCATCATCGAACGAGACCGCGCTGCAGCCTGGTTTGCGGAAGAAGATACCGGCGCTCAGGTCCTGCTGTGCTCAGAGATTGGCTCAGAAGGCCGTAACTTCCAGTTCGCCAGTCAGCTGGTGATGTTTGACCTGCCGTTTAACCCGGACCTGCTGGAGCAGCGTATTGGCCGTCTCGACCGTATTGGCCAGGCGCACGACATCCAGATCCACGTTCCGTACCTGGAAAAAACCGCTCAGTCGGTCCTGGTGGACTGGTACCATGCTGGCCTGGATGCCTTCGAACACACCTGCCCGACCGGCCGCACCATTTATGACAGCGTCTACCCGCAGTTGATCGAATATCTCGCGGCACCGGAAAATACCGAAGGCTTTGACGCGCTGATCAAGCAGTGCCGCGAGCAGCACGATGCCCTGAAGCAGCAGCTTGAGCAGGGCCGCGACCGTCTGCTGGAAATTCATTCCAACGGCGGTGAAAAAGCGCAGGCGCTGGCAGAAGCCATTTCCGAGCAAGATAACGACACTAACCTCGTTAGCTTTGCCATGAACCTGTTTGATATCGTCGGCATTAACCAGGACGATCGCGGCGACAACATGGTCGTCATTACTCCGTCCGACCATATGCTGGTCCCTGACTTCCCGGGCCTGCCGGAAGACGGCTGCACAATCACCTTCGAGCGTGACGTCGCCTTGTCCCGCGAAGACGCGCAGTTTGTGACCTGGGAACACCCGATCATCCGCAACGGCCTGGATTTGATCCTGTCAGGCGATACCGGTAGCTGTGCCCTGTCTCTGCTGAAAAATAAAGCGCTGCCGGTGGGCACGCTGCTGCTGGAGCTGGTTTACGTTGTTGAGGCCAAAGCGCCTAAACAGCTGCAGCTCAACCGCTTCCTGCCGCCGACGCCGGTGCGCATGCTGGTGGATAAGAACGGCACCAACCTCGCGGCGCAGGTGGAGTTTGAAAGCTTCAACCGCCAGCTCAGCGCGGTTAACCGCCATACCGGCAGCAAACTGGTGAATGCGGTGCAGTCCGACGTGCACGCTATTCTGCAGGTGGCGGAAGAAAAAGTTGCCGATGCGGCACAGGCGCTGATCGACGCAGCTCGTGAAGAAGCCGATGAGAAGCTGAGCGCTGAGCTGTCCCGTCTGGAAGCATTGAAAGCCGTTAACCCAAACATTCGTGACGACGAGCTTGCAGCTATCGAAACCAATCGCCAGCAGGTGATGGAAGCGTTGAGCCAGGCTAACTGGCGTCTTGATGCCCTGCGTTTGATCGTTGTGACGCACCAGTAAATATGCGTCGCTTTACTCAAATCATTCGAGTTGCAGCAAGGCGGCAAAAGAGAGAATTCCCAGGAGCTGACTAAAGTCAGTGACTGGGATAAGTGAGAGCAGCCAACGCGGCTGCAGCTTGAAGGATGCAGAGTAAATGCTGATGGAACCCTACAATCCGCCTCTCGATCCCTGGCTGGTTATCCTGTACCAGGATGAGCACATCATGGTGGTTAACAAGCCCAGCGGCCTGCTGTCCGTTCCGGGACGTCTTGACGAGCACAAAGACAGCGTGATGACGCGCATTCAGCGCGACTTTCCGCTGGCGGAATCGGTCCATCGACTTGATATGGCAACCAGCGGCGTGATCGTGGTGGCGCTGACCAAAGCGGCAGAGCGCGAGCTAAAGCGCCAGTTCCGTGAACGCGAGCCGAAAAAGCAGTATGTGGCTCGCGTTTGGGGCCATCCACAGCCGGAAGAAGGTTTGGTGGATCTACCGCTGATTTGCGACTGGCCTAACAGACCAAAGCAGAAGGTATGCTACGAGACAGGGAAATCTGCGCAGACTGGATATCAGGTGCTGGAATACGCGGCGGACAATACCGCTCGTGTACAGCTCATGCCGATTACCGGGCGTTCGCACCAGCTTCGCGTGCATATGCAGGCGCTGGGGCACCCGATTCTCGGGGACCGCTTCTACGCGACGCCAGAAGCGCTTGCCATGGCGCCGCGTCTTCAGCTCCATGCCGAGATGCTCACCATCACGCACCCGAGCTACGGTACGCCAATGACGTTTAAAGCGCCGGCGGACTTCTAAAAAAGGCCTCTCAACTGAGAGGCCTTTTTCTACTTAAACCCTTTTGCGGTTTTAATCAGATCGTAAGCGCCCTGAATCTCCTGGGCCTTTTGCTTCGCCATCTGCATCATTTCCGGCGGCAGGCCTTTTGCCACCAGCTTGTCAGGATGGTGCTCACTCATTAACTTACGGTACGCGCGCTTGATAACCGTTGGCTCATCGCTGCTTTTTACCCCAAGCACCTTGCAGGCATCTTCCAGCGTCGGGCCTCTTTGCTGCTGCGCGAAGCCGCCTTGCGATTGCTGGTATTGGTACTGGCCACCACCGAACTGCTGGCCGCCTTCCATCATGCGCAAGAACTGGTCGAACTGGGCACGTGAGATCCCCAGTTCTTCGGCAATCACATACAGCACCTGACGCTCATTTGGGTGCAGCGAGCCATCCGCAAACGCAGCCTGGATTTGTATTTCCAGAAACATCCGAATTAAGTCAGAACGGCCAAAACAGACGCTTCGCATCTGCCCCATCTTTTCTCTGAGCGGATAGTTATTTTCTTTCCCCGCGCGAAATGCTCGCTGAGCGGCGGCGCGCGCCTCACCATGAAGCTGCATTCGGTCCATCAATAAAGACGCTATTTGAATATCAGCTTCCGTTACCCGACCTTTCGATTTGGTGAGGTGCCCCATCACTTCAAAAGTGGTAGAAAAAAAGATCGCCTGACGCTGCTGTTGGTTAGCAAACCAGGCCCCGCGACGGCTGCGTGCCTTATCAAACATATGGCCGATAAGAAAACCTATCACCACACCCCAAAAGCCGCCGCCTGAGATTAACCCCAAAGCAACACCGAGTACTTTTCCCCAATACTGCATATACTCCCCAAATCATCATGCTGTCGTCTAGAATTTGCTTTATCATACCCGCCATTGATAGCGCTGCCTAACGGCATACTGCTAATGGGCTGGATTAACACTAGCGCTGTGGTGATGAGTACGTTAGTCTCTGACCGTTTGCCTTCGCTATACCCTGATGACGGAACAACAAATAACACGTATGAAAAAACGTATTCCCACCTTGCTGGCCACACTGATTGGTTCAGCCCTTTATAGCCAACAAGGTATGGCTGCCGACCTTGCCTCGCAGTGTATGCTGGGTATCCCAAGCTACAATCGTCCATTGGTTAAGGACGACGGCAATAGCCAGCCGGTAACAATCCAGGCCGATCACGCCAAAGGTGACTACCCGGATAATGCCGTTTTTACCGGGAATGTTGACGTTCAGCAGGGTAACAGCCGCCTGCAGTCAGACGAAGTTCAGCTTCACCAGAAGCTGGTCGAAGGTCAAACGGATCCCGTCCGCACCGTAGATGCCTTAGGTAATGTGCATTACGACGACAATCAGGTCATCCTGAAAGGTCCTAAAGCCTGGTCAAATTTAAACACCAAAGATACTAACGTCTGGGACGGTAATTACCAGATGGTTGGCCGCCAGGGTCGCGGTACCGCAGACCTCATGAAACAGCGCGGCGACAACCGCTACACGATTCTCGAAAACGGGACGTTCACCTCCTGCCTGCCGGGTTCCAACACCTGGAGCGTGGTTGGTACTGAAGTGATTCAGGACAGGCAGGAAGAAGTGGCGGAGATTTGGAACGCCCGCTTTAAACTGGGCCCGGTACCGGTGTTCTACAGCCCTTACCTGCAGCTGCCTATTGGCGATAAACGCCGTTCGGGCTTCCTGATCCCCAGCGCTAAATACAGCACCAACAGCGGCATTGAGTTCGCGCTGCCCTATTACTGGAACATTGCGCCAAACTTCGATGCCACTATCACGCCTCACTATATTGATAAGCGTGGCGGTATCCAGTGGCAGAACGAATTCCGCTACCTGACCCAGGCAGGTTCAGGCTTGATGGAGTTTGACTATCTCCCGTCGGATGACGAATACAAAAACGAGCAGGGCGTTGCGCCGGGCGAAAAAGATCGCCGCTGGCTGTTCTACTGGAACCACAGCGGGGTCATGGACCAGGTGTGGCGTTTCAACGTCGATTACACCAAGGTCAGCGACTCGCGCTACTTCAACGACTTCAGCTCACCCTATGGTAACAGTACCGACGGCTACGCCACGCAAAAATTTAGCGTCGGCTACGCTAATCAGAACTTTGACGCGACGCTGTCCGCTAAACAATTCCAGGTCTTTGCCAACCAGCTGGGTACATTCACCAGCTCTTACCGTGCAGAGCCGCAGCTGGACGTCAACTTCTACCAGAATGACGTGGGCCCGTTTGATACCCGAATTTATGGCCAGGCGGTGAAATTCACTAACGTGAATGACAACATGCCTGATGCAACGCGTCTGCACCTTGAACCGGTGATCAACCTGCCTGTCTCCAACGGCTGGGCAAGCCTGAACACCGAAGCCAAGCTGATGATGACCCATTATCAGCAAGGTAATCTTGATGAATATAAGCAGAAGATTAACGCCAACAGCACATTAGAAAACACCGTCAACCGCACGCTGCCGCAGTTTAAAATGGACGGCAAGCTGATCTTTGACCGTGATATGGACTCCGTTGCCGGCTGGACACAGACGCTTGAGCCACGCGCTCAGTACCTGTACGTGCCGTATCGCAACCAAAGTGCTATCAACAACTACGACTCATCGCTGCTGCAGTCCGACTACAGCGGCCTGTTCCGCGACCGCACCTATGGTGGCCTGGACCGCATTGCTTCCGCAAACCAGGTCACGACGGGCTTAACTTCCCGGGTTTATGATGACGCATCGGTTGAACGTTTTAACGTATCCGCGGGTCAAATCTACTATTTCACCCAGTCCCGTACCGGGGATGACAACATTAACTGGGAGAAAGATAAGAAAACGGGCTCCATGGTCTGGGCCGGTGACACCTACTGGCGTATGACAGATCGCTGGGGCCTGCGCGGCGGGGTACAGTATGATGCTCGCCTGGGTAGCGTAGCGAACGGCAGCGGCGCCATTGAGTACCGTCGCGATGCCGATCGTATGGCACAGTTGACCTATCGTTATGCCAGCCCGGAGTATATTCAGGCTACGCTGCCGACAGTTTACTCTACCGCCGATCAGTATAGAGAAGGGATCTCGCAGGTCGGTATGGTCGCCAGTTGGCCAATCGTGGATCGCTGGTCCGTTGTCGGGGCCTACTACTACGATACCAATGCCCGACAGTCCGCTGACTCTATGTTCGCCGTGCAGTACAGCTCTTGCTGTTATGCCATTCGTGTTGGCGTCGAGCGTAAGATCAACGGGTGGGAAAATAACATGAGTAAATACGATAACGTAATCGGCTTTAACATCGAGTTACGTGGCCTGAGTTCCAACTATGGCCTGGGTATTCCGCAGATGCTGCGTACTAACATTCTGCCATACCAAAGTTCGATGTAATTCACTTTGACGAATTCTCTAAATAATCCGCTTTGCGGCTAAGTAAAATGGAAAAAGTATGAAGAACTGGAGAACGCTGCTTCTTGGTGTCGCACTTGTAGCGAACACAACTTTTGCAGCCCCGCAGGTTGTCGACAAAGTAGCTGCCGTAGTCAATAACGGCGTAGTCCTTGAAAGCGATGTTGACGGCTTAATGCAGTCCGTCAAAATGAACTCACGCGACGCGGGGCAACAGCTTCCTGACGACGCGACGCTTCGCCATCAAATCATTGAACGTCTGATCATGGATCAAATCATCCTGCAGATGGGCCAGAAGATGGGCGTGAAGATCACCGACGATGAACTCGATCAGGCCATCGCCAACATTGCAAAACAGAACAACATGACCATGGATCAGATGCGCAGCCGTCTGGCCTATGATGGCGTGAACTACAACACCTACCGCAGTCAGATCCGTAAAGAGATGACGATTTCGGAAGTGCGTAACAATGAAGTTCGTCGTCGCGTCTCAATCCTGCCGCAGGAAGTTGATGCCCTTGCACAACAGGTAGGCAATCAGAACGACAGCAGTACCGAACTGAACCTGAGCCACATCCTGATTGCCCTGCCAGAAAACCCAAGCTCTGCTCAGGTTGATGACGCAGAAAAACAGGCACGTAACGTTGTCGATCAGGCACGCAACGGGGCAGACTTCGGCAAGCTCGCGATCAGCTATTCTGCCGACCAGCAGGCGCTGAAAGGCGGCCAAATGGGTTGGGGTCGCATCCAGGAACTGCCTTCTATTTTTGCCCAGGCATTGAGCACGGCGAAGAAGGGCGACATTATCGGGCCTATTCGTTCAGGCGTTGGTTTCCACATCCTGAAAGTTAACGATATGCGCGGTCAGAACCAGAATATTTCTGTGACCGAAGTTCACGCCCGCCACATTCTGCTGAAAACGTCGCCTATCATGAACGATACTCAGGCGCGCCAGAAACTGGAGCAAATTGCCGCTGACATTAAGAGCGGGAAAACCACCTTTGCCGCAGCAGCGAAATCCTTCTCGGACGATCCAGGTTCAGCGAACCAGGGTGGCGATCTGGGCTGGGCGGCAACGGATATTTATGATCCTGCTTTCCGCGATGCACTGCAGAAGCTGAACAAAGGCCAGATGAGCGCCCCGGTGCACTCTTCCTTCGGCTGGCACCTGATCGAACTGCTGGACACGCGTAAAGTCGACAGAACCGATGCGGCGCAAAAAGACCGTGCCTACCGCATGCTGTTCAACCGCAAGTTCTCCGAAGAAGCGCAAACCTGGATGCAGGAACAGCGCGCCAGCGCTTACGTGAAAATCATAGGCAGCAATGGCTAACATTTTTCGTGTGACCATCACTCCCGGCGAACCCGCCGGGATTGGTCCCGACCTGGTCGTCGCGTTAGCGCAACGCGACTGGCCCGTTGAACTGGTCGTCTGCGCTTCTCCAGAATTGCTACTTGCCAGAGCCTCTCTGCTCGGTCTCCCCCTGACGCTCCAGCCTTTCGAGGCAAATCAACCGGCAAAACCACAGGCTGCAGGTACGTTAACCGTGCTGCCCGTTGAGCTACGTGCGCCGGTCATTCCAGGGCAACTGGATGTGCGTAACAGTGCTTACGTCGTCGAGACGCTCGCTCGGGCATGCGATGGCTGCCTGAACGGAGAATTCGCCGCGCTGATTACCGGGCCGGTACACAAAGGCATTATCAACGATGCCGGGATTCCGTTTATTGGTCACACCGAGTTCTTCGAAGAGCGCTCACACAGCGAAAAAGTGGTGATGATGCTGGCCACGGAAGAGCTGCGCGTTGCGCTGGCCACAACGCATCTGCCGCTGAAAGCAATTTCTGACGCCATTACGCCGGATTTACTACGCCAGATTGTCACCATCCTGTATCATGACCTGCAAACCAAATTTGGTATCCCGCAGCCGCATGTACTGGTTTGCGGTCTCAATCCACACGCCGGGGAAGGTGGCCATATGGGCACCGAAGAGATAGACACTATTATCCCGGTGTTAAATGAGATGCGCGCTCTGGGGATGCACCTTTCTGGCCCGTTACCGGCAGATACGCTATTCCAGCCTAAATACCTCGATAGTGCTGACGCCGTACTGGCGATGTATCACGATCAGGGTCTGCCCGTGTTGAAATATCAGGGCTTCGGCCGCGCGGTAAATATCACGTTGGGGTTACCTTTTATCCGTACCTCGGTTGACCACGGCACGGCTCTTGAGCTGGCAGGCCAGGGAAAAGCCGACGTCGGCAGTTTTATTACGGCGCTTAATCTCGCCATTAAAATGATTGTAAATAGTCAATGAATACTCGAGTCCACCAGGGCCACCTTGCCCGCAAACGTTTTGGACAAAACTTCCTTAATGACCAGTTCGTTATCGACAGTATTGTCTCCGCAATTAACCCACAGCCAGGCCAGGCAATGGTCGAAATTGGTCCAGGCCTTGGTGCACTGACCGAGCCTGTGGGTGAACGTATGGATAAAATGACCGTTATCGAACTGGACCGCGATCTTGCCGCACGTTTGCAAACGCACCCGTTCCTGGCCCCCAAGCTGACAATTTATCAGCAGGATGCCATGACCATGGATTTCGGCGATCTTTCGCAGAAAATCGGCCAGCCGTTGCGCGTCTTCGGTAACCTGCCGTATAACATCTCTACGCCGCTGATGTTCCATCTCTTTAGCTATACTGATGCCATTGCAGACATGCACTTCATGCTGCAAAAAGAGGTGGTTAACCGCTTAGTCGCCGGGCCAAACAGTAAAGCCTATGGCCGCCTGTCGGTGATGGCGCAGTACTACTGTAACGTTATTCCTGTGCTTGAAGTCCCGCCAACGGCGTTTACGCCTGCACCAAAAGTGGACTCTGCCGTTGTGCGTCTGGTACCACACGCGACTTTACCGCACCCGGTGAAAGATCTGCGCGTGCTGAGCCGTATCACCACGGAAGCCTTTAACAAGCGTCGTAAAACTATCCGTAACAGCCTTGGTCATCTGTTCAGTGCCGACGTGCTGGCGGAGCTGGGCGTCGATGCGACGCTGCGTGCGGAAAACATTTCCGTTGAGCAGTACTGTAAGCTTGCAAACTATCTGGCTGACAACCCACAACAGCCGTCGGAGAGCTAAACTATGCTTGATTCGCCCCGCGTATGCGTGCAGGTACAAAGCTTTTATATTGAGTCGCAGTCCTCGCCTGAGGATGAGCGTTTCGTATTTGCGTACACAGTCACTATTCGCAATCTGGGGCGAACAGCAGTTCAGCTACTTGGCCGTTACTGGCTAATTACCAACGGCAACGGCCGCGAAACCGAGGTTCAGGGCGAAGGTGTCGTCGGCGAACAGCCGCATATTGAACCGGGCAACGACTACCAGTACACCAGCGGAGCGGTTATCGAAACGCCGCTCGGCACCATGCAGGGCCATTATGAAATGGTCGATGCGCAGGGAGAGGCCTTCAGGGTCGAGATCCCCGTTTTCCGTCTGGCCATTCCAACTTTTATTCACTGATACCATGTCTACATATCTGATTGGCGATGTTCACGGCTGCTACGATGAACTGATCGCGTTGCTGCAGCAGGTTAATTTCAACCCTGAAGAAGATACACTGTGGCTGACGGGCGATCTGGTGGCTCGTGGGCCAGCTTCTCTGGAGGTGCTGCGCTATGTTCGCAGTCTCGGTGACAGCGTACGAGTGGTACTCGGTAACCATGACCTGCATCTTTTAGCCGTCTTTGCGGGCATCAGCCGCAACAAACCTAAAGACCGCGTTACGCCACTGCTGGAAGCGCCTGATGCCGACGAGCTTCTCAATTGGCTTCGTCGTCAGCCGCTCATTCAGGTGGATGAAGAGAAAAAGCTTGTTATGTCTCATGCGGGGATCACGCCTCAGTGGGATATCAATACCGCGCTGGCCTGCGCGCGTGATGTCGAAGCCGTTCTCTCCAGCGACAGCTACCCGCTTTTCCTGGATGCAATGTATGGCGATATGCCCAACAACTGGTCCAGCGATCTCTCCGGGCTGGCACGCCTGCGTTTCATCACTAACTCGCTCACCCGCATGCGCTATTGCTTCCCTAACGGCCAGTTGGATATGTACTGCAAAGACACGCCGGAAAAAGCGCCTTCGCCGCTGAAGCCCTGGTTTGCGATTCCTGGCCCCGTTACCGCCGAATATTCTGTGGCTTTTGGTCACTGGGCATCGCTGGAAGGGAAAGGCACGCCGGAAGGGATCTATGCGCTGGATACGGGTTGCTGCTGGGGGGGAGAACTAACCTGCCTGCGCTGGGAAGATAAAGCCTGGTTCGTACAGCCTTCAAATCGTCAGCAGGATAGCGGCGAAGATCAAACCGCTGCCGCCTCTTAGAAGTTACCCCTCTCTCTGTCGAGAGAGAGGTAAAACTTAACGACGCTCCAGAATTTCGAAGCAATAACCGTGGGAGTTATTCTCGTCGGCATCGTGGAATTCACTGAAGGTTGACTGCCACTCATCCGGATCGTAATCCGGGAAATGCGTGTCCCCTTCCACTTCCGCATCAATATGGGTCAGGTAAAGACGCTGCGCCTTGGGCAGGAACTGCTCGTATACGCGTCCCCCGCCAATCACCATGATTTCTTCGGCATCACCGCAGGCTTTAATAGCCTCTTCCACCGATTTCACCCACTCAACGCGATCGTCATTTCCGGCCTGGCTGCTAATAACGATGTTTTTACGTCCCGGCAGCGGGCGGCCAATAGACTCCCAGGTCAGACGCCCCATAACAACAGGTTTATTGAGCGTATTGCGCTTGAACCAGGCCAGGTCGGCAGGCAAATCCCATGGCATGGCGTTTTCCATGCCGATAACGCGATCCACCGCCAAAGCAGCAATCAGACTGATCATTTATATAACCTAAGGATGATGAAAAAAATTGCCGCCACTATACGGAAAGCGCAATCTTTCGTCGACAGCAGGCGATGGGCGTAACGAGAATTTTTTTTATTCTGCTGCGGCCATCGCGCCCTGATTTTCAACTGCGGGATATGGAACAAGGGGTTAGCGTTAACCCCCGCTCACTATAAGGAAAAGTAAATATTTTTCAGCAAGTTCACTCTGCTGGCCTGACCGGGGGTTCATCGGAAAGTTTACCGCTGTGAAGACCCTCTTTTGTTCCCTGCCAGCCATCACGTTGGATAACGTGCAGGTGCGCACGATCCTCGTTAATAACCTCTGTCAACATCGCGCTGTTGCGCTTAAAGACATCCGCGCGCTCGGCGGTCTTATCATCAGTCGGCACCATTTCTTCAAGCATTTGCAGGTTAAAACGGCGGAAGTGGTCGGCCCGCTCGCGCGCTTCGTATTTGCCGACGCCCAATCCCTCCAGCGCACGACGGCCAATCTTCAGCGAGCTTTCGAACGTTTCACGTTCCGGCATCTCGACCCCCGCCTGACGCAGGCGGATGTAGTGATTAATATCGCGCGCGCGGGCAAGGATCTGCAGATGCGGGAAGTGCTCCTTCGCCAGTTCAGTGAGCTGCATGCTGGCTTCAGGATCGTCAATGGCGTTAATCAGCACTTCAGCGCCTGCGGCCCCGGCTGACTCAAGCAGGTCAACGCGGGTGGCGTCCCCATAAAAGACCTTGGTGCCAAATTTTCGCAGCGTCTCTATATGGTCAGGATCGTGATCCAGAATAACCACGTTCACTCCGCTGCTCAGTAACAGACGACCGGCAATCTGCCCAAAGCGTCCGAAGCCCGCGATGATAACCCGGGGCTGCTCTTCATCAATTTCGTCGGCCTCTCCGGCCTGCTCGCTGCCCGTTTTCTCGAGCCTGTTCAGCAGCACCAGCAACAGAGGCGTGGCCGCCATGGATAGCGCCACGGCAAGCGTCAGCGACTTCGACCAGTCGTCGTCCAGCACCTGAGCCATATGAGCCGCGCCGAAGATAACAAAAGCAAATTCACTTCCCTGCCCCAGCAAAACGGCAAACCAGCGTCGCTGCTTACGCGGCACTTTTAAAGGCTTAGCGACCAGCCAGAGCACCAGCGTTTTGATGACCAGGAAACCGACCAGCAGGACGAGAATACGCAGCGGGTTGTCGAGCAAAGTCCCGAAGTCGATAGACATCCCAACCCCGATAAAGAACAGCCCCAGCAGCAGGCCCTTGAACGGCTCAATATCGCTTTCCAGCGCGTGACGATATTCGGAGCTGGCTAACAGCACCCCGGCAAGAAACGCCCCCATCGCCATCGAAAGCCCGGCCTCTTCAAGCAGCAGGCCAAAGCCAAACACCAGGAATAGCGCCACGGCGCTGAACACTTCACGTAACCCCGAGCGCGCCACAAATCGCAGCACTGGCCGGGTGACATAGCGCCCAAGCAGTACAACCAGAGCCAGCGCCGCCGCTACCTTAAGCGCGGAAATTAAAAACGTCGCAAAGGTCATCGTCCCGCCGCTGCTCGCCAGCAGCGGGATCATTGCCACCAGAGGGATCGCCGCGATATCCTGGAACAACAGTACGGCAAACGCGCCTCGCCCCATCGGCGTGACGGTCAGGTTGCGTTCGTTCATCGCCTGCATAGCAATCGCGGTGGATGAGAGCGCCAGCGTCAGGCCAATAAGCAAGGCGATCTTCCAGTTGAGCCCCATCACGATACAAAATGCGCCGAGCGCCAGCCCGCAGGCCGCCATTTGCAGAAAACCGCCGCCAAACACCGAGGCGCGAAGCGTCCATAGCCGCTGAGGATCAAGCTCAAGCCCGATAACAAAGAGCATCAGCACCACGCCAATTTCAGCAAAGTGCAGAATAGTTTCGGCGTCGGTAACCAGCCCCAGCCCCCATGGCCCAATAATGCAGCCGGCAATCAGGTAGCCCAGCACGGAACCTAATCCGAGCCGCACGGCGATAGGCACGATCAGCGCGGCAGAACCGAGGTAAATTAATGCCTGAATTAAGCTGTGGCTATCCACGATGAGCCTCCTGCCAGTCAATCAAGCGTTGCTTATAGTCATCCGCCTGGCGGGCAAGCGTCAATTCATCGCAAACAAAGGTGAAATGAATCGCGAAGGCCGGAAGCCACTGCATTCCGCAGTAGAGCGCCGTGGCCTGCAGAGGCTGGGCGAGAACGTCAAATCCAGGGTGATCGCCCAGTTCAAAATGTTTTTCGCTGCCGCCGGTTGTCACGGCCCACATCACCTCTTTGCCGTGCAGGGCATTCCCACCTTTGCCGTATGCCCAGCCGTGCGAAAGCACTTTGTCTATCCACAATTTCATCAGCGGCGGCACGCTGTACCACTGCATGGGATGCTGCCAGATAACCAAATCAGCGCGGCTTAACGCCTGCTGCTCAGCGGCAATGTCGATATTAAAGTCGGGATAAAGTTCATAGAGGGAGCGAATCTCTACCCCCGGAAGCGCTTTGGCTCGCTCGAGCATTTGCCGGTTGGCATGGGAATGCTGGGGATAGGGATGCGCATAGATTATAAGAATCATTGTTAAGCCTGTCTTCACTACTGTCTGTAATGACAGTGAGTTTAGTCAGTTAATCGACAGGCTAACAGTCAATATTGCTGAGCGTGTTGTTGGATATTTCTTAACTAGTTATCCAGCTCGCTCATCTCTTTCACCTGATCGCGGTTGATCTGCTCGGTTTTACCCGTTTCGGCATTTTTGTATGACACCAGGCCCGTGTCTTTATCAACCTGCGGTTTGCCGTCGGTCACGATCGTTTTGCCATCACTGGTTTTAACTGCCTGATTGGACGAGCAGCCCGCCACGATCAGCAGCGCTGCGGCAGTGAAGAGGGAAGCAAGTAAAGTTCGTTTCTGCATGGTGTTCTCCCAGCGTGTTTAGTCATTTTCAGTTGTGTGCTGGTTAACTGTAGACTATCTCGCTGGGTATAAAGTAAAACGGCCTCTTTTCAGAGGCCGTTGCCGTTATTTTCGGAACATTCTTTCAGGACAAGAAAGCTTAACCCTTAATTTGGGCATGCATTTCCTGCACCGAAATCACCTTCTCGGTAGCATCGGCATTCAGCGCCATCGCCGTGGCGAAACCCCCGTTCAGCGTGGTGTCATAATGCACTTTGTACTGCAGTGCGCTGCGGCGAATCAGCTTGGAGTCTTCAATCGCCTGGCGGCCCGCGGTGGTGTTGATAATGTAGGTGTATTCGCCATTCTTGATACGGTCCTGAATGTGCGGACGCCCTTCATGCACCTTGTTCACCAGGCGTGGGTTAATACCCGCTTCGCCCAGCACAATCGCTGTACCGTGGGTCGCATCCAGCTCGAAGCCCTGTTTCAGCAGCTTCGCGGCCAGGTCAACTACGCGCTCTTTGTCACCTTCACGCACGGAGAGAAGCGCGCGGCCTGGCTTACGCATGGTGGACTGGCTGCCCAGCATCGCTTTAGAGAAAGCTTCTGCGAAAGTACGCCCCACGCCCATCACTTCCCCGGTAGAGCGCATTTCTGGCCCTAACAGCGGGTCAACGCCCGGGAATTTGTTGAACGGCAGCACCACTTCTTTCACCGAGTAATAAGGCGGGATGATTTCTTTGGTGACGCCCTGCTCAACCAGCGTTTTGCCTGCCATAACGCGAGCGGCAACTTTTGCCAGCGGCACGCCCGTCGCTTTAGAAACGAACGGCACGGTACGCGCGGCACGTGGGTTCACTTCAATCAGGTAAACTTCGTTGTCCTTCACCGCAAACTGCACGTTCATCAGGCCACGCACCTGGAGCTCAAAGGCCAGTTTCTGCACCTGCTGGCGCATCACATCCTGAATTTCCTGGCTCAAAGTGTAAGCCGGCAGAGAACATGCCGAGTCACCGGAGTGAACGCCCGCCTGCTCGATGTGTTCCATGATGCCGCCAATCAGCACGGTTTCACCGTCGCAAATGGCATCCACGTCCACTTCGACCGCATCGTCAAGGAAGCGGTCAAGCAGCACCGGCGCGTCGTTGGAAACGCTAACCGCGGTCTGGAAGTAACGGCGAAGGTCTGCTTCGTCGTAGACGATTTCCATCGCGCGGCCGCCCAGCACATAGGAAGGGCGAACCACCAGCGGATAACCAATCTGGACGGCTTTCTCTACCGCCTGCTCGATAGCCGTTACGGTGGCGTTAGCAGGCTGTTTCAGCTTCAGGCGCTCAACGGCGTGCTGGAAACGCTCACGGTCTTCTGCACGGTCGATAGCATCCGGGCTGGTACCGATAACCGGCACACCAGCCGCTTCCAGCGCACGAGCCAGTTTCAGCGGAGTCTGGCCGCCGTACTGTACGATGACACCTTTTGGTTTCTCAACGCGGACGATTTCCAGCACGTCTTCAAAGGTGACAGGCTCAAAGTAGAGGCGGTCGGAGGTGTCGTAGTCGGTAGACACGGTTTCCGGGTTACAGTTAACCATAATGGTTTCGTAACCATCTTCACGCAGCGCCAGCGAGGCGTGTACGCAGCAATAGTCGAACTCGATGCCCTGACCGATACGGTTTGGTCCGCCGCCCAGCACCATGATTTTGTCACGGTCATGGTTCGGGTTCGCTTCACACTCTTCTTCATACGTGGAGTACATATAAGCGGTGTCGGTAGCGAATTCTGCCGCACAGGTGTCTACGCGTTTGTAGACAGGGTGCAGGTTATATTGCTCGCGCAGTTTGCGAATTTCAGCTTCACGCACGCCAGCCAGTTTAGCCAGGCGTGCATCCGCAAAACCTTTGCGCTTCAGCATACGCAGGAAGTCATGGTTCAGGCCGGTGATGCCCACTTCAGCCACCTGCTCTTCCAGACGCACCAGCTCTTCAATCTGCACCAGGAACCAGCGGTCGATGTTGGTCAGATTGAACACGCCATCTACGGACAGGCCCGCGCGGAATGCGTCAGCCACATACCAAATACGCTCTGCGCCAGCGTCTTTCAGCTCGCGGCGGATTTTGGTCAGCGCTTCCGGGTCATCCAGGCTGACTTTCGGGTCAAAGCCGGTAGCGCCCACTTCCAGGCCACGCAGCGCTTTCTGCAGTGATTCCTGCTGAGTACGACCGATAGCCATGACTTCACCCACGGATTTCATCTGGGTGGTCAGACGGTCATTTGCGCCAGCAAATTTCTCGAAGTTAAAGCGAGGAATTTTCGTCACAACATAGTCGATGGACGGTTCGAAGGATGCCGGAGTACGGCCACCTGTGATGTCGTTCATCAGCTCATCAAGGGTGTAACCGACTGCCAGCTTCGCGGCAACTTTAGCAATCGGGAAGCCCGTAGCTTTAGACGCCAGCGCTGAAGAACGGGACACACGCGGGTTCATCTCGATAATAATCAGGCGGCCCGTTTTTGGGTTCACGGAGAACTGAACGTTTGAGCCGCCGGTTTCCACGCCGATTTCACGCAGTACCGCCATCGAGGCGTTACGCATGATTTGGTATTCTTTATCGGTCAGCGTTTGCGCTGGTGCCACGGTGATGGAGTCCCCGGTATGAATCCCCATCGGGTCGAAGTTTTCGATAGAGCAGACGATGATGCAGTTGTCGTTCTTATCACGCACCACTTCCATCTCGTACTCTTTCCAGCCAATCAGCGACTCATCAATCAGCAGCTCTTTGGTTGGGGAAAGATCCAGGCCGCGCTCGCAAATCTCTTCAAACTCTTCGCGGTTATAGGCGATGCCGCCGCCGGTGCCGCCCATGGTAAAGGATGGACGAATGATGCACGGATAACCCACGTCTGCCGCAACCGCCAGCGCTTCTTCCATATTGTGCGCGATACCGGAACGAGCGGTGTCGAGACCGATTTTTTTCATCGCAATGTCGAAGCGACGACGGTCTTCAGCCTTGTCGATAGCATCGGCGGTAGCGCCGATCATGGTGACGCCGAACTCTTCCAGTACGCCCTGACGCTCAAGCTCCAGCGCGCAGTTCAGCGCGGTCTGGCCGCCCATGGTTGGCAGCACCGCATCCGGACGCTCTTTTTCGATGATTTTGCGTACCACTTCCCAGTGAATTGGTTCGATGTAGGTTGCATCCGCCATTTCCGGGTCGGTCATGATGGTGGCCGGGTTGGAGTTCACCAGAATAACGCGGTAACCCTCTTCACGCAGCGCTTTACAAGCCTGCGCGCCAGAGTAGTCAAACTCACAGGCCTGGCCGATAACAATCGGGCCCGCACCGAGGATCAGGATGCTTTTTATATCTGTACGTTTTGGCATGGTCTTCTCGGCTCCTGATTATTTAGCGGTAGAACGGTATTGCTTAATCAAATCGATAAAGTGGTCAAACAGCGGTGCAGCGTCGTGCGGCCCCGGGCTCGCCTCAGGGTGCCCCTGGAAGCTGAACGCGGCTTTATCGGTACGATGAATCCCCTGCAGGGTGCCATCGAACAGTGATTTATGGGTTACGCGCAGGTTAGCAGGCAGCGTGGCCTCATCAACCGCGAAACCGTGGTTCTGCGCGGTGATCATCACGCAGTCTTTATCCAGGTCTTTTACCGGGTGGTTGCCGCCGTGGTGACCAAACTTCATTTTTACGGTGTTGGCACCGCTGGCCAGCGCCAACAGCTGGTGACCAAGGCAGATGCCAAAGACAGGAATGTCTGTCTCCAGGAAGGATTTGATTGCGCTGATGGCGTAGTCGCAAGGTGCCGGGTCGCCAGGGCCGTTAGAAAGGAAGATGCCATCCGGGTTCATCTTCAGCACCTCTTCCGCTGGCGTTTGAGCAGGCACCACCGTCAGGCGGCAGCCTCTGTCCACCAACATACGCAGAATGTTGCGTTTCGCGCCGTAGTCATAAGCCACTACGTGGAAAGGTAACTCTTCGGTTTTTGCCGCTTCTGGCAGGTCGCCTTCCAGCGTCCAGCTCCCCTGCTGCCAGGTGTAAGCTTCTTTCGTGGTGACTTCTTTAGCGAGATCCATGCCGTTCAGGCCAGGGAATGCTTTCGCTTTTTCCAGCGCCAGGGCCGCGTCTACGTTATCGCCCGCGATGATGCAGCCGTTCTGGGCACCTTTTTCACGCAGCAGGCGGGTCAGCTTACGGGTATCAATATCGGCAATCGCCACGATGTTATGGCGCTTAAGGTAAGAAGAAAGGTCTTCCTGACTTCTGAAGTTGCTGGCAATCAGCGGCAGGTCACGAATGACGAGGCCTTGCGCATGAACCTGGGAGGATTCTTCGTCGGCTTCATTGGTGCCGACATTACCGATATGAGGATAAGTAAGAGTGACGATCTGGCGGGAGTAGGAAGGATCAGTGAGGATTTCTTGATAACCGGTCAATGAGGTATTGAAAACGACTTCACCCACTGCCGTACCCGATGCCCCAATGGCCCGACCGTGGAATTGGGTTCCGTCTTCCAGAACCAACAGCGCTGACTTAATCAAAACGTCCTCCAGGGAATAAACATTCAATTTATTCGCATATTAATTCAAAACTAACGCCTGAATCAAATGCAAAAAGCGTCTGCCCTACGGATTTTTGGCAAACGGCGGCATTCTAGAGACAAGCCGGGTAAAAGTCTACCTCAAGGCGAAGTTTTTATGTCTCTTTTGCCGCTCAGAGTAAAAATATCTGATTTGAAGGTCAAAATAGCCAACTAACCTGGGGAAAGTAATCGGTTGCTGACCATGAATACTGGGAAAGTGGAGAGAGAGCAGTGAAAAAGTGGACCAAGTGGTCAAAATTAACATTACAACAACACAAAAACAGAGGATAGGAACCAATTTAATGGATTACATAGATAAATTAATATCAAACATTTAAAAAAAACAAAAGGGTGAAATTAATCACCCTAAAATCAATCAATTGAAAACATAAAACCACATTTATAAGGATACACTTAACTACAAATTATTGAGATCTAGCACATCTCGCATATCAAAAATACCGTTCTTTTTACCTTTAAGCCATGAAGCTGAACGAACTGCCCCATTAGCAAACGTCATACGGCTGGAAGCCTTGTGGGTAATCTCAACCCGCTCGCCAATATCTGCAAACATCGCGGTATGCTCCCCGACGATATCGCCCGCACGCACGGTGGCAAAACCGATAGTGCCAGGCACACGTTCACCGGTATGGCCTTCGCGGGTATAAACTGCACAATCTTTAAGATCTTTGTCCATCGCCTGAGCAATCGCTTCACCCATCGCCAACGCGGTGCCTGACGGGGCATCCACCTTGTAGCGGTGGTGCGCTTCGATGATTTCGATATCGGTGTAATCGCCCATGACTTTTGCCGCTTTCTCCAGCAGCTTCAGCATGACATTCACGCCCACGCTAAAGTTTGCCGCGAAAACAATCGGGATCTCACGCGCCGCATCGTTAATGGCCTGCTTGCCGGCCTCATCAAAACCCGTCGTGCCGATGACCATGCCTTTGCCATGCTTGAGGCAAAATGCCAGGTGAGCCAGCGTTCCCTCAGGGCGAGTAAAATCAATAAAAACGTCGAAATCGTTAGCGACAGCATCCAGGTTATCGCTTACCAGTACCCCTGTTTTTGCCACGCCGGCCAGCTCACCCGCATCGCTACCGACCAGGGAAGAACCCGGACGCTCAAGCGCCGCCCCGAGCTGAACGCCATCCAGTTGTAAAGCCGCCTGAATTAACTGGCGCCCCATACGGCCGCCCGCGCCCGCGATGGCTACGCGAATCTGTGCATCATGCATATCATTACTCTTTGGTTAAATAATTCGTAAAAACGTTATCAGGTTAACCAGCCCTCTAGCAGGCCGCCAGCCGAAAACACCCATAATTAGAATTTACTGTCATGGCCCGGCAGTTATCAATAACGCAGATAATTCCCCTGCTTTTAATGGGATAATTATTCACGGTGCCAACGCCAGAACTTCAGCAACCCACGCCTGAAAACCTGGGATATCAATATCCAGCGCAACCTGTGCATTGGCCGGACGTTCGAGACGATGTTCGAGATCCACCACTGTCGTTCCGCTGGTATAAGTACCGTGCGTTTCTACCGCGACAAAGCAGGGGAATGTGTGGAACAGCTCGGGCTTCACCAGCCACGCAATGGCGGTCAAATCATGCATTCGCAGCCCGGTATCCATGCTGCCGCTGCGGTAATGACTGAATAGCGCATGCAGCATCTTCCCGGTGCGATTTAAGGCTGGCAGCTGAGCCAGAAATTCAGGCGCAAGCATTGCACGATTTGTCACATCCAGCCCACACATGACGATATCCAGCCCGCTGTCAAAGACGCGTGCTGCCGCCTCGGGATCAATGGCCATATTAAATTCAGCCGTCGGCGTAAAGTTGCCCCGCCCCGCAGAGCCCCCCATCATGACCACGCGTTTAATACGCGTCTTACATTCAGGGTACTGCGTCAGCAGCATGGCAACGTTAGTCAGTGGACCAATGGTAACCAGAGTCACCGGCTCATCGCTGCTTTTCAGACAATCGTACATGGCCTGGAATGCGGGAATTGGCAGTTCACGACGAGATGTTTCGGTGAAGACATACCCTTCCATCCCCGACTCGCCGTGCACGTAAGCTGCATCCCGCAGCGGGCGCAGCAGCGGGACAGAAGCCCCTTTCGCCACGGGCGTCTCTTTCTGCCAAAACTCCAGCAGTTGAAGGGCATTACGCGTGGTTTTGTCCACCGAGACATTTCCAGCCACGGTGGTGATGAGTTTCAAATCTAGCTGGGGTGCAAATAAAGCCGCGGCAAGGGCAACCGCATCGTCGATACCGGGGTCAGTATCAAGAATAATCGGGGTTCTGGTCATGCTGTTCTCCATAAAAAATGCCAGCGGGCATACACCAGCTGGCATCTTCTCATAAACGGAAACCTGCGACGTTAATCCACTTCACGGATGTCCACGCGCAGTTCACGCGGCACTTCAAAGACGATATTCTCTTCGCGCCCTGTCAGCTCCTTAGCTTCGCTCCCGCCAAGTTCGCGCAGGCGAGCAATGACGTTTTGCACCAATACATCAGGCGCAGAGGCCCCGGCGGTAACACCGACGCAATTCACGTCTTTTAGCCAGGACTCCTGAATATCAGAAGCATCATCAATAAGCCAGGCGGCTTTCCCCATCCGCTGCGCCAGTTCGGCAAGACGGTTGGAGTTCGAGGAGTTTTTGGAGCCTACCACCAGCACAACATCAGCTTCCGTGGCCAGCGCCCGAACCGCTTCCTGACGGTTGGTCGTGGCATAACAAATGTCGTCTTTACGCGGGCCGATAATTTTCGGGAAACGCTGACGCAGGGCGTCAATCACATCCGAGGTATCGTCGACGGAAAGCGTAGTTTGGGTCATAAACGACAGATTGCTTTCGTCTTTGACTTCAAGCGTCCAGACATCGTCCGGTGACTCCACCAGGTACATGCCCCCTTTCGGGTTGCTGTACTGGCCCATGGTACCTTCCACTTCCGGGTGGCCAGCATGGCCAATCAGAATAGACTCTTCACCACGGCGGCTGGCACGAGCCACTTCCATATGCACTTTAGTCACTAACGGACAGGTGGCATCGAAAACTGTCAGCTCACGGCTCTTCGCTTCGTTACGCACCGCCTGAGAAACACCGTGCGCGGAGAAAATCAGGATAGCGCCGTCCGGCACTTCGCTAATTTGCTCGATAAAAATCGCTCCGCGCTCGCGCAGGCTGTCCACCACATAGCGGTTATGCACCACTTCATGACGAACGTAGATAGGCGCGCCGTAAATCTGCAGCGCATTTTCCACAATGCTGATAGCGCGGTCGACCCCAGCGCAAAAGCCTCTGGGATTAGCCAACAGGATCTGCATTCAACGCCTCCAGGACCGGATCAACTTCCAGCACTTCAATATCAAAATGGATAGTCTGCCCGGCCAGCGGATGGTTAAAGTCTACGGTGATAGAATCACCGTTAACTTCACGCACCACGCCCGGCATTTCGCTGCCATCCATTGCGGTAAAGAGCATGATAGCGCCCGGCTCCGGTTCGCCCGCTTCGACAAACTCACGGCGCGAGAAGTACTGGATCATATCCGGGCTTGGAATGCCAAAAGCTGCTTCTGGCGCCAGCGAGAACGCTTTTTTGTCGCCAGCTTTCAGGCCAACCAGTTGGTCTTCCAGGCCCGGCGACAATGTTTCATCCCCAAGGCGAAATAGCGCAGGCTTACCGTTAGCGCGGGTTGACTCCGCGGTGGAGCCATCCTCAAGCTTAAGCGTAAAGTGCACCAGCACCGCGCTGTTGGTTTGTACGGACTCAGCCATGGATTACCCTTTTTGCTTCGCGGGCTTGTCGGAGGAAACAAAGAATCCCTCCAGCACAATCAGCGCCGCACCGATACAAATTGCGGTATCGGCCAGATTGAAGGTGGCAAAATGCCAGTCGCCAACGTAGAAATCGATCATGTCGACGACAAAACCGTGCCACAGGCGATCGAACAGATTCCCGAGCGCACCGCCAATGATTAACGCATAGGCGATGTTATTCAGTTTCTGGCTGGCTTTAGCGCGATACATCATCCACACCAATGCCACACAGATACCGATAGCGATACCCGCGAAGAACCAGCGCTGCCAGCCGCCTTTGTCGGCCAGGAAGCTAAACGCCGCGCCATAGTTACGCGCATAGTGCAAATTCAGGGACGGGAACAGGGATACCGTATCCCCCAGCATGAAATGCTGGAGGATCAGATATTTACTGCCCAGGTCCACAATCAGCACTACCACCACCAGCCACAGCCAGCGCAATCCGGTAGAGAAAATGGGTTTCATCAAGCAAACTTACGTTGTTCGCCGTCACCGGCTACGTTGCTGACACAGCGGCCGCAGATTTCTGCGTGTTCCGCTACCTGACCGATATCGGTGGTGTAATGCCAGCAGCGCGGGCACTTCTCACCGTCGGCTTTACGCAGAGCCACTTTCAGCCCTTTGAGGATTTCGCTCTGCTGAGCGTCTTCACTCGCCTGCGCATAATCGGCAACCGCAGCCCCGGAGGTCAACAGGACAAATCGTAATTCGTCGCTCAGGCTGTTCAGCCTGGCCGCCAGCTCTGCGTCAGCGTACAGCGTCACTGCCGCTTCCAGAGAACCACCGATGCGCTTATCAGCACGAGCCTGCTCGATAACCTTGTTCACTTCACCACGAACGGTCAGCAGCGTGTCCCAGAACTCACCGTTCATCGCTTCGCTTTCCGCCAGGCCAAACAGACCTTCGTACCATTCACCGGTGAACACATACTTCTCGCGAGAACCTGGCAGGTAGCCCCAGATTTCATCGGCGGTGAAGGACATGATCGGCGCCATCCAGCGGACCAGCGCTTCAGCAATGTGGTACAGCGCGGTCTGGCAGCTGCGACGCGCCACGCTGTCCGCTTTCGCGGTGTACTGGCGGTCTTTGATGATGTCGAGGTAGAACGAGCCCATCTCCACGGAGCAGAAGCGCATCAGGCGCTGCACAACTTCGTGGAAATCGTAGTTTTCGTAAGAGGCGATGATATCCGCCTGAGCTTCTTGCGCACAGCCAACGGCCCAGCGATCCAGCACCACCATTTCTTCCGGTTTCACCATATCGGTTTCCGGATTGAAGCCGTTCAGGTTGGCCAACAGGAAGCGGGCGGTGTTACGGATACGGCGGTAAGCGTCAGCGGAGCGTTTCAGGATCTCGTCGGAAACGGCCATTTCGCCAGTGTAATCGGTAGATGCCACCCACAGACGCAGAATGTCCGCGCCGAGTTTGTTCATCACGTCCTGTGGGCTAACGGTGTTGCCGATAGATTTGGACATCTTGCGGCCCTGACCATCCACGGTAAAGCCGTGGGTCAGTACCTGACGGTAAGGCGCTTTGCCTTTCATCGCCGTGGAAATCATCAGGGAGGACATGAACCAGCCGCGATGCTGATCCGAGCCTTCCAGGTACATATCCGCCGCGTGGCCGTGGAATTCTGGACGCACGTCAACAACGGAAGAGTGAGTAGATCCTGAATCGAACCAAACGTCCAGGGTATCCGGCACTTTAACGTAGTTGTCTGCGTCATCCCCCATGATGTCGCGCGGATCGAGATCCCACCACGCCTGGATGCCATCTTGCTCAACGCGCTTAGCGACTTCTTCCATCAGCTCGAGCGAACGTGGGTGCAGTTCTTCGGTATCTTTGTGCACGAACAGTGACATCGGCACGCCCCAGGTACGCTGACGCGAGATACACCAGTCAGGGCGATTTGCCACCATGGATTCGATACGCGCCTGGCCCCAGTCAGGGATCCACTGCACGCCTTTGATCTCTTTCAGGGACTGCGCGCGCAGGCCTTTCTGATCCATGCTGATAAACCACTGTGGCGTTGCACGGAAGATGATCGGCGTTTTGTGGCGCCAGCAGTGTGGGTAGCTGTGCAGCAGTTTTTCAACGTGCAGCAGAGCGCCTTTGTCACGCAGGATGTTAACGATCAGGTCGTTCGCTTTGAACACCTGAACACCGTCCAGACCTTCATAGGTCCCTGGCAGATAGCTCCCGTCCGGGCCAACCGGGTTCGCGATTTCCAGGCCGTATTTCTGGCTGATGGTGTAGTCGTCCGGGCCGTGACCACCGGCGGTGTGAACCGCACCGGTACCCGCGTCCAGGGTAACGTGATCGCCCAGAATAGCCGGGACGTCAAAGCCCATGAACGGGTGCTTAAAGCGCAGCAGCTCAAGCTCAGCGCCTTTCACGGTACCGAGAACCTGGTAATCAGTTACGCCAGCACGCTTCAGCACGTTTTCCAGCAGGTCTTTCGCCACGATCAGCGCCTGGCCTTCAATCTGCACCAGCACGTAATCGAACTCGGCGCCCAGAGAGATAGCGCGGTTAGCTGGCAGCGTCCACGGCGTTGTGGTCCAGATAAGCAGAGAGACCGGGCCATTAACGGCAGAAGCACCAAACTTAGCTTTCACCGCATCGGCATCCACGGCATTGAACGTTACGTCAATGGACGGGGATGTTTTGTCGTAATACTCAACTTCGGCCTCCGCCAGCGCAGAACGGCAGTCCACGCACCAGTGAACCGGCTTAGCACCTTTGTGCAGGTGGCCATTGCCGATGATTTTGCCCAGCGCACGAATGATGTTGGCTTCAGTATTGAAGTCCATGGTCAGATAAGGACGCGACCAGTCGCCCAGCACGCCCAGACGGATGAAGTCTTCGCGCTGACCGTTAACCTGATTAGCGGCGTATTCGCGGCATTTTGCACGGAATTCTGCTGCGGTGAATTTCTCGCCCGGCTTGCCAAATTCCTGCTCAACCTTAAGCTCGATTGGCAGACCGTGACAGTCCCAGCCCGGCACGTACGGCGAGTCGAAGCCGGAAAGCCCTTTAGATTTGATAATAATATCTTTCAGAATCTTGTTAACTGAGTGACCAATGTGAATGCTACCGTTCGCATAAGGAGGGCCATCATGCAAAATAAAGGTTTTTTTGCCTTTTTTCGCATTACGGATGATGCCGTACAGATCGTCATCATTCCAACGCGCCAGCATACCCGGTTCGCGCTTGGCTAAGTCGCCGCGCATCGGGAACCCTGTTTCAGGCAAATTTAGGGTAGATTTAAAGTCACTCATTAGATTCTCGGTTCCGTATTTCGGTTAGCCTTTCAGGCATTTGACTCAAAAAATTCTCGGGCTGACACCACATCTCTGGCGATTTGCGCCTTCAGCTCATCGAGTGAAGCAAATCGCTGCTCATTACGTATCTTTTTACGCAGCACTACTTCTATATGGCGACCATAAAGGTCCATTACAACGTCCAGTAAATGGACTTCAAGCTGCTGGCGTATTCCCGCCACCGTAGGGCGAGTACCGATGTTTGCCACGCCGGCAATCGGCTTTTCACCAAGGCCTGAGACTTCCACCGCATAAACCCCTTTTACCGGGGAAACGTGGCGACGCAGCGGCAGGTTTGCCGTCGGGAAGCCAATAGTACGGCCCAGTTCATCCCCATGCACAACGCGGCCGGAGATCATAAACGGATGCCCTAACAGGTTTTCTGCCTGCTGCAGGTCATCATCGGCCAGCGCCTGGCGCACCGCGGTACTGCTGATACGCACCCCATCGTCACAAAACGTTTGGGTGCTGGTGATATCAAACCCGTATTCGCGGCCAGCCTTCTGTAATAACAAGAAATCCCCCTGGCGACCAGCGCCAAAGCGGAAATCATCCCCCACCGCGAGGAATTGCACCCCGAGCCGGTCAACCAGAAGGTCGCTCACAAAGTTTTGTGCGCTCAGCGCGGCGAAGCGGCGATCAAAGCGCACGCACAGCACGAAGTCCACGCCACACTCGGCCAGGTAGCGCAGCTTTTCTCGCAGGCGAGTCAACCGGGCAGGGGCTTTTTCCGGTGCAAACAATTCGAGCGGTTGAGGCTCAAAAATCATGACCATTACCGGAAGGTTGCGCGCACGCCCCTCTTCGCACAGACCCTTTAATAGCGCCTGGTGGCCACGATGCACGCCGTCGAAATTACCAATGGTGAGTACACACCCGTGGTGCTCCCGGCGCAGATTATGTATACCGCGTATCAGCTTCATGGCTGGCTCAAAACAGTGGAAATTGGCGGATTATACCAACTACCGCGATTAAGGTTAACCGGCGATTAGCGCCTTTAACGTAAAGCTTGAATGAATTCATTGTACTGGGAAGGGCTTTGCGCAGACTTCGCATTTGTCTTGACGAATTTTGATGCGAAAGACTGTATTCCGAAGCCTGATGCTGGTAGAATCCGCGCCATCACACGTAAGAGGTGTCGGAAATTTAACGACGCTTATTTGCACAAATCCATTGACAAAAGAAGGCTAACGGGGCATATTCCTCGGCCTTTGAATTGTCCACATAGATCATATTTGGGAGTTGGACCTTGGCTAATATCAAATCAGCTAAGAAACGTGCCGTACAGTCTGAAAAGGCTCGTAAGCACAACGCAAGCCGTCGCTCTATGATGCGTACTTTCATCAAGAAAGTATACGCAGCGATTGAAACTGGCGATAAAGCTGCTGCACAGAAAGCATTTAACGAAATGCAACCAATCGTGGACCGTCAGGCTGCTAAAGGTCTGATCCACAAAAACAAAGCTGCGCGTCATAAAGCAAACCTGACTGCGCAAATCAACAAACTGGCTTAATCGCCTTTTTGCTGTGAGCTTTGATAAAAAAACCGGCTAACGCCGGTTTTTTTATGCCTGTCATTCAGTCAACTTTAAACAGCGCGGAGTAATCCTTGCTGCAGATGCGCTGCACCGCAGGATGCTGAATCATGCGTTCGGCAAAAATGGCATGGTACTCCTCCAGCACGTTATCCATTCTGCCTATCTCGACGATATCGTCATCGCTATAGATATCCTGCGCATACAGCGTCGGTGCCACAAAGATAGCGTTATGTGCGGCGCCAAACGCCTTCATCAGCGCGGCATCATCAAACTCGCCCAGAATCTCAATCTTCAGTCCCTGGATGTTAATCCAGTTAAGCAGTTTGCGGCCCAGCATTGAGCGACGCCCGGGAATAAGCAGACGTCTGGTTTCCAGACAGGCGGGGAAAGGCAGTTCAGGCTTCGGTCCCTGGCACCAGAAACTGATACCGCATTCACCGAGCTTCACCGAGAACAGCCCTTCCTGCTGAGTAGAATCAATCGGGCAGTCCGAGATGATCATATCCAGCTTATGCTGGCTAAGCTGCTCCAGCAGCATTTCATGGGTTGATTCAAAACAGCGCAGGTGGATCTGCTCATCCTCGACCACGGCCGCATCCAGCACGCCGCTAACCAGACGCTTGGATAACGCATCCGCCACGCCAACATCAAATAAAATGTTAGCTTCTTTACGGTAGTTAACGATATCCAGCATTTCCTGGCTCAGGGTAAACATTCTGTCGGCGTAGCGGAACACCAGTTGCCCCAGCTCCGAAGGGACAAGTCCCCTGCCCTGACGGCGGAATAGTTTGCCCTGCAGGCGCTCTTCAAGCGCTTTGATTTGCCCGGTGATCGTTTGTGGGGTCAGGAACAATGCCTCAGCCGCACCGACAACCGACCCTTCTTTGCAAACGTGCCAGAAATAATAAAGATGATTGTAATTGATATGGGACATACCCTTCACTCCCTGAGAATTAATCCATTATCGGGTCATCTGGCGATGACCCGGCAGCCAGTAACGTCATGAAGTCGCCTTAGGCAATCGTACTTTTAGCATCATGAAGCCGACGACAGCAGAGAGTAACGACCCCAGCAAAATGCCCAGTTTTGCCCAGGTAATCAGCTCCGCGTCAACGTCGCCAAAGGCCAGTGAAGCGATGAAGATGGACATCGTAAACCCTATGCCACACAGCACGCCTACCGCCATAATATCCCTGAAGCTTGTTCCCTCTGGCAGTGAGGCAAGCTTAAACTTCAGCGCCAGCCAGCAAAACAGGCTGATACCCAGCGGCTTACCGATGAACAACCCGGCCATAATACCCAGCGGCAGAAGCGACGTTAGCCCCTGCATGGTCACTCCGCTGAGGGAAACCCCTGCATTAGCAAAAGCAAACAGCGGCAGGATCAGGAAGGCGACCCACGGATGCAGCACATGCTCCAGGTCCTGAGCTGGCGAGCGTCCCTTTTCTTCTTTCAGTGGAATGAAGAAGCCAATAATCACGCCTGCAAGCGTGGCATGCACGCCTGATTTCAGTACCGCAGTCCACAATATTACGCCCACCAGAATGTAGACTCCGGTACGACGCACGTTAAACAGGTTCAGCAATGCCAGTGCCACAATGGCCACGGCAGCGACACCTAGCGACATCACCGAAAGATCGCTGGTATAAAACAGCGCGATAATCACAATTGCGCCAAGATCATCAATAATTGCCAGCGCCATCAGGAAAACCTTCAGCGCCAGCGGGACACGGTTGCCTAGAAGCGCAAGGATCCCTAAAGCAAAGGCAATGTCGGTTGCCGCAGGTATCGCCCAGCCTTCACGGGTTACAGGATCAGCATAGTTAAAAACCAGATAAAGCAGAGCCGGTACCACCATCCCACCCAGGGCGGCAATGACCGGGAATGAAGCCTGACGGCGATCGGCCAGTGACCCGATAACCATTTCCCTCTTTACCTCAAGGCCAATCATCAGGAAGAAAATCGCCATCAAGGCATCATTCACCCACAGCAGCAGATTTTTACTGATATCCAGCGGCCCAATTCTCAATTCAACAGGTGTGGCAAGAAAAGCCTCATAGCCAGCGCTGGTCGATCCCATATTTGCCAGTAGCATTGCCAGTGCCGCAGCAACAATCAAAAAAATACCGCCAGCGGCATCATTCTGAAAGAAACGTTGCAGATTTTTAGTCATTATTTCACCCAACTCTCTAAGTAGCGTATTCATCCTGAACACTAATAGGGTAGCCAGAATAGCGACAATGACACATCGTTAAAAACAGCTTATATGGCAAAAAAAGATCGGAAAAACCGCCCCATATCAAAAAGCATAAAAAAACCTGAACCGAATGAAGCAGTTCAGGTTTTTTGAAGCATACCAACAGGAAGAAATTACCGAGTTAAATCATCAAAGAATTTCTTCACCCCGTCGAAGAAGCTCTTCGAACGCGGGCTGTTATTCGCCCCGGTAGGGCCGCCGAAGCTCTCTTCTAAATCACGCAGCAGCTTTTTCTGTTTTTCGTTCAGACTAACTGGCGTCTCTACAACGACACGGCACAGCAGATCGCCCTGCGCACCGCCGCGTACGGACTTCACGCCTTTACCGCGCATTCTGAACAGCTTGCCGGTTTGCGTCTCACCCGGAACCTTCAGGTTAACTCGACCGTCCAGGGTTGGAACTTCAATTTCTCCACCCAGCGCAGCCATCGCAAAGTTGATCGGCACTTCGCAGTAGAGGTTATTGCCTTCGCGTTCGAAGATTGGGTGCTGTTTCACCTGAACCTGAACGTACAGATCGCCTGATGGCGCGCCGTGTTCGCCCGCTTCGCCTTCGCCAGACAGACGAATACGGTCTCCGGTATCCACGCCTGCCGGGATTTTCACCGACAGCGTTTTGGTTTTCTCTACGCGGCCGTGACCGTGGCAGCTGTTGCACGGATCTTTAATGATAGTGCCGCGGCCCTGACAGTGCGGGCAGCTTTGCTGTACGGTAAAGAAGCCCTGGCGCATCTGCACCTGGCCCTGGCCGTGACAGGTTGGACAGGTCTGCGGGGAAGATCCTTTCTTCGCGCCGCTGCCGTGGCAAACTTCGCACTCTTCGAGCGTCGGGATACGGATCTCTTTGGTGACGCCACGAACCGCTTCCTCAAGCGTTAAGTCCATGTTGTAGCGCAGGTCTGCACCGCGGGACGCACGCTGGCGGCGTCCGCCACCAAAAATGTCGCCGAATACGTCGCCAAAGATATCGCTGAAGTCGGCACCGCCGCCACCAAAGCCGCCGCCGCCGCCCATACCACCTTGTTCAAACGCAGCGTGACCGTACTGATCGTAGGCCGCACGTTTTTGGTCATCGGTCAGGATTTCGTAGGCTTCTTTGATCTCTTTGAACTTCGCCTCGGCCTCTTTATCGCCCTGGTTACGGTCCGGATGGAACTTCATCGCCAGGCGCTTGTAAGCCTTTTTGATTTCACGCTCTTCCGCTGACTTCGGAACGCCTAAAACCTCGTAATAGTCTCTCTTCGCCATCTCTTTTTTCTGCCCTTAACATACGAGCACGGGCGTGGAGTAAACTCCGCGCCCGTGCCGGTTAATTACCCTGCATCAGGGCGATTATTTTTTATCTTTAACTTCTTCGAACTCGGCATCAACAACATCGTCGTCTTTGCCGGCGTTGGCGTGGCCTGCATCTGCGGCATTGCCAGCCTGCTGCTCAGCGTGCTGCTGCTGAGCCAGTTCCATCAGCTTCTGGGAAACTTCAGCCAGAGCCTGGATTTTAGCTTCGATGTCCGCTTTGTCTTCGCCCTTCAGGGACGCTTCCAGCGCGGTCAGCGCAGACTCGATAGCAGTTTTGTCGTTAGCCGGCAGTTTGTCGCCTGCTTCTTCAACCTGCTTACGGGTGCTGTGCAGCAGATGGTCACCCTGGTTACGGGTCTGAACCAGCTCTTCGAACTTACGGTCAGCTTCGGCGTTAGCTTCTGCATCACGAACCATTTTCTGGATTTCGTCTTCGTTCAGGCCAGAAGATGCTTTGATGGTGATCTTCTGCTCTTTGCCGCTGTTTTTGTCTTTCGCGGAGACGTGCAGAATACCGTCAGCATCGATGTCGAAGGTGACTTCGATCTGTGGCATACCGCGCGGTGCCGGGCTGATACCATCCAGGTTGAACTGACCCAGTGATTTGTTATCGGATGCGCGTTTACGCTCACCCTGAATCACGTGGATGGTTACCGCAGACTGGTTGTCTTCCGCAGTAGAGAACACCTGGCTGTGCTTGGTTGGGATGGTGGTGTTTTTGCTGATGAGCGCAGTCATCACGCCACCCATAGTTTCGATACCCAGAGACAGTGGGGTAACGTCCAGCAACAGCACGTCTTTTACATCACCGGTCAGCACGCCGCCCTGAACCGCTGCACCGATAGCAACAGCTTCGTCCGGGTTAACGTCTTTACGCGGCTCTTTACCGAAGAACTCAGCAACTTTTTTCTGCACCATTGGCATACGAGTCTGACCGCCGACCAGGATAACGTCCTGGATATCGGAAACGGACAGGCCAGCATCCTGCAGGGCAACTTTCAGCGGCTCGATAGAACGGTTGACCAGGTCTTCGACCAGGGATTCCAGTTTCGCACGAGTCACTTTGATGTTCATATGCTTTGGACCGGTCGCGTCTGCAGTGATGTACGGCAGGTTTACGTCGGTCTGCTGTGCAGAAGAAAGCTCGATTTTGGCTTTTTCTGCCGCTTCTTTCAGGCGCTGCATTGCCAGCGGATCGTTACGCAGGTCAATGCCCTGATCTTTCTTAAACTCGTCAACGAGGTAGTTGATCATGCGGCTGTCGAAGTCTTCACCACCCAGATGGGTATCACCATTGGTTGCCAGAACTTCGAAGGTTTTCTCGCCGTCAACTTCGTCGATTTCGATAATAGAGATATCGAAAGTACCACCACCGAGGTCGTAAACCGCGATAGTACGGTTGCCGACTTCTTTATCCAGGCCGTAAGCCAGAGCGGCAGCGGTTGGTTCGTTGATGATACGTTTCACTTCCAGACCTGCGATACGGCCAGCGTCTTTGGTTGCCTGACGCTGAGCATCGTTAAAGTATGCAGGTACGGTGATAACAGCTTCGGTTACCGGCTCACCCAGGTAATCTTCAGCGGTTTTCTTCATTTTCTTCAGCACTTCAGCAGAGATCTGCGGCGGTGCCATTTTCTGACCTTTTACGTCAATCCATGCGTCGCCGTTGTCAGCGCCGATGATTTTGTAAGGCATGATGGCTTCATCACGCTGCACTTCTTCGTCCTGGAAGCGACGGCCAATCAGGCGTTTAATCGCAAACAGAGTGTTTTGCGGGTTAGTCACTGCCTGACGTTTAGCCGGCTGACCTACCAGGATTTCGCCGTCCTGCGTGTAAGCAATGATAGAAGGCGTGGTGCGGTCGCCCTCGGCGTTCTCCAGCACACGAGCAGTTGTACCATCCATAATCGCGACACAAGAGTTAGTAGTCCCCAGGTCGATACCAATAATTTTACCCATCTAAACGTCTCCACTAAAAATTCGTCATCATGTGGTTGTGAACCTGTTATGCGGGCAAAAGCGTCTGTTTCAACTGCCCGAAGCGTTTTTTTTCAGGTCCGCCAACTGCGGTTGCATACAAGATGGGGTCGCAACGCTTGCCATCAAGGGGCAGGTGAAAAAAAATTTTCTGCTTTCCCCCCGCTCAGATCATAGACGCCGACGTGCTGCCTGATTATTATGCCGCGCCCGCAACCGGACTCCCGGCTGCGGGGCCTTAATTAACACTACATTTCAGATGAATTTTTCAGAGGAACTATGGGCAACACTAAGTTGGCTAATCCAGCTCCCCTGGGCTTAATGGGCTTCGGCATGACCACCATTTTGCTCAACCTGCATAACGCAGGTATTTTTGGTTTTGACGTTACTATCCTCGCGATGGGGATTTTCTACGGCGGTATCGCGCAAATCTTCGCGGGCCTGCTGGAGTTTAAAAAAGGGAACACTTTCGGTTTAACCGCCTTCACCTCCTACGGCTCTTTCTGGCTGACGCTGGTGGCGATTCTGCTGATGCCTAAAATGGGCCTCAGCGATGCGGCCAACGGCCACTTCCTTGGCGCGTACCTGGGTCTGTGGGGTGTCTTCACCCTGTTCATGTTCTTCGGCACCCTGAAGTCCCCACGTATGCTGCAGTTCGTGTTTGCCAGCCTGACCGTGCTGTTTGCCCTGCTGGCGATTGGCCACCTGGCAGATAACGAAGGTATGGTGAAAATCGCGGGCTGGATTGGCCTGGTGTGTGGCGCCAGCGCTATCTACCTGGCGATGGGTGAAGTGCTGAACGAGCAGTTTGGCCGCACCGTGCTGCCGATCGGCGAAAAGCACTAATCTTCCTTTAGCGGAAAACAAAACGCGGAGCCCTGCTCCGCGTTTTTTTATTCAGGAAGGCGTCAGCGCCCTTTCCTCTATCTTGTCCTGATGATGAATATCCTTTCTTAGCCAAATCCCCATCACCAAACCCACAATGGCAAGCGCCAGCACGTACCAGGCCGGAGCCATCGGCGAAACGCCCATTAACATGGTGACCGCAATCGGCGTCAGGCCGCCAAAAATGGCATAGGAAAGATTGTAAGAAAAAGAAATGCCGGTGAATCGTACCTGCGCCGGGAAGGCTCGCACCATAACAAATGGCACCGCGCCAACCACGCCCACGCTCAGCCCGACCAGGCCATACAGCAAGAAGAGATGTTCTGGATGCGTCCCACTCAGGTGATAAAACATCCAGCTACAGATGGCGAGCAAGATGCTGCCGACGGCAAAGGTTTTCCCTGAGCCATAGCGGTCAGCCGACAGCCCTGCCAGCAGGCAGCCCACGCACAGCATAATCGTGGCGATACTGTTTGCCTGCAACGTTAAGGCAGGCGCGATCCCATGCTGTTTTTGCAGCCAGATCGGCGACATCAATATCACCACCACGATGCAGGCGGAGAGCAGCCAGGTCAGCAGCATAGAAACCACCACCGCTTTTTTATGCCCAACCACGACTGACTTAAGCGGCATCTCCTCGGCCAGCGCTTTACGCTGCTGCATTTCGAGGAAGATCGGCGTTTCACGCAGCCAGCGGCGAAGGTACATCGCCACCAGACCAAAAATCCCGCCAAGGAAGAAAGGAATGCGCCAGCCGCCGTCATGAATCGCCTGCTGGGTCATGGAAGTATTAATAATGGTTGCCACCACGGAGCCCAACAGAATCCCGACGGTCAGCCCCATCGTCAAAATGCCGCAGGCAATACCAATCCGCTTATCCGGCACATGCTCAGAGACAAACACCCAGGCGCCCGGCACTTCGCCGCCGATGGCCGCCCCCTGCAAAATACGCATCAGCAGCAGCAACAGCGGAGCCGCAATGCCTAATGAAGCGTACGTTGGCAACAAACCTATGGCCAGTGTCGGTACCGCCATCAGCAGAATACTGAGGGTAAACATCTTTTTGCGGCCGACCAGATCGCCAAAGTGCGCCATCACAACCCCGCCCAGCGGGCGCACAAGATAACCGGCCGCGAAAATAGCGAATGTCTGCACCTGGCGCAGCCACTCCGGGATATCGGCTGGGAAGAAGAGCTCTCCCAGCACCGCCGCAAAGAAGACGAAGATAATGAAGTCGTAGAATTCGAGGGCGCCACCGAGGGCTGCAAGCGTCAGGGTTTTGTAATCCTGCCGGTTAAGAGGTCTGGCGTGCTGTTTTGACATAGGGGACCGCTTGTAAAGAGGAGTGTTAATTATTTTTTCCGTTTAGCTGTAAAGCCAGAGTTACTATAACGATAAAATGTTCACACTCCATACCAATTCGATCTTATGTCACAAAAGCTAATTATTCAGGGTTTTGTCTCGCGCCGAGCGCTTTTAGGGCGGAAAGCTGCTACCACATGGTCATGCGTTTCAACATAAGGCCCATCCAGCAGCTGTATACAATACGGTACACTCGCAAAAATTCCCGGCACCACAACCTTGCCGGTTTCATCTTTCACGCCTTCCAGCGTTTCCTGAATAGATTTTGGCTGCCCCGGAAGGTTGAGGATCAAGGCCTGTTTGCGAATGACGCCCACCTGACGCGAGAGGATCGCTGTCGGGACAAAATGCAGGCTGATCTGACGCATCTGTTCGCCAAAGCCGGGCATTAACCGATCGGCGACGGCGAGCGTAGCGTCCGGCGTTACGTCACGACGCGCCGGCCCGGTTCCGCCGGTGGTCAGCACCAAATGGCAGGCCATCTCATCCACCAGCTCGCAAAGTGCTTGTTCAATGAGGGATTGCTCGTCAGGGATCAGACGGGTTTCTATTTTAAACGGCGTCGTCAACGTCTGCTCAAGCCACTCTTGCAGCGCAGGGATGCCTTTATCCTGATAAACGCCGCTAGAAGCGCGGTCTGAAATGGACACGAGTCCAATGCGTAAGGTATTCATATCAATCCCGGAAATCAGCAAGTCTGAGAGGAATGATACACGGGGAAAGGCGTTGCAGACAGGGAAAGCGGTGAAAAGCGTGGCCGACGGAAGCCGGCCACGAGAATGATTACAGCAGGTCGCCGATCATTTTTTCCAATTTTTCCTGGTCGATAGCAAACTTACGGATACCGTCCGCCAGTTTGTCTACGGCCATTGGATCCTGGTTGTGCTGCCACAGGAACTGGGACTCGGTGATACGCTCAGGACGCGCTTTCACTTCCCCGGTGTAGCTCAGCTTACGCTCGATTGTGCCTTCGCTTTCTGCCAGCTCTTTCAGCAGGGCAGGTGCGATGGTCAGGCGGTCACAGCCAGCCAGCTCGACGATTTCACCGACGTTACGGAAGCTTGCACCCATCACCACGGTTTCGTAACCGTGCTGCTTGTAGTACTGGTAGATTTCGGTCACGGAAACCACACCTGGATCTTCCTGCGGCGCGTACTCTTTCTTGTCGGTGTTAGCTTTGTACCAGTCAAGGATACGGCCAACGAACGGAGAAATCAGGAACACGCCAGCTTCAGCACAGGCACGAGCCTGAGCGAAGGAGAACAGCAGGGTCAGGTTACAGTTGATGCCTTCTTTTTCCAGCTGCTCTGCAGCGCGGATGCCCTGCCAGGTAGAAGCCAGTTTAATCAGGATGCGATCGTTGCTGATGCCCGCGTCGTTGTAGAGCTTGATCAGGTGTTTGGCTTTCGCGATGCTGGCTTCGGTGTCATAGGAAAGGCGAGCATCCACTTCGGTCGAGATACGGCCAGGGATCAGCTTCAGAATTTCCAGGCCGATGTTTACCGCCAGCTTGTCGGAAGCGTCAACCACCTGCTGAGCGCGATCGTTGCTCTGGCTACGAGCCCAGGTAATCGCTTCGTCGATCAGTTTACGGTACTCAGGGATCTGCGCAGCGTTAAGGATCAGAGAAGGGTTGGTAGTAGCATCTTGCGGCTGGTACAGCTTCATCGCCGCGATATCTCCGGTGTCAGCAACCACGGTGGTCAGTTGACGCAAAGAAGTCAATTTATCCGTCATAATGAGTATTTCTCTTCAGGTGTAGCTTGTTAGGGAGATGTAACCGGTCTGGCTTGATGATATCACGCCGCCCATCAGGTGCAACCGCGACAAGTGCTGTCCGTCCAGTGGACGAGAATATGCTAAACTCGACCGCCATTTTATCTGTAACGTAATGGATTGCATGGCCCGGGCCCGTCAACCTCGCCGCCATCACGCATTAACAAGAGGGACGTTAATGACAGATTTTTTATTTTTTATCAATGAGGTACTTTGGGGTTCGGTCCTACTTTGGCTGCTTATTGGCGCGGGCATCTGGTTCACCTTCCGCAGCGGCTTCGTCCAGTTCCGTTACTTTACCCGGCTGCGCCTTTTCCTGCGCAACAGCGACTCGCCGGATCCTTCCGGAATATCCTCATTCCAGGCACTTTGCACCAGCCTTGCCGCGCGCGTCGGCAGCGGTAACCTTGCGGGCATTGCGCTGGCCATCTCAGCAGGAGGCCCCGGTTCGGTGTTCTGGATGTGGGTTGCCGCCGTGCTCAGCATGGCCACTGCCTTCGCAGAGTGCTCCCTCGCCCAACTCTATAAAACTCGCGATAAAGAAGGAAACTACCGCGGCGGCCCGGCCTGGTATATGGAGCGTGGGCTTGGCATGCGCTGGATGGGGGTGCTGTTTTCCGTCTTTTTGATCGTTGCCTTCGGCATGGTGTTCAACGCCGTACAGGCCAACTCCATCGCGATTGCCACTCACTACGCGTTTGACGTGCCAAAAATCTGGGTAGGCCTATTCCTGGTTACGGTTACCGCGCTGGTCATCTGGCGAGGAATGCGGACCATTGCTCGCCTCTCCCAGTGGCTGGTGCCGCTAATGGCATTACTCTGGGTATGCATGAGCCTGTATGTTGTGGGGCTGCACATTGAACGTTTCCCCGAAGTCATCCGGCTGATTTTCAGCCACGCCTTCGGCTGGCACGAAGCCGCTTCGGGCGCGCTGGGTTATACCGTCAGCCAGGCCATCACCAATGGCTTCCAGCGCGGGATGTTTTCTAACGAAGCTGGCATGGGCTCCACGCCTAACGCAGCCGCAGCGGCGGCCGCATGGCCCCCACACCCGGCCACTCAGGGCGTGGTGCAAATGTTTGGGGTATTAATTGATACGGTGATCATTTGCACCGCGACTGCCGCCATTGTGCTGATGTCCGGCATGATGGATGGCACAGAAACGTCACGCAGCGGCATTATTCTGGTTCAGCAAGCGCTCAGCTCAGCCGTAGGCAGTTGGGGCAGCGGTTTTATCGTGGTTATCGTTTTCCTGTTCGCCTTCACGTCTATCATGGCGAATTACACCTACGCAGAGAACAATTTGCTGTTCCTGAACCAGGACAGCCGCGCACTGAAATTTTTACTGCGCTTTATGGTGCTCACTATGGTGATGTTCGGTACGCAGGCTGCGCTGCCACTGGTCTGGCAGTTGGCAGACGTGGCGATGGCTATTATGGCGTTAACCAATATCACGGCGATCCTGCTGCTTTCTCCGGTGGTGAAAACAATAGCGGCAGATTATCTGCGCCAGCAAAAGCTGGGCATATCGCCTATTTTTAACCCCAACCGTTTCCCGGAGATTAAGACCCAGCTTGCCCCCGGCGTTTGGGACAGAGACGTGGAAAAAAAACCTTAGCTGATTGCAGCCATAGGCCGCGACAGGCAGGAAATTTGCTAAAGTAACGGCCTAACTATGCAAGGAGTGGACATGCTAATTCTTATCTCACCTGCCAAAACGCTGGATTACCAAAGCGAGCTGCCGACGGACCGCTATACACAGCCGGAACTGTTGGAATATTCACAGCAGTTAATCAGCGTTGCCCGCAAGCTTAGCGCACCGCAAATTGCCTCCCTGATGAGCATCAGCGATAAGCTGGCTTCTCTTAACGAAACCCGTTTCCACGAGTGGCATCCGGCATTTACGCCACAAAACGCGCGCCCGGCTATTCTCGCCTTTAAAGGCGATGTGTATACCGGCCTGCAGGCCGAAGAGTTTAGTGAAGCCGACTTTGATTTCGCCCAACAGCATCTGCGTATGCTTTCCGGGCTGTACGGCGTGCTGCGCCCGCTGGATTTAATGCAGCCTTACCGGCTGGAAATGGGCATTCACCTGGAAAACCCAAAAGGCAAAGATCTGTATCACTTCTGGGGCGATACGATCACCGAGAAGCTCAATCAGGTGCTGGCCACCCAGGGCGACAATATCGTCGTCAATCTGGCGTCTGATGAATACTTTAAAGCGGTGAAGCCGAAGAAGCTGAACGCGGAGATCGTCAAGCCCGTCTTCCTCGATGAGAAGAACGGCAAGTTTAAAGTCATCAGCTTCTACGCGAAAAAAGCGCGCGGGCTGATGAGCCGCTACATCATTGAGAATCGCCTGACGAAGCCAGAACAACTCAAAGCGTTTAATACCGACGGCTATTTCTTTGATGAAGAAGCGTCCCAGAAAAACGAACTGGTGTTTAAGCGCCACGAGCAATAAAAAAACGCCAGCGTTAAGCTGGCGTTTTACTTTGAACTCGCGCCGGTTACCTGTCCCAGCGATTATCATGATGTTCCCGTGGCGGGCCATCAAACCTTGCGTGGCGCTGCCAACGATGTTCACGCCACTCATAGTGTCTTACCCACCAGTCGTGGTCTCGCCAGTAATGGCCGTCCCAGTAGCGCCCGTGGTTATCCTGATCGCCGAAGTGCAGCGTCACGGCAGGCACCAGCGTGATTTCTCCCGCCTGTACCGCCAGCGGCGTCACCACCAGCAGGGACAACGCCAGAAAAATGGATTTCAACATAATTTGCTCCTTACTTCTTAAGCCGGCCCAGTGGGCCCGTTAAGATGAGCTTATGTCGGAAATCACACCCGCGTTATTCTCCGCAATCCTAATCTCTAAGCATCCGCATTTTATGGGAATTTCTCCTTTTTTCCTGCTAAATGCCTGCTTATTTTCTCCCTGATTTACAGGGAGAAACGCCCCAGTCTGACAAGCAAAATGGGGCTTCAGAATTACGCTTTAACCATCATAAAGTTACGCAGTTCGGCAAAATCAGCTGGGAGGTTGTGGGACAGCAGCGGCAGATCGGCGCGGGAGGCCAGCTCCTCCGGCAGCGGCAGCGCTTCGCCCAGAATCTCTTCTACGCTCTCTTTAAACTTCGCCGGATGCGCGGTCCCCAGGAACAGCCCAAACTCACCTGGCTGCAGCTGGTCGCGCAGAGCACGGTAAGCAATCGCCGCGTGTGGTTCAGAAACGTAGCCAATCGCCTTCAGCTCGCGCATCGTGTCTTTGGTGGTTGCGTCGGTCACGGCAGCATACCCAAGGTCGGTCAGACGCCAAATTTTGCGACGGAAAAGCTCTTCCACACGCGGCCAGTTGTTCGGCTGGCTAACATCCATGGCGTTGGACAGCGTGGCCACGGTCGCTTTAGGCGCCCACTGGCCTTCAGCCAGGAAACGCGGAACGGTGTCGTTGGCATTAGTCGCCGCAATAAAGCGCTTAATCGGCAGGCCGAGGGATTTTGCCAACAGGCCAGCCGTCAGATCGCCAAAGTTACCGCTCGGCACGGAGACCACAAGCTGATTACGGGCTTCCTGCGGCAGCTGGGCTACCGCTTCGAAGTAATAGCAGATCTGCGCCAGCAGGCGGCTAATGTTGATGGAGTTTGCCGAGTTTAACCCCAGCGCCACCTTCAATTCTTCATCATCAAATGCCTGTTTCACCAGCGCCTGGCAGGCATCAAAATCGCCGTCAATCGCCACGGTTTCGATATTTCCACCGAGGGTACAGAACAGTTTTTCCTGCAGCGGGCTGATTTTCCCACGCGGATAAAGAATAACGACGCGCACATTCTTAAGGCCGTAGAACGCATGGGCCACCGCCGCACCGGTATCGCCGGATGTTGCGGTCAGAATGGTTACAGGCTTGTCGCCGCTGATGTGGGTCAGCATCTGCGCCATAAAGCGCCCGCCAAAGTCTTTAAACGCCAGCGTCGGGCCGTGGAACAGTTCCAGGCAGCCCACGTCCGGCTCAACCATATTCACCGGTGCAGGAAACGCGAAGGCCGCACGCACGCGCTCTTCCAGAATCTCCTGCGGGATCTCATCCCCGATAAATGCGGACAAAATTTTGCTGCTACGGCTGACAAAATCCATCTCCAGCATGGCGTCGATTTCAGTCAGTTCAAACTCAGGCAGGTCATGCGGGAAAAACAGCCCCTGCTGTTTGCCCAGGCCCTGAGTAACCGCCTGTGCAAAGGAGACCTGCTCGTTGTGATCTTTAAGGTTGTACAGTTTCATGTCTTATCCCAAAACTCGTGCGCCAGCCGTATCCAGACGGCAAATATGTACAAAACCTTCCTGGTTCTGCAAATAATGTTGGCTGAGCCAGTCAGCCACGCGCTGCGCGGTATCGGTGTTATCGCACAGTGCAAATAAGGTCGGGCCAGAACCCGAAATCCCGCTCGCCAGGGCGCCGATATCCGCCACGGCTTTACGGGACTCATCAAACTTCGGCAGCAGTTTGGCGCGGTAAGGTTCAGCAATCACATCCTTCATCAGCTTCGCCGCGAGTGCAGGCTGGCGGGTATGACAGGCATGAATAAAACCGGCCAGATGGCGACCGTGGCTGATGCAGTCCTGACGGCGATACTGGGCGGGTAAAATCGCACGTGCTTCGGCGGTTGAAACCTTAATCCCAGGGTACGCCAGCACCCAAAGCCACTCATCAAAGCCTGGCACCTGCTGGCTGATGATGCCGTTTTCTTCGATCATTAGCTGCATGCCGCCGAGGAAACAAGGCGCGACGTTATCGTAATGAATGCTGCCTGAAATACGCCCTTCCAGCTCGCCCATCAGCGCCAGCAAGCGTGTGTCGCTCAAAGGCTTACCGCAAAATTCATTCATCGCCATCAGGCCAGCCACCACTGAACAGGCGCTGGATCCCAGCCCGGAGCCGATGGGCATGTTTTTCTCAAGCGTCATCGCCACGGGAATAGTCTTGCCAATTTCCTGGCAGAAACGCTCCCAGCACTGATAAACAATGTTCTCGCGCGGTTCATCCGGCAGCTTGCTGGCGAACCGCCCAAGGTTGGTCAGGCTGAAGCTGTCTGCCGCTTCAACCGTGACGTAATCACCCAAATGTGAGCCATCAACCGGCGACACCGCCGCACCCAGCACATCAAAACCGACGCTCATATTGGCGCTGGAAGCCGGGGCATATACTTTAACCATCTTAAACTCCTAACTTCCATGACAGGGTGCGAAGCAGATCCGCGAAGACACCGGCGGCGGTAACGTCGTTACCTGCCCCGTAGCCACGCAGTACCAGCGGCAGCGGTTGATAATAGTGGCTGTAGAAGGCCAGGGCATTTTCGCCGTTCTTCACCTTATACAGCGGATCGTTGCCGTCTACGGCGTCGATTTTCACTTTGCAGCTGCCGTCTTCTTCAATAATGCCGACGTAACGTAGCACTTTCCCATCGTCACGCGCCTTCCTCACACGAGCCGTAAACTCATCATCCAACTGAGGAAGGCGTGCCATAAAAGACTCGACGTCTCCGCTTGCATCAAAATTTTCCGGAAGTACGGATTCGATCTCGATATCCGAAAGTTCCAGACTGCTCCCGGTCTCACGTGCCAGGATCAACAGCTTACGCGCCACGTCCATACCGGAAAGATCGTCACGCGGATCCGGTTCGGTATATCCCATTTCACGCGCAGTGCTGGTCGCCAGCGAGAAGCTCATTCCCTCATCCAGCTTCCCGAAGATGTAAGAAAGCGATCCGGAAAGAATGCCCGAGAAACGCTGCAGCTCATCGCCCGCATTCAGCAGGTTTTGCAGGTTTTCGATAACCGGCAAGCCTGCCCCCACGTTGGTGTCGTAGAGGAACTTCCGGCGAGAACTCTCCGCGGCATTACGCAACTGGTGGTAATAATTCATGCTCGAGGTGTTGGCCTTTTTGTTTGGCGTCACCACGTGGAAACCTTCGCTCAGGAAATCAGCGTACTGATCCGCCACGGCCTGGCTGGAAGTACAGTCCACAATCACCGGATTCAGCAGATGATACTCTTTCACCAGGCGGATCAGGCGGCCAAGATTGAACGGCTCTTTGGCCTGCTCCAGCGCCTGCTGCCAGTTTTCGAGATCCAGGCCATGCACGTTAGTCAGCAGGGCTTTAGAATTCGCCACGCCGCAAACGCGCAGGTCGATATGCTTCTCCTTCAACCACGCCTGCTGGCGTTTAACCTGCTCCAGCAGAGCCGCGCCCACGCCGCCAACGCCCACCAGGAACAGCTCAATAACCTGATCGGTGTTAAACAGCATCTGGTGAGTCACACGTACGCCGGTCACGGCATCGTCGTTATTGACCACAACGGAGATAGAGCGCTCGGAAGAACCCTGTGCGATAGCGATAATGTTGATATTCGCGCGGGCCAGGGCAGCAAAGAACTTGGCGGAGATACCACGCAGCGTTTTCATGCCGTCGCCCACGACGGAGATAACCGCCAGGCGTTCGGTGACCGCCAGCGGCTCCAGCAGCTCCTCTTTCAGTTCGAGATAGAATTCGTCTTCCATCGCCTTGCGAGCGCGGCCGCAATCGGCCTGTGGAACGCAGAAGCTGATGCTGTACTCGGAGGAGGACTGGGTGATCAGCACCACGGAGATCCCGGCACGGGACATCGCGGCAAACACGCGTGCAGCCATGCCGACCATGCCTTTCATGCCCGGGCCTGAAACGCTAAACATCGCCATGTTATTCAGGTTAGTGATGCCTTTCACCGGCAGCCCTTCGTCATCGCTCTTGTCGCCAATGAGCGTACCTGGCGCCTGCGGGTTTCCGGTATTTTTAATCAGGCAGGGGATCTGGAACTGGGCAATCGGGGTGATGGTGCGAGGGTGAAGTACTTTGGCGCCGAAGTAGGAAAGCTCCATCGCTTCCTGGTAAGACATCGACTTCAGCAGTCGGGCATCAGGCACCTGGCGTGGGTCGCAGGTATAAACGCCGTCGACGTCAGTCCAGATTTCACAACAGTCGGCTCGCAGACAGGCAGCCAGCACGGCGGCAGAATAGTCGGAACCGTTGCGGCCCAGAACAACCAGCTCGCCTTTGTCGTTCCCGGCGGTAAACCCAGCCATCAGAATCATGTGATCGTCAGGAATGCGGCTGGCGGCAATGCGGCGAGTTGACTCTGCGATATCCACGCTGGAATCCAGGTAATGCCCCACCGCCAGCAGCTTCTCGACCGGATCGATCACGGTCACCTGGTAGCCACGAGCCTGCAGCACGCCCGACATAATAGCGATAGACAGCTTCTCGCCCCGGCAAATGATCGCCGCATTGATGCTGTCCGGGCACTGGCCCAGCAGGCTGATCCCGTGCAGAACATGTTTAAGCTGAGCAAACTCCTGATTCACTAACCCTTTCAGTTCAGCCAGCGGAAAGCCCGGCTGCGCCTCTGCCAGACCATTCAGCAGTTCAGCAAAAATACGCTCTGCGTCGCTGATATTCGGCACAGCGTCCTGGCCCCCGATGGTTTTCTCAATCATCGCCACAAGGTGGTTAGTAATTTTTGCCGGAGCAGACAACACGGTCGCCACCTGCCCCTGTTTGGCATTACTTTCCAGGATATCGGCAACGCGAAGGAAACGCTCCGCATTTGCCACCGAAGTACCACCGAATTTCAACACTCGCATTGTTGTGACCCCTTGATTTTTTCCCGAAAAAAAAGCCCGCACTGTTTAGGTGCGGGCTTTTTTCATTTTTACCTGTATGCGTCAGCCCGCACCGTTACCTGTGGTAATGGTGGTTGTGATAATTGTGGTAATCAGGCTGAAGCGAAACATGGATGTTGTGTGCTCTAAATTTGTAATAGCTCTATTGGTTAAAGCAATCCCTTTACCAAGTCAATTTTTTTTAGTTCTGTCACAAAAAATCGCCTTGCCCGGTCGAGCTGAAAAACCCACCAAAAATGGGAGTAAAAGCGCGTAAATAGCGCAATAAGTTAGATTAACGTCTCAAAAAGAGTCATTCAAAAACATTTCATTCTGGTAATTTTTTTTCGATGTCATGAAGCAAACGGTGAAGCATTGCCGTGTCTCTCTGCTCCAGTAGCCCCAAACGCTGCTGGACCCAATCGACCATTTTTTGGTCGCCCGCAACCTCAAGGCGATGCAAAAGCGCTTCCATTCGCAGACGCAGCGCATTCAACTGCTGCCCGTCACCGGCCACGTTTTCCACAGGCGGTTGCTGCATCAAAGCGGAAAGCTGGTAGCAATAAACCATCACGGCCTGCCCCAGGTTAAGCGACGGATAATCCGCGACCATCGGCACGCCGGTTAGCACATCCGCCAACTCCAGCTCTTCGTTGGTCAGCCCGGAATCTTCACGGCCAAAAACCAGCCCCGTGCATCCTACCCACTGGCGTTTCTCTTCAAGCATTGGCACCAGCTGTTGCGGTGTCGCGTAGTAATGAAATTTCGCCCGGCTGCGGGCCGTTGTGGCGATGGAAAAATCCACGTCACTCAGGGCATCCGCGAGCGTATCAAAGTGGCGAATTCCATCAAGAATATCGCCCGCGCCGTGCGCTACCCAGCGCGCAGCGGGCTGGAGATGCGCATCACTGGCTACGATCCTCATCTCCGTAAACCCCATGGTCTTCATCGCCCGGGCAGCGGCCCCGACGTTCTCTGCTCTGGCCGGTGAAACCAGGATAATTGGCAAACGCATTGGAACTCTCTTCTAAAATTCGTTAAAACGTGCGAAGTGATGCACAAATTTGGATAATACGCATCGCAAATTTACTTTGTTGCAACATATATTGTGGCTATAACTTCTGATGGACTTATAACTTAAGCTTATGCTTTTACGTGATTATATACCATGAAAATGGGGGAAACACGGGTTATATCCACTTGTTTATCATGGTTTATTTCCCCACAAGAGAAACACAGCTGCAGGCCAGATTCAGCGTACTTTATTTGACGCTTTACGATCTTGATTATTAAAAAGTTGTGACAAAAGCTAGCATTGAGCTACGATGATTTATTGAAACTGTTAACGTGCTACAATTGAAATTGATATATGTCAACGAAGCGTAGTTTTATCAGGTGTCTAAAGCGCGTCAGCCTGTTATGTTGCTGTTAAAATGGTTAGGATAACAGCCGTTTTTGACACCGTCGGGTCCAAAGGGAATGCACCCACGACCAAGCTAATGATGTTGTTGACGTTGATGGAAAGTGCATCAAGAACGCAATTACGTACTTTAGTCATGTTAAGCCCGGCATGTTAATTTATGGCATGTAACAGGCAGGTCAGGGACTTTTGTACTTCCTGTTTCGATTTAGTTGGCAATTTTAGGTAGCAAACATGCAGACCCCGCACATTCTTATCGTCGAAGACGAATTAGTAACACGCAACACGCTTAAAAGCATTTTTGAAGCGGAAGGCTATGATGTTTTTGAAGCGACCGATGGCGCAGAGATGCATCAAATCCTTGCCGATAATGACATTAACCTCGTCATTATGGACATCAACCTGCCGGGTAAAAACGGCCTGCTGCTGGCGCGTGAATTGCGCGAGCAGGCTAACGTGGCGCTGATGTTCCTGACGGGTCGTGACAACGAAGTAGACAAGATTCTCGGTCTTGAAATCGGTGCGGATGACTACATCACCAAACCTTTCAACCCGCGTGAATTGACTATTCGTGCACGTAACCTGCTCTCCCGCACCATGAATTTAGGGGCCATCAGCGAAGAACGTCGTTCCGTTGAAAGTTACAAATTCAACGGCTGGGAGCTGGACATCAACAGCCGCTCTCTGGTTAGCCCGAACGGTGAACAGTATAAGCTGCCGCGCAGTGAATTCCGTGCGATGCTGCACTTCTGTGAAAACCCGGGCAAAATTCAGTCTCGTGCCGAGCTGCTGAAAAAAATGACCGGTCGCGAGCTGAAGCCGCATGACCGTACCGTCGATGTGACCATTCGCCGCATTCGTAAACATTTCGAATCCACGCCGGATACGCCTGAAATTATCGCCACCATCCACGGCGAAGGCTACCGTTTCTGCGGCGATCTGCAGGAATAAGCGGCGAGAAATAACGAAAAGGGCTGACTTCTGTCAGCCCTTTTTTATGCCTGTCTTTCAGCGGGAAATGCGTTCATTCCAGTCCCGGGTAAAGACCACGTCCCCATTGTGTTGAACCGTCATCTTTCCACTGACGATAAAATGCGTCAGGTCACTGCGCATCTCCAGCACAATATCTGTGTCCGTCCACCAGCCTTCCCGGCCGATTTTCATGTTCTGAGTCAGCAGGTAATGCGCCGAGAGAGGATCGCTGTTTTGCACAGTCAACTGGCGCCTAAGGCTATGATCGACGGTGGTATTGATATCATCAAACCGATACACGCCCTCGCCAAAAACACCGCCCACGCCCTGAGTGATGCTCTGCCAGCTGTCTTTCACCACGTCATAGCGCAGTTCGCGATCGACCCGCCCTGGAGAGAGGATTGTCAGCGGCGTATTGGCTGCCGTTTCAGGATGCGGATTCGGGCCAGCAATCGGCTTCACTTCCCGGCAAACCGGCAATTGCAGTTGAGCGCTGGCCAGATCAACACTAAGCGTCGCATTTTCAGCCATCGGCCAGATCATCGGCCAGAAGGTAGTCGCGAGAGAAACCCGCAGCCGGTGCCCGGCAGCAAAGCGCCAGGCGATGCCGTCCAGCTGCACGGTAACATTGACCCTTTCGCCCGGCACCAGCGCCACGTTCTGCTCCTGCCCCTGCAAGTGACTCAGATTCACCCAGCCGTGGCTGACGCGGGTTGATGCTCCGTCAGGTGCAATGTCTGACAGGCGGACATACAGCATGGTCGCAGGTTTATCGCTGGAAAGCGTGACGTTAAACTGCGGGAAACCGTAAATCGCCAGGCTTTCGCTCAGCGGGGCGCTGTCGAAACTTTCGGCCAGTCCGTCATCCATTCGCTGATCGCTTGGGCTTTCCCCCAGCACACCCGCGCCCATCCACTCTCCGGCGAACAACCCGTGATTCTGCACGCTACGGATGTCCTGCCGGTATTCATCGACTAAAGGCGATGTCACCAGCCGGCCAGGCTGCAGATGCCAGCGCTGAGGGAAGGTTTCAGCGTCGGTATCGTTCTCAATGGCAATCCACTCCCCAAAGGCCTGCGGCCGCTGCGAATCAGGTCGCTGGCTGTCGTTGAGCCAGGCCTGGACGCGCGGGCCATCCAGCACGTCGTTATCGATCTGTTTCAACCAGCGGTCCCACCAGCTCACAGCCTCCTGCAGAAAACCGATGGCCGGCGTAGGCGAGCCATCCTGAGGATAAATATGCGCCCACGGGCCGAGGATCGCCTTGCGCGGGACGTTAAGATTATCCATCAGGCGGAAGACCGCGTTGCTGTAGGAATCCGCCCAGCCGCCCACCGCCATCACCGGGCAGGTAATGGCCTGCCAGTCTTCCCCCACGGAGCCGTGCTTCCAGTAATCATCTTTCAGCGGATGCTCCATCCACAGCGCCGGGAAGAAAGGCATATTTTCAAGGCGATTCAGCCAGGCCTGATACCAGCCCTCCCCGACCAGCTCCGGATCCTGCGGGCGGCTTTGGTAGGCCAGCATAATGCCGCCCCACCACAAATTGTCATTCAGCAGGCAGCCGCCTTTATAGTGGATATCGTCGTTGTAACGATCGTCCGTCGAGCAAACGGTGATAATGGCTTTCAGTGCCGGAGGGCGGCGAGCCGCCAGCTGCAGGCAGTTAAAGCCGCCCCAGGATTTACCCATCATGCCCACGGCGCCGTTGCACCAGCCCTGGCGGCTGATCCAGTCGATCACCTCCAGCGCATCTTCTTGCTCCTGCAAAAGATATTCATCGGCCATCAGCCCATCAGAATCCCCGCTGCCGCGCATGTCTACCCGCAGCACTGCATAGCCATTCCCGGCAAAATAGCCGTGCATCGGCTCATCCCGGGTACGCGTTCCGTCGCGCTTGCGGTAGGGAATGTACTCCAGAATGGCGGGCACCGGCTGCTGCGAAGCCGATAAAGGTAGCCACATACGCGCCGCCAGCCGAGTTCCGTCTTTCAAAACAATCCACAAATGTTCCGTCACGCTCACGCTGTGAGGGAATTGCGTAATAAGAGTTTTCATGAAGCTCCTGCCATCGCGTTTAACTGACGCTGACCCAGCACCTCATCCAGCCAGGAAGGGCGCATTTCCGGCACGGAAGTCAGCAGTTTTTCGGTGTAACTGTGCATTGGTGCGCTGAATACCTGCGCGGTTGGGCCCTGTGCGACGACGTTGCCCTGATACATCACGGCAACCTGCTGAGCAATGCGTTTTACCGTGCTCAGGTCGTGGGTGATAAACAGATAAGACAGCCCCAGCTGTTCCTGCAGGTTTCTCAGCAATTTCAACACTTCTTCCGCCACCAGCGGGTCAAGGGCGGAGGTTGCTTCATCGCAGATGATAAGATCGGGCTTCGCGGCCAGCGCTCGTGCAATACACACGCGCTGCTTCTGCCCCCCGGAAAGCGAGCCAGGATAGCGATCAATCAGATAATCAGGGAGTTCAGTCAGTTTCAGGAGTTCCAGAACCCGCGCGCGAACCTGCTGTTTATCAAGGCCAAAATAGAACGCTACCGGGCGGCCAATCGCCTCCAGCACGGTTTGCCTTGGGTTAAGCGCCACATCGGGCAACTGATAGATCATCTGGATACGGCGCAGCGTCTCTTTATCACGCTGCGGGTAACGGTTGGCCAGCACCTTGCCAACAAAGGTAACGCTGCCTTTCGTGTCAGTCAGCAGGCCGCAGAGCGCCCGGGCCAGCGTACTCTTCCCGCTCCCGGACTCGCCGATAATGGCCATCGTTTCTCCTTTGGCAATGCTGAGGGAAACGTTGTGGACGACCGTTTTACCGTTGTAGCCCGTAGAGAGATTATTCAACGCCAGTAGTTGCCCTTCAGGTTTACTTCCGGCATGCACCGGCGTTAAAGCGTGGGCGCGTTCGGACACCAGCCGCTGCGTGTAGCTTTCTGTTGGATTCTGCAGAATATCGACGGTGCTGCCGCACTCCACTTCGCTCCCCTGTCGCAGCACCATAATGCGGTCGGCAATCTGTGCGACAACCGCCAGATCGTGAGTGATATACAGCGCGGCGGTATTAAACTCTCTGACCAGTTTGCGCAGCATCACCAGCACTTCGATTTGCGTCGTCACATCCAGCGCGGTGGTTGGTTCATCAAGGACCAGGACATCAGGCTTGCAGGACATCGCCATCGCCGCCATCGCCCGCTGCAGTTGCCCGCCCGAGAGCTGATGTGGATAGCGCTGGCCGATAGCTTCAGGCTCCGGGAGATCAAGCGCTTTAAACAGCGTCACGGCCCAGGCCTGGGCTTCTTCCGGACTCATCAGGCCATGGCGAAGCGGCCCTTCACAAACCTGCTTGCCGATGGTCAGCGCCGGGTTGAACGCGGCGGCGGCGCTCTGCGCCACATAGGCCACGCGCTTACCGCGAAACTCACGTTTCTCTTTGCTGGATAGCGCCACAATATTTTGCCCGCCCACCAGCACTTCACCGCCCGCAATCCGGCAGCCAGGTCGGGCATAGCCCAGGGCCGCAAGACCGATAGTTGATTTCCCCGCGCCGGACTCGCCAATCAGCCCCAGAACTTCGCCAGGCATCAGGCTGAGAGAGACGCCTTTCACCAGCGGCAGCCCCTGCTCGGTTTCAATGCGTAAATCACGCATCTGTAAAATCGGTTGTGTCATCCCTCTTCTCCCAGCGAAAGGTTGTTACGCACCAGCAGCCAGTCGACCACCAGGTTGACGCCGATCGTCAGCAGGGCAATCGCCGCAGCGGGGTACAGCGGAGCAAACTGGCCAAAATTGATGGCCTGCGCGTTGTCACGCACCATGCTGCCCCAGTCCGCCCACGGTGGCTGAATGCCCAGCCCAAGGAAACTCAGCCCGGCAATAAACAGGAAGGTAAAGCAGAAGCGCATGCCGAATTCCGCCAGCAGCGGCGGCATTGCGTTAGGCAGAAACTCTTTACGGACGATCCACCACAGCCCTTCCCCACGCAAGCGTGCCGCCTCAACATATTCAAGGCAGACGATCCCCTGCGCCACCAGACGAGCAAGACGGAAAACGCGAGTCGCGTCTAACAGCGCAATGGTTCCGACCAGCACCGGAATAGAGGTCCCCAGCACGGACAGGACGATCAGCGCCAGGATCAGCACCGGGATCGACATCAGCGTATCGACGATGCGGGTGAGCACGACGTCCACCCAGCGCCCGTAAATCGCGGCGGTAAAACCGGTAATAATGCCCACCACAAACGAAATAGCGGTGATCGCCAGCGCAATCGCAATGGTGGTTCGGGCGCCAAACAGAATACGCGACAGCATGTCACGCCCCAGACTGTCGGTGCCGAACGGCATCGAACTCGACGGCAGCATCCAGATGTCACCCACCTGAGCCGTTTCGCTGTGCGGCGCCAGCCAGGGCGCAAAAAGCGCGGCAATCAAATTGACGGCGATGATGGTCAACCCCAATATTGCCGACAGCGGCACCGTGCGAATTTTGATATTTTTCATGGCCTACCTCGCATGCCGCAGTCGTGGGTTACACCAAATGGCCAGCAGATCTGGCGCCGTATTCAGCAGGATATAAGTCCCGCCAAAAAGCAGCCCGCAGGCCTGCACCACCGGCAAATCTCGTTTTGTCACCGCATCCACCATCAGTTGCCCGATGCCCGGATAAACAAAGACCACCTCAACCAGGATGACGCCCACCACCAGATAGGCCAGGTTAAAAGCAATCACGTTGATAATTGGCGCGAGCGCGTTGGGCAGCGCGTGGCTGAGCACAATGCGCCAGCGAGAAAGTCCTTTTAGCAGCGCCGTTTCGATATAGCTGCTGGACATCACCGCGCCGACGGAAGCCCGCGTCATGCGCAGCATGTGCGCCAGCACCACCAGCACCAGCGTCAGCATCGGCAACGTACAGGCATAGAGCCTGTCGAGCAGGCTGGCATCCGGGTCGACCAGCGCGAGGCTGGGGAACCAGGCCAGGCGAATCGCAAAGAAGATCACCAGCACGTAGCCGACAAAAAACTCCGGCACCGAAATGCTCATCAGCGTCAGCGTGTTCGCCAGGCGGTCAAACCAGGAACCGCGCCACACCGCAGAAGCAATCCCCAATACGACCGCCAACGGAATCGCGATCAGCGCGGCATATAGCGCAAGAAACAGCGTGTTCGCCAGGCGAGGCAGCAGCTCGGCGCCAATAGGCTGGTTGTTGGCAAGCGAAGTGCCTAAATCACCGTGCAAGACGCCGGACAGCCAATGCAGATAGCGATAAACCGCCGGCTGATCCAGCCCAAGCTGGAGACGCAGCGCGGCGATGGTTTCCGGCGTGCCGTTTTGGCCGAGGATGGCGCTCGCCACGTCGCCGGGCAACAGCTCGGTGCCGACGAAGATCAGAACCGAAACCAGCCACAGCGTCAGCACGCCCAGCAATAAACGATGAAGGATCTGTTTTTTCATTACGACTCCAGCCAGACGCGTTCAGCCAGGCGGCCACCCATAAAGTTGAAGAGCGGATGAGGTTTCACACCGCCGACTTTTTTGCTGGTGGCGTCCAGATAGTCGCCAAACAGCGGGATCATCGCGCCGCCGTCATCCCGGGCAATGCTTTGCAGCTCCCCGTAGATCTCTGCCCGCTTTTGGTCATCAAGCAGCGATCGCGCCTGAATCAGCAGGCTGTCGAACTTGTCATTCTTCCAGTGGGTATCGTTCCATTTGGCGGTGGATTGCCAGGCGGTGGAGAACATCTGATCCGCCGTTGGACGCCCGCCCCAGTAGCCCATGCTAAACGGCGCTTTCATCCAGACGTCATCCCAGTAGCTGTCTGCCGGCTGGCGTTTGATGCTGACCTGAATCCCCGCTGCAGCGGCTTCCCCCTGGAACAATGCGGCGGCATCCAATGCCCCGGCAAAGGCAGCATCAGAGGACGACAGCTCAAGCGGCAGCGCGCTTAGCCCGGCTTTTTTCAGGAAGAACTTAGCCTTGTCAGGATCGTAGGCGCGCTGTTCCAGGCTTTTATTGAAGAAGCGATCGGTTTTCGGGATCGGATGATCGTTGCCCAGCGTGCCGTAACCCCGCAGCACGGTGGCCAGTAATTTCTCGCGATCGATGCCGTATTTAATCGCCGTCCGAACGTCATTGTTGTTGAACGGTGCTACGCGGCAGTCCATCAGGAAGGTGAAATGCTGCCCGCCGGCCGCCCGCACGATGTTCAGCGCCGGGCTGCGCTTCAGGAAATCGACGGTCTTAAAGTCCACGCGGTTGATGGCGTGGACCTGGCCGGAAATAAGGGCGTTGGTACGCGCGGTCGCATCGTTGATCACCAGCACTTCAACGGCGTCCACAAACGCGCGGTTTGGCTTCCAGTAATTGGGATTACGTTTGAAATAGGAACGCACGCCCGGCTGGTACTGATCAAAGACGAAGCCGCCGGTGCCAATCGGGTGTTTCCAGTCGGTAAAACCGTCCGGCACCACAACGAGGTGGTAGTCCGCCAGCAGGAACGGCAAGTCGGCGTTGCCGCTGTCCAGCGTCAGGGTAATTTCGTTCTCACCGCTCTTCTTCAGATCTTTGATGGCCGCCAGCTGCGTTTTAATGGCGCTGCGAGACTGATCGCCACGGTGGAGGTTAATCGAGTAAAGGATGTCTTCCACGGTAAGCGCCTTGCCGTTGTGGAAGGTCACGCCCTGACGCACTTTAAAGGTCCACTCCTGCGCGCCCGGCTTCGCTTCCCAGCTTTCCAGTAGCTCCGGCGTGGCCTGGTTATTCTCATCAATTTCCACCAGACCGTTCATCAGCATGTATGCCTGGTTAAGCGGCACCCAGTCGCTAAAGAGCGTGGGATCCAGAGAATCGCTGGTATTGCCGCCCGACATGCCCAGCTTCAGCACGCCCCCTTTTTTAGGCGTCGCTTCGGCAGCAAAACCCGCCAGCGGCGACAGCGATAACGCACTGCCCATACCAATCAGCGCCGCCGTATTGATAAATGAACGGCGGCTCATGCTCACGCCTTGCAGGTATTTTTTTTCGTCTGAACGATCGTCTTTCATTTATTTTTCTCCGTTATTATTTGTTTGTCTGACCACCGGCCAGATGCCATAGCACATCTATTTATGATTTATATCAAAACAGCTAAACACTGAGGCATGAGTTTTTCGTATCAGACTATGAAAAAAATGCACGGCAGAACCACGGCAAAAAAGATAATTTCCCGTTCACGGAGTCACATCAGGAAAGAAAAAGTGGAACTGCATACCCTTGTAGGTTTAATTGGCGTGTTTTGTTACCTGCTGGCATACGCCCTGGTCCAAATACGAAGACTATCAATAGATTCAAATGGTTATGCTGTACTCAACATCGCAGGCTGCGTGGGCGGGCTGTATTCTCTTAGCCATGATTTTAATTTAGCGTCGGTAATATCGCAGTCGATGTGGCTGGTTTTCACACTTGTAGGTATGCATACTTCTTATCGTCGACGCGCAGAGATGAAAAATAAAATAGTGCCTTTGGATTTAGAGACGATAAATAAACCAAAGGATTAAATGTGATTCATCACTTATTTCCCGTCGTATTGTATAAGAAAACGTTATGGCTAATAAAATAAGCAGATAATTTATTGATGACCAAAATATTAAAATAATCGTCTTTTGTGATTTACATCTATTTTCTGCTTATTCCGCCAAAGGTTGGCGCTGCAGCCAGCTCATCACATGGCGAACAATCGGCTTCATGTAGCGATCCTGGGGGATAAGCAGGAAACATTTACTGGCGGCGGCCAGCTTGCCAGGGTGCGCCGCGACAAGCTCGCCCCGGTTAAGATAATCCTGCACCAGCCCTTCCCAGCCGAGTAATATCCCGTCGCCGCGCACCGCCGTCTCCACCAAAAACGGATAGTTATTGGCTCGCCAGGTTTGCCCTGGCACAAAGCTCAAAACATTTTGCGAAGCAAACCAGTCGCTCCACCCGGTCCACTCCCGCTGGGGATCGTCCTGAATCAGCAGCGTGTGCTGCAGCAGCGCTTCCGCCGGTGCGTCTGAACCAATGCGGGACAGAAAAGCCGGGGAGCACATGGGGTAACAGACTTCATCGAAGAGCGGCGTGGCGTGAAAACCGACGGGCACGCTTCGCAGGTAAAAAATAGCCAAATCAAATTCCGATGAGCGCAGCTCCGAGAAGTTGTCGGTAATTTTCATGCGAATCTGCAAATCTGGCAGCTCACGATGCAGGGCAGAAAGCCGGGATGACAGCCACAGCGAACTCATAGCGCTGGTACAGGCGATAGTGACCTGTGGCAACCCGGTCCAGCCCATCACTTCTGCCGTGGCATGCGACAGCGCCGCCAGCTGCTGCCTGACCCGCTCGGCATAAGCTTCACCGCGTGGCGTGAGCAGCACTCGCCGCTGGGTTCGGGTAAAGAGCTTGCAGCCGAGCATCTCTTCCAGCTGCAGAATTTGCCGGCTGGTCGCGCTTTGCGTCAGGTTTAACTCCTCCGCCGCACGAGAAATGTTGCCATAGCGGGCCACGCATTCGAAGGCGATAAGGGTATTCAGGGGCGGTAGAGGCTCGATCTGCATCAAAGAAGCCTTAGAAGGCAACGGCACGGTCATAACACACTAATAAGGAAGGTAAGAACTGACAAGCCTGATGCATTAGAAATACATCAGGCTTCTCATGCGGCCATGCGTGAATGCATCCGCTCAGCGCCAGTGCACAGATTATTTACTCCACGGAATAATCGGTACCGCGCTGATGGCGTTCTTAGGAGAGCCTTCTACGACCCGATCAGAGTAGGCAAGGTAGGCCAGCGCATTGCGCTTCGCATCATAGAAACGCACCACCTGCAGCTTTTTAAACACCAGCGAAGTTCGCTTCTGGAACACTACATCGCCCTGCGCTTTACCCGCTTTTATCTTATCGCTGAGCTCAACCGGGCCTACCTGCTGGCAGGAAATGGCCGCATCAGACGTGTCTTCAGCTAATCCGAGGCCGCCCTTGATACCCCCGGTTTTTGCGCGGCTGATATAACAGGTCACATTCTTCACATCAGGATCGTCAAACGCCTCGACGACAATCTTGTGGTCGGGACCAAAGACTTTAAACACGGTGTCCACCGATCCGATCTGCTCCGCGCTCGCACCGTAGCTTACGGCCAGAAGCGCACTGCAAAGTGCTAAAGCTTTATATTTCATATTGTTACCATTGTATAAAAATTACCCTACGGGACTATTCAACAATTGGACAAAAAACCGTTGAATATCACATTATTAGCAAAACCTGCCTCCATAATCGGCAAATTTGGCACAACTTGTTAAATAAAAACGGTGAATGCATAAACTACAAAAATGCTATTATCCGCTACCTTAGTAAACAGGCATTCGCTTGTATGGATGAGGATATTTTATGGATCAGGCTGGGATCATTCGCGATCTTCTTAGCTGGCTGGAGGGCCACCTCGACCAGCCTCTCGCCCTTGATAATGTGGCGGCAAAAGCAGGTTATTCCAAGTGGCATTTACAACGGATGTTTAAAGAGGTTACCGGGCACGCTATTGGTGCCTATATTCGCGCCCGCCGACTCTCCAAATCCGCCGTTGCTCTGCGCCTGACTGCGCGCCCTATTCTCGATATTGCGCTTCAGTACCGCTTTGACTCGCAGCAGACGTTTACTCGTGCCTTTAAAAAGCAGTTTGCTCAAACGCCGGCACTCTACCGTCGTTCTCCTGACTGGAGCGCCTTCGGTATGCGCCCGCCGCTGCGTCTCGGCGAGTTTACGCCGCCGCAGGCCCACTTCATCACGATGCCGGAAACGCATCTGGTTGGGGTCACGCAAAGCTACAGCTGCACGCTGGAGCAAATCTCCGACTTCCGTAATGAGATGCGCATCCAGTTCTGGACGCAGTTCCTCGGCAACTCACCGACCATCCCGCGGGTGTTATACGGCCTGCATGAGCCTCGCCCAAGCTCGGAAAAAGACGACGAGCAGGAAGTCTTCTACACCACGGCGCTCACGCCTGAGCTGGCGAATGGTTTCCTGCCGGATTCACATCCGGTGGTGCTGGAAGGGGGGGATTATGTTCAATTTAACTACGAAGGGCTGGGCACCGGGCTGCAGGACTTTATCCTGACGGTTTATGGCACCTGCATGCCATCACTCAACCTGACGCGCCGTAAAGGTCAGGACATCGAACGTTTCTATCCTCAGGATGAAACGCGGGATCAGGATGTGCCGATGCATATCCGCTGTGAATACCTGATCCCGGTTCGCCGTTAACGCTGGATTTCATCCAGAGCAGGGGCATCAAGGTGCGAGATGTCTCCTGCTGTTTCAACCACCCATCCAGACGCCAGCCACGGGCTGTGCTGATAATCCACGCGGGAAATCGAGCAGTTGCGCAGACGCAGTCGACGTTCCGCCCATGCCGGTAAGCCAAGAATCGTACTCACCAGTCCGCCCAGCGCCATACCGTGACTCACCAGCAGCGGCCGGCTTCCGGCCGGCAGCTCCCGGCAGGCGTTCAGGGCTTCGTGCATGCGGTTACTCAGTTCCAGCATGCTTTCGCCTTCGGGAATACGCCCGTCCGGCGTGCCGTCAACTAAGCGCCGCCGCCAGCCCTCTTCCTCTTCGGTTAGCGAGTCCATTTTGCGGCGTTCAAGCACGCCCATATTGAGCTCACGCAGGCGGGAATCCAGGATAATCTCGCAGCCGCAGGCTTCGGCGATGATCTCTGCGGTGCGGCGAGTACGGCCTAAATCGCTGCTGATAATGTGGGTGATGCCAAGGGCTCTGGCTCGTTCGGCCACTTGCCAGGCCTGACGTTCTCCGTTTTCAGTCAGCGCGCTGTCTGACTGCCCCTGAATGCGGCGCTCAGCATTCCACTGCGTTTCGCCATGACGAACAAGGTATACCTGTAACATGCGTTTTTTCCGTTATACTCCGGTCACGAAATATCGAGAGTTCTGACTTATTATGAACCATGTCGTAGCTGCAACAACCAATCCCGCCAAAATTCAGGCGATTCTGCAGGCGTTTAGCGAGATTTATGGCGAAGGATCCTGCCATATTGAGCCCGTGGTCGTCGATAGTGGCGTGCCGGAGCAGCCCTTTGGTAGTCAGGAAACGCGAACTGGCGCACGATGCAGAGCAGCGAATGCCCGGGAGATCAGACCAGATGCCGACTTTTGGGTCGCTATTGAGGCCGGTATCGACGAAGGGAGTACCTTCAGTTGGGTGGTGATCGAGAATCGGCAGCAGCGCGGCGAAGCCCGTTCGGCGACCCTGCCGCTGCCAGACATCATTCTGAAAAAAGTCAGCGCAGGCCACGCTCTGGGGCCGGTGATGTCCGACTATACGGGTATCAATGAGATTGGGCGTAAAGAGGGAGCGATTGGGGTGTTCACCGCCGGAAAGCTCACGCGTAGTAGCGTTTACCATCAGGCGGTGATTCTGGCGCTAAGTCCATTTCATAACGAAATTTACTGCCGGGAAAATATTTAGCGGTTTGAGCTGCCACCCTGCAGCAGCTCTTTTTCCAGCCACGCCCGTAGCTCCGTCGGCGCAGCTTTCAGGCTGTTAGAGCCGCGGGTGATGGTTGCAATCCCCGCGCCCAGTTCATTCTTCAGCTCACGCTGGCTAAGCTCACCGCGCAACAACTCTTCGATGATGCGTACTCGCGTGCCTAACGCCGTACGCTCATCCGGCGTCAACAGCAGCGTCAGCAGAGGCATGTGAAGCTCCTGCCCAAAAGCTTGCTGTAACAGCCCCACAAAGCGGAGCCACTCTTTATTACTTTGCTCGGCCTGTTCCGCCGAATACTGAGAGAGCTGAGTCATGTCAGGCCACCATACTCTTTAACTAGTACGGCAGCATAACATACTCTCTGCGCAATCAGTAACGTCGCTGCCACTCGCTGTCAGACAGAATCTTGTCCGGCTGCCCCATGAAATGGCGGTAATAGGCATCGTAGGCCAGCACGTTTTTCACATAGCCACGCGTCTCAGAGAACGGAATGCTTTCCACGAATGCGATGGCGTCAATCCGCCCTGCGCTGTTACCCAGCCAGGTCCGCACGCGCCCCGGCCCTGCGTTATAGGCGGCGGAAGCAAAGATACGGTTGTTCTCAAACTGCTGGAACACATACTGCAGGTAGCTAGTGCCAATATTGATGTTGGTGTCAGGATCCAGAAGCTGCACCGGGCTGCTGTAGCCTGGAATACTGAACATCTTCACCGTATGGGTGGCGGTGCCCGGCATGATCTGCATCAGGCCGCTTGCCCCCACCGGGGAACGCACTTTCGGGTTCCAGGCACTTTCCTGGCGGGCAATCGCCATGGCATAACTTTGTGGCACAGTTTTGCCGCTAACGTAGCGGGCAAAGGTGTCTTTATAAGCCAGCGGGAAGCGCTCTTCGAGGTTGTCCCATAGCTTGCCGGCAATGGTTGCCTGCACGCTGAGATCCCACCAGTCCTGCTCAAAAGCATAGCGCGCCAGCCCGGCCTGCTCCTGCTTGCTGCGGCTGGTGACCAGATTTGCCCATTCGCTCCGCGCGGTGTTGTCCATATTCCAGTACATCAGCTCGCGGACGCGGGCCATTTCAGGCCCCTGCACCAGCGCAGGATTAACAGGCTCGGCTTTATCCACGCGCAGGGGGTATTCCTCCCCAAGCCGCTGGGCGGCAACCATCGGGTAGAAACCACGCTGCTGCATCAGGGCACGAAGAATACCTTTCGCTTCGTCTTCACGTCCCCGCTCCAGCAGTAAATCAGCCTGCCAGTAGCGCCATTCGTCTTTCTCTTTGGCTTCCATTGGCAAACGCGCCAGCCAGGTATTCAGGCCTGTGCGATCGCCCGCACCCAGCGCCATGCGCACGCGCCGCTCAATCAACGAGGTGGACTGGGAACGCATAATGGCGTCATCCCGCCAGCGAGCCTGTTCATCCGTTACGTCGCTGCCCATCAATCGCCAGGCCACAACGTCACGCAATTCCTGCACCTGCTCCTCGGTCAATTTCTGTGCCTGAGCCAGGGACGGGATCATCAGGCGAGCATTCTCTACATCCTGACGGGCAACGCTTGCAAAGGCGATAGCGGCCGCCTGACGAGTGAAATCCGTCGCCCCCACCGTATTAGCGAAGGTCAGCACCGTGCCAGGATTATTTTGCAGGCTAACCAGGGCGCTGGAGATGGTCTGATATTCCGCTGGCATCTGGTTCGCCAGCGCGTTCACCAGCGAGGTATTCCCCTCTTTCATCGCCAGACGAATTCGCTCAAGGTAAGCCAGCGGATCCTGCGTGCCGGAAGCTCGCCACGCCGAAAACAGCGCATCACAGCTTGATGGCTGGCTCTTTCCCGTCAGCCAAAGTTCTTTCGCACCGGCCCAGGCGGCATCCGCTTGCCCGGTATTCCATTTGGCAAAGTAGTAATTACATTTTGCTTCGTTAGTGGCAGGCGGCTCGGGGCTAAAGGCCAGCAAACCTTGCCAGTCCTGCCGCCTTGCCAGCTCGTTAACAAAGCGGGAGCTTAAGGTTCGCGCCGGAGGCAAAGTTGGGTTCGCCTGGATAAATTGGGCCACCGCCACGGTCGGCTCATTCATCAGGTCATCGGTGAGCTGGCGGTATTCAAGATAAGGATAAAGGGGATAGGTCTGCAGCGTGGGCATGAGCTGCTGCACCACGTCCATTTGCTTGTTATCCCAGGCCTGTTTAATTTGCGCGTAGCGGTTGCGCTGCTCATCGAGAGAATCTGCACGTACCGCACCGTTTAACATCACCAGGCTAACGCCCGCGGCAAGCAACTGCCATACGACTTGTTTGGCTTTTACCACACCTTCTCCTCATTATTTTCCTGACGGCATCATGCCTGCGCTGCAATAAGCGAATGCATTCATGCTAACCAGGGGAGACGCAATACGCCACGTCCGGAAGGGATATTTTGGTCATGAAGCGTATAAAGGCGTCCTGCGCGGCAGAAGCACGATACCCCGCTGGGATTAGACCGTGAAAACGGCTACACTTCGCCTTTGTTAAGTACCATCTTACATCACGATAAAAGAGGCAAAGTCGCACTGTGGCTCAATTCGTTTATACCATGCATCGTGTCGGCAAAGTTGTCCCGCCGAAACGACATATTCTGAAAAATATTTCGCTCAGCTTCTTTCCTGGCGCCAAAATCGGCGTACTGGGTCTGAACGGTGCCGGTAAATCCACCCTGCTGCGCATCATGGCCGGCATCGATACCGATATCGAAGGCGAAGCCCGTCCACAGCCAGGCATCAAGATCGGCTACCTGCCGCAGGAACCAAAGCTGAACCCGGAACACACCGTACGTGAGTCCGTAGAAGAAGCGGTTTCCGAAGTGGTTAACGCGCTGAAAGGCCTGGACGAAGTCTACGCCAAATACGCCGAGCCGGACGCGGACTTCGATAAGCTGGCCGCGCAGCAAGGCAAGTATGAAGAAATCATCCAGGCGCACGACGGTCATAACCTGAACGTGCAGCTGGAGCGCGCCGCCGATGCCCTGCGCCTGCCGGACTGGGATGCAAAAATCGAGAAGCTGTCCGGGGGTGAGCGCCGCCGCGTTGCGCTTTGCCGCCTGCTGCTGGAAAAACCAGACATGCTGTTGCTCGACGAACCAACCAACCACCTGGATGCAGAATCCGTGGCATGGCTGGAACGCTTCCTGCACGACTTCGAGGGCACCGTGGTGGCGATCACCCACGACCGTTACTTCCTCGACAACGTCGCCGGCTGGATCCTCGAGCTTGACCGTGGGGAAGGTATTCCATGGGAAGGTAACTACTCCTCCTGGCTGGAGCAGAAAGATCAGCGCCTGGCGCAGGAAGCCTCAACGGAAGCGGCTCGCCGTAAATCCATTGAGAAAGAGCTGGAGTGGGTTCGTCAGGGCGCTAAAGGCCGTCAGTCTAAGGGCAAAGCCCGTCTGGCACGCTTCGAAGAGCTGAACAACACCGAATACCAGAAACGTAACGAAACCAACGAACTGTTTATTCCACCTGGCGCACGTCTGGGGGATAAAGTGGTGGAAGTTAACAACCTGCGTAAATCTTACGGCGACCGCCTGCTGATTGACGATCTGAGCTTCTCCGTACCGAAAGGCGCCATCGTCGGCATCATCGGTCCGAACGGCGCGGGTAAATCTACCCTGTTCCGCATGATGTCCGGTCAGGAACAGCCTGACAGCGGCTCTATCACCCTCGGTGAGACCGTGAAACTGGCTTCCGTTGACCAGTTCCGTGACGCCATGGACAACAGCAAAACCGTCTGGGAAGAAGTCTCCGGCGGCCAGGATATTATGCGTATCGGCAACACCGAGATGCCAAGCCGCGCCTACGTTGGCCGCTTTAACTTCAAAGGCGTCGACCAGGGCAAACGCGTGGGCGAGCTGTCCGGCGGTGAGCGCGGTCGTCTGCACCTGGCGAAGCTGCTTCAGGTTGGCGGTAACGTTCTGCTGCTCGATGAACCAACCAACGACCTGGATATCGAAACCCTGCGAGCGCTGGAAAACGCCCTGCTGGAGTTCCCGGGCTGCGCGATGGTTATCTCGCACGACCGCTGGTTCCTGGACCGCATCGCTACCCACATTCTGGATTACCAGGATGAAGGTAAAGTCGAATTCTTCGAAGGGAACTTCACCGAATACGAAGAGTACAAGAAGCGTACCCTCGGCTCAGATGCCCTGGAGCCAAAACGCATCAAGTACAAGCGCGTAACCAAGTAAAAATATAGGGCCGCAATTGCGGCCCTAAGTTTAATAGGTTGCCCAGGACAAATATTCTCCCTGATGCTCCTCACTTCCATTTTTAAATAAAATGCACTGTAACTTCCCTGAACGATTAAAACCTATAACAATGTTATCTCCAGGTTGTGCATTATTCATTATGTGATTGGGCTCGTAGTAGAAACGAAACTCAGAGCGAGATTCATTACTTGCGCGTGCTTCATACCACGTCACATCAACATCAGCCTTAACATCGCTGCCTCTGATTGAAAAACAAGCCGTTAGTTCTCTTTTATCAGCTCCGAAAATATTCTTTAATGCAATAACACCATTAAATTCTTTCTGATCAACGAGCTCGCTCTTTGACAATGTTTTAATACAAGCTAAATCCAACTCTTGAGCACGACGTCCAGACATATTTTCTCCTTCATATAAACATTGAACGACTATGGATGAAAGAGAACATTACTCTATATAGGGAATATAAAACGTTAACCCACGCATGCGAATAAAAATGAGCTTAAAAAAACAATAAGAAACAACAAGAAATAATTGATTTAATTTTAAATAAAAACTACATCATTAATCACTTAATAATTGCGAGAAAACTCTCTCGCAATTATCATGAATTAAATAAGAAACCTTTGGAAATATTATTCCCGCTGCTCGCCCATCATCTCTTTCACCAGATCCACGCAGCGCAGGAAGCGCGAGTCATAGTCGGACTCTTCGACGTGAATAAACTCGATGTTGTTCTCTTTGAGCATCTCCACCAGCAGGTTCTGGAACGATTTTCTGTCCACATCGCTGCCGAGGCTGCGTAAACCGTCAGCCACCCACGGCGTATTGTTTTCCAGCAGAATAACCAGATCAAAGCGGTACTCATCGATCAGCGCCTGTACAAACGGGTGCTCGCGGCCTTCATACTTCTTGCAGAAGGCCTGAGTGGTCACAAAGTCGGTGTCGATAAACGCCACTTTATTGGCGTACTTCACCGCAAAATCGACGTACTGCGCATGGCCGATGGCAATTTTGTCGTAGTCGGAATATTGCAGCGCCATTTCGTCACCGCCCAGGTGCGAGAAAACGTAATCCCGCCCGTATTCCCAGGCGCTGGTGGTATTGAAGATGTTGGCAAGCTTGTTCACCATCCACGACTTCCCGCTCGACTCGCCGCCAAGTATCGCCACCGTGCGCACAAAGAACGGTTTTACTTCAGTAGGAATGTATTCCCAGTAGCGGAACGGGTTTTCACGGATTTGTGTGCCGCTGATGTTCATAAAGGTTCGCTTTGGATCGACCACCACCGTTTCGATCCCGAGGTGTTCGGTAAACTTCGCGGCGTCCCCTTCTTCCGAGGTATAGATCCGGTCTGGCGAAATACCTTTGCTGTCCATAAACGCTTTAATCCCCCGGCTCCAGACGTCCCAGCCGTGGGGATAAGGCTCCATCCCCTCCTCGTTAAAGGAGTGAATGCGGATATTCTTCTGATATTTAAAAGTTTGCAGCAGCCAGCGCAGGCGGTCACCGGTGGTTGGCTGCTGGGACATCGCGCTATCGTCAAACAGCGCTCGGTCGCGGGGCTCATCATAGCCCATGATGATATGCAGCTCGTCCACCTGGCTACAGGCGCGCTGGATCAAGTAGATATGCCCGGTATGTAGCGGATAAAACTTACCGAACACCACGCCGACTTTCTTTTCGCGACGCGGGAATTCCAGCCCAAGGAAGCGGTGCAACGCCTCCAGTTTTTGCGCGCTGGGGCTTTTGATTTTCGCGTTCAGTAACTGGCTCAGGTAGCCTTTAGTCATGCCGCTGGCATCCGCCACCTGCTGTAAAGTACAGCCCTGCTGACGAATAGCCGTTTTAATATAGTCGAATGACGACACGCGCTGCCTCCTGCCGGAGCGGGAACGGTTCCCGCAAGTTACTCAATTATAAGTCGTCGAATACAGAAAGCGCATCAGCAAGTTTTTTCACGCCGAAGACCTGCATCCCTTCAGGAATTTTTTTCGGTACGTTGGCCTGGGGCACAATTGCGCGCTTAAAGCCGTGTTTCGCCGCTTCGGAAATACGCTCCTGGCCGCTGGGTACCGGGCGGATTTCACCCGCCAGCCCGACTTCCCCAAACACGACTAAATCCTGCGGCAAGGCTCTGTCACGCAGGCTGGAAACCATCGCCAGCAGCAGCGCCAGGTCGGCGCTGGTTTCGGTAACCTTTACGCCGCCCACCACGTTCACAAACACGTCCTGATCGGCCATTTGCAGGCCGCCGTGACGGTGGAGTACGGCCAGCAGAATCGCCAGGCGGTTTTGCTCCAGGCCAACGGCTACGCGGCGAGGGTTGGACATCATCGACTGATCCACCAGCGCCTGAATCTCAACCAGCAGCGGACGAGTTCCTTCCCAAACCACCATCACCGAACTGCCCGGCGTCACTTCATCGCCCCGGCTAAGGAAAATGGCCGACGGGTTGCTGACTTCACGCAGTCCCTGCTCGGTCATCGCGAACACGCCCAGCTCGTTCACCGCCCCAAAGCGGTTTTTATGGCTGCGCAGGGTTCGAAAGCGGGAATCGGCGTCGCCATCTAACATGACTGAACAGTCTATACAGTGTTCGAGGACTTTTGGCCCCGCAAGAGAACCGTCTTTCGTGACATGCCCGACCATCACGATCGCCACGCCTTTCGTCTTCGCAAAACGCGTCAGGTAGGCCGCAGTTTCACGCACCTGGGCCACGCTGCCCGGCGAAGACTGCACGTCCGCCATGTGCATGACCTGGATCGAGTCGATCACCATCAGCTTCGGCTGCTCTTCCTCAGCGATCATACAGATCTGTTCGATGCTGGTTTCCGACAGCATATTGAGGTTTTGCGTCGGCAGGCCTAACCGATGCGCGCGCATCGCCACCTGCTGAAGCGACTCTTCGCCAGTGACGTACAGGGTTTTCATTTGCTCGCTCAGCTTGCAGAGCGTTTGCAGCAGCAGCGTTGACTTCCCTGCGCCAGGGTTACCGCCGATCAGAATGGCGCTGCCCGGCACTACGCCGCCGCCCAGCACCCGGTCAAATTCTTTAAAACCGGTGGAGAAGCGCGGCAGTTCTTCCAGGCTGATGTCCGAAAGCTTTTGTACGCGGCTGACGCCCGCGCTCCCGGCATAGCCGGAGAGGCGCTCGTTGCGGGCAACCTGCGGAGAAGCGGCGATGCGCACTTCGGTAATGGTATTCCACGCGTGACAGGCGCTGCACTGCCCCTGCCAGCGCGGGTAATCCGCACCACACTCGTTACAAACAAATGCGCGTTTTGGAGCTTTCGCCACCTTTATACCTCTTGTTAACGTTCTTCCTGAATCAGGCTGCCGGAAAGGATGCAGAACACGCCCATCAGATCCGCATGACGGATACTGACTTCGCTCTTCTCGTTCACCTTCGGCTTAGCGTGATAGGCAATCCCCAGGCCAGCGGCGTGGATCATCGGTAAATCATTGGCCCCGTCGCCAATCGCAACGGTTTGCGCGGCGGGGATTTCATATTTTTCGGCCAGGCGCTTCAAAGTGACCGCTTTGAACTTCGCGTCCACAATCTGCCCCAGCACTTCGCCGGTCAGCTTGCCGTCGCAAATTTCAAGTTCGTTGGCGACCACCGCCGTCAGGTTTAATGTGTCGCGCAGGTATTCGGCGAAGAAGGTAAACCCGCCAGAGGCAATCGCCACTTTCCAACCCAGCGTATCGAGATTTTGTACCAGAGATTTTAGCCCCGGCATCAGCGGTAGCTCGTCGCGAACCTGGCGTAAAATATTAGCATCCGCGCCCTTCAGGGTCGCCACACGCTGGCGAAGGCTGGCGGTAAAGTCCAGCTCGCCGCGCATTGCGCGTTCGGTGACTTCAGCCACCATTTCACCCGTTCCCGCCAGTTTGGCGATCTCGTCGATACACTCGATCTGAATGGCGGTGGAGTCCATGTCCATGACCAGCAGACCAGGCGTTTTCAAATGTGGGATTTTGCCCAGCGGCGCCACGTCCAGCCCGGCTTCATGCGCAAGCTTGGTCGCGCGCGGCGTTAAAGAGCCGGCCAGGCGAATAACCTGATAATCTTCCACGCACCAGGCGGTCACAATCACCATCGCCGCCCCCAGCTTGCGCTGGTATTTGGTCAGACACTGCTTGTCCAGATTACGCCCGTACAGGAGCCAGCCACTGCGGCCAGCGCGGTAGTCCAGCGGCATCACTTCGTCGCCGCTCAGGGAAAGCGGCAACCCAGGCCAAAGTGAAACATCGTTAGGCAAATCGCACCAGGTCAAACTGTTTGGCATTGCGGCTCCAGAATCAAGTAAACATACCCTTTTGCAGTCGGATTGCGGGCTGATGGCAAGGGATTTTTCTCCTCGCGCTGGCGTAAAGCCTGAGCTTCTGCCCTTTGAAGAATGCAGGGTATCCGGGTAAAAACAACGCATGAGGCTACCTTGTCCGCCTTGCTTCTGGCAACATTAAAGTAAGCAATTTTCCAAAGGTGCATCATGGTTCGGGTAAAATTTAAATTTCGGCTCCACCGCGCAGTGATTGTGCTGTCCTGCCTCGCACTTTTGGTGGCGCTAATGCAGGGCGCGTCCTGGTTCAGCCGGGGCAGCCAGCAGGCGCGAAACGTTCAGTTAGAAGAGCTGGCCCGTACCCTCTCCCGTCAGGTCGCGTTTAATCTGGTTCCCGTCATGAAAACTGAGAATCCGGATGAAAAACGCATCTCCACCGTGCTTAACCTTTTGACTAAGGATAGCCGTATTCTGGATGCCGCCGTGTACGACAGCGAAGGTGACCAAATTGCGCGCGCGGGGGAAAACATTGAGGTTCGCGATCGCCTGGCGCTGGACGGCCAAAAAGCTGGCAGCTACTTCAACCAGCAAATCGTCGAACCTATCACCGATAAAAGCGGGCCTATCGGCTACCTGCGCATTACCCTGGATACCCACACGCTTGCCACCGAAGCTAAGCAAGTGGACAACACCACCAATATTCTGCGCCTGATGCTGCTGCTCGCCGTCGCGATCGGTATTGTGCTGACCCGCACGCTGCTGCACGGCAAGCGCACCCGCTGGCAGCAATCACCGTTCCTGCTTACCGCCAATACGAAAGTAAAAGAGGAAGACGAGCCTAAGTAAAGCTCCCTCAGTAAATTCGCCGAGATAGCGTCATGCTAAGATGACGCCATTCTTCTGGGAAAAGGATCTTTGTTATGTCGACTTTGCGTTTGCTAATCTCTGACTCTTACGACCCGTGGTTTAACCTGGCCGTTGAAGAGACTATTTTTCGGCAGATGCCCGCCACTCAGCGGGTTCTGTTTCTATGGCGTAATGCAGATACGGTGGTGATTGGCCGCGCCCAGAACCCCTGGAAAGAGTGCAATACCGGGCGCATGGAACAAGATAACGTTCGGCTGGCAAGGCGCAGCAGCGGCGGTGGCGCGGTGTTCCACGACCTGGGCAACACCTGCTTCACTTTTATGGCCGGCAAACCCGAATACGACAAGAGTATTTCCACGGCTATCGTACTGAACGCCCTGGCGAGCCTTGGGCTGGAAGCCACCGCATCCGGGCGCAACGACCTTGAGGTCGAAACCGCCGAAGGTACGCGCAAGATTTCAGGTTCCGCCTACCGGGAAACTCTGGATCGTGGGTTTCATCACGGCACTTTGCTGCTGAATGCCGATCTGAGCCGCCTGGCAAACTACCTCAATCCCGATCCGAAAAAGCTCCAGGCCAAAGGCATTACATCCGTAAGAAGCCGGGTCGCCAACCTCAGCGACATCAAGCCAGGCCTGACCCACGAGCAGATAGCCGACGCGATTACGGCTGCGTTTTTCGCCCACTACGGCGAGCGTGTGGAAGCCGAGCATATCTCCCCGGAAGCGCTCCCCAATCTGCCAGGGTTTGCCGAGACTTTTGCCCGCCAGAGCAGCTGGGAGTGGAATTTTGGCCAGGCTCCGGCCTTTACGCACCTGCTGGACAACCGCTTTACCTGGGGGGGCGTTGAGCTACATTTTGACGTCGAAAAAGGGCATATCACCCGCGCCCAGGTGTTCACCGATAGCCTGAACCCTGCCCCGCTTGAAGCGCTGGCCACCCGGTTAAAAGGCTGCCTGTACCGCAGTATTTTGCTGCAGCAGGAGTGCGAAACGCTGATTTACAGCTTCCCGAAACAGGAAGCCGAACTGAGAGAACTTTCAGCCTGGATTGCTCAGGCGGTTCGTTAAGCGAGCCGCCGAAGCCGCTCGCTTAACCGCTCGACTTGCTCAGCCATTCCCGCCGCAATTTGCCGGAATGGCTCGCTCAGCATCACATTCAGGCTAAGCTCCTGCCAGTAGCGCTGCGCCCAAGGCTGCATCTCGAGCCACACTTCGCCGGGGACGTCGGCATCAATATTAATCTCAATGCAGCCTGTTCGCATATTGCCTGAACTGCCGGGAGCCCAGGCCATAGGCAGCATATCGTAGACCGGTGTGAGCTCAAGCGGACGGTCAGAGAGAAAGAAAGAGAGGTTCCCGGCATGCATATCGCTGTTACCAATCAGTCGGCCAAATGCCCAAATGCGCTGCACCTGCCGAAGCGTGGCGGCCTCAACCATCCCCTCTTCTTTTAGACGCATCACGGCTTTAGGCCAGCTAAGCACGCCCGCCGCATATTCACTTTGCACGCTTTCAAGAGAGACAATACTGCGCCGCCCGAAAACGCCCACGCAGTCAAAGCGCTCAACTTCGAGAAAGACCTGCCCGCTAACCGTCGAAAGTAGATCACACCGTGCGGCAGCAATCCCTACATCATTTAGCAGCGTTAAAGCACTGGCCTCAGCGGCCAGTAGATCCGCCCATCGACGCTGGTTATCGTTCCGCATAGCCGGGGTGAACTTCACAAGAGCATGTCGTGGCCCGCGAAGCGTTTCACTGTAGCAGGTGAATTTAAGCTGCTCGCCTCCGGCGGATGAGCTGACAATTTCACCGTCTATCGCCCTGTGAGCAAGCTCAGCGTAAACCTTCAGGCGTTCATTATGAGGAATGGCTTCGGGAACGTCTTTCTCTGTCCACAGGCGATAACTCTCTTCGCCCACCAGCCAGCCACCCAGATTTTCCTGCCGCTGCACAGAGAGCGCCAGGAGCACATCCTCTTCTCGCCATAGCCGAATATCTTCCGGCAAATCGCTGTCTTTAGCTAACTCACGCCCCCAGGCCCGCCCCAAAAACCCCTGAGGCCGGAGATCGGTCAGGTACCAGGGCAACCCGTCAAACCAGCGGCTGTCGCCGTTGTGATGCACAACGAGGCAACTGCCTTTCGGCCACACGGGATAAAGCACACCAAATACCCACGCTTTACCGACGTCGTCAATCTGCCAGAGCTGAAATTCGCGGTGCTGCCTTACCGGGTGTTTTAATCCGTACAGCGTCGCACGAGCTGAACCGAATTTGATAACGTCAGGCTCAAGCGCTACCCGGCGAGAGAAAGTCGCCTGGCTGATACCCAGCCGTTGGGCCAGCGTTCTGGCTGGAAGAGGCCCGGTAAGAAGAAGGTCCGCTAGTTCGCTCATGTGAATAGATTAATGAATAGATACTTGAATTGATTTATAGTCTTGAATGCCAGATAGATAAAGAGGATTAACCCAAAATAAGAAATAAAATGAATAGATAAATGGCATAAAAAAGGCGCCCTAAGGCGCCCTTTAAACGAGAAAAAAACTTACTCTTTGTCGCCCAGCAGGACGGATTCCAGAGCAATTTTGATCATGTCGTTGAAGGTAGTCTGACGCTCAGCGGCGGTGGTCTGCTCGTGAGTACGGATGTGGTCAGACACGGTGCAGATGGTCAGCGCTTTTGCACCGAACTCAGCCGCTACGCCGTAGATCCCGGCCGCTTCCATTTCCACACCCAGAATGCCGTATTTTTCCATCACGTCGAACATGGACGGATCCGGCGTGTAGAACAGGTCGGCAGAGAAGATGTTGCCCACGCGAGCGTCAACGCCCAGCGCTTTTGCCGCATCAACCGCGTTACGAACCATATCGAAGTCCGCGATAGCCGCGAAGTCGTGATCCTTGAAGCGCAGGCGGTTAACTTTAGAGTCAGTACACGCGCCCATACCGATCACCACGTCGCGTAGCTTAACGTCTGCACGAACCGCGCCGCAGGAACCCACGCGAATGATTTTCTTCACGCCGAAGTCGGTGATTAGCTCTTTCGCGTAGATGGAGCAGGATGGGATGCCCATACCATGGCCCATAACGGAGATCTTACGGCCTTTGTAAGTCCCGGTGAATCCGAGCATGCCGCGCACGTTGTTCACTTCACGCACGTCTTCCAGGAAGGTTTCCGCGATGTGCTTGGCGCGCAGCGGGTCACCCGGCATCAGTACTACGTCAGCGAAATCGCCCATTTCTGCGTTAATGTGTGGCGTAGCCATTGTGTATTCCTTGATTTTAAAAGTTAGCAATCAGGCGGGCAACCGCCCGCCCAAAGGGATCACAGCATGTTTTTGCCGTAGTCCATGTCGGAAAGACCGAAGTACTTCGCTACCGTCTGGCCGATATCCGCGAAGGTTTCGCGGTGGCCAAGAGAACCGGCTTTCACTTTCGGGCCGTAGATCAGCACCGGAATGTGCTCGCGAGTATGGTCGGTACCCTGCCAGGTTGGGTCACAGCCGTGGTCCGCGGTAAGGATCAGAATATCGTCCTCTTTCAGCAGCGCCATCAGCTCTGGCAGGCGACGGTCGAACAGTTCAAGGCCGCCCGCGTAGCCGGCTACGTCGCGACGGTGGCCCCAGGAGGAGTCAAAGTCGACGAAGTTGGTGAACACGATGGTGTCGTCGCCGGCTTCTTTCATCTCTTTGATGGTGGCGTCGAACAGCGCATCCAGACCGGTTGCCTTCACTTTTTTAGTGATGCCGCAGTTGGCGTAGATGTCCGCAATTTTACCCACGGAAACAACCTGGCCCTGCTTCTCATCAACCAGCTTCTGCAGCACGGTGGCGGCAGGTGGCTCGACCGCTAAGTCGTGACGGTTGCCGGTACGCTGGAAGTTACCCGCTTTATCGCCAACAAACGGACGCGCGATAACGCGGCCAATGTTGTAGCCGCCTTCGGTCAGCTCTTCGCGCGCGATTTCACACAGCTCATAAAGCTTATCCAGGCCGTAGGTTTCTTCATGGCAGGCAATCTGGAACACGGAGTCAGCGGAGGTATAGAAAATCGGTTTCCCGGTTTTCATGTGCTCTTCACCCAGCTCGTCCAGGATCACGGTCCCGGAAGAGTGGCAGTTGCCGAGGTAGCCCGGCAGGTTGGCACGCTTGACCAGTTTGTCCAGCAGCTCCTGCGGGAAACTGTTGTCGTGGTCGCTGAAATAGCCCCAGTCAAACAGAACCGGCACGCCGGCGATTTCCCAGTGGCCAGACGGGGTGTCTTTGCCGGAAGAAAGCTCGTGTGCCCAGCCGTAAGCGCCGATAACTTCTACGTTACCGTCCATGCCTGCTGCCACTTTGCCGGTGGAGCCTTCATGAGCTTTTACCAGCCCAAGACGAGTCAGGTTAGGCAGGTTCAGGGGGCCTTTACGGCCTTTGTCAGCTTCGCCTTTAGCGCAAGCCTCCGCGATGTGACCGAGGGTATCAGAGCCGACATCTCCGAAGCGCTCTGCGTCTTCGGTAGCACCGATGCCGAACGAGTCCAGCACCATAATAAACGCACGTTTCATATTATTCTCCGTACCTTGTGCTCTATAAAATAGGGATCAGATCAGTATACCGTTATTCGGTGATTCGGCGATAGACCGTTGGTGTTTCCTGCGGTGCTTTTTCGTCAATGCTGATTGCCGCTTTCACCGCCTTCGCGGCCTCCTGCCAGCTGGCTTCGTCTTTGGCGTGGATCACCGCCAGCGGACGTTCGCCGTCGATAGATTCTCCCAGACGCGCCATGTCGGTAAAACCGACGCTGTAATCAATGGTGTCGGAAGCCTGACGGCGACCGCCGCCCATCGACACCACCGCCATGCCCAGCGCGCGAGTGTCCATCGCCGAAACAAACCCGGACGCTTCGGCATATACTGCCTTGCTCAGCATTGCGGTCGGCAGGTACTTCGCATAATTTTCAACGAAGTCACTCGGGCCTTTCTGCGCAGCAACCATGCGGCCAAACACTTCGGCTGCTTTGCCGTTGTCCAGCACCGCCTGAAGCTTCGCGCGTGCTTCAATTTCGTCTTTGGCAAGCTTGCCGGAAATCAGCATTTCCACGCACAGCGCCATTGTCACATCGAACAGACGCGGGTTGCGGTATTCCCCCGTGAGGAACTGTACCGCTTCACGGACTTCCACGGCGTTACCCGCGCTGGAAGCCAGCACCTGGTTCATGTCCGTCAGCAGCGCGGTGGTCTTCACGCCTGCGCCGTTGGAAACGCCAACGATAGCCTCTGCCAACTGGGCTGACAGCTCGTAAGTCGGCATAAATGCGCCGCTGCCTACTTTCACGTCCATCACCAGCGCGTCCAGCCCTTCGGCCAGTTTTTTCGCCAGAATGGAAGCGGTGATAAGCGGGATAGAATCCACCGTCGCGGTAATGTCGCGGGTGGCATAAAAACGTTTGTCCGCCGGTGCCAGCGAGCTGGTCTGGCCGATGATGGCCACGCCGACGTCCTTAATAATGTCGCGGAAGCGGTTATCGTCCGGGAAGATATCGAAGCCCGGAATCGCCTCGAGCTTGTCCAGCGTCCCGCCGGTGTGCCCCAGGCCACGGCCTGAAATCATCGGCACATAGCCACCGCAGGCCGCCACCATTGGGCCAAGCATCAGCGAAGTGACATCCCCCACGCCGCCGGTGGAATGTTTATCCACAATCGGGCCGTTGAGGTTAAGGCTTTTCCAGTCCAGCACGGTGCCGGAATCCCGCATCGCCATTGTCAGCGACACCCTTTCCGGCATTGTCATGTCGTGGAAGAAAATGGTCATCGCCAGAGCAGCAATTTGCCCTTCAGAGACGGTGTTGTCGCGAATACCGTTGATAAAGAAGCGAATCTCTTCGTCGCTCAGTACCAGGCCATCACGTTTTTTACGAATAATTTCTTGTGCGAGAAACACGGCAACCCCCTGGGAAATGCGGGTAAAGAGCGGCGGAAAACCCGCCGCAATTAAAGATTACTCTGGATAATTCGAGTCGCAGGCAGAAGGCAAAAGAGCTCATCCCCAGGAGCTTACTGAAGTAAGTGACTGCGGTGAGGGAGTGCAGCTAACGCCCCTGCGGCTTGAAGTATGACGAGTAATTAGTAGCTGCTGGCGCTTTTACCGTCCCCATGGCCCAGCGCTTTCAGCAGGCTGGCTAACAGGCTGGACGCCCCGAAGCGGTAATGACGGGAGTCGGCCCAGTCGGCGCCGAACAGATCGTCCGCGATAGCCAGGAACTGCGCAGCATCTTCAGCGGAGCGAACGCCACCGGCTGGTTTGAAGCCTACAGTTTTTTCCACGCCCATATCGCGGATCACTTCCATCATGATGCGAGCGCTTTCCGGCGTGGCGTTAACCGGCACTTTACCGGTCGAGGTTTTGATAAAGTCGGCACCGGCTTTAATCGCGATAGTAGACGCTTTGCGAATCAGCTCTTCGGTCTTCAGCTCGCCGGTTTCGATGATCACTTTCAGCAGTACGTTAGCGCTGGCGCAGGCGTCTTTACACGCTTTCACCAGGTCGAAGCCTACCTGCTCGTTACCGGCAATCAGCGCCCGGTATGGGAACACCACGTCCACTTCGTCTGCACCGTAAGCGATAGCGGCGCGGGTTTCTGCCAGCGCGATGTCGATATCGTCGTTACCGTGTGGGAAGTTGGTCACGGTCGCAATGCGGATGTCCGGGGTGCCCTGCTCTTTCAGGGTTTTACGGGCGATTGGGATGAAACGCGGATAGATACAAATCGCAGCGGTGTTGCCGACTGGGGTTTTTGCCTGATGGCACAGAGCGATGACTTTCTCGTTAGTGTCATCGTCGTTCAGGGTAGTCAGATCCATCAGTTTCAGCGCACGCAGGCTGCTTTGGGTTAAATCGGTCATAACGCTCTCCAACAAAAGGGAAATAAGTCTCCGGCCTGGAAACTCAACACGTTGGAGCGGACTTGGTTCCTTGAAGAAGAGTGGTCACCTGAGTCACCCTCACGTTGAGATCCTTCTCACCGCACATTGCCGGTTGCAATGTTAGAATTCTAACACCCACCACCGATGCAATTTTGTGTCTCGCCTCACAAAAGCCAAAGCGTGAATTGCAAGCTTTCATAGAGTATATGTGATTAAAGGAACAAAATAACGCGCTAAATTGCGCCAGGACACAAGAAAATGGCTGGCAGGGCACCAGCCATCGGTTACCGCTTAATGTTATTATTATAACATTTATATTGCAGGCTACAGCGCCAGGAAAAGCCCGGCGATGGTGGCGCTCATCAGGTTAGATAGCGTCCCCGCCGCCACGGCCTTCATGCCCAGCTGAGCCACATCGTGCCGACGGTTTGGCGCCATGCTGCCCAGGCCACCGATCAGAATGGCGATAGAAGAAAGGTTAGCAAATCCGCACAGCGCGAAGGAGATAATTGCTTTGGTATGGCCGGACAGCACCTGCAGGCCCGCCGCAGCCACTTCGGCATCATCCTTCAGGTAAGCGCCGAAGTTCAGGTAAGCAACGAACTCGTTGATGATCAGCTTCTGGCCGATAAACGATCCGGCCACCATCGCCTCGCTCCACGGCACGCCAATCAGCCAGGCTACCGGGGAGAACACCCAGCCCAGCATCAGCTCCAGCGAAAGCTGCGGATAGTTGAACCAGCCGCCGATACCGGAAAGCATCCCGTTCAGCAGGGCAATCAGCGCCACAAACGCCAGCAGCATCGCCCCGACGTTCAGCGCCAGCTGCATCCCGGAGGCTGCGCCCGAGGCCGCCGCATCCAGCACGTTAGCCGGGCGATCTGGGTCGTTTTTCATCGACTCCAGCTCCGGCGTGTCGTTCGGGGTTTCCGTTTCAGGCAGCATTATCTTGGCAAACAGCAGCCCGCCCGGTGCGGCCATAAAGGATGCGGCAATCAGGTATTCCAGCGGCACGCCCATCTGCGCGTAGCCCGCCAGCACGGAGCCCGCCACGGAGGCAAGACCACCGCACATCACGGCAAACAGCTCAGAGCGAGTCATGGTCGAGATGTAAGGGCGAACCACAAGCGGCGCTTCGGTTTGGCCAACGAAAATATTCGCCGTCGCCGACAAGGATTCAGTGCGCGAGGTTTTCAATACCTTACGCAGGCCGCCGCCGAGAATACGGATCACTAACTGCATCACGCCGAGGTAGTAAAGCACGGCAATAAGCGAGGAGAAGAAGACGATGATCGGCAGGACGCGCAGCGCAAAGATAAAGCCGCCGCCGCCAAAGACTTCAAACATTTTGTCAGATACCAGCCCGCCAAACAGGAAAGAAATCCCTGAATTGCCGTAGGCGATGACATTAGCCACCCCTTCAGACATCGCGAGCAGGACTTTACGCCCGACCGGAACGTAAAGGATCAGCGCCCCGATACCGATCTGGATAAGCCACGCGCCAATGACGGTGCGCAGGTTGATCGCTTTGCGGTTGCTGGAAAGTAAAACGGCGATCAGCAGCAATGCCACCATGCCGATCAATCCCATGAGTATTTGCATACAGTATCCCTGTGTATCAACTGGAAAGATTCGGGCTTTAGCAGCCCCTTTTTAGCGCGCGGATTATAACCACAGGGGCGAGAAAAGTGCCGGAGCAATCACGTGTAGGGCGAAATGTATAGAAACATTTACATAGCAAGGTGATGAATATCACACTTTGAGGGCGACTCATTAGAAGGCGAATAATTCGTCTGCGTTTTTTTTCAAGGCATTAGCAATGATTTCTGCGGGCTCCGGGCGTAATTCACACAGCGCATCGAAGACCCTGGCGGCACGTTCCGGCCGGTTGGGCTGCCCCTGCCAGCCGTTCAGCGGCATATCCGGCGCATCGGTTTCCAGCAACAGCGATGAAAGCGGCAAACGGGCCATCACATCCCGGGTTTTGCTGGCTCGCGGATAGGTGATGGTGCCACCGACGCCAATGCGATAGCCCATTGCAATAAACCGTTCCGCCTGCTGTAAGCTGCCGGCAAAACCATGCACCACGCCGGTTCTGGGCAGGCTGTGGCGCTTCAGGTGCAGCGCCAGCTTGTCGTGGGTACGGCGGGAGTGAAGCAGCACCGGCAGATCGTAACGCTTTGCCAGCTTCAGCTGCTCGCTGAGGATAAACTCCTGCCTGTCGAGCTGCGGATCTTCGCGATAAAGATCCAGCCCAATCTCGCCGATGGCGATCAGCTTCTCCGGCCTTTGCCGCAAAAGATCCTCCAGCGCGGCCAGCCCCGTATCATCATGCTTTTCAATCACAATCGGATGCATACCCAGGGCGGCATAAAGCGCCGGATAATTCTGCGCCAGCGCGAGCACGCGATTGAAACGCCCCGCTTCTATTGCTGGCACAATGATTTTACGAACCCCGGCCTCAGCGGCCAGCGCGAGGCTGTGCTCTTCATCCCCGGTGAAGGGGGGAAAATCAAAGTGGCAATGGGTGTCGTAGAACGTAAAACTCACGCAAGATCCTCATTATCAAACGCCGCATCATTCGCCTGCAGGCCAGAGCTAATCGGCTTGACCAGCGATTCGTTTGCCGCCGCAGCAGGAGGAATGACCAACGGGCCGGGCGTATTAATGCGCGGCAAATGACGCCTTAACGGCGGTTTAGCCACCAGCAGTTTGCCAATGGTGGCCAGGAAATAGCGCCCGCACAAGCGCCCCGTTTGATAATCCGCCGTCAATGAAGGCAGGCGGCTGCCGAGCGCGCTGCTTAATAGCGCTTTCGGGGGGTAAATCTCAAAGATTCGCAGTTTACCGGGCGGCTTCTCAATGAAGCTTTGGATTTCACGGTAGCTTTCCTCGTGGTGCTGCACCAGATTCAACAGCGGCTGCAGGCTGCTGTCGCCCAACCAGCGTTCCATATGTTTGAACCACTGCGGCGTGTAGTACATCTGTGAAGGTACGGTGCGAATGACCACCAGCGTATCTGCCCCGCGATTAACCGCTTCCCGCACCGGCACCGCATCGCTGATGCCGCCGTCCTGATAGCTGACGCCGTCAATATCCACGCCTGAGCGGTAAAAACCGGGAATGGCGCTGGAGGCTTTCAGCAAATTTAGCCAGGTATCCGTGGTCGGCGAAAAGTAATTCGCCGCATAGTCATCACTGCGGCAGGCGCACATAAAGAACTCTTTTCCCTGTTCAAACAGCGGGTCGGCACTGGACATCGACAGCGGCAGTCTGGCGGCGGTCGACTCAATCAGCCAGTCGAGATCGATCAGATGCCCTCCGCGCGCAAAGCGGAGCGGATTGAAGAAATCCCTCGTCGTCGTAAAGCGCGTGATGACGCGACGCGCGTATCCCGGCTGGTTACAAACGTAAGCGGAAAGATTCTGCGCCCCGGCAGAAGTACCAAGGAACAGATCAAAAGGGTTGAATTCCGCGCGCATAAACTCGTCCAGAACCCCAGCCGTAAAGATCCCGCGCTGCCCGCCCCCTTCACAAATCAGAGCGAGTTTTCCAGGACGAAAAGGTTTAGTCGCCAGCGGCGCAATATTGCCGAGCGTTACGGGTATACGATTTCCCACCTGCTTTCCTGAATTGCTGTTGTTGTGAATTTCTACCCTATACCCATAGCGCGCTAAGTAAAACGGCGAAAGCCAGTCACGAGGACTGGCTTAAGGTTGCTGACAAAGCGGGAAAAGGCGTGGTTTTTCCCTCTTTGTGGTGAGCAGCCGAAAATCAATGAATTGATTTTCCTGTTTTTTTTAACGAGCCGTCTGGTCGTTCTTTTCTGTCGACAGCGGTTTGTCGACACTATAAAGCCAGTCACGAGGACTGGCTTTTCTTTTGTATCGGCATGTTACTCAATGAGCGTTGCTAAGGACGTCTGCGCCCCATAAACAGGCTGACCAGGAACAGAATGATCCCGACGATAAAGACAATTTTTGCAGCACCTGCTGCGGTACCCGCCAGACCACCGAAGCCCAGGGCCGCAGCGATCAACGCTATTACCAGAAAAATAATGCCCCAACGAAACATAGACTCTCCTTAACCATAGTGAATCTTATCGCTTCTTCACGGGCGCCGAATGGCTAACCCGCAGGCGATAATGTGTAAGGGTGGTGCTTATGGCTTCCCGGCACGCGTCCAGAAAGCCATTTCGGGTGCTGCTTTACTTCACTTTCAGATCGTTTTTAACGCTTTTCACGCCTTCAACAGCTTTGGCAATACTTTCAGCCTTCTCAGACTGAGCGGCGGATTTCACCTCGCCGGACAGCTGAACCACGCCGTCAGTGGTTTCTACTTTGATATGGCGCGACGGCACAATGCTGTCGGCCAACAATTTCGCTTTGATCTCACTGGTCGTGGCCGCATCACCGGCATAGCCTTTCACCGACTGTGTTTTCACATCGCGAACGTGAAGTTTGTCGCTCACCGAGGTTACGCCTTCCACTTTTTTCGCCGTGGCGACGGCCTGCTCGGCCTGAGCCTGGCTCTCAACAAAACCGCTCAGGGTGACCACTTTATTGTCGGTTTTGACCGAAATATCGGTACTTTTGATATTTTTATCGTCAACCAGGGCTGCTTTGACTTTCGCTGTGATGCCGCTGTCGTCCATGAAATTACCGACTTTCGTCATGGAGCTATCGATTTTTTTCCCTGCACTATCGGCGGTAGATTCCGTTTTATTAAGCAGAGTGTCTTCCGCAAAGGCGCTGGTGCTTGCCAGTACAGAACCCAACACAACCGCCAGCAGAGTTTTTGAAATCTTAGTCGTAGTCATCGATTAATTCCTGTAGGTTTGCTCATCATTTGAGCTTTCTCGCTTCCCGTAAGCTGAAAAAAATCAGCTATTAATATTGAGATGACATGAGAAACGCCAACAAGACACCAGAAAATGATTAATTCCCGGAGCTTTCATCCAATAAAATTGTCATCACTTTGTTAAATATAGATCACAATCATAAAAGTGCATGACGTGTTGATGGAAAAATCAGCAATGACGCAGGATTCGCGGGAAATTAAGAGGATTCTGCAAGGGATTAAAAAGACAGGGAAAGTGTGAAGAGCGCGGCGAACGCCGCGCTCTGGCTGATAATTAGTGCTCGCGCGTTTTACGGAAGGTCACGTCAGGGTAACGTTCCTGGGTAATGTTCAGATTTACCATCGTTGGGGCAATATAGGTCAGGTTGTCGCCGCCATCCAGCGCTAACTGAACTTCGTTTTTACGTTTGAATTCTTCAAACTTCTTAACGTCATTCCCTTCAACCCAACGCGCCGTCGCCACGTTGACCGATTCGTAAATCGCTTCCACGTTGTACTCGCTTTTCAGGCGAGCAACGACCACATCGAACTGCAGAACCCCAACCGCACCAACAATAAGGTCGTTGTTGGCAATAGGACGGAACACCTGTACCGCGCCTTCTTCAGACAGCTGCACCAGGCCTTTAAGCAACTGCTTCTGCTTAAGCGGATCGCGCAGGCGAATACGGCGGAACAGTTCCGGGGCGAAGTTCGGGATACCGGTGAACTTCATCATTTCGCCCTGGGTAAAGGTGTCGCCGATCTGAATCGTGCCGTGGTTGTGCAGGCCGATAATATCGCCCGGATAGGCTTCTTCCACGTGAGAACGATCCCCGGCCATAAAGGTCAGCGCGTCAGAAATAATCACGTCTTTCCCGATACGCACCTGGCGCAGCTTCATGCCTTTTTCATACTTACCGGACACCACGCGCATAAAGGCGACGCGGTCACGGTGTTTCGGGTCCATGTTGGCCTGGATCTTAAAGACAAAACCGGTGAACTTCTCGTCCGCCGCATCCACCAGACGCGTGTCGGTTTTACGCGGCATCGGAGCCGGCGCCCACTCAACCAGACCATCCAGCATGTGGTCGACGCCGAAGTTGCCCAGCGCGGTGCCGAAGAATACCGGGGTGATTTCACCGGCCAGGAACAGTTCATGGTCGAATTCGTTGGAAGCCCCCTGCACCAGCTCCAGCTCCTCACGCAGTTGCAGAGCAAGATCTTCCCCGACGGCTGCGTCGAGTTCTGGGTTGCTCAACCCTTTCACGATACGCACTTCCTGGATCGTGTGGCCTTTACCGGTCTGGTAGAGGTAGGTTTCATCTTTATAAAGATGGTAAACCCCTTTGAACAGCTTGCCGCAGCCGATTGGCCAGGTGATTGGCGCGCAGCCAATCTTCAGCTCGCGCTCAACTTCATCCAGCACTTCCATTGGATCGCGAATGTCACGATCCAGTTTGTTCATGAAGGTGATGATCGGCGTATCGCGCAGACGGGTAACTTCCATCAGCTTACGGGTACGATCTTCTACGCCTTTTGCGGCATCGATAACCATCAGGCAGCAGTCAACCGCGGTCAGGGTACGGTAGGTATCTTCGGAGAAGTCTTCGTGCCCCGGAGTATCCAGCAGGTTGACCAGGCTGTCGCGATACGGGAACTGCATCACCGAGGTGGTGATCGAGATCCCACGCTGTTTTTCCATCTCCATCCAGTCGGATTTGGCGTGCTGGCTTGAGCCACGGCCTTTTACCGTCCCGGCGGTCTGGATAGCCTGTCCGAACAGCAGCACCTTTTCGGTGATGGTCGTTTTACCGGCATCCGGGTGAGAAATAATGGCAAAAGTGCGGCGTTTAGCCACCTCTTGCAGATAAGGAGACAAAGTCATAATTACATCTTCTGTAAGTGCGCGCGGCCTTGAGCCACGCGGCGAGTGAACGTTATTTGGCGGCTATTTTACCCATCATTGCGGGTTTAACAATCAACAATCATGGCTTACACAGCAGTTGCTCCAGTTCACTTAGCGAGGTGACCTGCCAGGTCGGTTCAATCCCTTGCGGCGCGGTGCGCCCGTGGGCGTTAAGCCAGCAGGTTGCTATCCCGGCGTTGATACCGCCCAGAATGTCAGATTCTGCCGTGTCGCCGACCATCAAAACGCGGTCGCGCGGCGGCTGGTTCATCTGCTCGAAGGTATAGTCGAAAATACGGCGATCGGGTTTGGCTACCCCTACCTGCTCGGAAATCACCAGCAGGTCGAAATAGTCACGCAGGCCGGTGCGCTCGAGGCGAGTCTGCTGCAGCGCGGTAAAGCCGTTGGTAATAATGCCAAGTTTAGCCTTGCCCTTCAGCGCATTCAGGAGAGAAATCGCACCGGGCAGCGGGGCGCAAATTTCAGCCATGGCGGATAAAAACGCATCGTTCAGCTCTGCTGACGGCACATTCAGCCGCCCTGCCCAGTCCTCAAAACGCCTGAGCTGCAGCTGCAGCGCGGTAATCGCCCCGTTCTGGTAGTCGACCCACAGCGGCTTGTTTACCGCCTGGTACTCCTGGAAATCATCTGCGGTAAAGGTCACGCTGTAATCGAGAAACATGCGCTGCAAACCGCCGAACGCGTCAAAGGTAAACAGCGTTTCGTCCGCATCGAATAAAATCCAGTCCCAGTTCATCCACACACCTTTTAAAAATTAACCAAGGGGGAGCGCCATCACGATCGCGTCTTCCCGACCTTCTTTTGCAGGATAATAATTGCGACGCACCGTCGCTTCGTTAAAGCCCAGGCTTTCGTACAAGGTTCTCGCCGCAACGTTAGAGGCACGCACCTCCAGCCACAGCGTAAAGACATCCCGTTTTTCAAGCTCGGCAATAAGATGCTCAAGCAGCGCTTTCCCAAGCCCTTGCCGCTGATACGCTGGATCAACCGCAATGTTGAACAGCGTGGCTTCATCGAGAATGACCTGCGTCACCGCAAAAGCGGCAAGTTTGCCGTCAACGTCCAGCCGCAAATTGAAATAGCGTTCGCCCTGATTGCTGGCAAAGGTTTTTTCACTCCAGGGAAAAGCATGACTGCGCAGCTCAATGGCATACGCGTCCGCCAAATCATTCGGCGTCAGGGAAGAAATCGTGTTCATGTTCGCAAATCTGTTGCCACAGCGCCTGTCGCGCGTTGCCATTGTGATAAAGCTCGTCAAGCGCAGGGGACGCAAGCTGCGCGCCGCTGAGCGTCAGCGGCTGCTCAACGCCCAGGCGCCAGCTATTGCAGCGGCTGTCAGGCGGCATCATTGCCGCGCGCTCCGGCGTCAGTTGCATTACTTGGTCGGGGCTTAACGCTATGCTGCGTAAAATGTCCTTCACCAGCGGATCGCTCAAGGCTGGTAGCGTCTCAGCCACCATCACTAAACGCACGCCCGCGGGCAAAGAAACCGCAATTTCGCCCTGTAAAGCCGTCGGACGGCGCAGCACCCACTGGGTAATACCCAGTTGCTGTAACTGCCAGTCGCGTCGGGAAGGGGAAGTCATAGCGAAACCTGTTGAGAGCGTAATTCGGGCGGCAAATATAGCAAATTCATCGAATCCACGCCATTAAAGCTCTATAATCCACGCTCTGATTTTCCAGGAGCTATTTGATGAGTGCGTTTACCCCGGCGAGTGAAGTACTGCTGCGCCACAGCGATGATTTTACCGAGAGCCGTGTGTTGTTTGCCGGTGACATGCAAGACGACCTGCCGGCGCGTTTCGACACCGCCGCCAGCCGCGCCCACACCCAGCAATTCCACCACTGGCAGGTATTAAGCGCGCAGATGGGTGAGAACGCACAATATGGCCTGGTGGTCAGTGCGGATGACATTGCCGACAGCAATACGCTTATCTACTACTGGCCGAAAAACAAGCCAGAAGCTCAGTTCCAGCTGATGAATATTCTGTCGCTGATGCCGGCTGGCACCGATGTTTTTGTCGTCGGCGAAAACCGCTCTGGCGTGCGTAGCGCAGAGCAAATGCTGGCTGAAATTTGCCCGCTGACAAAAATCGACAGCGCGCGCCGCTGCGGTCTGTATCATGGCCGCCTTGAGCAGCAACCTGCGTTTGATGAAAACAGCTGGTGGGGTGAATACCCTCATGAAGGGATGACCGTGAAAACCCTGCCGGGCGTCTTTAGCCGCGACGGTCTGGATACCGGCAGCAAACTGCTGCTTTCCACGCTGACGCCGCACACCAAAGGCAAAGTGCTGGATGTTGGCTGCGGCGCGGGCGTCCTGGCGATTACTCTCGCCAGCCACTCGCCAAAAGTTCGCCTCACGCTTAGCGACGTTAGCGCACCGGCGGTCGCCGCCAGCCGCGCAACGCTTGCCGCTAACGGCTTTGAAGGGGAAGTGATCGCCAGTAACGTCTACTCGGAAATCAACGGCCGTTTCGACATGATCATCTCCAACCCGCCATTCCACGACGGGATGCAAACCAGCCTCGATGCAGCGCACCAGCTTATTCGCGGTGCAGCTCGCCATCTGAATATGGGTGGCGAATTGCGCATCGTGGCGAACGCCTTCCTTGCCTACCCGAACGTGCTGGACGAAGTATTTGGTAGTCATGAAGTTATTGCTCAAACCGGCCGCTTCAAAGTTTACCGCGCCGTGCTGACCCGGGCGGGTAAAAAGCGCTAAACGCGTTAAGGTGCCGCTTTTTGCATCAGTCGGAAAAGCGGCATCAAATTAAGTGTTGACGAAGCTCAGAAAACATCTAGAATGCGCCTCCGTGGTTGTGATACTTCGGTATTACAGGTATGCGAAGGTGGCGGAATTGGTAGACGCGCTAGCTTCAGGTGTTAGTGTTCTTACGGACGTGAGGGTTCAAGTCCCTCTCTTCGCACCAACACAACCACGAAAGATATCGTTCGCACTGCGCGAAGGTGGCGGAATTGGTAGACGCGCTAGCTTCAGGTGTTAGTGTTCTTACGGACGTGAGGGTTCAAGTCCCTCTCTTCGCACCAATGCGAAGGCGATATCAAAACTCTTCAGATGCAAATCTGAAAACTGTGCGAAGGTGGCGGAATTGGTAGACGCGCTAGCTTCAGGTGTTAGTGTCCTTACGGACGTGAGGGTTCAAGTCCCTCTCTTCGCACCACTTCTTATGAAGTGACCCTCTTTATCTCCCCCAGCTTGTTTATCTCATCGATCCCAAATTCATCACAATCAACAGCAATCCGCTGGCAAATGCTACGCACGATGGCAGTAAAACAAAGTGTCTTAACGTTTTATGATAGAGCATCAATGCCGTGGCAAGCAGCCCGATAACCACCAGCACGCGCCACTGACTGAAACTGAGATCCAGGCAGGCAAGCAGCGCCACGGCAAGCCCCGCCACCATTACACTCCAGCCACTTTCGAGTCGTCGTTGCAGCATTTTCACGCCCCATCATGATAATGATAACCAATATCATATGATAAATTTTCTCAACTGTCAGCGTAAAAACGTGCGCGACCTATGGCTGAAATAGCCAGGGTTGACGTGTCATTTAATGACAGATTTTCAGTAAGGTGATAGATTGAGCGCCGGCTTTAGTTTGCCTTATAAAAATTCCAATAGTTGCCAGAAAAGTCGATAACTCGCTTTTCATTAATACGACACACACAACACCTGACGCGCTTACCCAAGACACAATCGTTCTATGACAGCCCAAACCTGGCGAGCCTTACTCAAAGCAAAGCAGCTGCTTTCTTTACGTTTATTTTTGCTGCTCAACGCCCTGGCAGCCGCTTTTTCTATTCTCTTTCCGCTCTATTCGACAGTGCGCATAACGCCGCCCGTTGTCGCCATTCTGCTGATGAGCCTGGCCTTGCTTGCCTGGCAGATGTGGAATAATAAGCAGCTGATTAACCTGAATATTATCTCGTTATTTTTCGGGTTATTATGGGCGGTGCATATTTTCATTAAAAACGCGGCCATCGCGGACCTGGACACCTCATTTCTGATGATTAGCCTGATGTCGGTGCTTTTTATTGGCGCTATTGCATTTATTAATAATATTGTGGCTTTCCTGCTGCACAGCCTGCCCGTGGCGCTGGTCGTACTTTGGCTGGGTAATGTTGACCAATGGCTGAGGGTAATTTATTCCATTGCGCTGCCCGCTATCGGGATCGCTATTCAGCATATTATTCAGAAACGTAATGACCGTTTCACCCAGCGGCTGATGAATAAACTGCTTGAAGAAAAAGAGACACTGACCGATCTCAGCATGCTCGATCCTTTAACCGGCCTGTACAACCGCCGCGGCTTTCAAAACCGCCTCGAGCACATTCAGGCCTCCGGTAGCGGCAGCCACTTCGTTTTGCTGCTGGATATCGACCACTTCAAGTCGTACAACGACCACTACGGCCATGCGATGGGCGACCAGGCGTTGATCCGGGTCTCGGCAGCGATTCGCGATGCCGTGCGTTCAAGGGATCTTGTCACGCGCTACGGCGGGGAAGAGTTCATGATTATGCTCACCAACATCGACGCGGAACGTGCGATGCAGTCGGCGGAAAGGATCCGCCAGCGCGTTTTCGATTTGGACATCCCGCATATGTTTAATACCCAGGTCGCGACCAACGTTACCGTCAGTATCGGGCTTGCGCCATTCACTGAAGGCAGCATAGATGATGCCCTGAGCCTCGCGGATAAAGCGCTTTATCAGGCCAAAAACCGAGGAAGAAACAGCATCCTGACCAACGAAATGCTCGCCGTGAATTAACCCGGCGAGACGCGCCAGATCGCAAAAACAGCCATCACTGAGCGGTGGCGGTGAATTCACCTTGCCAGAGATTTCGCTCACCGTTATTATTGCTAATCATTATCATTTAGATTACTCCCTGACGAAAGTATGGCGCTTCACTCCCTCCAGCTCAGCGATGACAGCGGTTGCTTTGTTCTTCCCTGGTCCCCAGCGACAGGCCCGCAGGCAGATTCGCTGCGGGAGTATTTTGCCGCGCACCGCCCGTACTTCAACGACATCATCAAATTAAACGAACAGGCTCCCGCCACAGCAATGACGCTAAGCGAGTGGCAGCGTCCCACCACGCTAACCTCCCTAATGGCGGCCTACGGCGACCATATCTATCGTCACCAGCCTGAACTTACCCGCGAGCACAAACCGCTGAAGTCTTTGTGGGCGCAATGGTACATCGGCCTGCTGGTGCCACCGATGATGATGGCGCTGCTGACTCAGCCTAAAGCGCTGAATATTGCCCCCCAGCATGTGCGGGCCGAGTTCCACGAAACGGGCCGGGCAAAATGCTTCTGGATTGACGTGACTGAAGATTGCCGGGCAAGCGAGCTGCCGCTCCATCTGCGGCTAGAGCAGTTTATCGTTGAAGGTTTGATGCCGGTCGTAGCGGCGCTGGAAGCCAGCGAAGAGATCAACGCCCGACTTATCTGGAGCAACACCGGCTACCTGGTGAACTGGTTCTTCGGCGAGCTAAAACCACTTCTGGATGAACAGAGCCTGGCGGCGCTGGTGCAGACCTGTTTCTTTGAAAAACAGCTTTCATGTGGCCGGGAGAATCCACTCTACCGCACGGTCATTTCGCGTGAAGGCATTCTGGTCAGACGCACCTGCTGCCAGCGCTATAAGCTGCCTGACGTCCAGCGCTGCGGCGACTGCACTCTGAAATAGCAAGAGGCGGGGAAATAGCAAACGGCGGGTTTCCCCGCCGTTCTTCATTCCGCTAAACCATTAAGCCAGCTGTTGGCTCCCTTCCTCGCTCGCTCTCTGAGCTTCTTCTTTCTCCTGCTCCAGCAGCTGATTCTCGTACACTTTGAAGAACGGGAAGTAGATGATGGACGACACGCAGGCCAGCAGAATCACCAGAATTGCGGCACGGAAGTCCCAGCCCAGCGCCCAGGCGGCACCGATTGGCGCAGGCGCGGTCCACGGTACCACGGAAATCACGCGACCAATCAGATCCAGCTTCATCGCGCCCCAGGCCAGCACGGCGTTGACCATTGGCGCCAGCAGGAAAGGAATAAAGAATACTGGGTTCATCACAATCGGCGTCCCGAAGATCACCGGTTCGTTAATGTTAAAGCAGGTTGGCACGATGCTCAGGCGGCCAATGGAACGCAGGTGGGCAGATTTACTGCGCAGGTAGCAGATAACCAATCCCATCGTTGCCCCGGAACCGCCGACCACGATGAAGAAGGTCCAGAACGCTTCCATAAAGATATGCGGCAGAGGCGCACCGGCAGCCAGCGCGCCCTGGTTAAGGCCCAGGTTGGTCAGCCAGAACATCTGCAGCATCCCGGAGACAATCGCCGCCCCGTGGATACCCGCAAACCACAACAGGTGAGCAATCAGTACGGCAAGGAGAATCGCCGGCAGAGAATCCGCCGCGGACACCAGCGGTTTGAACAGCGCCATAATGGCCTGAGGGATCAGCATATCGAACTGGGACTGAATAAACAGGCTCAGCGGATACAGCGTCAGCACCACAACCAGCACCGGGATCAGCAGATCAAAGGAGTTTTTGATCATCGGCGGCACCTGGTCCGGCAGCTTGATGCCGATGTTATGCGCCTTCAGGAAACGCATCATCTCTACGCAGTAAATCGCCACCAGGATTGCGGTGAAGATCCCGGTGCCGCCAAGGCTGTCCACCGGCAGCGTGCCTTTGGTTTTCGGGGCCGCAACCACCAGGAAAGCCATCAGCGACAGCATGGCGCACATGAAAGGATCGAGCCCGTGCGATTTAACGTAGTGTTTACCCAGGTTGTAGGCGATCGCCGCACAAATGTAGATAGACATGATGCCCATCGTCATATCAAACGGCGTTAAAATCTGCCCTTCAAACTGCTTCGCCAGGTCGAGCCAGGCGCGAGCAAAGCCCCATGTCGTGGTGGGCGAAAACGGGGGATAAGCAAAAACCAGCAGGAACGAGCCGACAATCATAAATGGCATCGCAGAAATAAAGCCGTCGCGAATGGCCATCACGTGACGCTGGGAAGAAATGCGGCCAGCTATCGGGCTAACGTAGTTCTCAACAAACCGAAAAATTAAATTAAAAGCAGCATGGTTGGAAGACATAGTGGCTCTCCTGTCAGGCTATCAACGCGAGTGCGTCGGCGAGAATTCTGTCGCCGCGCATCATTCCGTAATCCATAGAGTTAATGACCGTGACCGGGATCCGTTTGGGCGCGGCCTGAGCCTTAAAATCTTCCAGACGGTATTTGATCTGCGGACCGAGTAAACAGCAATCAAATTCAGGCATAACATCCGTGAACTCTTCGATACCCACCGCCTTGATCTCAACCTCAATCTGTTGATCCTGGGCGGCCTGTTTCATCCTGTTCACGACCATACTGGTAGACATACCAGCGGCACAGCATAAAAGGATACGTTTCATAGACGACTCTTATTATTAGGTACAGGGGGGGTTACAGGATTCAGTATTCCTCGCGGAATTTATTACTGCAACCGGTTACTGCAACCGGTTTCATTGATTGTGAAGGAGATCCAGAAATTTCTGACAAGGCGGGTATGAGATAAGTATAAGCGGTTTACAGAAAGCACAAGCTTATGCGAAATTATTTGCCACCTGGATCAGGAGAAAATCATGAGTTTGCAGTCCGTGCGGCAATTCTTCGCCGACCATGCCCCCGATATAGACATCATCGAGCTAAACCAAAGCACCGCTACCGTCGCGCTTGCCGCCGCCGCCCACAATGTGGCCCCCGGACAAATAGCCAAAACGCTCTCATTAAAGGTCAAAAACGACATTATTCTGATCGTCGCCAAGGGCGATGCTCGTCTTGATAATAAGAAACTTAAAGAAGCATTTGGCTCTAAAGCGCGCATGCTCAGCAGCGATGAAGTAGTGAACTGGACCGGGCATCCGGTCGGTGGCGTTTGCCCGTTCGGGCTGGAAAACCCGCTGGCGGTGTTCTGCGACATCTCACTCCGCCAGTACGATGAAGTGCTGCCCGCCGCAGGGGCCATTCACAGCGCCGTCCGCATTTCACCTGAACGCATGGCCGAACTCACCCACGCCAAATGGGTGGACGTCTGCCAGTAATTGCCGTCTAAGTGACGCAAAGCTTGATCTGACGCGGCTAATGAAGCGATGCGCTCATGTTAAATGGATAAACGTTAAGCGCATTTCCTTCTCTTTAGTCAGGATCAAGCATGCAGCCAGATGTTGCCTCCCAGCGGGACGTCACTCGTTTATGTATTCAATGCGCGCTCTTTTTACTGCAGCACGGGGCAGAAAGCGCGCTGGTCGAGGAGCTTTCAACCCGCCTTGGCAAAGCGCTGGGGATGGACAGCGTGGAAAGCTCAATCTCCGCTAACGCCATTGTACTTAGCACCATTAAAGACAATCAGTGCCTGACGACTACCCGCAAAAATAACGATCGCGGGATCAACATGCACGTCGTCACCGAAGTACAGCACATCGTGATCCTCACCGAACACAAGCTGCTGGATGCCAGGGACGTTCTCAAACGCTTCGAACACATCAAACCGCTGCGTTACCCACGCTGGCTGGTTGTCCTGATGGTGGGTCTTTCCTGCGGCTGTTTCTGCAAACTGAACAACGGTGGCTGGGACGGGGCGTTTGTCGCCTTTGTCGCCAGCTCACTGGCGATGTATGTCCGCCAGCTGTTCACCCACCGCCAGCTTCATCCGCAGATCAACTTCTGCATCACCGCGTTTGTCGCCACTACCGTTTCGGGCCTGCTTATCGCCAAAGGCCCATTTGCCGCCACTTCCAATATTGCGATGGCCGCGAGCGTGTTATTACTCGTCCCCGGTTTCCCGCTGATTAACGCCGTGGCCGACATGTTTAAAGGCCATGTTAATACCGGGCTTGCTCGCTGGGCGATGGCCAGCCTGCTCACGCTGGCAACCTGCATTGGCGTGGTGATGGCAATGGCGGTATGGGGGCTAAGAGGATGGGCATAATCGAATTTCTTCTGGCCCTGCTTCAGGATATGGCGCTGTCTGCCGTGCCGGCGGTGGGCTTTGCGTTAGTCTTTAACGTACCTCAGCGCGCCCTGCCTTACTGTGGGCTTCTCGGTGCCATCGGCCACGGCTCGCGTATGGCGATGATGACGGCGGGTTTAAACATCGAGTGGAGCACTTTTCTGGCGTCGATTCTGGTCGGCATCATTGGTATTCAGTGGTCACGCTGGTATCTTGCTCACCCGAAGGTCTTTACCGTTGCGGCCGTCATTCCTATGTTTCCGGGGATCTACGCCTATACCGCAATGATCTCGGCGGTAAAATTGACGCACTTTGGCTACAGCGATCCGCTGATGATCCAACTGGTGACCAACTTCTTGAAAGCGTCATTTATCGTGGGGGCGCTGTCCATCGGGCTCTCTCTGCCGGGGCTGTGGCTTTATCGCAAAAAGCCCCGGGTCTGATCGCACAGACGAAATCGCCGTAAAATAAAATTTGCTATTTAATCGCGCGCTATCTATATTGAGAAACATGAAGAAGACATCCACCGAAACGAACGCCCTGCTGCTGGACAACCAGCTTTGCTTCGCGCTCTACTCCGCCAATCTGGCGGTGAACAAGCTCTACCGCCAGCTGCTTACGCCGCTGCAGCTCACCTATCCGCAATACCTGGTGATGCTGGTGCTGTGGGAGCAGGACGATGTCACGGTGTCGCAAATCGGCGAGCGTCTGTTTTTAGACTCAGCCACCTTAACGCCACTGCTAAAACGGCTTGAAAGCGCAGGGCTGCTGCTACGTCAGCGCTCCCGCGAAGACGAGCGTCAGGTGGCAGTCACGCTGACCCAGGAAGGGAAAGCGCTGCAGGAAAAAGCGCTGGGTATTCCAGACTCCGTGCGCTGTGCTTCTGCCTGTAGCGTAGACAGCATGCTGGCGCTGAAAGCGCAGCTGGAAACTTTGCGCAGTAATTTAAATACGTAATAATTAATCGTCGATACTGTCGGCGATTTTTAAAACATCATGTAAATCGCACGCTATTTTATAGCACATACTAAATGTAAGATGAGGAACCTGCCATGTCTTTAGAAAAAGTCGTTTACACCGCAAAAGCCAAAGCCACCGGTGGCCGTGAAGGTCGTGCAACCTCTTCCGACGGCGTACTGGACGTCAAACTGGGCCTGCCAAAAGAGATGGGCGGCGCGGGTGGCGAAGTCACCAACCCTGAGCAGCTGTTCGCGGCGGGCTACTCCGCATGCTTCCTGGGCGCGATGAAGTTCGTCTCCGGCCGCGATAAAATCTCCATGCCGGCTGACGCTTTCATCGAAGGTGAAGTCGGTATCGGGCCACTGCCAACCGGCTTCGGTATCGAAGCGAAGCTGAATATCCACCTGCCGGGGATGGACGCTGCCGAAGCGAAAAAACTGGTCGATGCGGCACACATTGTTTGCCCATACTCCAACGCAACCCGCGGCAACATTGATGTGACCCTGAACATCATCAACTGATGCTACAGCCGGGGAAACCCGGCTTTTTCTCCTGCCCCCACGGTTTAAGACAACTCTCAATCCCCCTGCTTCCGGCCAAAGCGCTATACTCACGCCTGAAATCTCCTGCACCGCAGGCAAACAAAGCGAGTATCACAAGATGAAAGCAAGGAATAAAACGCTCTGCGCAATGGCGCTGGCAGCAGCCTTTTTCGCGGGCCAGGCAACGGCTGCAAACTGGCAGGAACAACTTTCCAGCGCCGCCAATGAACTGACTAAAAGCGGCAATGCCACTACTACCAGCAATGGCGCTCAGACCGGCGGTCTGTCTCTCTCTTCACTGACCAGCCTGCTGAACGGCAACAGCAAATCTCTCAGCTCAAGTACGATGACCAATGCGGCTGGCGTGATGGAGTACTGCGCGAAGAATAAACTGGCTTCCGTCACCAATACCGACAACATTAAAAACCAGCTGATGACCAAGCTGGGGCTGGAAAGCAGCACCAAGCCTGCCGACAAGCAGGACTATAATCAGGGCCTGATGGGCTTACTGAACACGGCCAACGGCCAGAAGCTGGATCTGAACAGCATCGGCAACTCGCCGCTGGCTGAAAAGGTGAAAACCAAAGCCTGCGATCTGGTGCTCAAACAGGGCATGAATTACCTGTCGTAACGGCACAAAAAAATGGCCTCTTGCTAAGAGGCCATTTTGTTTTAGTTTGCCAGCGAGCAGCTGTAGTCCAGCATCTCTTCCGCCGAACCCTGGTTCCCGCCCAGCAGCTGACGAGGGTTAGCCAACAGCACCACATCCCCCTTCGTTGTCACCACTCGCGCCAGGCCAAAGTTTTCCATCTCATCGCCCTGAGCCTTCACGTACTCCGCCAGCACGGTAAACGGATTCGCCTCTGCCGGGACTTTTCTCGCCAGATATTTATGGCCAAGGATCTCCGCACCAAACGGCTGCCACTGGTCACCGACTTTGTCGGCAAGCTGGTAAATGGATTGATACACCTCAGGGCGCAGGCAGGACAGGTGAATGTGCAGCTGGTTCTGAGAGCGTCCGTAGCGAGAGTTGATCGCTAACACCAAATCATCGTCCCGAACCGCTTTTGTGGTTTCATCCAGCAGATAGTGGCGATTCTCCCACGCATCCAGGAAGTAATTTGGCGCACCGTTTTCAAGGATTTTCGGGCTCTCGATACCGGTGATTTTGTCCGTCGGCATCAGCAAATTATGCAGCGGGCCTTTGGCATCTTTAAATACCAGGTAGCGCCCGGCCAGATCGACTTTCAGGCAAGGCGCTGGGGAGTGGTTCTGCTGCTGATTGGGAATGCACTGCTGGCTGATGATATTCCACAGAGCATCACTGTGGCGATGCAGCAGCCACAGGCGGATTGCGACGGCGGCCACCAGCAAAATCAGCAGCACAACCACCACGCGCAGGATCTTTTTCATGTCAGGTTTTCCTTGTAAAGTCAGAGTACTTTTCGTTGTTGTAATAGGCGGACAATAAGCTGGAAGCAGGCTTCTATTTGCGGCGCGAACGGCTCAGTGCTGCGCATCAATGCCACGGTGCGGCTCAGCGAAGGCTGCTGCAAATGAATCACTTTCAGCTCGGGGTCCTGCAAAAAGGTGGTGTAAAGCTGCGGTAAAATCGCCACCGCCAGCTGTGAGCGCACCAGTCCATAAAGGGTTTCAATAAAATCAACCTGATAGCGCGCATTCAGCGTCAGGCGCTGGCTTTCCGCCATCGCCGCGACCAGCCGGCTGATATTCCCTTTTGAAAACACCGCGATGTCCCGTTTCACCAGGCTTCGCCACGGCGCGTGGCTGGATTCTGCCAGAGGATCGTGACAGTTGACTACCGCCACGAAGGGATCTTCCTGCAGCGGATGGATCTCCAGCGTTTTGGGCACCGAGCTGTCCAGCGCCCCCAGGCCAAAGTCCAGCTGGCCGCTTTCAAGCTGGGCAATCAGCGCGTCATTGGTGCGGTCGTGAAACTCCACCCGCAGGCGAGGAAAAGCCTCTGCAATACGTTGAGGAATATCGGGAAATAAAAGGCTGCCGACCGAGGGCACCAGGCCTATGCGAAGCGTGCCGTCACCGCCGTCCTGGACAATGCGCTGCATGTCGTCAAACGCGCGCTGCGCGACGTTGAGCACGCGTTCGGCATGGGGCAGTAGCGCTGCGCCCAGGTCCGTCAGCGTCACTGCCGCAGCGGTTCTGTTAACCAGTTTCCCGCCCAACACGGACTCAATCTGCCGTAACGCGCTGCTTAGCGCGGGCTGGCTAATGGCCAGCCGGTTGGCGGTATCGGTGAAATGACGAAGTTTGGCCAGCGTCACAAAATACTGGATCTGTTTTAACGAGAGTGCGGGAAGGCGCTGCCAGGGTTCAGCCATTGGAGTATCAGGGTTGCCAGGTAAACGTTTGCCACAGGATAAACGTTTCTTATCGGCTGATAAATTAAATCATCTGGGCAAAGCGTATTCCCCTGCCTAGAGTAGCCGCCAGAGCCCCTGTTTTGGAACCTGTCATGACTCCTGCTGATTTACGTCGCCGCGCGGTGAAAGCCGCTCTCGGCGAAACGCCTTTCGACCTGCTGCTCATCAATGGCCGGATCGTGGATATGGCCACCGGTGAAATCCGTGAGGCGGATGTCGGTATCGTCGGTACGCTCATCGCCAGCGTACATCCACGCGGCAGCCGCGAAGATGCCGCCCAGACTCACGATCTCGCCGGAAACTATCTCAGCCCAGGGCTGATGGATACCCACGTCCACGTTGAAAGCTCCCACCTGCCGCCCGCGCGCTATGCGGAAATTGTCGTTGCCCAGGGCACCACAACGATTTTTTGGGATCCGCACGAGCTGGCGAACGTGCTCGGTATTGAGGGCGTGCGTTACGCCGTTGACGCCAGCCGCAACCTGCCGCTACGCGTGATCTGCGCGGCCCCGTCCAGCGTGCCTTCAACGCCGGGCCTGGAAATGTCCGGCGCTGATTTTGCCGGGAAAGAGATGGAAACACTGCTTTCATGGCCGGAAGTGGCGGGCGTAGCCGAAGTGATGGATATGCACGGCGTGCTGAACGGCAGCGAAAGAATGCTGGAGATTCTTAACGCTGGCCTGGAAAGCGGCAAACTGATTGAAGGACACGCCCGCGGCCTGAATGGCGCGGGATTACAGGCCTACCTTGCCGCTGGCGTGACGTCAGATCATGAACTGACTTCCGCCGCCGACGCGCTGGAAAAACTGCGTGCCGGGCTGACCCTGGAGATTCGCGGGTCACATCCGTATTTGCTGCCAGAGATCGTCGCCGCGCTGAACGGCCTGCCGCATCTGTCATCGCAGGTCACCGTCTGCACCGACGACGTGCCGCCGGACATGCTGCTGGCGAAAGGCGGTATCGTTGCCCTGCTGAACTTGCTCATCGAGCACGGCATGAAAGCCGAAGATGCTTTGCGCCTGGCCACGCTGAACGCCTCGCTGCGCCTGCAACGCCCGGATCTCGGCCTGATTGCCGCGGGCCGCACTGCCGACCTGGTGGTCTTCGATACGCTGGAAAAACTGAGCGCTCAAACCGTTTATGTCGCCGGGAAACTCATCGCGGAACAGGGAAAAATGTTGGAGCCCGTCGCGGCACCGTCCATCGTTCCCCCGCGAGACACCGTCCGACTTCAGTCGCTCAGCCCGAACGATTTTGTTCTCAAGGTGCCAGTGAATAATGGGCGCGCGCGCCTGCGCCACATCAAGGGCGCGCGCTTCACCCAGTGGAGCGAAGTCGAGGTGGAAGTCCGGCACGGCGAAGTTCAGGTCCCGGACGGCTTCAGCCTGATTTGGGTTCAGCATCGCCACGGTCGCCATGAGGCAAAACCACAGCTGGCGCTGCTCGAAGGCTGGGGTGAGCTGCGCGGCGCGATTGCCACTACCTATTCACACGACTCGCACAACCTCGTTGTCCTCGGCAGAGATCCGCAGGACATGGCGCTCGCCGCCAACGCGCTGATCGCCTGTGGAGGCGGGATGGCGCTGAGCCAGAACGGACAGATGCTGGCGAAGGTGGAAATGCCGATTGCCGGGATGCTCTCCGACCTGCCCGCCGCCGACCTGGCGCAGCAGTTTGCTCAACTCCGTGAATTGAGCAATAAAGTCGCCGACTGGGAGCCACCGTACCGAGTTTTCAAGGCCATCGAAGGCACCTGCCTGGCCTGTAACGCCGGGCCACATCTGACCGACCTGGGATTGACGGACGGCAGTACTCGCCAGATCGTCGACCCGCTTATTGAATGCCACGAACACCCGGCAGACGCACACACAACACATTAATCCGGAGAGCCAAGTAATGGCCGAAAATTCAGTGTCTCAGGCCGCCAGCGAAAGCTGGCTGGAGCGGCGATTCCAGCTTCGCAGCCGCCAAAGCAAAGTGAAAACCGAATGCCTCGCGGGCATCACTGGCTTTCTCGCCGCCGCCTATTTGCTGGTTGTTATCCCTGGCCTGCTGGCCGTGGGCGGGATGGATAAAGGTGCGGCAACCACCGGGACGATCGTTGTTTTTGTCCTCGGCACGCTGCTGATGGCGTTTTACGGCAACCTGCCGTTTATTGTCGGGCCGGGCATCGGCGGTTCGGTGCTGGTCGGCGTGACGCTTGCCGGGAGTGAGCATATTGGCTGGCAGATTGGCCTCGGCATCGCCTGCTGGTCAGGCATTCTGTTCTTTGCGCTTACCCGCCTTGGCCTGCGTGAAGTGGTCACGCGCTCGGTACCGCAGTCGATCAAGCTTGGGCTGACGGCCTCCATCGGCCTGTTTGTTGCGGTGCTGGGCTTCCGCAACGCCGGGCTGGTGCTCGCCAACGCCAAAACCAACGCGCTGGCGCTCGGTGACTTCACTTCTGCTGGCGCTGTCGTGGCGTTGTGCGGCCTGTTCCTGGCGATTGCGCTTCAGGCTCGCCGCGTGCCGGGAGCCATTTTATGGGCGATTCTGTTTGCCACTCTGGTCGGTATTCCTCTGGGCGTCACTCACCTGCCGCAGAGCTTTATCGCCATGCCGCACTCGCTGACGCCGGTGCTGGGGCACGTGGATATGCTCGGCGCGCTGAATATCGCCTTCCTGCCGTTCCTGTTTGTCTTCTTTGCCTCAGAGTTTTTCTCCACCATGGGCACGACGCTGGCGGTGGGTGGCGAGGCTGGCCTGCTGGACGAACATGGCAACATGCCGCACATCAACCGCCCGTTTATGGTGGATTCCATTGCCGCCGCGCTAGGCCCGTGGGTCGGCATTCCGGCGGCTACCGCGCTGATTGAGTCTTCAGCGGCGGCAGAAGCGGGCGGTAAAACCGGCCTCACCGCGCTGGCGGCAGCGGTAATGTTCCTGCTGATGCTGCTGTTTACCCCGGTGGCATTGATGATCCCGAAAGAGGCAACCGCGCCCGCGCTGATCCTTATCGGCCTGAACATGTTCAGCGGCCTGCGCAAAGTGGATCTGGGCAACTTCACCGAAGGTCTGCCGGTGCTGATGATGGTGATGATCACGCTTATCGCCAACAGCTTCGGGACCGGGATCGCTGGCGGCCTGCTGTTCTATATCATCATTAAGGTGATTGCCGGTAAATGGCGTGAAATCCCGGTGGGGCTTTACCTGCTGGCCATTCCGCTGGCGTACTACTTCGCCACGTTGGTGAAGCACTAGAAACAGAAAAGCCTCTCAAACGAGAGGCTTTTTTCTTAACGGCCAATTTAGCCGTTATTTTGAATCTTCTTGATGATATTGGTGGTGGAGCAGCCATCTTCGAAGTTCAGTACCATCACTTCCCCGCCGTTGGCCCAAACCTCTTTGCTCCCGGCAATCTGTTCTGGTTTGTAGTCGCCGCCCTTCACTAAACGATCCGGCAGGACTTCACCAATCAGGCGCTGAGGCGTGTCTTCTTCAAACAGTACCACCCAGTCCACCGCTTCCAGCGCAGCCAGCACAATCATGCGCTGATCCTGCGGGTTAACCGGCCGGGTTTCCCCTTTCAGACGTTTGGTTGACGCGTCGCTGTTAACCGCGACAATCAGGCGGTCACCCAGCTTGCGCGCGTTGGCCAGATAGGAAACATGGCCCGCATGCAGAATATCGAACACGCCGTTGGTCATCACCACGCGCTCACCGCGCTTGCGGGCAGCGGCAACCGCAACTTTCAGCTCGGCTTCGGTCATCACGCCAAAACCCGTTTCCGCGCGACCGCGCACCGCGTTTTCCAGCTCGACCGGAGAAACGGTTGATGTCCCCAGCTTGCCAACCACCACGCCAGCTGCGGCATTCGCGAAGTAACAGGCTTCTTCCAGCGAGTTCCCCGCCGCAAGCGTTGCCGCCAGCACGCCGATCACCGTGTCACCGGCCCCGGTCACGTCATAGACTTCCTGTGCCTGAGTCGGCAGATGGAAAGGCTCAATGCCCGGCTGCAGAAGCGTCATGCCTTGTTCTGAACGCGTCACCAGCAGCGCCGACAGTTCATAATCGGCAATAAGCTTCATGCCACGTTCCACCAGCTCGGCTTCGGTTTTGCACTTGCCGACCACGGCTTCAAATTCTGAAAGGTTCGGAGTCAGCAGCGTTGCGCCACGGTAGCGCTCAAAGTCAGTCCCTTTCGGGTCGATGAGGACCGGGACTTTGGCAACACGTGCCAGGCGAATCATCTGCTGTACGGTCGCCAGAGCGCCTTTTGCGTAGTCGGAAAGCACCAGCGCACCAATCTGCGGCAGCGCCTGGCTGATACGTTCGTGCAGCGGCTCAGGATCGACGCCCTCAAACCCTTCTTCGAAGTCGAGGCGAATCAGCTGCTGGTTGCGGGACAGCACGCGCAGCTTGGTAATCGTCGGGTGAGTCGGAACAGAAACGAAGTCACACTTCACGTTGACCCCGGCCAGGCTCTGGCTGAGCGCGCGCGCCGCATCGTCAATGCCGGTCAGGCCAACCAGGCGAGAATTCGCGCCCAGCGAAGCAATGTTCATCGCCACGTTAGCCGCGCCACCAGGGCGTTCTTCGATGGTATCGACTTTCACCACCGGCACCGGGGCTTCCGGCGAAATACGGCTGGTTGGGCCGTACCAGTAGCGATCCAGCATCACATCACCAACCACCATGACGCCTGCACGGCTGTATTCGGGCAGCGTTACTTTCATTCCTGACTCTCCAGCGAGGGATAAAATTTTGCGCGGGATGATAACATAATTACTCTCCCGCGTGCGTTTGCGGCTCGCCAAGCCAGGTTTGCCAGCTCCGACGCACCTGCTCACGCTCTTTCGCAAAGGCGTCCAGCGCAACGTGGCCCGGCAATTCCTGCAGCGCCAGATGGTGCAATTCATCCCGCAGCGTGACATAGGCATGCGTCAACGCTTTGGCCTCGGCTTCATCCATGATGTCGTTCTGCGCCATCAGTTCCAGGATGCGCACGTTATCGGACCAGCGGGTTAGCTTCGGCGCTTCGCTGGCATAGCGCAGCACCAGATATTGCGTAATAAATTCGATGTCGGTGATCCCACCCTCATCGGCTTTAATATCAAAGCGATCGCGGTGCTTATTGCCCAAATGCGCGCGCATTTTTTCACGCATCTCGCGCACTTCTACCTGCAGGGCTTCCCCTTCACGCGGCGTGCACAGGATCTCGCGGCGGATGGCGTCAAACTGGCGGTTAAGCGCCGGATCGCCGTACACCACACGGGCGCGAACCAGCGCCTGATGTTCCCAGGTCCAGGCTTCATTCTTCTGATAATCAGCAAACGATTCTGCGGTGGTGACCAGCATACCTGCCGCACCGGACGGCCTGAGGCGAGCGTCAACTTCGTACAAAATCCCGGTTGAGGTACGCGTGCTAAACAGATGCATGATGCGCTGCGCCAGGCGCAGATAGAACTGACGGCCATCGATTTCACGCTCGCCGTCCGTCATCACTTCCATCGGGCAATCATGCAGGAAAACCAGATCCAGATCGGAACTGTAGCCCAGCTCCCAGCCGCCGAGTTTGCCATAGCCCAGCACGGCAAAGCCGCGCCCTTCTCTGTTCTGCAAATGACGAGGCTGGCCGTAGCGCGCCACCATTTGCGCCCAGGCACGCTGCACCACCGCATCGAGAATCGCTTCCGCAAGCCAGGTCAGATGGTCGCTGACCTTCATCACCGGCAAGGTGCCAGCGATATCGGCCGCCGCCACGCGCAGCATCTGCGCCTGCTTGAACTGACGCAACGCTTCCAGCTGCTGCTCTTCGTCTTCGTCCGGCACGCGCAGCAGATATTGACGCAGTTCGTCGCGATAGGCGTCCATTGCCGTGGGCTGATACAGCGTATTAGGGTCGAGCAGTTCATCCAGCAGCAGCGGATAGCTGGCAAGCTGCGCGGCAATCATCGGCGAGGCCGCACAGAGCGTAATCAGGTGTTTAAGCGCGCCGGGGAATTCACTTAACAGTTCCAGATAGGTCGTGCGGGTGAGGATCCCAAACAGCAGCGGCGTCAGACGGGAAAACGTCAGCGGCGCGTCGGCCCGGGAACAGACTTCACTCAGCAGGTGCGGCAGAAGTTGATCCAGCACCTGGCGGCCACGTGGGCCAATGGTGCGCTTGTCGATCTCCTGCCGGAAATGGCTAACTTGCTTCAGTAACTCTGCCCGCGCCTCAGCGCTCAAATGACTCAGCACCGCCATGTTTTCATCGGCGTCCAGGGCGTCGATCCACAGCTCGCGCCAGCCTTCAGCAACTTTATCTTCACCGGCTTCCGGCTCATCGTCGCCAATCAGATCGTTAAAGACCTGACGCACGTCGTTCATATGCAGCTGCAGCGTTTGCTGCAGGGCTTCCCAGTCAGTCGCCTGCATCGCCCAGGCCAGCCGGGCACGGTTTAGATCGTCACCGGGCAAGGTCTGCGTCTGCTCGTCGTTGATGCTTTGCAGTAAGTTTTCCAGCCGACGCAGGTAGAGGTAAGCCGCACGCAGTTTCTGGGCATCTTCTTCCGGCAGCAGATGAAGCTGTTGAATGGCTTCCAGGGTAGGCAGCAGCGAACGGGACTGCAGAGAAGGCTCCCGGCCACCGCGGATGAGCTGGAAGACCTGCACGATAAACTCGGTTTCGCGAATGCCGCCGGCGCCGAGCTTAATATTGTCCGTTAGCCCACGGCGACGGACTTCGCGGGCAATCATGCCCTTCATGTTTCGCAGGGACTGAATCACGCTGAAGTCGATGTAGCGGCGGAACACAAATGGCCGCAGCATGTTGCGTAGCTCCTGGCTCCAGACATCGTCGTTGTCGCCCATAATCCGCGCTTTTACCATCGCGTAGCGTTCCCAGTCGCGCCCCTGCTCCTGGTAATAATCTTCCAGCGCGGCAAAGCTCAGTACCAGCGGACCGCTGTCGCCAAACGGACGCAGACGCATATCCACGCGGTACACAAAGCCGTCCTGCGTTGGCTGGTCGAGGACTTTAATCAGGCGCTGCCCCATGCGGGTGAAGAACTGGGCGTTATCCAGTTCACGGCGCCCGCCCTGGGTGGAGCCGTTTTCCGGCCAGGCAAAAATCAGGTCGATATCGGAAGAGAAATTCAGTTCGCCTCCGCCCAGCTTGCCCATGCCAAGGATCAGCAGCGGCTGCGGCTCACCGGCGGCGTTGCAAGGCGTGCCCCATTCGCGGCAGCAGGCCGCATAAAGCCAGTCACGGGCGGCAACAATTAGCGTTTCCGCCAGCACGCTCAGCTGCTGCAGCGTGCTTTGCGTATCCACCTGCTCCAGCGCCTGCGCCCAGGCGATACGCACCATGATACGGCGACGGAAAAACCGCAGCGCTTTCATCAATGCCGCTTCGTCGTGCACATCCTGCAGATCCTGCTGCAGCCAGGCGGCATAATGTTGCCATTCGTCAGCCGTAGGGGCGTCCTGCTGCAGGGTTTGCAGCCAGGCGGGATACGCCACCACGCTGTCACCAACAAAATCACTTATCGCCAGCACCGCGCGAGCTTCTTCGCTCAGTGTCAGGGAGTCAATCTCTTGCGGCAGGCGCGGCAAAAACGCCTGCAGGTGCTGCTGTAACAAAGGGGTCAGCGCCATCATGGTGGGTATCCGTTACCAGTCTATTATTTCCCGCTGTGCAGCCAGAAAGGCGCCTGCGAGATCGCTTCGTTTCGGTAATGCTCAATTTCTATGCGCTGGCGGGTAACAATGGCGTGACGCAACCCCTGCCAGTTTTCCAGCCACGGCTGGGTTTGCGCATCGCTGTACACCCCGGCCAGCAGGCGGATAGCATCCGTCTCACGCGCCAGACGCGGTAACTGGTCTGCGTATGCATCCCCCAGCGGGCGCTGGAACGTCTCTTTTAACTCAGCCGCATGGCGGGAAAGATGCGTATCCGCGAAACGTTTAAAGGAACTATCCAGCTTCGCGCGGCCTTTCTCATCAATGAACGGCTGCCACTGGCGCTCCACCAGCCAGCGGGTCAGCGCCAGCTTAGCGCTGCTCGCCTGCGCGCTATAGACAATCACTTCGGCTTTTTCGTCACCGGCAAAGCGTGCTTCGAGCGCAATCAGCTGCTCACGTAAGTGGGTGCTCGCTTTTCTTGGAATGATGCCGCCAAAAAGCGCGAGGGCATGGCGCACCAGGCCCACGGCGTCAATCACCTGCTGCTTAGCCGCTTTCACGCCGCTAAGCCATAATTCTTCATGGTACAGCCAGTGGGCGAGCGCCAGCTCCAGAGCACCTTCCAGCCCCTGCTCAACGTTGGCTTTAGCCGGCGGATACAGTACGCCCAGCGGTTTCACTTCGCGCACCGCATTGCCCTGGGCCAGGTGATAGCCCCGTGCCGCCTTGCTCAGGCTGCCCTGACGCAGGCCAGATTCGGTGACCAGACTTTCCGCCAGGGCCAGTAAATCCGCCGTCTCACCGCTCAGCAACTCAAGTTCAAGCTCGCAGATGGGAGTCTGGTGCTCACCGGCTTTCACTTCACCCAGATCCAACGCCAGTTCAATGCGGCTTTCACCGTGAGTAACTACCCACTTTTCGCGCGCAAAATCCGTACTGAACAGCGGCTTCACGTCGGCCTGTAAAGTCGCCACGTCCAGCCCTTCCGGCCAAACTTCTGCTGGCAGTAAAGCAAGATCCAGCTCGGGCTTGCTTAGCGCCACGTTGTATTCAGGACGCTGATGCAGCCCGCCGGTCACTCGCCCGGCGATTTTCATCGTCATTTCGTATTGCCCGGCATCGCCGCGAATACGCAGCCCCATGTCGTGGCGGCGCAGCAGGTTATCCGCCGTTTCATAATAAATATTGAGCAACTGACGCGGGTCGCTGTGCTCGCCCGGCAGGGCATTTAATTTGTCGCGCAGCGTGTCAAGCGCTGCAGGATTAACGATGAATTTAAGTTCGATTTCCTGGGCCATGTCTTCTTTACTTATGTTTACGTCACGCCAGGCGATCGCCTGGCGAACTAAATAGCGTCGATTAGGTCTGTAATAGTACGACAAAATACCCTGTCGGGTAGCGAATTTGCGGTAGGGCGGGAACGCCGGGTGGTCAAATTGACATCAGGATGATTCTCATTCAGGTTTACGGATTGCGCCGTCAGACTGTTGCCACTACTATCGTTCCACACTTTATGAAAATAACGACGAAATAATGCAGAAATTACGCCTGATTTGCCTCACTTTGCTCTCCCTTAGCGTTTCCGTCGTGGCTCATGCCGAAGAAAAACGTTATGTCTCTGATGAATTAAACACCTGGGTCCGCAGCGGCCCGGGCGATAACTACCGCCTGGTTGGCACCGTCAACGCAGGGGAACAAGTCACGCTGCTGCAAAGCAACGAAGAAACCAAATACGGCCAGGTACGTGACAGCAACGGGCGTACCTCCTGGATCCCCCTCGCGCAGCTAAGCACCACCCCAAGCCTGCGTACCCGCGTTCCCGATCTGGAAAACCAGGTCAAAACGCTGACAGACAAGCTGAACAACATCGACACGACCTGGAACCAGCGTACCGCTGAAATGCAGCAGAAAGTGGCCCAGAGCGACACCGTGATTAATGGCCTGAAGGACGAGAATCAGCAGCTCAAAAACCAGCTTATCGTCGCCAAGAAAAAGGTGGATGCCGCCAACGTCCAGCTTGACGACAAACAGCGTGCCATCATCATGCAATGGTTTATGTACGGCGGCGGCGTGGCAGGGTTTGGCCTGCTGATTGGCCTGCTGCTTCCGCACATGATCCCAAGCCGCAAGAAGAAAGACCGCTGGATGAACTAGTGACGGCACATTAGCCGTTGATTCCCCCTCGCATCTACACTTACCATTCGTGGTTCAATAACGGTGCCTGGGGTGTAAAGCGTGAAGATTTATCTTGTCGGTGGTGCGGTTCGTGACGGGTTATTAAAACTGCCGGTTAAGGATAAAGACTGGGTTGTGGTTGGGGCGACGCCTCAGCAAATGCTGGACGAAGGCTACGAGCAGGTCGGAAAAGACTTCCCGGTGTTTCTGCATCCTCAATCCCACGAAGAGTATGCGCTGGCCCGTACCGAAAGGAAATCGGGCCAGGGTTATACCGGCTTTACCTGCTATTCGGCCCCGGACGTCACGCTTGAACAGGATCTCCTGCGTCGCGACCTGACGATCAACGCTATTGCCCAGGATGAGAATGGCGAGCTTATCGACCCGTATAACGGCCTTGCCGATATCGAGCGTCGCCTGCTTCGCCATGTTTCACCGGCGTTCAATGAAGACCCGCTGCGCGTGCTGCGCGTGGCGCGTTTTGCTGCACGTTATGCCCATCTTAATTTCCAGATAGCGCCAGAAACACTCGCCCTGATGCGCTCCATGACGGACAACGGCGAAATTGCGCATCTCACCGCCGAACGCGTGTGGAAAGAGACGGAAAATGCGCTGACCAGCCGCAATCCGCAGGTCTTTTTTGCCGTACTACGCGAATGCGGCGCCCTGAAAGTTCTGTTCCCGGAAATAGACGCGCTTTACGGTGTCCCCGCGCCGGCCAAATGGCATCCGGAGATCGACACCGGTATTCATACGCTGATGACGCTGTCTATTGCCGCGCAGCTTAGTCCGGCGGTAGATGTGCGTTTCGCCACGCTGTGTCACGATCTCGGAAAAGGGCTGACGCCAAAGGAAAAATGGCCCAGCCACCACGGCCACGGCCCGGCGGGCGTTAAGCTTGTGGAGCAACTTTGTGCTCGCCTGCGCGTACCAAACGAGATTCGTGATCTGGCTAAACTGGTCGCAGAATTCCACGACCTGATCCATACCTTCCCGATTTTGCAGCCCAAAACGGTGATCAAGCTGTTCGACGCCATTGACGCCTGGCGCAAGCCGCAGCGCGTGGAGCAAATCGCCTTAACCAGCGAAGCAGATGCTCGCGGACGCACCGGCTTTGAGGCCAGCGATTATCCGCAGGGCAGAATGCTTCGCGCGGCCTGGATTGCCGCGCAGAGCGTAACCAATAAAGAAGTGATAGAAGCAGGCTTCAGCGGCCCGGCGATCCGTGAAGAATTAACGAAGCGGAGAATTAAGGCCGTTGCGGCCTGGAAGGAAGCGAATTGCCCCCAGCCGCAAGGCTGAGGGCCGCTGCCACTAGGTGAAGATAAAGAACACCACGGCGGCAACAATAAAACGGTAAATCGCAAACGGAATAAACGAAATACGCTTGATGAGTTGCAGGAAGGTTTTGATGGCGACCAGCGCCACGATAAACGCCGTGACAAAGCCCACGGCAAACATCGGCAGATCACCCATCGTCAGGAAGCCGATGCTCTTGTAGAGATCAAGCGCCGTCGCCCCCATCATCATTGGCACCGCCAGCAGGAATGAGAACTCAGAAGCCGCATAGCGACTAACGCCCATCAGCATCCCACCGGAAATCGTTGCCCCGGAACGAGAGAACCCCGGCCAAAGCGCCAGACACTGGAAGCAGCCAATCATAAACGCCTGACGATAGGTGATGTCGTCCACGCCTACGGCACGCGGTACCTTTGGCTTAAAGCACTCGGCGACAATCAGCAGCACGCCGCCAACCACCAGGGCATACATCACGTTGACCGGGTTAAACAGCGATTTAATGGCATCGTGCAGGACAAGGCCGAGCACTACCGCCGGGATCATAGCAAGCAAAATATGAATCAGAGAAAGACGGCCGGTACCTACCCCTTCATGCTCAGGAGGACGACCAAAGTGGATACCAATCAAACCAAACAGACGACGCCAGAACATCACCACCACGGCGAGAATAGAACCCAGTTGAATAACCACTTCAAAGGTTTCCGCCGTTTGCCCCTCGAAGCCTAAAAGATGCCCTACGATGATCATGTGCCCGGTAGACGATACCGGTAAAAACTCCGTTAAACCTTCCACAACGCCAAGAATGGCGGCTATCGCCAACGTTGGTAAATCGCTCATCACTTACCCCTCATCCCAAAAACGAACACAAAAAAACGGCACACGTTTGACGCCTGCCGCAAAAAGATACATCGTTAAGACCAGCCTTTCGCCGTTTGGTTTAACGTTCAGCCCATTATTTGCTTTGTTTCAGATTACCGCCACGCTCGATGATAACGCCCACGTTAGCGGCCTGTGCAACAGCGCCGGGCTTGCTCACCTTCAGCCGAATCCACGGTGAATTAAAGCGGGTCAGCAGCAGTTCCGCAACCTCTTCAGCAACGCGCTCCACCAGCGCAAAACGCCCCCCGCTCACGTGCTTTATAACCGCTTCGCTGACATCCGCATAGCTGAGGCAGTCGTTGACATCATCACTGCCTGCGGCTTTGCGGTTATCCCAGGCCATTTCGATATCGAACACCAGCTTCTGTTCAATGGTTTGTTCCCAGTCGTAAACACCAATAGTGGTGATTACCGAAAGTTGCTCTATAAATACAATGTCCATCACGCCCTGCCCGGTTTTTAGTCATGCCGGATACCACTTCCGGCGAAATATGCGTATTATCCACAGATGCAAAGAAGACTTCGACACTTTCAACATGGAACAGCGTTATGAGTGCAATCGCGCCTGGTATGATTCTCCTCGCGTATCTTTGCGGCTCGATTTCTAGCGCCATTCTGGTGTGCCGCATTGCCGGTCTCCCCGATCCACGCGAGAGCGGCTCCGGTAACCCAGGAGCAACCAATGTGTTACGCATTGGCGGCAAAGGTGCAGCCGTAGCGGTACTAATTTTTGATGTGCTGAAAGGCATGCTGCCGGTCTGGGCGGCCTGGGCCTTGGGTGTGACGCCCTTCTGGCTTGGCCTGATTGCTATTGCCGCCTGCATGGGCCATATTTGGCCAGTATTCTTTAAGTTTCAAGGCGGTAAAGGCGTCGCCACGGCGTTTGGCGCCATTGCACCTATCGGCTGGGATTTAACCGGCGTGATGGCGGGAACTTGGCTGCTAAGCGTACTTCTGAGCGGCTATTCTTCCCTCGGTGCCATTATCAGCGCGCTGATAGCCCCGTTTTATGTCTGGTGGTTCAAACCGCAGTTTACCTTCCCGGTGGCAATGCTCTCCTGCCTGATCCTGATGCGCCATCACGACAATATTCAGCGCCTGTGGCGAGGCCAGGAAACGAAAATCTGGGCGCGATTTAAAAAGAAAAAGAAAAAAGACGAGTCTGAATAAGACAGGATTATTCGAGCCCTGTAGAAACAACAAAGGAGTGATAAATCACTCCTTTTTCTTAGGTAAATCAGCTAAGCACTAATCCTTCCAGTAATTATTCGCCGCAGCAATCGTCTGGAAATGAATCGCGATGACCTGAGATGACGCAATCAGCGCATCGGCATCATTCGCGTAGACCGGACGCAGCTTTTTCAGCACTTCCGGGTCCGGCTGTACGGTTTTGACTCCCCGACGGCTCAGCGTCACCGCTAGTTCATATCCTGCCTGCGGATCGTCAGCGATCAGCGTTGTTAACCATTTATCGCTCATATTGTCCCACTCATTATCGTTATTGTATAAATTGCATTTATTATGCACTTTAAGTGCACGACATTTATCAACATAATCCTGGCAAAAATCAATAAAAAAGCCCGCTATCTCAGCGGGCTTTAGCTCTGGTTTAACATGTATTCTGCCGTTTACCGAGCGGGGAAAAACATCGCAGCTAGCTCCTGTCCCGGCTCATCTGCCCGCATAAAAGCTTCCCCCACGAGGAAGTTGTTCACGTTAGCTTCGCGCAGGCGAACCACATGTTCGCGCGTAGCGATGCCAGACTCGGTCACAACCATGCGATCTGCCGGCAGCTGTGCCAACAGGCTGATGGTGGTTTCTATCGTGGTCTCAAAGGTGCGCAAATTACGGTTATTGACACCGATAAGCGGCGTGGTCAACCGGAGCGAACGTTCCAGCTCATCGGCATCATGCACCTCTACCAGCACCGCCATGCCCAGCTCGTGGGCCTGCGCCTCAAGCTCCTGCATCTGGCCATCTTCAAGCGCAGAAACAATAAGCAGGATGCAATCCGCCCCCATCGCCCGGGCTTCCACAACCTGCCACGGATCGATCATAAAATCTTTGCGTAAAACCGGCACGTCGCAGGCAGCTCGCGCCTGCTGCAGATAGGTCGCGCTTCCCTGGAAGAACTGTTCGTCGGTTAGCACCGACAAACATGCAGCCCCACCCTGCTGGTAAGAAACAGCTATCTCAGCAGGATTGAAATTCTCACGAATCAACCCTTTCGATGGGCTGGCCTTTTTCACTTCGGCAATCACGCCCGCCAGGCCTGCATCACGCTTATGACGCAGCGCGGCAACAAAATCACGGTGGTTCTGAGCAGCGGCCTGTTCCGCAAGCTGGCTCAGGGAAATTGCTTTTTTGGCGGCGGCAATTTCTTCATGTTTAACGGCGATAATTTTGCTGAGGATATCGGACACAACATTCTCCAGGTTCAGTCGGGTATCACCTTAGAGTGCCGGATCCTGAGCTGAAAGTACCGGGCTAAGGCCGCTTTCGTTTGTTGCATATTATTACACTCCAGAGATGCAGCGCGGGATTTGGGGAGCTTAAAGTGGAGAGGAACAAAAAAACAGTTTCACCTGCAAAACACTTTTACTGAGGCCAACATCTTGAATACAACATCGCACTCAACGGCGCTGGAAGCATCGTCACAGTGGCTGCAAACGCGGCCGGGCGAAGCTTGCCTGATTCGCATCTCTGCGGAGCAGACCGGTGGACTTTACTCGGTGGTGGAGATCGTTTCACAGCCGGGCGACGGAACGCCGCTTCACGTTCATGCCAACGAAGATGAGTATGCCCTTGTCCTCGAGGGCACAGCCCGGATTGCCTACGGGGAAAAGGTTATTGATGCCAGCGCCGGCGAATCGCTGCTGTTAAAAAGAGGTATTCCACACGCATGGGCCAACAGAACCGATAAGCCCATGCGGCTGCTAATGACCTGTACACCCGGAGGCGTTGAGCAGGCGCTGCGGCTGATTGCTGCTCAGGATATGGACCAGCTGATGGCCATTGCCGAACAACTCGCAGTGACCGTGCTGGGCCCAACGCCTTTCTAGCCCAAATAAAAAAGGAGTGGTTCCCACTCCTTTTTTTCTCGTTTATCAGGCGGCGGGTAGCTCTGCCAGCGGCCAGCGCGGGCGAACGCTAACGCTCAGCTCGCCGGAAGTACCTGCTTTGAGGCGAATCATCCCGGCATAGGCGATCATGGCGCCATTATCGGTGCAAAATTCCGGCCGCGCGTAAAAGACTTCGCCCCGACGTTTGGTCATCATCTCGGCCAGCTTAGCGCGCAGGGTGCGGTTGGCGCTCACGCCGCCCGCCATCACCAGACGTTTAAAGCCGGTATGTTCGAGCGCACGTTTACATTTAATAGCCAGCGTATCCACCACCGCATCTTCAAAGGCGCGGGCGATATCCGCGCGAGTTTGATCGTCAGCGTCGTTATCACGAATGGTGTTTGCCGCGAAGGTTTTCAGGCCAGAGAAGCTGAAATCCATGCCCGGGCGGTCGGTCATAGGACGTGGGAAGGTGAAACGCCCCGGCGTACCCTGGGCCGCCATTTTGGAAAGCAGCGGCCCGCCTGGGTAGTCAAGCCCCAGCAGCTTAGCGGTTTTATCGAACGCTTCGCCTGCCGCATCATCGATAGACTCACCCAGCAGTTCATATTTACCAATGCCGGTGACGCTGATCAATTGGGTATGGCCGCCGGAAACCAGCAGCGCGACGAACGGGAACTCGGGCGGATTGTCTTCCAGCATCGGCGCCAGCAGGTGGCCTTCCATGTGGTGGACCGGCACGGCAGGCACGTCCCAGGCAAACGCCAGCGAGCGGCCAATGGTTGCGCCAACCAGCAGCGCGCCAACCAGGCCCGGCCCGGCGGTGTACGCCACGCCGTCGATATCTTTGGCGGTTAATCCCGCCTCTTTTAGGGCAGCCTGGATAAGCGGCACGGTCTTGCGAACGTGATCGCGGGAGGCCAGCTCCGGCACCACGCCGCCGTAGTCAGCGTGAAGTTTCACCTGACTATACAATTGGTTGGCTAATAACCCTTTCTCATCGTCATAAATGGCGATGCCGGTTTCATCACAGGATGTTTCGATTCCCAGTACACGCATGGCTTGTTTTACCTCTTTGGCCCGGCGCGAAGTTTAATCCCGGTGGCTTCCTTTGTAAAACTTTGCTGCCCCTGGACGGGACTAATGGTGTATAATCTGCGGTCCTGGAAGATACCGGCCCTAAAAGCCAGGTTTCTGGTCGTTCGGTGCTTTACAAAGCAGCAAGAGTTGCAGTAAAATTCCGCACCATTTTGAATTAAGCTGGCCTGTATGCCAGCGGCAAACCGAATTATTAAAGGTGAGAGTTACATGCCGGTAATTAAAGTACGTGAAAACGAGCCGTTCGACGTAGCACTGCGTCGCTTCAAGCGTTCCTGCGAGAAAGCAGGCGTTCTGGCGGAAGTCCGTCGTCGTGAGTTCTATGAAAAACCAACGACCGAACGTAAGCGCGCTAAAGCTTCTGCTGTGAAACGCCACGCGAAGAAACTGGCTCGCGAAAACGCACGCCGCACTCGTCTGTACTAATCTTCTGAGGATTCACTCCTCAACATCAGACTGAGTAGTAGTTATAAGGCCGTGCTTCCGAAAGGAATGCGCGGCTTATTCTCGTTTATAAACTGACATATCCCTGAGCTTTTAGGCCACCGCCTGAGAGATGACGGATATAGCATGGGGCCTATGGCTGGACGAATCCCGCGTGTTTTTATCAATGACCTGATCGCTCGCACCGACATCGTCGACCTGATCGATGCTCGCGTGAAGCTGAAAAAGCAGGGCAAGAACTACCACGCATGTTGTCCATTCCATAACGAGAAAACCCCCTCTTTCACCGTGAACGGTGATAAACAGTTTTACCACTGCTTTGGCTGTGGCGCACACGGTAACGCCCTCGACTTCCTGATGAACTACGACAAGCTCGAGTTTGTCGAAAGCGTTGAAGAGCTGGCGACCATGCACAACCTTGAAGTGCCGTACGAAGCGGGCAATGGCCCAAGCCAGATCGAACGACACCAGCGCCAAAGCCTGTATCAACTGATGGACGGCCTGAACGCCTTTTATCAGCAGTCCCTGAAGCAGCCCGCCGCAGAACCGGCGCGTCAGTATCTGGGCAAGCGTGGCCTGAGCGATGAGGTCATTAGCCATTTCGCCATCGGCTATGCGCCACCCGGCTGGGATAATGCGCTTAAACGCTTTGGCGGCAACAGCGAAAACCGCCAGGCGCTGACGGACGCAGGCATGCTGGTCACCAACGACCAGGGCCGCAGTTACGACCGTTTTCGCGAGCGGGTCATGTTCCCGATTCGCGATAAACGCGGCCGGGTCATCGGGTTTGGTGGACGCGTGCTGGGCGATGCCCTGCCGAAATACCTGAACTCCCCGGAAACCGACATTTTTCACAAGGGCCGCCAGCTGTATGGCCTGTATGAAGCCCAGCAGAGCCAGCCGGAACCGGCACGCCTTCTGGTAGTCGAAGGATATATGGATGTGGTGGCGCTGGCGCAGTACGGCATTTCCTACGCCGTTGCTTCCCTGGGTACCTCCACCACCGCCGATCATATTCAGTTGCTGTTCCGGGTGACAGATAATGTCGTCTGCTGTTATGACGGCGATCGCGCAGGACGAGACGCGGCATGGCGAGCGCTGGAAACTGCGCTACCTTATATGACGGACGGTCGTCAGCTGCGGTTTATGTTCCTGCCCGACGGTGAAGACCCGGATACGCTGGTGCGCAAAGAAGGAAAGGACGCGTTTGAAGCGCGGATGGAGCAGGCTCAGCCGCTCTCCACGTTCCTGTTTAACAGCCTGCTGCCGCAGGTTGATTTGAGTACGCCAGACGGAAGAGCGCGACTAAGCACGCTGGCTCTGCCGCTGATTAGCCAGGTACCCGGCGAAACGCTGCGTATCTATCTGCGCCAGGAGCTGGGCAACAAGCTCGGTATTCTGGACGACAGCCAGCTTGAAAAGCTGATGCCCAAACAGGTCGAGGGGGCAACACCTCGTCCGGCGCCTCAGCTAAAACGCACAACCATGCGTATACTGATAGGGTTATTGGTACAGAATCCGGAACTGGCTCCGCTGGTCCCGCCACTAAGCGGGCTGGATGCCGCAAAGCTGCCGGGTTTAACGCTGTTTAGCGACCTGGTTGACGCTTGCCTGGCGCATCCGGGGCTGACCACCGGGCAGCTACTGGAACAATATCGTGGCACAAATGAGGCCACAACCCTTGAAAAACTCTCGGCGTGGGACGATATAGCAGATAAGGACATTGCTGAAAAAACGTTCACCGACTCGCTGGACCATCTTTTTGAGTCGGCGCTGGAGCTGAGATTTGAAGAATTAATGGCACGTTCCAGAACGACGGGGCTGACCCCTGCGGAACGTGAAGAAGTTCGCGTGATCACGCAATCACGCGCCAAAAAATAGATTCGCGGCTTAACTGCCGAACATTGATCGGGTCACCCCCGAACGCCGCACGGACGGGCTGCGGCATAAAAATAAATCAGCCCTCGTACGTTATTGTTGGCGGCAACGCCTACCGACACAACCCTAATACTGAAGTGTGGATACCGTCTTATGGAGCAAAACCCGCAGTCACAGCTCAAGCTTCTTGTCCAACGTGGTAAGGAGCAAGGCTATCTGACCTATGCCGAGGTCAATGACCATCTGCCGGAAGATATCGTCGACTCCGATCAGATCGAAGACATCATCCAAATGATCAACGACATGGGCATTCAGGTGATGGAAGAAGCCCCTGATGCCGATGATCTTTTGCTTGCTGAAAACTCTAACAGCACCGATGAAGACGCGGAAGAAGCGGCTGCCCAGGTGCTGTCCAGCGTGGAGTCCGAAATTGGACGTACCACCGACCCCGTGCGTATGTACATGCGCGAAATGGGGACCGTTGAACTGTTAACCCGTGAGGGTGAGATCGATATCGCGAAGCGTATCGAAGACGGTATCAACCAGGTACAGTGCTCGGTTGCCGAGTACCCGGAAGCGATCACCTATCTGCTGGAGCAGTACGATCGCGTTGAAGCTGAAGAAGCACGCCTGTCAGACCTCATCACCGGCTTTGTTGACCCTAACGCGGAAGAAGATCTCGCGCCAACCGCAACCCACGTCGGCTCCGAACTCTCTCAGGAAGAGATGGACGACGATGAGGATGAAGACGAAGAGTCTGATGACGACAGCTCCGACGATGACAACAGCATCGACCCGGAACTGGCGCGCGAAAAATTTGGTGAGCTGCGCAAGCAGTACGAACTGACTCGCGACACCATCAAAGCGAAGGGCCGCAGCCACGCTGACGCCGCCGCGGAGATCCTGCAGCTGTCTGAAGTGTTCAAACAGTTCCGCCTGGTGCCGAAACAGTTCGACTACCTGGTCAACAGCATGCGCGTCATGATGGACCGCGTTCGTACCCAAGAACGTATCATCATGAAGCTGTGCGTTGAGCAGTGCAAAATGCCGAAGAAAAACTTCATCACGCTGTTCACCGGCAACGAAACCAGCGAAACCTGGTTCAACGCGGCCATTGCGATGAACAAGCCGTGGTCTGAGAAGCTGCATGAAGTCTCCGAAGACGTTCACCGCAGCCTGCAGAAACTGCAGCAGATCGAAGAAGAGACCGGCCTGACCATCGAGCAGGTAAAAGACATCAACCGTCGCATGTCCATTGGTGAAGCGAAAGCGCGCCGTGCGAAGAAAGAGATGGTTGAAGCCAACCTGCGTCTGGTTATTTCTATCGCTAAGAAATACACCAACCGTGGCCTGCAGTTCCTCGACCTGATTCAGGAAGGCAACATCGGCCTGATGAAAGCCGTGGATAAGTTTGAATACCGCCGTGGCTATAAGTTCTCGACTTATGCAACCTGGTGGATCCGTCAGGCTATCACCCGCTCTATCGCCGACCAGGCGCGTACCATCCGTATTCCGGTGCACATGATTGAGACCATCAACAAGCTCAACCGTATTTCGCGCCAGATGCTGCAAGAGATGGGCCGTGAGCCAACGCCGGAAGAGTTAGCCGAACGTATGCTGATGCCGGAAGACAAAATCCGTAAAGTGCTGAAAATTGCCAAAGAGCCTATCTCCATGGAAACGCCAATCGGCGACGATGAAGATTCGCATCTGGGTGATTTCATCGAGGACACCACCCTCGAGCTGCCGCTGGATTCTGCCACCTCCGAAAGTCTGCGTTCCGCAACGCACGATGTTCTGGCTGGCCTGACAGCGCGTGAGGCGAAAGTCCTGCGTATGCGCTTCGGTATCGACATGAATACCGACCACACGCTGGAAGAAGTGGGTAAACAGTTCGACGTTACCCGCGAACGTATCCGTCAGATCGAAGCGAAGGCGCTGCGCAAACTGCGCCACCCAAGCCGCTCTGAAGTCCTGCGTAGCTTCCTGGACGATTAATCGGTGTCAAAAATTGAAAAGCTCCCGCCAGGGAGCTTTTTTTTGCCTTGAATTTGCGGTTTCTCCCGCCTCCCGCAGGCACCTCTTTTTCACTTATCTCTCCATACACAGCTTTTAATTCCCCCTTTTCCCTCAGGGAAATTATTTTCATTCCCTCTCACCCTCCTGGAGCCTCTTTTCATTCCCCTCTCACTCTGGGAGAGGGCCGGGGTGAGGGAAAACGGCAACACCTTACCTACCGCCCGCGCGCCGTCAGCGACTCATTCAGCTCTCTATAGGCCTCCACCAGCTTATCCACCGTGATGCGGCTCAAGCCACTCGGATTAGGCAAAATCCACACCTCGGTATCACCAAGGGTTATCTCCTGTCTGCCCCATTTCGCGCCACGCTGCCTGAACGCCTGCTCAAAGGCCTGCTTGCCCAGAATCGCCAGCGCTCCCGGCTGGTACTCCTGCATCTTTGTAATCAGCTCTCGCCCGCCAGCACGCAGCTCCTGCAGTGCCACTTCGTTTGCCTGCACGGTTGGCCGCTCCACCAGTTTCGTCACGCCGCAGCCGTAGGAAAGCAACAGCTGCGCCTCCTCAGGCTTGAGCTGGCGGTCCGTAAAACCCGCAAGATGAAGCACTTTCCAGAAGCGATTGGCAGGATGAGCAAAAGGCAGCCCGAGATGAGCGGATGATTTTCCCGGATTAATGCCGCAAAACACGACCCGAAGGTCAGGCTGAAGGATATCGCTAACCATTGCATTTCTCATCTGAAGGAATCGAGCGGGAAGTATAAGGGATTGATTAGCCATTGTTTATAAAATCAGCACATGTAATTTAAGCGCTGGATTGCCATCGATAGTTACATTATAATTCAGCGCCACGGCCCCTTAGCTCAGTGGTTAGAGCAGGCGACTCATAATCGCTTGGTCGCTGGTTCAAGTCCAGCAGGGGCCACCAGACAAAAAAGGCTGACGAGAAATCGTCAGCCTTTTTGCTGTGCGGGTCATGGGGATTTCGTTTACACCAGTGCCCGAAGCTCTTCCTTCATGTAGGCAGAAAAGTATTCAGGGTTTTTAATCACGAGGCGGTTACCGGACTCAACCTTGTGCGCCCAACCGGCGACTTTTTTCGTGAAGTCGGTGTTCCATCCCTCCTGGGCACCTCGGGCCGTGATGTCTTCAGCGCTAATCGGAACGCCCAGTTGTTTGAGATATCTCAACATTCCCTTCGCGGTGCTCTCATCCATAGGGTGCGGCACGGAGGCCGAGGTGTTCATACCACCAATGAAGTCTAACGCTTTATCAATCGCTGTTGGCATAATTTAGCCTTAAAATTAACCACTTAATCAATAAGACTGTGACAAGCGAGATCAAATGTACCATTAATCAAACTTCATTTTTTCAGGGTCAGTCACGTTTATGACCAGTACAAAGGGTTCTTTCCTTCCCGCCAGCCCTATTTCCGTTGTTTTATCACTCAAAGCCGGCATGGTGAAGAACATGCCAGCCTGTAATATCGAGCGGGAAAGGCAATGATTGATAAACGTTCCCAGAGGATCGCAGAAACGAAAAATAAAGCCTCACGACAATGAGCAGTCGCAAAATTAAAGCGTCTTAAAGTCTTTAGAAAGATCGAATTTCTTATACTCTTTCACCTTCAATCTTCCACTGGCAATCCCATCACTAATCTCTTTAATAAAATAATCGATATCGTCACATTTATTATTATCAGGAAGTTCCGGGTAGTTATATTCCCACCATTTCAAATGTAATAACTCATTAATTACATCAGCATTAAAACGGTATTTAATTACCCTGGCTGGCACACCTGCAACAACGGCATAAGGAGGCACATCCTTTGTCACCACAGCGTTTGCAGCAATAACTGCGCCATCACCGATGGTAATTCCCCCTTTTAAAACCACATCATTGCCGATCCAGACATCGTTGCCTATTACAGGATTTTTTTGCGTCGTATCAAACGGTTTTAATACCCACTGCCGATTAAATTCAGTCCTGGCATATTTATCAAATCCCCCGTTGTAGGTCAGCATATGTGTGGTAAATCTGTCCATAGGATGATTGCCACCCATCACCTTCACATTCCCGGCAATACTGCAGAATCTGCCGATGACAGTATTGCCTGAAAAATGGCAACTTGGAAATGAAAACGCGCCCACGCTGGAAAAATTACGTATCGGCATGGTGGAATACTCTTCGGCGATAACATTATCATCAATTTTTATTTTATCGCCTTTGACGAAACGCAATAAACTTCTCTCTTTATAAACCTTCCTGCCTTTGTGACCTAAAAATATCTTATTATCCGCACAGTACTCATAATGTCTTTTTGTCCATCTAAAGGTATAACCATTATTATTTTCTTCAGTAAACTTAAATAATTCGCTTTTCATATTCTCAACATTTATAAGATTGGCACTATGTTAAAAATAAAGATATCCCACCCACCTGTTTTTATCAACTTTGCAGAACGAGGTGAATTTAACCTAAAAACAGTAAGGCCCGAGTAAACCCGGGCCTTAGTTTTAAAACAGCTTACGGCAGATTTTAGAACTGCTCCCAGTTATCTAAACGGCCACCGTTCGCGGCAAGCTGTGGCCTGCGAGTGGTAGAAGCCGGTGCGGGTTTATCCTGGCGGGCGTTAGCTGCGGCAATGACCTGCCCGGTATTGAAGATACTCATCAGCTGCACCAACCGAGTAGCCTGATCGCTGAGGCTCTCAGCGGCGCTGGCAGACTCCTCCACCAGCGCAGCGTTCTGCTGCGTAACCTGATCCAGTTGAGTGATCGCCACGTTGATCTGCGCAATCCCCTGCCCCTGCTCTTCCGTCGTCACGCCAATTTCAGAAATAAGCCCGGCCACGCGGTGGGACTGTTGCACCAGGTCATCGATCGTCGTTCCCGCCGAACTCACCATATCCGATCCTTTTGTTACCGTACGCATGCTGTCCTCAATCAGGGCTTTGATCTCACTGGCCGCCGAAGCAGAACGCTGCGCCAGCGAGCGAACTTCCCCGGCAACTACTGCAAAACCGCGCCCGGACTCCCCTGCACGAGCGGCTTCCACGGCAGCATTCAGCGCCAGAATGTTCGTCTGGAATGCGATGCCGTCAATAACGCTAATAATGTCGCCAATTTTCTGTGAGCTTTCGCTAATTTCACGCATCGTCAGCACCAGATTATTAACGGCATTCCCGCTTTGCGTGGCCGTTTCGCTGGCAGAGTTGGCCAGACGAGTCGCAGTGCGCACCGTCTCGGCATTCTGCTGAATAGTCTGGCTCATTTGTTCCATCGAAGCGGCCGTTTCCTGCAGGCTGGCCGCTTGCTCTTCGGTGCGTTGGCTGAGATCGGTGCTGCCAGCAGCAATCTCGCTGGCACCCACGGAGATAGAATGGCTGCTGTCTCGCACTTCACGCACAACCCCGAGCAGACGGCTACGCATCTCATCCATAGCCGCGAGCAGACTTCTGGTGTCCCCTTGCTTCAGTTCAACGGCGGTATTGAGCTGACCCTCAGAAACTTGTTTGGCCACGGAGACGGCATAAACGGGCTCGCCGCCAAGCTGACCTTTCACCGCTCGCCCGATGCTCCAGGCAATCAAAGAGCCAATCACGGCACTGATAATCGTAATAATCAACAACAAGTTACCGGCAAAATGAGCTTCCTCCACATAACCACGGGCCATGCCCACCGTGCTACCGGAATGATCGCTAATCATCTCGCTGAGCGCATCGAGTACTCTGGCCTGGGGGCCAACCACTTCGCTGATGACTAACGCGCGGGCGGCATCATACTGCCCCGCCGCGCTGACGCTCATCACCTTGCGAAGCGCCTGGGAATATGCCGGGCGAACATTGTTCAGGTTGTCGAACAGCTCGCGAGAATGCTTAAGCCTCAGCGCCTTATCCAGCTGTTTCAAGAGGACGTTGTTGTCTGCGATACGCTTTTCGAGTACCTGGTTGGTTTTTGTAATGTAGTCCCGACTCTCAGCTTCGGTATGCGGCAGCGTGGTGAACAACGCCATATCACGAATATCGTGGGCATTGTCCGTAATATTATCCTTAATCTTTACGATCAGCAGCAAATTCACAAGGCGGACATTGGCGGCATAATTAAGGTTATTTCCAACAGAAACCAACTGCATTCTGGCAAATAATGCGACAAAGAATCCAATAGCGATGACCAGCGCAAAGCCAGCCCCCAGCATAGTACTAAGGCGCATATTCTTCAGTTTGTTCATAAATCCCTCTGAGCTTTAATGGTTATATCGCAGGCAATAAGAGGAGGTAATTGGTAGAAATCACATCAACGGTTGCGACGGTGTTTTTTTAATTATCGATTTTTTATCGGCAGCCTGAGAGACTTCTTTAGCCATTATTTATAATGATCTGGCCACATAAAATAATGACAAAGAGATGACAAGTAATGAACGAATTAATGTTCTAAACAGAATTAAAACTACTATTTTTAGGAGTGGCAGCCCCGTTCCATTGTGTGGTTAACGGGACTGAAATTAGCGCTTTATCTGTGCAGGATTTATTTATCTGCGATGAAGCGATCGTCGTCTCCCACCGGGATATAAACGCGCACCCACTCCTTCCCATCAACGATATCCCAGCTGTGCCCTTCGCCGGCGGTATCTGCTGCAAGCAGTACTGTACCTGGCTCGATGATGAACGTAGAGCCGTCGCTAACCTTAAACTTCAGCTTGCCTTTCAGGGTAACCACATACTGCTTTTTCGGTGCCGGATGCACCCCTTTCTGCCACTCTTCAAAGGTATTACTGAAATAGAGATTTTCAGAAGAAAGTTTCGCCAGAGAGGGAATTGAACCTTTTACAAACGCAGAGTGATTATCAGCCGTGTTAATCAATTTTATCGCTGGAATACGGTGTTCGCTGGCATCTGTCTTTGTGGCTTCGGCATGTCCAAGCATTGAAACAAGCAAACCTGTGGTGGCCAACATAAGCCGTGTTATTTTTTTCATGATCGTGTCCAGAGTTAATTTCAGCCAGCAGTTTTTCGGTGAATAAAGCACCGTAACAAAAAACAAAATTCAAGGTTAGTACACCAGAGGTGGTCAATTTCGTCAATATCATGCACGACAAGTTTATTTAGTTAATAAATTAAATATATATAAAGAAAATGTGGAGTGAAAAAACATCCAGACGGGTATTTCAATACAGGCTAACTTTGATTGTCATTAAACGGTAAAAGAATATTTTAGAACAAAATAAACTAAATACAGAAGGTGATAGCCATAATTTAACTTAACGCTTTATTCTAAAAATCCAGGAATAGCGTCAGCCTGGTGGCCGAGTGAATTCAGTTCAGGGGTTGAACACATGCAAATAAAAACGCTGGTGTTGAAACCAGCGTTCAGTCAGTCAGCCACAGGCGTTATCAGAGCTTTTCGCCGTTGCTCTCAATCACATCTTTGTACCACTGGAAGGATTTCTTACGGCTGCGGCTCAGGCTGCCGTGGCCTTCGTTGTCTTTATCGACGTAGATAAAGCCGTAGCGTTTTTTCATTTCGCCCGTCCCGGCGGAGACCAGGTCGATACAGCCCCACGGGGTGTAGCCCATCAGGTCCACGCCGTCTTCCACTACCGCTTTTTTCATTTCTGCGACGTGCGCCGAAAGATAATCGATGCGGTACTGGTCGTCCACGAAGCCGTCGGCCTGCGCCACGTCAATCGCCCCGAAGCCGTTTTCCACAATAAACAGCGGCAGCTGATAGTGATCCCAGAACCAGTTCAGAGAATAACGCAGGCCCACCGGGTCAATCTGCCAGCCCCAGTCGGATTTTTGCACGTACGGGTTAGACACGAGGCTTTTTGATTCGTCGTAGTCAAACTGCGGGTTGTCGGCGCTGGCTTTGGTGGCAAACGACATGTAGTAGCTGAAGCCAATGTAATCGACGCAGCCTTCGGCCAGCGCCGCAAGATCTTCGTCGGTAATATCCAGCTCAAAACCACGGCGCTCGAAGTAGTTCAGCAGGTGCTGCGGGTACTTACCGCGCACGTGGACGTCGGTGAACCAGTAGCGGCGGTGCATCGCATTCATCGCCATCATCATATCGCCTGGCGCACAGGTCAGCGGGTAAATTGGGCACATGGCAATCATGCAGCCAACCTGCAGCGCAGGGTTGATTTCACGGGCTGCACGCACCGCCAGAGCGCTGGCAACCAGCTCATAGTGAGACGCCTGGTACATCACCGGCTCGCGATCTTCACCCGGCTGATACTTCAGGCCCGAGTTGGTGAACGGCGCGAAGTCTTCGTGGTAGTTGGCCTGGTTGTTGATCTCGTTGAAGGTCATCCAGTACTTCACTTTGTGCTGATAGCGAGTGAAGACCACTTTCGAGAAGCGCAGGAAGAAATCAATCAGCTTACGGTTACGCCAGCCGCCGTATTCGGTGACCAGATGATAAGGCATTTCGAAGTGCGACAGCGTAATCACCGGCTCAATGCCGTGCTTCAGGCATTCGTCAAACAGGTCGTCATAGAACTGCAGGCCGGCTTCGTTCGGCTCCAGCTCGTCGCCCAGCGGGAAAATACGCGTCCAGGCAATAGAGGTACGGAAGCATTTGAAGCCCATCTCGGCAAACAGCTGGATGTCTTCTTTGTAGCGGTGGTAGAAGTCGATCGCTTCATGGTTAGGGTAGTTTTTTCCCTGCAGCACGCCATCGGTAATTTCACGCGGGACGCCGTGGGCACCGGCCGTCATCACATCCGCAACGCTAACGCCTTTGCCGCCCGCTTTCCAGCCACCTTCCAGCTGGTGCGCCGCAACCGCGCCGCCCCACAGAAAACCTTCTTTGAATCCAGACATATTCTCTCCCTTAATTAGAGATCGCATGCTGCGACCGATAGTGCTGATTAAAATGGTAGACCGCGCCAATGAGTCCGGCATCGTTGCCGTGACTGACGGTGTCGATATAGTCGTCGAGGGTGAACCAGGCCAGATGTTCGCGCAGCAGCGCAAGGAAGCCTGGGCGTTCCACAATGCCGCCGCCGAGCAGGATTTTTTCCGGGTCGAACAGATTGACGAGGTTATAAAGGCCGGTGCCGAGATCGTTGAAGAACGCGTTCACCATACGCTGGCACGCCACGTCGCCGGCATCAAAGCGGTCGAAAATCTCTTCCCCGCTGACGGCCTCAAGCGGCTTGCCGACATACTCCGCGTAGTCTTTGCGCAGGGTTCTCAGGGTGCAGGTATCGTTCATGGTGTAGCGGCGAACATCGCGTGGGCCAGGGCGTTCGGTCAGCATGTAACCGAATTCTCCCGCCCGGAAGCGCGCGCCGTGTACCAGTTGGTTATTGCAGAAAATCGCCCCGCCGATACCGGTGCCGATGGTCAGTACGAGGAAGTTGCTCATCCCCGCCGCTTTCCCCTGCCAGCGTTCGGCCAGCAGGACGCAGTTGGCGTCATTTTCGATGGCAACAGGCAGCTGCGTGCTTTCTTCCAGCCATTCTTTGATGGCAAAGTTGTCGAAGCGGCGGATGGCCCCGCCCATTTCAATAAAGCCAGTGTGCGGATTGACATAGCCAGGGGCGCTGATCGCCACGCCTTCACAGCCGGGATGCTCGGCAATCCACGCTAAAATGGCCTGTAAAATTTGCTCGCCATCGCTGTCGTCGATCGTCTCTTTGCCTTTTGCCAGTATCTCGCCCTGCGAGTTGACGATCCCCATTTTTAAAGCCGTACCACCGATATCAAATGCGGCGATATTCATACGCTAATTCCTCCTGCATATTTCCGGCTCATCGTTTATTTCCACTGAAACGAGGAAACTATTTCGCACCGGTCATATTCATGCCTGGTAAAAGGAATACAAAAATTGACGAGTTCAATTTTTAATTATCAGTTCTGAAAACGAAGAAAATCTTAATCAATGGGAGGCGCATCAGGCAATAGAAGGGGGATAACACATTGAACAACTTTTGAACCTGTCAAAAGATATGATATACAGTGAGTTACCGCTGATATTCATCTTTCAGAATCGACAGGTTCATTTTCATGAACATTATTGAACCTCTTTTTAAAGCAGAACTGTGACCGACGTGGCGAATACAAGGTCAGCCACAGCGGCTAGCCCGCCTTACGAGGCAAAAAATACTTCACCTGGAACTCGAACACGTTGGTGTAGAGGATCGAGTAATCAATCGGGCTGTGGCTGGCGTCAACGGACTGGGTTTCCATGCGGATAATCGGGTCGCGGGTACTGATGTGCAGCATTTTGGCAATCTCGGTTGACGGCAGAATGGGCTGAAACGCCTCGTAGCAGCCGTGAATTTTGACGCCGCATTCATCTTCGATGTAGGAAAATTTCGAACGCTTCATGTGGTTGACCGTCAGGTCGGGGAAGCGGTTCACCGACAGCCAGGTCTCTTCCAGCTGCATCGGCACGTTGTCGATGTGGCGCAGTCGTTTGGCGTAATAGACCGGTTCGCCGATGGCCAGCTGCAGGCGGCTGGCAATCTCTTCCGATGCCTGCTGCAGCTCAAATCTCAGCACCTGGCTGGACGGTTTTTTCCCTTCACTTCGGGCAATCTCGGTGAAGCTGTCCAGATGCGTAACCGAAGCCTGAAAATGTTTATTTCGCACATAGGTGCCGGAGCCGTGCCTACGCTCAATCAACGCCTCATCTTCCAGTACTTTCAATGCTTTACGCAAGGTATTACGTGACACATTGTAGAACTCAGCCAGCTCTTTCTCCGAAGGGAGGATGTCGCCGATATGATAAGTTGGGCTGCTGATCCTGTTTTTTAGTAAGTTAACAACATCTTTGTATACCACTTTTGAACCTCCTGAACTTATTTAAAAACAGTCAATTACCGTTCGAGTCATAATAAAAGCGCAACACAGGTCCATTTTCACTTTGCTTTCTGCACCACTCGGGCATGACTAACTGTGATCGAAATGGCAGATGAACGCATTGATATTCATTAAGTTAGCCGCTGGTTGATTATCTACGAAGCGTTAAGGGGAAAAATGAAGAATATATTATTGGTTTGTGCGGCCGGGATGTCTACCAGCATGCTGGTGAAAAGAATGCAGGATCACGCCAGCGCGGGAAATATTTCGGTCAATATTAATGCACTGGCGATTGCCGAGGCGAAAGAAAGAATTAAAAGAAATGAAGCAGATGTTGTTCTGCTGGGACCTCAGGTTCGCTTCCAAAAAAGTGAAATAGAAGAAATCGCCCAGGGGAAAATTCCGGTAGCGGTAATCGACATGAAGTATTACGGGCAAATGGATGGCAAATCAGTTCTTGATTCCGCACTGAATTTACTCGGTGAACGCTAAGCTTTCCAGCCAAAATAACAACCCAATGGGTAATTGATTAGGTTTATCGTTACGCGACCTGCTATTAAGCAGAGGCTTCACCAATAAACTTATATCATCAGTCAATATCTCTCTAATGATAAAGGGCGCATCATGAGTATTATGAATGCCTTTGAGCGCGGTATGGAAAAGCTCCTTGTTCCTATTGCGATTAAATTAAACTCTCAGATACACGTCTCGGCCATCCGCGATGCATTTATTTTGTCGTTCCCCATCGTTATGGCCAGCTCGCTGATCGTGCTGATTAACTTTGCCATCCTTTCACCGGATGGTTTTATTGCTTCACTGCTGCATCTCGGCGTGTTATTCCCTAACTTAGCCGAAGCTCAAAACATATTCTCCCCGGTGATGAATGGGTCGGTGAATATCATGTCGATCATGATTGCCTTCCTGGTCGCACGTAATATCGCTATCAGCTATCAGCAGGACGACTTGCTGTGCGGCCTGACCGCTATCGGCGCGTTCTTCGTGGTCTATACCCCTTATCAAATGATGGGCGGGCAGTCGTATCTGACCACGCAATATCTGGGGCCGCAGGGGCTTTTTGTGGCGGTGATTGTCGCGCTGATTACCGGGGAAATCTTCTGCCGCCTGGCGCGTAACCCGAAGATCACCATCACCATGCCAGACGCCGTACCGCCGGCGGTTGCACGCTCATTTAAAGTTTTAATTCCTATCTTCTTCGTGATGATCTTCTTCTCGGTGCTGAACTACTGCCTGACGAAAATCTCCCCGAATGGCCTGAACGAACTGATTTATACCCTGATTCAGGCCCCGCTGAAAAACATGGGCACCAATATCGTCGCGGTGCTGGTGCTTGGCGTGGTCACCAACTTCCTGTGGGTGCTGGGCATTCACGGGCCGAACACCACGGCGGCGATTCGCGAGACTATTTTCTCCGAAGCTAACCTCGAAAACCTCTCTTTTGCCGCATCCAACGGCACTACGTGGGGGGCGCCATACCCTATCACCTGGGGGAGCATCAACGACGCCTTCGCCAACTACGGTGGATCGGGAATGACGCTCGGCCTGCTGCTGGCTATTTTTATTGCCTCCCGCCGTGCCGACTACCGCGATCTGGCGAAAATGGCCTTCGTGCCGGGCCTGTTTAACATCAACGAACCGGTGATTTTCGGCCTGCCCATCGTGCTGAACCCGATCCTGATCATTCCGTTTATCATGGTGCCGTTCGTCAACTCTTTGGTGGGCTACACCTTCGTCACTCTGGAGATTATTCCACCAATTGCCTATGCCGTACCGTGGACAACGCCGGGGCCGCTCATCGCCTTCTTCGGCACCGGGGGGAACTGGATGGCATTGATTGTCGGGCTGCTATGCCTGGCCATCTCCACGCTAATTTATTTACCGTTCGTTATGGCCGCCAATAAGGTAAATGCAGCACAGGCGGCGCAGTAATAAATAAACCGATGATAGCAATTTAATTTTCACCCGCCTCCGGTTATTAAAACTGGAGGCAAATAATAATTATACTTCTGGGACATTCTATGAATTCAAATTTATTGAAGGTTAGCTTATTGTCTTCATCCATCCTTCTGGCGTTATCCTCAACCCACGTAATGGCAGCAAAATTAACGGTAGAGCAGCGTCTGGAATTACTTGAAAGACAATTATCAGAAAACAAATCAGAATTAAATAAAACGCAGAAAGAATTGGCCATATATAAAGATAAGGTCGCCCAACTGCAGCCAGCCGGTAACAACGTGCAGTCTGGCCCGGCCCCGGTCAATCAGACGGTTTATTCTCCGGTAGCCGACAACATCGAGAATGAAAATAATCATCTCGATACTAAGCCGGCACCAACGCCGGTGAAAGGCACGCAAAAAGTGGCCGTGGTCAATAACGAAGGTGGCAAAACTACCGTAGAAAACGTTACCCTGAAAGACATCAGTAAATACATTAAAGATGATATTGGCTTTAGCTACGAAGGTTATTTCCGTTCCGGCTGGGCAGCGGCCAATCGCGGGTCGGCTCAAACCTACGCCGCCGGGTCGCTGGGTCGTTTCGGCAATGAAATGAGCGGCTGGTTCGACTTAACGCTGAACCAGCGCGTCTACAACCAGGACGGCAAAACCGCCAACGCCATCGTGACCTACGACGGTAACGTCGGGGAGCAGTATAACGACGCCTGGTTTGGCGACAACAACGGCAACGAAAACATCATGCAGTTCAGCGATATTTTCCTGACCACCAGAGGCTTCCTGCCGTTTGCGCCGGAAGCAGACTTCTGGGTCGGGAAGCACAAGCTGCCTGAGTACGAAATCCAGATGCTCGACTGGAAATCCTTAACCACCCAGGTGGCGGCGGCCGTCGGGATCCAAAACTGGAACCTGGGCGTCGGCCAACTTGACGCCTCCCTCAGCCGCAACGACGTCGACGTTTATTCCCGCGACTTCAGCCACACCACGCAGATGAACACCAACTCGGTTGACCTGCGCTACCGCAACATTCCGCTGTGGGAAAAAGGTTCGCTCTCGCTGATGGGCAAATACGCCTTTGCCAATAAAACTGACGACCAGAAGGACAACGAAAATAACGGCTCCTTCTTTAAACTGAAGGATACCTGGATGGCGACGGCCATTGTGCGCCAGGATCTGCCGCGCGACACCTTCAACGAGTTTACCCTGCAGGTGGCCAATAACTCTTATGCCAGCAGCTTCGCGAACTTCTCGGGAGCCAGCAACTCCATGGCACCGGGCCGATATTACTACGGCGACCAGACGGACGGCGTGGCCTGGCGTCTGATTTCGCAGGGGGAAATGTACCTCGAGGACAGGATCATCATGGCTAACGCGCTGGTTTACTCCCAGGGTAGCGATGTTTATAGCTATGAGAGCGGCGCCCACAGCGACTTCAGCAGCATTCGGGCCGTGATTCGCCCGGCGTGGATTTGGGATACCTGGAACCAGACCGGCCTGGAGCTGAGCTGGTTTACCCAGAAAAACAAAACCGAACAGGGCGTAAATCTGAAAGAGTCGGGTTACAAAACCACGCTCTATCACGCTCTGAAGGTTGGCCCAAGCCTGCTCGGCTCGCGTCCTGAAATTCGTTTCTACGGCACATACCTGAATATTCTGGACAACGAGCTGTCAAACTTCCGCTTTAACGAAAACAGCAAGAACGAGTTTATGGCTGGCGTTCAGGCTGAAGTGTGGTGGTAATCCTCTTTGGCTAAGTGCATAAAAAAACCCGTCTTCCAGACGGGTTTTTCTTTTCTGTCAGCTCGCGCCCGCGCAGCTGTCCGGCACGTTATTCAGCCCTTCAGCCCCGTGGGTGAAAGATTTAAATCGCTTTTGATCGTCCAGTTTGATGATGTACAGCGAATCAAAATCGCTGCCCGGCCATTTTGGCACCACGGTTGGGTCGCCGCCAGTTGCCTTCACCAGCTTTTGCGCCGCGATCACCAGGTTTTTGTGCTCCCACGAGACAAAAGTCAGGCGGCCGCTGCTCTGAGTTTTCAGTAAATCATCCGCCAGCTCATCCGTCTGCTCCGCGTGGTAGTGCAGGTCGATGGCCTGAGAAAGGCGGATCGCGGTCGGCGTGATGGTGGTTAACGGGCGCAGAGAGCTGCCGGTTTTGTTCTCTTTCGGCGCGGCGGCGTAGATGGCATCCGGTTTGCCGTACTGGCTCAGCAGAACCGACGGCAATTGCAGCGCGCGATTCAGCCCTTTGCAGGTGAGCTGCCCGCTATTGTTAGCCGGTTTCTCACCGTGCCGCAGGAACACTATCGTGCTGTCGGCCTTCGCTATCATCGGGGTCAAGAAGGCACTGCTTAACAACACAACAAGCGCTTTTTTGATCATGTTTTTCTCGTTTTTATCAGGGGATGAAGCTTTTACTATAGAGAAGAAATCGAGGGAAAAAACAAAACATTGGTAAGCAGAAGTCACGCCTGCCGCGCCGGCTTCGGTGATTAACAATCGGCCATCGTTTTGCTATTCTGATTCCCGTTAACGTGATGATATATTCTATAAAAACCAGTAAAAACAATTAATAAGGAAAAAACGTGAGCACCCAGAGCGAGATGTTTAACAAAGAGATTGCGTGGTCTACCCGCCACATGGTTCGCACCCTCAAACAGGTTCAGGCGCTGCCCGACTTAAGCCACGTTCGCATCGCCTGCAATATGCATCTCGACCTGAAAATGATCCCGCTGGTTGAAGGCCTGCTGAAGAAAAATGCCAAAGTCTTCCTCACCACCTGCAACCCAACCACCGTGCAGGATGACGTTGTCGCTTACCTGGTCGCCGCCGGGGCGGAAGCCAGCGCATGGCGCAATATGAACGACGCCGACTGGCGCGACTCGTGGGAAAAAGCCATCGCCTGGCGCCCAACGCATCTGTGCGAAATGGGCGCGGACATCACCACGCTGCTGCATCAGCGTGGCGAGTTTGGCGACGTGGTTGCCTGCCTGGAAGCAACCGGCTCCGGGGTCAACCGCCTCGCGGATCTCCGCCCTGGCTACCCGATCTTTAACTGGGACGATCTGCCGGTAAAAGAAGGCCTGCATAACCGCCACATGGTTGGCCTCACCGCCTGGCAAACCTTCTTCCAGACGACGCACCTTACCTTGCATGAAAAGAAAGTACTGGTCATTGGCTATGGCCTGGTCGGCCAGGGCGTTGCCGCCGCCGCCAAAGCCTACGGTGGCCAGGTGATGGTTGCCGAGTTAGATCCGGCCCGCCGCCTGCAGGCCGCCTATGACGGCTGGCACGTGGTTGATATTCATGACGTGATTGCCACCACTGACGTTGTCGCCACCGCCACCGGGGCGAAAAAAGTCGTCAGCGCAGCGGTACTGGATAAAGCCAAAGACGGCGTGTTTGTGCTGAACGTGGGCCACGTTGCGGAAGAGATCGACTGCGGCTACCTGCAGCAATATCCGACCGAAGAAGTGATGCCGTTTATCAACGCGTACCAGCTTAACGGCAAAACGCTTTACCTGATGGCGAACGGCTCAATGCTGAACCTGACCGCCGGCTTCGGCGACAGCCTGAACGCCTTCGACGTGACGCTGGCCGTGATGGCAAGCGGCATCAAACACATCGTGACCGACGGCCAGCACGCTGAAAAAGCGGTTTATTTACTGCCGCAGTCCGTGTGGGAAAAAGCCCTTTAAGCTGCCCTCCAGCCCCGATCAAGTCAGGCCTCTGCGGAGTGCCTGACTTTTTTTTCGTTTTCGCCGAATAATTTCCCCACCCCGATTGTTTACTCCTTACAAGAACCTGAGGAAGAGACAATCATGAGTTACCTGCCCCCCGAAGCTACGCCGCCTCACAAGCGCTACGACGCCTTTAGCATGGCCCTCCACTGGCTAACCGCCTTCTGCGTGATATTTCTGTTTGCCAGCGCGCACATCTGGGAAGTCCTTGAACGCGGCACTCCGCTTCGCAAAGGCCTGCAATCGCTACACATTTCGTTCGGCATTTTGCTTGGGGCGGTGATGGTCGTCCGACTAATCTGGCGCATCAGCGCCGCTTTTTCGCCGTCGCGAAAGCTGGAAAAAGTGCCGATGCCGGGCGCATTCCGCCTTGCCGCCCATGCCACGCACGGCGTGCTTTACATCCTGTTGCTGACTCAGGTCACGCTTGGCTTCCTGTTCCGCTGGGCGCAGGGCGAACCCTTCTGGTTCTTCAACCTGTTTGAAGTTCCGGACGTGTTTAACATCGATCCAACGCTGCGCCATACCCTGGCGATGCTGCACAACAATGTGGCCTGGGCGCTGATCCTGCTGGCGGGGGCGCATGCCGCCGCCGCCCTGATCCACCACTATGTTCTGCGTGACGGCACGCTGCGCCGCATGCTCCCCGCCTGCAAAGGCCACTCTCGTTAACCTACAGGACGACACCATGAACATGCCTTCAACTCGTAAACTGCTGCCTTTGCTGTGCCTCGTGACCAGCGGACTTTTCTACTCCGCCACCGCCAGCGCCATGGGCGACGATGATGCCAAAACGCCGGACTGCCCGAAAGGCCAGGTGTACGACAGCAAAACCAAAACCTGTACCGTGGAAAAGAGCAGCATGTTAAGCGACAGCGACAAGACGCAATATGCTTACCATCTGGCAAAATCATGCCGGTATCAGGAGGCGTTAAACCTGCTGGATACCCTGCAGCAGCCCAACACGCGTGAAGCCTGGAACTACCGGGGCTACGCCACAAGAAAACTGGGGCGCACCGACGAAGGAATCGGCTATTATCAGCGCTCCATCGCCCTGGATCCGCACTATGCCAAAGTGCGCGAATATCTTGGCGAAGCGTGGATGATTAAGGGCCGCCCTGACCTGGCGAAAGCCCAGTTAGCGACCATTAAAACGCTCTGCGGAACCGGCTGCGAGGAGTATCGCGATTTAAAAGCCGCCATTGACGGGCACCCAGAGTCCTAAGGCTGAGGGCATAAAAATCACCGTCAACGAAGTTCGTTTACAGCTGGCCCAGCACCTTGCTCGCCTCTGGCGTTACGGCATGGTGCTGTCCCGCAATCGTGATGTGGCTGAAGATTTGGTTCAGTCCACCTGCGTGCGCGCTTTAGAGCGCTGCAGTCAGTTTCAGTCCGGGACGCGGATAGACCGCTGGCTGTTTGCGATTTTGTACTCTATCTGGATCAACGAAATTCGCGCCCTGCGCGTTCGCCAGGGCCAGGGCTTTGTCGACATCGACGAACTGAGCCAGCTGGCAGACAGCGAAAATACCGAAGACAAGCACCAGTATCACGCGCTGCTGCAGCAGGTTAGCGAGCTGCCTGAAGCCCAGCGCAATACCGTGTTTTTAGTGTATGTCGAGGGCTTTACCTATCAGGAAGCAGCCGACACGCTGGCCATTCCCATTGGCACCGTGATGAGCCGCCTGGCCGCCGCGCGTCTGACGCTGGCCAGGCACCTGATGCCGACGATGAAGAAGGAGCTCCAATGACGCGTCAATCCTTCTCCGCTCCGTGGAGCGATGAGGCTATCGTGGCCTGGCTGGACGGCGAAATGCGCGAGGATGAACGCCACGTCTTTGAGCAGCAGTTGAATAACGACGCCGATCTGGCCGCGCGCGTTGAGCCGCTCATGCAAAGCCATCTGCCGCTGGAACAGGCTTTTGCCCCACTTTTGGAAGAAGCGCCAGTCGATAGAATGCAGGCCAAACTCAACGTGCTGCTGCATCAGCCGATGAACATGAAGCCGCAAACACAAGGCGTTAGCCGCCGCAGCCTGATCGCCGCCGCCCTCAGCTTCCTCGCCGTCGGCGTGCTGGCCGGGCGCTTTATTCGCCCCGGCGAGCAAAAACTTAGCGGCGAGCCAGAAATTCGCGACCTGATTGCGCAGTACATGTCGCTTTACAGCGCCGAAACGCTGGCGGACATCAACGTCACGCCTCAGGCGCTGCAAAACGGCCTGAACCGTATGCAGCAGGATATCGGCCTCAGGCTGCAGCAAGGTGAAGTTGAGCTGCCGGAAGCCGAGCTAAAAAGCGTGAGGATGCTGCGCTACGACAGCATCTCCATCGCGCAGATGGCCTACCTGCACGCCAGCTACGGGCCGATGGCGCTGTGTATTTCCCGCAGCAAGGCAGCCGACAGCCCTACGCTGAAGCACGAAGTCCGCCGCGGCCTTAACCTGGTCTGGTGGCGCAGTAAGGGGTATGAATATGTGCTGATAGGCCGCAACCCGCAGCAGGATTTACAGCAAAGCGGCGAGCTGCTGCAGCGGCAGTTCGTGTGAAATAAGCCCGGGTTAACGCCCAGGCTCGTTCAGCGGCCAGGACTCGAACAAATATCCGTCGAAGTTAATATCATCGACGTCGGACAGTTCCAGCAGCCGGTTTTTGACGTTTTCCAGGTGCTGCCACATCGCGTGTTTGGCCGCTTTGGCGTCTTTCTTGATCAGCGCCGCAAGAATTTGTTTATGGTCGGCGAGCCACTCTTGCCGATAGTGGTTGTTTTCCAGATGGCTGTGCAGCTGGATCCACATCGGGTTGTTTTCACGCCACTGCCAGGATTGTTTAAACAATTCCACCAGCATGCTGTTGTGGGTGGCCTCGGCCACGGCAAGATGGAACTGCCTGTCGCCGCTTTCGTTATCCCCGGCAGCCAGTTCCTGCTCTTCTACCTGCAAGGCCTGACGCATTTTGAGAATATCTTCCCGTGTGGCCTGCTGGGCGGCAAACTCCGCGATATTGCTTTCCAGCAGCTGGCGCGCCTGCAATAGCTCAAACGGCCCGGCATCGTTGCACTGGCTCGTGCTAACGGGAGGGTTAACAAGTTTATCCGGCATGGCAACCACAAAAATACCCGCCCCACGGCGGACTTCCACCAGCCCTTCAATCTCCAGCATGATCAGCGCTTCACGCACCACGGTCCGGCTCACCGACAGCAGCGCCGCGATTTCACGCTCGGGCGGAAGACGATCCCCCAGGGCATATTGCTGCCGCGCAATCATGTCGCGCAGCATCACACCCACTTCCTGATAAGGCCGCTGCGGCTGCGCGGCAGGTTTGTCCTGGATTTGCGGTTTCATCTTTACTCACGGCAGGTAGGGAATGAGCCGGACTATAGCATAACTGGTTGACCCATTCCCTGGCCCAGTGAGGGCTATTTACCAAAGAACGCGCGCTGGATAGCCATCTCAACGCCACGCACTTCGGCCAACCCTTTCAGGCGGCCAATCGCCGAATAGCCTGGATTCACCTTTTTATTCAGGTCATCCAGCATTTGATGGCCGTGATCCGGGCGCATCGGAATCAGTTCACTTTGCCCTGCTTCTTTCCGGCGCTGCTCCTCTTCCACAATGGCTTTCACCACTTCATACATATCCACGTCACCATAAAGGTGTGCGGCCTCGTGGAAGGTTTTAGGGTTTTCTTCCCGCAGCGTTGAGCGCAGGTGCGTGAAGTAGATACGAGGCCCAAAGCGTTTAATCATGCCGACCAGGTCGTTATCGGCCCGCACGCCGTAAGAGCCGGTACACATCGTGAAGCCATTCGCCGGACTGTTCACCGCCTCCACCATCCACTGCATATCCTCCACAGTTGAAACAATGCGCGGCAGGCCAAGGATGGGACGCGGAGGATCGTCCGGGTGAACCGCCATTTTGATGCCAACCTGCTCCGCAACCGGGATAATTGCCTCAAGGAAGTAGGCAAAGTTTTCGCGAAGTTTCGCTTTATCGATATCCTGGTAGGTGTCCAGTTGGGCGCGGAACTGGTCGAGCGTGTAGCCTTCTTCTGCGCCAGGAAGGCCAGCGATGATGTTGCGAGTCAGCCGCGCTTTTTCATCCTCGCGCATTTCCGCGAAGCGTCGGTTTGCCTGTTCGATTTCTTCCGCGCTGTAGTCAGCTTCAGCCCCTTTGCGCTTCAGAATATGCAGCTCAAACGCGGCGAATTCGATTTGGTCAAAGCGCAGCGCTTTGGAACCGTCCGGCAGCGGGTATTCGAGATCGGTGCGCGTCCAGTCCAGCACCGGCATGAAGTTGTAGCACACGGTGTAGATGCCGCATTCCGCCAGGTTACGCAGACTTTGGCAGTAATTGTCGATCCACAAATCGTACTGCCCGCGATGGGTTTTGATCTCTTCGTGGATAGGCACGCTTTCCACCACCGACCAGACCAGCCCGGCGGCCTCCACCACGGCTTTGCGTTTCAGTATCTCTTCGACCGGCCACACTTCACCGTTCGGAATATGGTGCAGCGCGGTGACGATCCCTGTCGCCCCCGCCTGCCGGGCGTCGGCCAGACTAACCGGATCGTTTGGACCATACCAGCGCCAGGTTTGCTTCATAATATCCACCCCACAACTCAAATTGGTTGACCAGTAAACACTGATGATTAAGCACCTCTTTAGGTGCGTGATATAGCGTCTAAGTTCGGCCAATTCGGCAAGCGTGTCAATCATGAAGGGATAATTGGTTAACCAAAATCACAATTTAACACACAACATTAGGCAGGAGAGAGCAAAAGATATCAGACATCTACAAACTGCGGGCACAAAAAAACCCGCCGTAGCGGGTTTCTTCACTTCTGAAACGTCAGGCTGGATTACAGCGCAACAACGTTAGCAGCAGCTGGGCCTTTAGCGCCGTTCTCGATAGAGAACTCAACTTTCTGGCCTTCGTCGAGGGTTTTGAAGCTGTCGCTCTGGATTGCAGAGAAGTGTACGAATACATCTTTGCTGCCATCGGTAGGAGAGATGAAGCCGAAACCTTTCTCAGCGTTGAACCATTTTACTAAACCAGTCATTTTGTTAGACATAGATATTACCTTTTCAGTTTCTTGAGCCACTAAACGCGGCGAACATGGTCTGTTCAGCAGAGTTGGACTTATTCGGGCACTTAGGAGGAGACTCGAGAAGAAGGGATATCTAAGATAGCGCTTGAACTGAGGACTGCTTTACTAAAACTGCTTTCATAAGGTCTGTGTTCCAAACCGGGTGCTAATCTCTCACGTCCGCCGCCATTTAGCAAGTACAGCAGGGAAATAAAAAAAATTCTCATTTAAGGGAGCGTGGCTTCCCCACACCCTAACCCTCTCCCACGGGGGAGAGGGAATTCATACAAAAAACGTTTGATCCCCCTCTCTCCCTTCCAGGGAGAGAGCCGGGGTGAGGGTCAATCTTATTCCGCCACCTTCACAATCAGCTTGCCGAAGTTCTTCCCGGCCAGCAGCCCCTGGAACGCCTCCACGGTGTTTTCCAGCCCGTCCACGATATCCTCGCGGAACTCAATCTCTCCGGCGGCGATCCACTCGCTCATCTGCTTGTAGAATTCCGGGTAACGATGGCCGTAATCCTGGCTGATGATAAACCCTTCCACGCGCATACGTTTTTTCAGGATAGTAGCCATTAGCTCCGGCAGACGATCGTGCTCAAAGGCGCTGTTGTTGCCGTTGTACTGGCTGATCATGCCACAAACCGGGATACGCGCTTTGGTATTCAGCAGCGGGAAGACGGCGTCAAACACCGCCCCGCCGACGTTTTCAAAGTAGACGTCGATGCCGTTCGGGCAGGCTTTGGCGAGCTGTTCAGCGAAATCACTGGCACGATGATCGAGGCACTCATCAAACTTCAGCGTGTCCTTCACATAGCGGCACTTATCTTCCCCGCCGGCAATGCCGATAACTCTCGCCCCGCGAAGGCGAGCCGTTTGCCCTACAACCGAACCCACCGCGCCGCTGGCTGCCGCAACCACCACGGTTTCACCCGGCTGCGGGTTACCGATGTCCGTCAGCCCCATATAGCCGGTAAAGCCCGGCATGCCAAGCAGTCCCAGCGCCCAGGAAGGATGAGACATGTTTTTCTCCAGCTTCTGCAGGCCTTCCCCGTTGGAAAGTGAATAATCCTGCCAGCCAGAGTCGGCCAGAACAAGGTCGCCCGGCTGGTAATCAGGATGCCGAGAGCTTTCCACGCGGCTGACGGTTCCCCCCACAATAACTTCACCGATGGCAATCGGCGCCGAGTAGGATTTGGCGTCGCTCATGCGCCCGCGCATATACGGGTCGAGGGAGAGGAAAAGCGTGCGTAGCAGCACTTCACCTTTTCCCGGCGTCGGAACAGCCACTTCTTCCAGATGGATATCTTCGCGGGTCGGCATCCCCTGCGGGCGCTTCGCCAGCACAAAGCGACGGTTTTTCTCTGCGGTCTGAGCCATGAGTTACTCCTTTTATTATCAAGAGTGAAAACCTCAGACTAGACAAAAACGGGTCTTATTAGCATGAAATTCGTGCTGCGTTGCCTTCACACCGCAATTTCCGCTAAAACAGCGCTGACGGCCAGCAGATCCGCGCTCCCGCCGGGACTGAGGTTGCGGGCAATAAGATCGGCATCCATTTGCCGAAGATCGTCCTCGTGCCAGCCTTGCTGAATCAGGCGCGCAGCGTAACGCTGCACATAGCGCAGTCCGTTTAGCCCGCCGCGCGACACAAGATTGGTGTCTGGGTTAGCAGCCATCAGACGCAACATCGCCGCAAGCAGACGGCGCTTCGGGCAGCTTTCCGCCTGCCAGTAAGGCAGCACGTGCTGGCGCACAGTAAGGAATCCGCTTTCCGCCTCGCCGCGTGCGCCGGTCAGGCCAAACTGCTGATAAAGCCTTTCGCCAACGGAAGAAGCCTTCCGGGCCGCGACCAGTTCTCTTTCCACAATCCCGCTGCAGATCTCGCTCACGGTGGAACACACCGCCGATGCAGTTAGCGCTTTGTCCTGCCCCTGCAGACGGCCAGCGGCGGTAGAAAGCAGCCCCAGCGAAAACACGCCACCTTTGTGCGTATTCACGCCCTGAGTGGCCTTATACATCGCCTGTTCGCAGGCGATGCCCGCCGGACGGATGAGCCGCAGCATCTCACTGGCACCTCGCCCGGCATGTTCACGTCCTAAAGCGTGGAACGTGCTGAACCAGGGGCCAATGGCCGCAATGCTGCCGAGAAACATCGGCAGATCCATGTCCCGGTGCGAGCCGTTGTTGGCGGCATCCACCAGCCCCGGCTTTGGCGTTAGCCACACCTCGTCCAGCAGCGCCTGCCGCGCCAGGGCTGGCACATCCGGGGCGGCGGCAGTATTTGATTTAATCCCTGGCAAACCAGCCATCTATCAGCCTCTCGACGCGCGCGGTCACTTCATCCATGGGGTGGCGGCGGGAGCGTGCACAGGCATGCGCGGGCTCGTTGCACACCAGGCAGAGCCGGCCCGCCAAATCCAGCGAAGTCCGCCCGACCGGGCCATTGTCGGGGCAAATCACATCCGCATCCCACAGCCTGCCGAGCGGATGGGTTTGCTCCAGCCCGACAGTTGCCGCCTTAAGTTCGCTGGCCGAATGCGCCACGCTCCACATCGCTTCGGCCCCGGTCGGCAGCCACAGTACCTGCCGCTCGAGCACCGGCCAGCGGTTGCCCCACAGCAGCTGGTCGCAGGCCTGCAGCGCTACCGCCATGCAGTTGCGGTAGCGAATGCTGTCCTTTACCTGGCCGGGCGTCACCAGCGTCAGGGAAAGCACCGGCTGCCGGTACTTAACCAGCCACTCTTGCTGCCGGTGCGCCCGCCGCTCTTTCGCCTCAAGCAGGGCTGTAAGGGTAACGCCTTCCGCTTCCACAAGCGTTTCACTCATTGGGCTGACTCCTCTTTGACCTGACGCACCACGTCGATCACGCTGCCGTCGCGGTAGCGGATCACGCCGACGATGTGCGGCGTAAATTCGATCGGCTTCGGCTCGCCGGTCAGGGAAATAGCGCGCTGGTAAAGATCTTCTATGCTCACGATCTTCATCCCCGCACCCTCAAGCCGTTCACGGATCTCCGGCCGGGCCGGATTAACCGCCACGCCGTGATCCGTCACCAGCACATCAATGCTTTCACCTGGCGTAACGCGCGTGGTCACCCTTTTAACAACGGTAGGAATGCGCGTGCGCAGCAGCGGAGCAACCACGATAGTCAGGTTTGCCGCGCTCGCCACGTCGCAGTGTCCGCCGGATGCGCCGCGCATAACGCCGTCAGATCCGGTGATCACATTGACGTTAAAGTCGATATCGATCTCCAGCGCGCTGAGGATCACCACATCAAGCTGATCGCAGCTCGTGGCCTTCGCTCCGGGATTGGCATAAACGTTGGTGGAGATCTCAACGTGGTTCGGGTTACGCGCCAGAGAGGCGGCGGCCTGGCCGTCAAAACACTGGGTGTCGAGCAGTTTTTCGATCAGCCCTTTCTCATGGAGATCCACCAGGCTGCCGGTGATCCCCCCGAGGGCAAAGCGAGCGACGACGCCATTACGCTCCATTTTTTCTTCCATAAAGCGCGTGCAGGCGGTCGCCGCCGCGCCGGAGCCGGTCTGCATGGAGAAGCCGGGGCGGAAGTAGCCCGAATGTTCAATCACTTCCGCTGCGGTGCGGGCAATCATCAGCTCGCGGGGGTTGCTGGTGACACGTGCAGCCCCGACGCTGATTTTGGCCGGATCGCCCACGGTGTCGACCTGAACGATGTAGTCCACCTCATCCTGCATCAGGCTCGCGGGCATATTGGGGAACGGCACCAGCTCTTCGGTTAACAGCACGACTTTGCGGGCAAAATGGGCGTCTACTTTGGCATAGCCCAGCGAGCCGCAGCAGGATTTACCGTGGGTGCCGTTGGCATTGCCGTATTCGTCGCTGCACGGCACGCCGAGAAATGCCACGTCGATTTTTAGCTCGCCGTCCTGCAGCAGCTTCACGCGCCCGCCGTGGGAGTGGATTTGTACCGGCTCGGCCATCAGGCCATGAGAGATCGCTTCCGCCAGCTTGCCGCGCATCCCGGAGGTGTAAATGCGGGTGATCACACCGTTACGAATGGGCTCAATCAGCGCTTCGTTGCAGGTCATCAGCGAACTTGAGGCCAGCGTCAGATCTTTAAATCCAAGGCGAGCCAGCGTGGCAACCACGTGATTAATCACCCGATCGCCTTCCCGGAAAGCATGGTGGAAGGAGATGGTCATGCCGTCCTTCAGCCCGCTTTGGGCAATCGCCTGCTCCAGCGTGTCGCAAAGCTTACGGGTTTTCTTCGCTTCGGCATCCGCCAGCCACGGCGTAGTTTGATGCGCCCCTTCGAAGCTTCGCAGATGGGCCAGATGCGGATACTCAAGGTGTAAAAGTTCGGTCATATTGCTCATTGTTTTGTCCTTAACGGCGCACGCCGGAAGCCGCGGCGCGCTCAAGCACCACCTGCGCATGGTTAATGATTGGCGCGTCGATCATCTTGCCGTTGAGCGACACTACGCCCAGGCCGTTGCGCTCCCCTTCGTCGGCGGCGGCAATCACCCGGCGGGCATAATCGACTTCGTCCTGAGTTGGCGCGTAGGCGTTATGCAGCAGCTCAATCTGCCGGGGGTTGATCAGCGATTTACCGTTGAAGCCCATTTTGCGGATTAGCTCGACTTCCCGCAGGAACCCGGCCTCGTTATTCACGTCAGACCAAACCACGTCGAACGCGTCAATCCCGGCGGCGCGCGCGGCATGCAGCACCGCGCAGCGGGCATAGAACAGCTCCGTGCCGTCGCCACGCTCGGTTTGCATATCCATCACGTAATCAAACGCCGCCAGCGCAATACCAATCAGACGAGGGGAAGAACGTGCGATGGCGACGGCGTTGATCACGCCGACGGCGGATTCAATCGCCGCCATCAGTTTGGTGGAGCCTGGCTCTCGGCCACACTCACGCTCAATGCGCTCGAGGTGAGATTCCAGCAGGAAGATATCTTCCGGCGTGTCGGTTTTTGGCAGGCGCACCACGTCCACTCCGGCGCGCACGACGGCCTCGAGATCGGCCAGGCCAAACGGGGTGTTAAGCGGGTTAATACGAACCACGGTTTCGATGTCGCGGTACATCGGGTGCTGCAGAGCGTGAAACACCAGCACGCGGGCGGTGTCTTTCTCACGCAGCGCCACGGCGTCTTCCAGGTCGAACATGATCGAATCCGGGCGGTAAATAAAAGCGGTGGAGAGCATGGCGGCGTTAGCGCCGGGGAGGAACAACATGCTGCGACGGAGTTTTTTCATTGTAGTTTTTCCCAGTCAATCTGTTCGGCATCGGCGGCACGGAGCACCGCGCTTTGCAAACGGGCGCGGATCACGCAGTCCAGTGCCCCCTTGTCTTCCAGAATAAAAATCCCCTCTTTCACACCGAGCTGAGAGAGCGTCTGCTCCGCCACACGACGAATTTGCTCCCCGAACTGCTTTTGTACTTCGCTGTGTATCATCAGGCTGAACTCACCTTCGGCGGGGGCGACTCTCACCAGCAGATCGCTGGACTCCAGCGTCCCGGCTAAGGCTTGCTTTACGATTCTCATAAGGCTTTGTCCTGGTTAAAAAATTCAGGCCACATCCCGCGCGTAGTGCCGCTGGAGATGGCTAAAGGTACTGTCCGGGACAATGTCCCGGATGCGGGCCATTTGCTGGCTCTTGAGTAAGGCTCGCACTTCAGAGGCGGAAATCTCTCGTCCGGCGGCATGGCATTTTCGCGGCAGCTCGATCACCTGAATCGACGCCGCGCTGTGGTGGCGGTGCACTTCCAGCCAGTAGCGCATGGCCTGGTTGTATTCCCGGGTCACCGCGCAGAACGGTTCGTTGCCGACAAAGCGGTGCGTCACGCCCAGCGCCGGGGCAACGTAGTCACGGAAAATCATCAGATCCATTGCGCTCCAGGTTTTGTCGATAAGCCCGCTCTCTTTCAGGAAATAGCCCGGAAAGGTGGCGCGGGAGATCAGGTAGTCGGACCCCGGATGCACAATCACGTTAGGCAAGTGGGCCACTCCCTGGCGAACCATCTCCCACCGCTCCTCGAACGGAAAAAATGAAGCGTCCTCGCGTACCACAAACAGATGCAGCCAGTCGCAGCGCTGCGCCGCCTGCTCGGCCAGATAGCGGTGGCCGAGAGTGAACGGGTTAGCGTTCATCACAATGGCGCCGATCCGGTTGCCCGGTTGCCGTAGTTTCTCCAACCCGGCGCAGTAGCGGCTGATGCCGACGGGCGTGTTTTCCATCAGCACCGCCGCCTCATCCACCTGCACCAGCGGCCAGAAGCCGCTCTGGCGAAACCGGTCGAGGTTGTAGGGGCGGGTGAACAGGAACAAATGCGCCTGCCCGCGCTCCATCGCGATATGCTGGATTTCCCCCAGCAAACGCACGCTAAGGTTCTCCCCACGCCAGGCTTCATCCACCGCCACACATTTGATGGTGCGCCACGCCAGCCCGGCACAGCCGACGATTTTTGCCCCTGAAAGGGCGACGACGAACAGCTGAATGTCGCCGTCAAGCCCGAGCTGGTTCCGCCCCAGCAGATCCCGGATAGCGGCCAGCGCCTGCGGCTGGCGCAGCGGATCGACGGTACTGAACTCGATGGGGTTGGGCTGGAACATAGCGTTAGTGCGCCACCGCCCCGGAAGCCAGAGGCTCGCGGGCCGCAACGATCACGTTGCTGAGATGGCCAATGCGCTCAATTTCAACTTCAATGCGGTCGCCCGGCTGCATGAACAGCGGCGGCGTGCGCTTTTTGCCGACGCCACCGGGAGAACCGGTGATGATCACGTCCCCCGCGCTGAGCGAGGTAAAAGTCGAGATGTATTCGATAAGCTCGGCAACCTTGTGGATCATGCTGCTGGTGTTGTCTTCCTGTACCATGCGCCCGTTCAGCCAGGTGCGGATCGCCAGATCGTGCGGATCGCGAATTTCATCCGACGTGGTCATCCACGGGCCAAAAGCCCCGGTCTGTGGCCAGTTTTTCCCGGCGGTAAACCAGGTGTGCTGCCAGTCGCGCGCCGACCCGTCCATATAGCAGCTGTAGCCCGCGACGTGGTTCAGGGCATCCGCCGCAGAAATGTTCACCCCACCTTTGCCGATGATCACCGCCAGCTCGCCTTCATAGTCGAACTCGCTGGAGTGATGCGGTTTCACCACCGGGGAGTCATGCCCGGTCTGGGAGTCTGCAAAGCGCACAAACAGGGTTGGAGCCGGATTGTGCTGGTCGAACTCTTTGCGCTTGTCAGCGTAGTTCATGCCGACGCAGAGAATTTTCTCCGGGCGTTCGATGACCGGCAGCCAGCGAACGTCTGACGCCGCCACATCGGCCTTCAGCCCGGCAAACGCCAGCGCTTCATGCACCGCGTCTGCCGCCAGCAAAGCCTTTAAATCCGCAAAACGCGAGCCTAAACGGCGGCCCAGGTCAACGATGCCTTCCGGCGTTACCACGCCGTAGCTCCGCTGGCCCTGAAGTACATAACTTGCGAGTTTCATAACAGTTCCTGGTTAATCAAAAGTCAGACAAGAAAGTTGCCAAGCACCAGCAGCGCCACCGAGACGTTGATCGCCCCGCCAATGCGGGTTGCAATCTGGGCGAACGGCATCAGCGACATGCGGTTACCGGCGGTCAGAATGGCGACGTCGCCGGTCCCGCCCTGCCCGCTCTGGCAACAGGACACAATGGCCACGTCGATGGGATGCATACCGATTTTTTTACCGACGAAGAAACCGGTCGCCACCAGCGCGCTGACGGTACTGACAATGACCAGCAGGTTGGTAATAGTGAAAGCGTCAACCAGCTCATTCCAAGGCGTAATGGCGACGCCCACGGCAAACAGAATTGGATAGGTCACGGCGGTCTGGAAGAATTTATAAACCACCTGCGAGCCCGCCAGCATGCGTGGGGAAACGCCGTGGCAAAGTTTGATCAGCACCGCGACAAACAGCATCCCGACCGGAGCCGGCAGGCCAATCAGTTTGTGCAGCAGCATACCCACCATGTAGAGCAGCACCGCCAGCAGCGCGCCGGAAGCGATAGTGGTCACATCTGCTTTGCCGTTGAACAGGGCGGCGGTTTGCTCTTTTTCACCGCCGTTGGTTTTACCCGGCATCAGTTCACCTTCGCCGGTCAGGTGCGGGAAGCGTTTTCCCAGCTGATTCAGGCAGCCGGAGATAACGATCGCCGTCAGGCTGCCCAGCATCACGATAGGCAGAATGCGGCCCAGCGCCACGCCCTGATCCATATGCAGCAGCGTGGCGTAGCCGATGGAAAGCGGGATCGCCCCTTCCCCAACGCCCCCGGCCATGATCGGCAGGATCAGGAAGAAGAAGATCTGGAACGGCTCAAGGCCCAGCGCCAGACCAACGCCCATGCCAACAATCATGCCCACGACTTCGCCACACAGCATCGGGAAGAAAATACGCAGGAAGCCCTGAATTAACGTGGTGCGGTTCATGCTCATGATGCTGCCGACGATGATGCAGCAGATGTAGAGGTAAAGGATGTTGGTGGATTTATAGAATTTGGTGGTGGACTCCACCACCACGTCCGGCAGCAGGCCGTAGTACACCAGCGCGGAAGGGATGAAGGTGGCGCAGATGGCGGCGGCACCCATTTTGCCGATCACCGGCAGGCGTTTACCAAATTCGCCGCAGGCAAAGCCGAAGAAGGCCAGCGTCGCCACCATCACCACGATATCGCTCGGCAGTTTACCGCCGAGGCAGTCGATGGCGATCAGCGCCCCTGCCAGCACAAACAGCGGCAGCGGGATAATCCCCACTTTCCAGCTGTCGAGAATATGCCACCAGCGCTCTTTGAGCGTCGGCTTATTAATATCAATGGATTCAGGAATGATGTTGTAGGAATCATCGGTCGTGCTCATATCAAGCCCCTTTTTTTAATTTGTCGGGGCAGACTAAAAGATTAAATACCCCTGTAATGTGAGGGGTAGCAGATTAAAACCGTTAATTTAAAGGCATCTATGGCGTTAATGGTTTTTATTTCTTCGTGGTTTTTATGGTTTTTATTCCCGGCTTAGACAAACCTTAAGAGAGTGCAAAAAAATTGGCTGAAATTAACGAAAAGTGCCGTTGCGTGAGGTTGTTCAAACTTTCGTTCAAAGCCGCGCAGCCAGCGGGGCATCGGTGTTAAGCTGCCATTTTGCCTCACTGAATACACGCCTGGCCTATGAAAGTTTCCTTTCAGATACGCTTGTTTATCTACCTGGTTGCCTTTTTTTCCGTGCTCTTTGCCATGCTCGGAACCTATTACTATTTCGACGTTGGCCGGCAGCTTTATCAGGAAATGAGCACCCGGGCGAGAATTCAGGCGGAAGAGATTGCCTTAATTCCTACCCTGCAGGAGTCGGTGGAAAAAAAAGATATTCCGGCAATACACAACTTTATGCAAAAGCTGGTCGTGCATAGCGATGCCAGCTTTATCGTCATCGGCGACGAGCACGGCATTCATCTCTATCATTCCGTGCATGCCGACCGCGTGGGCAAAACGCTGGTCGGCGGCGATAACGAGGAAGTGCTGCAGGGCAAAAGCATCACCACGCTGCGCAAAGGCGGCCTCGGCCTGTCGCTGCGCAGCAAAGCCCCAATCTTCGACCAGCACGGCAAGGTGATTGGCATTGTGTCGGTGGGCTACCTGAAGAGCTACCTCGATGACGTCACGTCCGGCAAGGTGATCAACATCCTGCTGGCGGCGATCATTTTGCTGCTGGCGCTGTTTATCTTTTCCTGGTACTTCACCCGCAGTATCAAAAGGCAGATGTTCTCGCTGGAGCCGCGGCAGATCAGCCTGCTGGTGCGCCAGCAAAAAGCGATGATGGAGTCGATCTACGAAGGCGTGATCGCCATCGACAGCCGCTCGCAGATCGAGGTGATCAACAAGGCGGCGAAGAAACTGCTGGGCCTGGAACAGCCTTCACGCGAGATCCGCGGCAAGCAGATTGCCGAGGTGATCCAGCCGGTGACGTTCTTCGCTCCTGAAGTCATGCTGGCGCGAGATACCCACGATGAAATCTGCGCCTTTAACGATCTCAGCGTGCTTGCCAGCCGGGTTCGTATCGAGCTTGAGGGCGTGCTGCAGGGCTGGGTGATCACCTTCCGCGACCGCAAAGATATTGATAGCCTGAGCTTCCAGCTCAGCCAGGTGAAACGCTACGTGGACAACCTACGCATCATGCGGCACGAGCAGCTTAACCGCATGGCAACGCTCGCCGGGCTGCTGCACATGGCCCGCTACGATGACGCCAAACGCTATATCAAAGCGCAGTCCGAGCACGCCCAGGAAGTGCTGGATTTTGTCTCCGCACGCTTCTGTTCCGCCACGCTGTGCGGCCTGCTGTTGGGCAAATACGCCAGAGCGCGTGAGAAAGGCGTGTCGCTGGCGTTCGATCCGGCCTGCAGCATGACGAGAATGCCGAGCAACGTGCCGGAATCCGAGCTGATTTCGATTATTGGTAACCTGCTGGATAACGCCATCGAGGCCACCCAGCGCGCCGAAGGCGAGCACCAGCCGGTGGAAGTCTATATCGTGATAAACGACCGGGAGCTGGTCATCGAGGTGGCCGACCACGGCGTCGGCATTGCGCATGAACTGCGTGACCATATTTTCACGCCGGGCGTCACCACCAAAACCCACGGCGACCACGGGCTCGGCCTGCACCTGATCGCCAGCTACGTCGCGCTGGCGAAGGGCACGGTGGAGGTTTCCGATAACCTGCCGAGCGGCACCGTGTTCTCAGTATTTATTCCAGATGTTGTCGTTCCGGGGAGCGACCTCAGCCCAACGTAAGGCTTTTGAGTATGCAAAATGAAATGATTAACGTGCTTATCGTGGAGGATGAGAGCGAACTGGCCGAACTTCACGCGGAGCTGATTGATAAGCATCCCCACCTGCACCTGGTGGGAATAGCCAACAGCCTGGCGGCCGCCCAGCGCCTGATGCTGGAAAAGCAGCCGCAGCTTATCCTGCTGGATAACTATCTGCCGGACGGGAAAGGCATCACGCTGTTTGGCAGCGACCTTTTAAAACAGCACGCCTGCTCGGTGATCTTCATTACCGCCGCCAGCGATATGGACACCTGCAGCCAGGCGATTCGCAGCGGCGCGTTTGACTACATCCTCAAGCCGGTCTCGTGGAAACGCCTGAGCCACTCACTGGAGCGCTTCGTGCAGTTCAGCCAGCAGCAGCGCGAATGGAAAGTGGTGGATCAGCAGAACGTCGATAAGCTTTATGAGCTGCAGGCGCGCAACGCCCCGCTGGATGCGGGCAGCAAAGGTATCGAGGAGAACACGCTGGAGCTGGTCCAGCGCCTGTTTCGCGAAGCCGAAGCTCAGCGCTGTTTCTCGGTAGACGACGTGGTCAGCGAAACCAAACTCAGCAAAACCACCGCCCGCCGCTACCTGGAACACTGCGTGGAAAAAGGCTTTCTCAGCGTCGAAATGCTGTACGGCAAGATTGGTCACCCTCGCCGCCTGTATAAGCGGAGCCAGCCGGATAGCGCTGGCTAACCGCCGGAAACACCTTAACCCAGAACCGTGACCGCATCCTGGAGGCGAGTAGCGCGGTGCTTCACCATCGCCGAGACCTGCGCGCTCTCTTCCACCAGCGCAGCGTTTTTCTGCGTTATCGCGTTCAGCTCTGCCACCGCGCGGGTAATGTCCGCCAGGCCATCCGCCTGCTCTGACGTGGCGTGGCTTATCTGCCCGAGAAGCTGAGTGACGTTCTGCACCTGAGCTACAATATCCTGCATGGTGCGCCCCGCCTCATGCACCTGCACCGTGCCGGACTGCACCTTGCTGGCGCTGGCGTCAATCAGCTTGCGGATATCGTTGGCCGCACTGGCGCTACGCTGCGCCAGGTTACGCACTTCCCCGGCCACCACGGCAAACCCTTTGCCCTGCTCACCGGCTCGAGCCGCCTCTACCGCCGCGTTAAGCGCCAGGATATTGGTCTGGAAGGCGATGTCGTTAATCAGGCTGGTGATGGAGCCGATGCGCTGGGTGCTGTCGGCAATGTCGTCCATGGTGGTGACCACGGTTTCCATCGCCTGCCCGCCCTGCGCCGCCGCGTCGCTGGCGGAGCTGGAAAGTTTGTCTGCCGCCGAGGCGGTTTCCGAGTTGGTCTGCACCGACGCCGCCATCTGGTTCATGGTCGCCACCGTTTGCTGCACGTTAACCACCGTCTGGCGGGTACGTTCATTCAGATCGTCATTCCCTTTAGCCATCGCCTCGCTGCCGCTGCGCACGTTCGCGACCTGGCTGCTGACGTCGTTGATAAGCCAGCGGCACATCAGCCCAAGCTGGCCGATGGAGCGCAGGATCACCCCGATTTCATCGCTGCGCTGGAGGTGCTTCACGCGGTGGCTGTTGCCGGTAGCCACTTCCAGCGCCTGGCGAGCCACGTTTTCCAGCGGACGGGCAATTTGCCATTCCAGTAATACACAAGCTAAGGCGGTAAATGCCGCAATAGCTAACATCTGCAGCGGGCTTTGCCCGAGGGCAAACGCCGAGGCCATGAGCAGAACAAACAAACCGCTCATTAACCCGCGAATACGCCAGCGCAGTGACATGGTTGGTAGCTTGCCGAACAGCCCTTTACGCAGCACCAGGCCTTTATAGACGGTCTTGTTGCTGCGGCCTTCGTTCAGCGCCTTGTAGAGCGGCTCCGCAGCGGCAATCTCTTCCGGCGAGGCTTTGGTGCGAATAGACATATAGCCGGTGGTTTTGCCGTGGCGCACAACCGGCACCGCATTGGCACGTACCCAGTAATGGTCACCGTTTTTACGGCGGTTTTTCACGATGCCCGTCCACGGCTCGCCCTGCTGCAGGGTGAACCACATATCGGCAAAGGCCGCTTTGGGCATATCGGGATGTCGCACGAGGTTGTGCGCGGCGCCGCTTAGCTCATGTAGCGAGTAGCCACTGACCTGCACGAAGGTATCGTTCGCGTGCGTAATGTAACTTTTCAGATCGGTGGTGGACATCAGGGTCGTATCGTCATCAAGCGTGTATTCACGCTGGGTGACCGGCACATGGGCGGACATAGCAACTCCCTTTGAGAGGTTATCCAGATGTTAATTCTTTGGTGGTATGCATGTTATTTCGGCGTAGCGAAATTTTACTTTAGTTAAAAAATTTGATATTGATCACAGTTCTAAGTATTAGCCACATAATTTATGAGACTAGTTTAAGCATTGCATTTCACATAGTTCCAATGGGTTATTACTTTTCACTTCGCTTTATTGCCGCCTCATCTGAGTGCTGCAGTTTTCGCCAGCGCTTATTGCGCGGCGCACTACACTTACAGAGGGAATTTTTACCCCCGCAAGGAAAACACGAGGATAAAGAATGTTAAAAAGGAAAAAGAAAGTCAGACCGATCAAGGTCAGTGACGTCACTATTATTGACGATGCGCGTCTGAAAAAAGCCATCACTGCCGCTTCACTGGGCAACGCGATGGAATGGTTTGATTTCGGTGTTTACGGTTTTGTTGCTTACGCTCTGGGTAAAGTCTTCTTCCCGGACGCCAGCCCTAGCGTGCAGATGATTGCCGCCCTGGGGACCTTCTCTGTTCCTTTCCTGATTCGCCCGCTAGGTGGACTGTTCTTCGGGATGCTAGGGGATAAATACGGTCGTCAGAAAATCCTGGCTATCACCATTGTCATCATGTCGCTCAGTACGTTTGCCATCGGGCTTATCCCGTCTTACGCCACTATCGGCATCTGGGCACCTATCCTGCTGCTGTTGGCAAAAATGGCCCAGGGCTTCTCGGTCGGCGGGGAATATACCGGCGCATCTATTTTTGTAGCCGAATACTCTCCCGACCGTAAACGCGGCTTTATGGGCAGCTGGCTGGACTTCGGTTCGATAGCCGGGTTCGTCTGCGGCGCGGGCGTGGTTGTGCTGATTACCGCTATCGTTGGCGAAGAAAACTTCCTCGACTGGGGCTGGCGTATTCCGTTCTTCCTCGCGTTGCCGTTAGGTATTATCGGGCTTTATCTGCGCCATGCGCTGGAAGAGACCCCGGCATTCCAGCAGCACGTTGAGAAAATGGAGCAAGGCGATCGCGAAGGCCTGGCCGAAGGGCCAAAAGTTTCGTTCAAAGAGATTGCTACTAAGCACTGGCGCAGTCTGCTGGTCTGTATTGGTCTGGTGATTTCAACCAACGTGACCTATTACATGCTGCTGACCTACATGCCGAGCTACCTGTCCCACAACCTGCATTACTCGGAAGAGCACGGGGTGCTGATCATCATCGCCATTATGGTGGGGATGCTGTTCGTTCAGCCGATGATCGGCCTGCTGAGCGACCGTTTTGGTCGTCGCCCGTTTGTCTTCCTCGGCAGTATTGGCCTGTTCGCGTTCGCTATCCCGGCCTTTATGCTGATTAACAGCGGCGCCATTGGGCTGATTTTTGCCGGATTGCTGGTGCTGGCGGTGGTGCTGAACTTCTTTATTGGGGTGATGGCCTCGACCTTACCGGCGATGTTCCCGACCCACATCCGCTATAGCGCCCTGGCGAGCGCCTTTAACATTTCGGTGCTGATTGCCGGCCTGACACCAACGCTTGCCGCATGGCTGGTCGAAAGTACGCAAAATCTGATGATGCCGGCTTACTACCTGATGGTGGTGGCGATTATCGGCTTGATTACCGCGATCACCATGAAAGAGACCGCCAATAAGCCGCTGAAAGGCGCGACGCCTGCGGCGTCTGATATTGCCGAAGCGCGTGAAATCGTGCAGGAGCATCACGACAATATCGAGCAGAAAATTGAGGACCTGGATAAGGAAATCGAAACGCTGCAGGCGAAGCGTGCTCTGCTGGTGGATCAGCATCCGAGGATTAACGAGTAGTTTTTCCCCTCACCCTGCCCCTCTCCCCTTGCGGGATGTACAGTCCGGGGACATGGTAGACAGGTGTTCGCAGACATGGTGAACACTTTTTAACATCCTTTACCCATGGTGATCGACTCATTCTTCAGGTCGATCACCCCCACTTTCGTGCTGTACCACCACA
>NZ_JBBCPX010000006.1:0-220023 GCF_037150195.1 Cedecea sp. VD22
CGCAAGCGACGGGCAAAATCAAAAAGCGATTTTGTCGAACCTGCTGCAGGCTCGAACCCTGCCCGAATTCAGAATAGCAAAAAGGCGCCTTTAGGGCGCCTTTCTACACTGGTGGGTCGTGCAGGATTCGAACCTGCGACCAATTGATTAAAAGTCAACTGCTCTACCAACTGAGCTAACGACCCGCTGTATGCGGTTACTACTAACTTCTTTACTGCTTACTACTGCTTACTACTTTAAACTGGTGGGTCGTGCAGGATTCGAACCTGCGACCAATTGATTAAAAGTCAACTGCTCTACCAACTGAGCTAACGACCCACTGTGCGGTTTACTGCAAACTTCTTTACTGCTTACTACTTTAAAGTGGTGGGTCGTGCAGGATTCGAACCTGCGACCAATTGATTAAAAGTCAACTGCTCTACCAACTGAGCTAACGACCCACTTTTGCGTCACTTTGGGTTTGTTTAGTATCCCTTGGCAACGGCGGCATATATTACTGATTTAAGATTTTGACGCAACAATAATTTTGACGCAGATCGCTCAACTGCTTATGTTTCGCACGGCAAGACCAGAAAAGCGACGATATCTGGTCAGGCCGCACGCATTATTGCGCATTCAGACGTTTTTGAGCCTGCTTTGCACCGTCAGTATTGGGATACTGTTTAACGACCTGCTGGTAGACGGCTTTCGCTTTTGCAGCGTCGCCTTTGTCCTGCATGATCACGCCAACCTTAAACATGGCGTCCGGCGCTTTAGGGGATTTCGGGTAGTTTTTCACCACGGAGGCAAAATAAAACGCCGCATCGTCCTTTTTGCCTTTGTTGTAATTCAACTGACCCAGCCAGTAATTGGCGTTAGGCAGATAAGTTGAATCCGGATACTTCTTCACAAAGGACTGAAACGCATTGATAGCATCGTCCTGCCGCGATTTATCCTGCACCAGCGCGATAGCAGCGTTGTAATCGCTATTAGCATCACCGCCTTGCACTGGGGCAGCAGGCGCCGCGTTAGCGGCCCCTGCGTCCGGAGTGGCAGTCTGGGATGCACCGGCAGCAGGCTGTTGCCCTGCTCCCGCCGCAGCGCCGCTAAGGCTATCCATCTGCAGCAAAATTTGCTTTTGACGTTCCACAACCTGATTCAGCTGATACTGACTTTCCTGGATCTGACCACGCAGGGAATCAATGTCATTCTGGTTATCGGAGAGTTGCTGCTGGAGTTGGGTCAAAAGCTGACTGTGAGCGTTAGAAATACGCTCGAGTTGAGTGACACGGTCTTCGACCGAGCCTGAGCCGACACTACTGATTGGCGCCTGAGCAGTAGCGGCCCAGGGGGCCGCTATGCCAACCAGTAACGACAGACTCAACAAGTGATGTCTGAAGTTACTGCTCATGCGATTCTCTTAGTAAACCAGTACGGCACGACGGTTTTTAGCGTAAGCCGCTTCGTCATGACCCAGTACTGCAGGTTTTTCTTTACCGTAAGAAACGATGGAGATCTGGTCTGCAGAAACGCCTTTACCTTGCAGGTACATTTTAACAGCGTTAGCACGACGTTCGCCCAGTGCGATGTTGTACTCTGGGGTACCGCGCTCATCCGCATGACCTTCTACGGTCACTTTGTAAGACGGGTTGCTACGCAGGAAGTTAGCGTGTGCATCCAGCATTGCAGCGAATTCAGAGCTAACATCGTATTTGTCCAGACCGAAGTAAACGATGTTGTTCTGCTGCAGCTGTTGCATCTGCAGACGAGCCTGCTCTTCAGAAGACATGTTGCCGTGGCCGTTAGCGTCCATACCAGTGCCGGCACCCAGCATACCTTCACCGCTCTGACCATTGTTGGCGCTCTTGTTAGAAGAACACGCCGCGATAGCCATAACCGGCAGAGCAATCATCAGCCCTTTCAGCACTTTGTTCAGTTGCATTTCTTTGATCCTTTAATAATCAATATTGTTATCACAGATACGGCGACCAGGCAGGGAATTTGACCTGTCCATCAGTTGCCGGAAGACGCGCTTTGAAACGCCCATCTGTTGAAACCAAATTCAGCACGGATCCCATCCCCTGAGAAGAGCTGTAGATTACCATAGTGCCGTTAGGTGCCAGACTTGGCGTTTCATCCAGGAACGTTGACGATAAAGTTGTTACGCCACCCGCTACCAGATCCTGTTTGGCAATGTGCTGCTGACCGCTTGCGGAGCTGACCATTACCATAATTTTACCGTCGGCACTGACATCGGCATCCTGGTTCTGAGAACCTTCCCAGGACAGACGCTGCGGAGCACCGCCACTAATACTGACTTTATAAATCTGTGGACGACCCGCCTGGTCAGAGGTATAGGCCAGGGTTTGGTTGTCCGGGAACCAGGTCGGTTCGGTGTTGTTGCTGCGACCTTCAGTTACCTGACGAATCTGGCCAGAGCCCAGGTCCATCACGTACAGCTGCAGACTGCCGGTTTTAGACAGCGCGAACGCCAGCTTAGAACCGTCCGGAGAGAACGCCGGTGCACCGTTGTGCTGCGGGAACGAAGCAATCTGACGTACTGCACCGTTAGCCAGCGTCTGCACAACCAGCGCAGAACGGCCGCTTTCGAAGGTCACATAAGCCAGTTTACTGCCGTCCGGAGACCAGGCTGGAGACATCAGCGGCTGCGGAGAACGGTGTACCACAAACTGGTTGTAGCCATCGTAATCAGACACGCGAAGCTCATACGGGAACTGGCCGCCATTGGTCTGTACAACGTAAGCAATACGGGTACGGAATGCGCCTTTAATGCCGGTCAGCTTCTCAAACACTTCATCGCTGGCGGTATGGCCGGCATAGCGCAGCCACTGTTTGTTCACTTTATAGGAGTTCTGCGCCAGCACCGTGCCCGGTGCACCAGAGGTGTCAACCAGCTGGTAAGCCACGGTGTAACTGCCGTCGCCGTTTGGCGTAACCTGACCTACCACGACGGCGTCAATACCGAGCGCGGTCCAGGCAGCAGGCTGAACTTCCTGAGCAGAACCCGGCTGCTGTGGCAGGCGAGATCTGTCGAGCGGGTTGAATTTACCGCTGTTACGCAGGTCAGCGGCAACAATACCGCCGATATCTTCAGGCGCGGCGCCAGGGCCTGCCCAGGTGAACGGAACCACACCGATTGGACGAGCAGAATCCACGCCCTGGGTGATCTCGATACGAACTTCTGCGTGCAGCACTGCTGCCCACAGCATTAAGAAACTTAACGCTACACGAAATGCCTGCTTCATCATATCTCCCTTATCCGGGCGAAAAGCCCACGATAATTTAGCAGAATGTTAACAAACCCAAATACACAAAACTACCAAAACCCTGTAACTCAGCTTAGTGTGCTTTCCCCGTCGTGACGGGGAAAACCGCGTTAAGGCTTAAAGTCGATCGGTGCGTTCTTGAAGACTTCATAAACAGCTTCACTTGGCGGCTTCGGAATCTTCGCCAGACGCGCTGCCGCAACGGCAGCCTGACAAAGTGCTGGATCACCGCCTTCTGGCTTGATATCAAGCAGAAGGCCGTCTGGTGCCAACTTGATCCGCAGCGAACAGGTCTTACCGGCAAACGAAGGATCGTTATAGAACTTACTCTCGATCGCTGCCTTTATCTGACCAGCATAGCCGTTGATCTCCGCGCCACTAGCGCCGTTGTTCTTATTATTCCCTTTTCCAGCGGCAGCTGCGGCATTACCTTTCGCCCCACCGCCCGTTTTCGGTGCATTCTTACCTGAGCTTAAATCACCGAATAAATCGTCGACGCCCTGCGCTGCGGCCTTGTCAGAAGCAGCTTTCTCAGCAGCAGCCTTTTTCTTCGCGTCGGCGGCCGCTTTCTTATCTGCGGCGGCTTTCGCTGCGGCAGCCTTGTCAGCAGCGGCCTTCTCGGCAGCTTTTTCTGCCGCTGCCTTTTCTGCAGCAGCCTGTTTCGCAGCTTCAGCTTTTTCAGCAGCAGCCTGCTTAGCTGCTTCAGCGGCGGCTTTCTTCTCCGCATCCTGCGCAGCCTTCTTAGCGGCAGCATCTGCAGCTTTCTTCTCAGCATCCTGCTGAGCTTTTTTCGCTGCAGCAGCAGCGTCAGCGGCGGCTTTTTTCTCAGCGTCAGCTGCTTTCTTAGCAGCTTCTTCAGTGGCTTTCTTCTGAGCATCCGCAGCCGCTTTCTTCGCGGCTTCTTCCGCAGCTTTTGCCTGCGCGTCAGCCTGGGCTTTCGCCTGAGCGTCCGCTTTTGCCTTCGCCGCTGCGGCCGCAGCTTCGGCCTGTTTTTGCTGCTCTTGAGCCTGCTTCGCGGCCGCTTCAGCCTGTTTCTGCTGTTCGGCCTGCGCTTTTGCCTGCTCCTGGGCGGCTAAACGCTCCTTCTCCAGCTCTTTCAGGCGCTGTTGCTCCGCCGCCTGTTTTTGCTGAAGCTCTTCTGCCTGCTGCTGCGCCTGTTTTTCACGCTGTTCAGCGGCGCGCTTGCTGCTTGCCTGCTGCTGCTGTTGGCGATTGTAGTTTTCCACTACCGCACCCGGGTCAACCATCACCGCGTCAATAGAAGAACCACCGCCACCGCCAGCGGATGCATCAATGTGCTCATCAAACGAGCTCCAGATCAGGATGGCAATCAAAATGATATGCAGCACCACTGAAACGATGATCGCCCGTTTTAATTTAGCGTTCTCTTCGGTTGCCTTTGACACTCTCGGTTCCCAAACGGTTTAAGCGAAATGGATCAGATTGGCTGTGTCATCAAACCAACGGACTTCACGCCCGCCTGATGCAACAGATTCAGCGCCTTGATGATCTCGTCATACGGAACATCTTTTGCGCCGCCGATCAAAAAGACCGTTTTTGGATTCGCCTGCAGACGGCGCTGCGCTTCGGCAACAACCTGCTCTGACGGCAACTGATCCATGCGATCTTTTTCAACCACTACGCTGTACTGCCCTACCCCGGACACTTCAATAATGACCGGCGGTTCATCGTTACTGCTGACGGTCTGAGAATCTGTCGCATCCGGCAGATCCACCTCGACGCTCTGGGTGATGATCGGCGCTGTTGCCATAAAGATCAGCAGCAGCACCAGCAGCACGTCCAGCAATGGAACGATGTTAATTTCTGACTTCAGCTCACGACGACCACGTCCGCGTCTGGCCATGACTTACCCCTTGTTACTGCTTTTCGCTGCTGGTAAAAGCCTGACGGTGCAGGATAGCCGTGAACTCTTCCATGAAGTTGTCGTAATTCAATTCCAGTTTGTTCACGCGTTGGTTAAGGCGGTTGTACGCCATAACGGCCGGAATAGCAGCAAACAGACCAATCGCAGTCGCGATCAGCGCTTCGGCAATCCCTGGCGCAACCATCTGCAGCGTCGCCTGCTTCACCGCGCCCAGGGCGATAAACGCATGCATGATCCCCCACACCGTACCAAACAGGCCGATATACGGGCTGATGGAACCAACGGTGCCGAGGAAAGGAATATGGGTTTCCAGCGTTTCCAGCTCGCGGCTCATCGAGATACGCATCGCACGAGATGCCCCCTCAACCACAGCTTCTGGCGCATGGGTATTGGCGCGATGCAGTCGCGCGAACTCTTTAAAACCGGAATAGAAGATCTGCTCAGAACCGCTCAAGCTGTCGCGGCGGCCCTGGCTCTCCTGATACAGGCGAGACAGTTCGATACCGGACCAGAACTTGTCTTCAAACGCCTCAGCTTCACGGCTGGCGGCATTAAGGATACGCGTTCGCTGAATGATGATTGCCCATGATGCGATGGAAAAACCAATCAAAATCAACATGATAAATTTGACCAGAAGGCTTGCCTTCAGGAACAAATCAAGGATATTCATGTCAGTCACTGCTTGAACTCCGCGACAATAGACTTGGGAAGCGCACGAGGCTTCATTAGGTGTGGATCAACGCAAACAATCAGCACTTCAGCTTGGTTAAGCAACTGATTTTCAGCGTTGACTATTCGCTGCGTAAACACCATAGAAGTGCCGCGCATCGATGTAATTTCACTTTGGATTTCGAGTAAATCGTCGAGTCGGGCAGGCGCAAGATAATCAACCGTCATCCTGCGTACGACAAAGGCGACACGCTCCGCCAACAAGGAATGCTGATTAAAGTTGTGCTGGCGCAGCATCTCTGTGCGTGCTCTTTCATAAAAAGCAACATAACTGGCATGGTAAACCATACCACCGGCGTCTGTGTCTTCGTAGTAAACACGGACCGGCCATCGAAACAGCGTTGTACTCACTTTACATCCCGGTAATGCAATTAAACGCTGCTTACTATACGCAAGAGAATGAGGGTTTGGAATGGATTGTTTTAAACGTTAAGTAAATTTTTATGGGCTTGTTAAAGCCCATAATTTCTGCTTCAGGCGGGGGAATGTACGCAGACATTCAGAAGAAGAAAAACAGCAGGCCAGCGATGAGCACTAAATCGGCAACCAGCGGGCAGAAAATGCCCTGCCAGAGCACTTTGGTTGGGCGGAAACCCACGCCGTGAATGATCCCAGCACAAACGCCCCACATCAGCAGGAAGCCATGCCAAATCTCCAGCTCACTCGTTTTGGCGGCAAAACGAGACGGGTCCCAAAAAATACACCCAGCCAGCACCAGCGCCATCACTAAGGAAAGAGCCCGCAAGGGGCTCTTGTCCATTACCGCGTACAGTTTCGCGATAACGTATTCCATCAGTGCTCTTCTTTTCCGGCTTTGCTCGCCTCAACGTGCTCGAGAGCCAGCGCGGTAATAATCCCGAATGCACACGCCAGAAGCGTGCCCAGAATCCATGCAAAGTACCACATAATCAGCTCCTTATTAGTACAGAGAGGTGGAGTTGCTTTCGATGTGCTCTTTCGTGATACGACCGAACATTTTCCAGTAACACCAGGTGGTGTAGAGAAGAATGATTGGCACGAACACGATGGCAACATAGGTCATCACATTCAGCGTCAGCTGGCTGGATGTCGCATCCCACATGGTCAGGCTAGCGTTCATCATGGTGCTGGAAGGCATCACGAACGGGAACATCGCGATACCGGCCGTCAGGATCACACAGGCCAACGTCAGCGAAGAGAAGATAAACGCCAGAGCGCCTTTCTCCAGACGAGACATGAGGATGGTGAGCAGCGGCAGCACAACACCCAGAGCAGGAATCAACCACAGCGCTGGCGTATTGTTGAAGTTCACCAGCCAGGCACCCGCCTGACGCGCGACTTCTTTGGTCAGCGGGTTAGATGCAGCATGATGATCCAGAGCAGAAGTCACCACATAGCCATCAATGCCGTAGATCACCCAGACACCGGCCAGCGCGAAGCAAACCATCATCACCAGCGCAGCAATCTGAGCCGCCGCTTTAGCACGCAGATGTAACTCACCTACGGTACGCATCTGCAGATAGGTTGCGCCCTGGGCCACGATCATCGACACGCTAACAACGCCTGCCAACAGGCCAAACGGATTTAGCAGTTGGAAGAAGTTACCGGTGTAGTAAAGGCGCAGGTAGTCATCAACGTGGAACGGAACGCCCTGCAGCAGGTTGCCGAAAGCGACACCTATCACCAGAGGTGGTACGAAGCTACCAATGAAAATGCCCCAGTCCCACATGTTGCGCCAGCGGGTATCTTCGATCTTCGAGCGGTAGTCGAACCCTACCGGACGGAAGAACAAAGAAGCCAGCACCAGAATCATCGCGACATAGAAGCCGGAGAAGGCAGCGGCATAAACCATTGGCCAGGCAGCAAACAGAGCCCCGCCCGCGGTGATCAGCCAAACCTGGTTCCCGTCCCAGTGCGGCGCGATGGAGTTAACCATGATGCGGCGTTCAACGTCAGTACGGCCAATCACGCGCGACAGCATGCCCACGCCCATATCGAAGCCGTCGGTGACGGCAAAGCCAATCAGCAGAACGCCGACCAGCAGCCACCAGATAAAACGCAATACTTCATAATCGATCATTTGACGACTCCTGTCTTAGCGTGCCGGCTGAGAAGCCACGTTGGACTGCTCAAAGTGATAGCGCCCTGTTTTCAGACTGCTCGGCCCAAGGCGAGCAAATTTGAACATCAGGAACAGTTCCGCCACCATAAACAGCGTGTAAAGGCCGCAAATCAGTATCATGGAGAACAGCAGGTCGCCCACGCTCAATGACGAGTTTGCCACTGCCGTCGGCAGAACCTCACCCACCGCCCAAGGCTGACGCCCGTATTCCGCGACAAACCAGCCGGATTCGATAGCGATCCAAGGCAGTGGAATACCGTACAGCGCGGCACGCAGCAGCCATTTTTTCGAACCAATGGCGTTACGGGTCACGGTCCAGAAGGACACAGCGATAATGAACAGCATCAGGAAGCCACAGGCCACCATAATGCGGAACGCGAAGTACAGCGGTGCTACGCGAGGAATAGAGTCTTTGGTTGCTTTCTGAATCTGCTCTTCGGTCGCGTCAGTGACGTTTTCCGTGTAGCGCTTCAGCAACAGACCATAGCCCAGGTCTTTTTTCACGTAGTTGAAGCTATCACGCACGCTTTGATCGGTTGAACCACTGCGCAGTTGCTCCAGCAGGCTGTAAGCCTTCATCCCGTTACGGATACGCTCTTCGTGCTGCACCATCAGCTCTTTCAGGCCCGTGACCGGCTTATCTACCGAGCGGGTAGCAATGATGCCCAACGCGTAAGGAATTTGAATGGCGAAACGGTTTTCTTGTTTATCCTGGTCAGGAATACCAAACAGGGTAAACGCCGCCGGCGCTGGCTGAGTTTCCCATTCGGCTTCAATCGCGGCCAGTTTGGTTTTCTGCACGTCACCCATTTCGTAGCCAGACTCATCGCCCAGTACGATAACGGAGAGAATAGCGGCCATACCGAAGCTCGCGGCAATCGCGAAGGAACGCTTCGCAAAAGCGACATCGCGGCCTTTCAGCAGGTAGTAGGAGCTGATACCGAGCACGAACATCGCGCCACAAACATAGCCGGACGCTACGGTGTGTACGAATTTAACCTGCGCAACCGGGTTCAGGACCAGCTCGGCAAAGCTGACCATTTCCATACGCATGGTTTCGAAGTTGAAATCGGAAGCGATAGGGTTTTGCATCCAGCCGTTAGCGACCAGAATCCACAGCGCGGAGAGGTTGGAGCCCAATGCCACCAGCCAGGTGACGGCCATATGTTGAACTTTGCCGAGGCGATCCCAGCCAAAGAAGAACAGACCAACAAAGGTAGATTCGAGGAAGAATGCCATCAGGCCTTCGATCGCCAGCGGCGCACCGAAGATATCCCCTACATAGTGAGAATAGTAAGACCAGTTAGTCCCGAACTGGAACTCCATGGTCAAACCGGTTGCCACCCCCAGCGCAAAGTTGATTGCAAACAACTTGCCCCAGAATTTGGTCATATCTTTATAAATCTGCTTACCTGACAGCACATAGACCGTTTCCATGATGGCCAGCAAGAACGCCATACCTAGCGTCAGCGGCACAAACAGGAAGTGGTACATCGCGGTCAAGGCAAACTGTAAGCGCGACAGTTCGACAATATCAAACATCTTGACTCCTTGCTCTTCGCATGAAGACTTCGACTGTGGTTCACCGGGAGGTTCACCACAAGCATGCCCTAATACAAATACATTCGCTTCCAGTCCCCTTTTTCTCGCCCACTTTATTCAAATGTGAAATCAAAAGGTGAAAGGTTACAAACACGTTAATTAAATCAAAAATAACCCGTAATTATATTACCCTGCAATTCCCTTACAATAAACAGGTCTTTGCTTAATGTTTTTTACGTTTTACGACGGCGATCAATTTATAGCTAAAACACCGTTATTCAGCCAGTTTGATCTGCAGCAATTTTGCCCCTTTATACCCCGCAACGCCAGCTTTAAACATTGATCCAAAACAATTTACATTGGCAATGTTAATTATTTTTCAATAGAGAATTAATCGTGAATTTGTTGTTAATGATATGTTCCAACGCTTCGTTTGAGGTTAATTTCATGACGCTTATTCTCAACATAAAGCCGATATTTAAAGCTGAAGCTTAAATTTCTCCCATGCACGCCAGGTCATCTTTACACTATTTATCGGGCATCTTTTTCCGTAGTTTTGGCTCCCTCCTTTTAATATTCACAAATAATTCACTTTTGATATAAATTAAATTAACAAATCATTATTTTTTATAAGGTTACATCGAGAAAATATTGCAGAGAGAAATTATTCAGGAAAAGAATAAGTGCGTGGGCATGCGCGATACAACGTAAGAAGAGGCAGGGTTATCAAAGCCGAAACATAAAAAAAGGCCACCCAGGGTGGCCAACCATGTCGAACACTTATTATTACTGTTTCCCCCGCTTGCGCAGGGGCATCTGCTTACTGCGGCAGAATAGCTTTCAGCGCATCGCCAATGTCGGCGAGGCTGCGAACGGTTTTCACGCCAGCGGCTTCCAGAGCAGCGAATTTCTCATCCGCCGTCCCTTTCCCGCCCGCGATGATGGCGCCCGCGTGGCCCATACGCTTGCCTTTTGGCGCGGTAACGCCGGCAATGTAGCCCACAACAGGTTTGGTCACGTGCTCTTTGATATAGGCCGCAGCTTCTTCTTCTGCGCTCCCGCCGATTTCACCGATCATCACAATGGCTTCGGTTTTCGGGTCTGCCTGGAACATCTTCAGGATATCAATGAAGTTGGAGCCAGGAATCGGGTCACCGCCGATACCAACGCAGGTTGACTGGCCGAGGCCGATGTCAGTTGTCTGCTTAACGGCTTCATAGGTCAGCGTCCCGGAACGGGAAACGATGCCTACTTTGCCCGGCAGGTGAATGTGGCCCGGCATGATGCCGATTTTGCATTCACCTGGGGTGATAACGCCCGGGCAGTTTGGCCCGATCATGCGCACGCCAGCTTCATCCAGCGCCACTTTCACGGTCAGCATATCCAGCGTAGGGATACCTTCAGTGATGGTGATAATCAGCTTAATGCCCGCATCAATCGCTTCCAGGATGGAGTCTTTGCAGAACGGGGCTGGAACGTAAATCACGGAAGCAGTCGCGCCAGTAGCTTCAACGGCTTCACGCACGGTATTGAATACCGGCAGACCCAGATGTTCAGTACCGCCTTTGCCTGGCGTCACGCCGCCAACCATTTGCGTACCGTAGGCAATCGCCTGTTCGGAGTGGAAAGTCCCCTGGCTGCCGGTAAAGCCCTGGCAAATTACCTTGGTGTTTTTATCGATCAAAATGGACATTATTTCCCCTCCACGGCAGCAACAACCTGCTGTGCTGCGTCCGTCAGACTTTTCGCTGCAATGATGTTCAGGCCGCTATCTGCCAGTTTTTTCGCGCCCAGTTCGGCGTTGTTACCTTCCAGACGCACCACCACCGGCACGTTAACGCCCACTTCAGCTACCGCACCAATGATGCCGTCGGCAATCAGGTCACAGCGGACGATACCGCCGAAGATGTTCACCAGAACGGCTTTGACTTTGTCGTCGGACAGGATGATTTTGAACGCTTCGGTAACGCGCTCTTTGGTCGCACCGCCGCCCACGTCGAGGAAGTTAGCCGGCTCGCCGCCGTGCAGCTTAACGATGTCCATGGTGCCCATTGCCAGGCCCGCACCGTTAACCATACAGCCGATGTTGCCGTCCAGCGCCACGTAGTTCAGTTCCCACTGTGCAGCCTGAGCTTCACGCGGGTCTTCCTGAGACTGGTCGCGCATTTCACGCAGATCCGGCTGGCGGAAAAGCGCGTTGCCGTCAGCGCCCAGTTTGCCGTCGAGGCAGATCAGGTCGCCCTGCTTAGTGATCACCAGCGGGTTGATTTCGATCAGCGCCAGGTCGCGCTCGAGGAAGATAGTCGCCAGCCCCATAAAGATCTTGGTGAACTGCTGAACCTGTTTACCTTCCAAACCCAGTTTGAACGCCAGCTCACGTCCCTGGTAAGGCATTGGGCCCGCCAGCGGATCCAGCGCAACTTTGTGGATCAGGTGCGGCGTTTCTTCCGCTACTTTTTCGATTTCCACGCCGCCTTCGGTGGAGGCCATGAAGACCACGCGGCGAGAGCTACGGTCAACTACCGCGCCCAGATACAGCTCTTTGTCGATGTCGGTTGCAGCTTCAACCAGAATCTGGTGTACAGGCTGGCCAGTAGCGTCCGTTTGGTAAGTCACCAGACGTTTGCCCAGCCAGTGCTCGGCAAAAGCACGAATGTCTTCTTTGCTGTTAACCACTTTCACACCGCCCGCTTTACCGCGGCCACCGGCATGAACCTGACATTTCACCACCCAAGGACCCGCGCCAATTTTAGAGGCGGCTTCTTCCGCTTCACGCGGTGTGGTGCAGGCGTAACCGACGGGTGCCGGCAAACCATACCGAGCAAACAACTGTTTCGCCTGATATTCGTGTAAGTTCATGAGTTCTATCCATCCAGATAAAGAGCATTAATGCTCGGGGTAAGGTTAGATTTGGTTGTAGGGGCGGGTGTCATAGCACCCGCCAGAGTCTTGTTCGACTACACGTCCAGCAGCAGACGAGTTGGATCTTCCAGCAGCTCTTTAATGGCTACCAGATAACCCACGGACTCGCGGCCATCGATCAGACGGTGATCGTAAGAGAGCGCCAGGTACATCATCGGCAGGATCTCAACTTTACCGTCCACCGCCATTGGGCGGTCTTTGATGGCATGCATACCCAGGATCGCGCTCTGCGGTGGGTTGATGATTGGCGTAGACATCAGGGAGCCGAAGACGCCACCGTTGGTGATGGTGAAGTTACCGCCGGTCAGCTCTTCCACGGTCAGTTTGCCGTCACGGCCTTTCACCGCCAGCTCTTTGATGCGTTTTTCGATGTCAGCCATGCCCAGGGTATCAACGTCTTTCAGCACTGGGGTCACCAGGCCACGCGGGGTAGAAACCGCGATGCTGACATCGAAGTAGTTGTGGTAAACCACGTCTTCGCCGTCGATGGAAGCATTCACTTCCGGATAGCGTTTCAGCGCTTCAACAACCGCTTTAATGTAGAAGGACATGAAGCCCAGACGCACGCCGTGGCGTTTTTCAAACGCTTCACCGTACTGCTTACGCAGTGCCATGATTGGCTTCATGTTCACTTCGTTGAACGTAGTGAGCATGGCGGTAGAGTTTTTCGCTTCCAGCAGACGTTCGGCCACGCGCTTGCGCAGACGGGTCATCGGCACGCGTTTTTCGCTGCGGCCAGCCAGTGGCGCAACCGGCGCCTGAGTGGCTTCGGCGGCTTTCGCCTGCGCAGGTTGTTTCGCTTTCGCTTCGCTCAGGTGTTTTTCAACATCTTCACGAGTGAGACGGCCACCTACGCCGCTGCCTTTAATAGCGCTGGCGTCGAGGTCGTTCTCTGCGATCAGGCGGCGGATAGCCGGGCTGAGGGCATCATTGCTCTGCTCTTCCAGAGAAGCCTGCTGGCGCTGAGCCGGAGTAGACTCTTTGCTGTCAGCTTTTGCGGAGGTTTCTTTCCCGCCGCTGTTGCCTTCACGCAGACGGCCCAGAATCTGACGAGAGGTCACGGTCGTGCCTTCGTCTTCCAGTACCGCATCCAGAACGCCGTCCGCAGACGCGGGGACTTCCAGTACCACTTTGTCAGTTTCGATTTCAACCAGTACTTCGTCACGTTTGACGCTGTCGCCCGGTTTTTTATGCCAGGTTGCCACTGTCGCGTCGGCTACGGACTCAGGCAGGTCAGGAACTAGAATATCTACGCTACTCATTATTTATCCTTTAATTTATTCGACGTTCAGCGCGTCATTAACCAGATCTTGCTGTTGCTTCTGGTGAACGGACATATACCCTACCGCCGGAGAGGCGGAGGCCGGGCGACCTGCATAACGCAGAGCGGACCCAAACGGAATCACTTCGCGGAAGTGGTGCTGGCTGCAGTACCAGGCGCCCTGGTTCAGCGGCTCTTCCTGGCACCAGACGAAGTCGTGTACGTGTGCGAACGGCTTCAGCGCTTCCTGTACCGCCTGGTGCGGGAACGGATAGAGCTGCTCAATACGCACAATCGCCACATCCTTCTGCTCATTCTTACGGCGCTGCTCAAGCAGGTCGTAGTACACCTTACCGGAACACAGAACAACGCGCTTCACGCCTTTCGGATCCAGTTCGTCAATCTCACCAATTGCCGGCTGGAACGTGCCGTTGGCCAGTTCGTCGAGGCTGGATACCGCCAGCGGATGGCGCAGCAGAGATTTCGGTGACATGACGACCAGTGGACGGCGCATCCCGCGCAGCGCCTGACGACGCAGCATGTGATAAACCTGAGCCGGAGTCGACGGCACGCAAACCTGCATGTTCTGCTCGGCGCACAGCTGGAGGTAACGCTCCAGACGCGCGGAGGAGTGCTCTGGGCCCTGGCCTTCATAGCCGTGCGGCAGCAGCATGACCAGGCCACACATACGGCCCCATTTCTGCTCGCCGGAGCTGATGAACTGGTCAATCACAACCTGCGCCCCGTTGGCGAAGTCGCCAAACTGCGCTTCCCAAATGGTCAGGGTGCGAGGTTCTGCCGTGGCATAGCCGTACTCAAAGGCCAGAACCGCTTCTTCAGACAACACGGAATCCCAGACTTTGAAGATGCCCTGGCTGTTGTGGACGTGCGCCAGCGGCGTATAGGTTGAGCCGTTGGTTTGGTTGTGGATCACGGCGTGGCGGTGGAAGAAGGTCCCACGGCCAGCATCTTCACCAGACAGACGAACGGACACGCCTTCATCTACCAGCGTTGCATAAGCCAGGTTTTCCGCTGCACCCCAGTCGAACAGTTTGTTGCCGTTCGCCATGTCCTGACGGTCGCTGTAGATTTTCGCCACGCGGGACTGCATTTCTACGGCTTCCGGCACGGTGCTGATGCGCTTAGCCAGTTCCTGAACGCGCTTCATCTCAACCTTGTTCGGGTAGCTTTCGTCCCACTCGTGGTTGAGGTACGGCGACCAGGTAAAGGAGTGCATGTTCATCGGACGCCACTCTTGCACGACACATTCGCCGGCATCCAGCGCATCGCGGTACAGATTCACCATTTCGGTGGCATCTTCCAGCGTGGCCAGTTTGTCCTGCTCCAGCTTGTCAGCATAGATCTTACGCGGGGTCGGATGTTTTTTGATCTTCTGGTACATCACCGGCTGCGTTGCGCTTGGCTCGTCAGCTTCGTTATGGCCGTGGCGGCGGTAGCAAACCAGGTCGATAAACACATCACGCTTGAAGGTATTACGGAAGTCCAGCGCCAGACGGGTAACGAAAGCTACGGCTTCCGGGTCATCCGCATTAACGTGGAAAATCGGCGCCATGACCATCTTACCGATGTCGGTACAGTATGGCGTGGAGCGCGCATCCAGCGGGTTAGAGGTGGTGAAACCAATCTGGTTGTTGATCACGATACGCACGGTACCGCCCACTTCGTAACCACGCGCTTTGGACATGTTCAGGGTTTCCTGAACCACGCCCTGCCCGGCTACCGCGGCATCACCATGAATGGTGATAGGCAGTACCTGGTTGCTGCCTGGCTTATCCAGACGATCCAGACGCGCACGCACGGAACCGATAACCACCGGGCTAACGATTTCCAGGTGAGACGGGTTAAACGCCAGCGCCAGGTGAACCAGGCCGCCTTCGGTTTCAACATCGGAAGAGAAGCCCATGTGGTACTTCACGTCGCCGGTGCCGAGATGTTCTTTATGTTTGCCCGCAAATTCGTCAAACAGATCCTGCGGTTTTTTACCCAGCACGTTGATCAGCACGTTAAGACGACCGCGGTGCGCCATACCCAGCACCACTTCGCGCGTGCCGCTCTTACCGGCGTGGCGAATCATCTCTTTGAGCATCGGTACCAGCGCGTCGCCGCCTTCCAGCGAGAAGCGTTTCGCCCCAGGGAATTTAGCCCCCAGGTAGCGCTCCAGCCCTTCCGCCGCAGTCAGCTCGCTCAGGAAACGTTTTTTCTCTTCCTGAGTAAAGCTTGAACGCCCGGCTACCGATTCGATGCGCTGCTGGATCCAGCGTTTTTCTTCGGTATTGGTGATGTGCATGTATTCCGCACCGATCGACCCACCGTAGGTTTGCTTCAGCGCAGCGATCAGGTCGGCAAGCTTCATGGTCTCTTTGCCGATGGCAAACGATCCCACGTTGAAACTCTGCTGCAAATCTTCTTCGGTCAGGTTATGGAACGCCGGATCCAGATCGGCAACCGTTTCCTGCTGCCAAAGCCCGAGCGGATCGAGATTAGCAGCCTGATGGCCGCGGAAACGCCAGGCGTTGATCAACTGCAACACTTTTACCTGTTTGGCATCGGTGTCAGGATCGGTGACTGCGGTGGAGTAACGTGAGGCATCCTTCGCCAGACGACGGAAATAATCACGCGTTTTTGAATGGAATTGATCCGGTCTGGCTCCGGTGCCAGGTAACTGCTGGAACATCGTGCGCCAGTGCGCATCAACAGAGTCAGGATCGGTTAAGAAGTCTTCATAGAGCTGCTCTATGTAGGACTGGTTTGCGCCCGCCAGCCAGGAAGAGTCCAGCCAGGGCTTCATCGCGCCGTTCTGCATCGTGATCCCTTAAGCATTTTATGCTTATTTCGCCGTGGATAACTATAACGCACACCGTAGGGTATACAGGTATACGTTCCAGGGTTCACTTTCTTCGAGCCTGTTGCCGTGGAGGGCGGCCCGCGAAGGAACCTTTAGAAACTGTCTTAAGGGTTTCCCCTCACCCCTTCCCCTTATAAGAGAGGGAAGATCGTCGGCAGTTTTTAAAGATTTCCTGCAATTTGCACCCTCTCCCCTGCAAGGAGAGGGTACTTTTCTGACTTAAGCGCTTTTTTGCAACAGCATCGACTTAATATGGCCGATAGCTTTCGTCGGGTTCAGCCCCTTAGGACAAACGCTGACGCAGTTCATAATGCTGTGGCAGCGGAATACGCTGAAAGCATCGCTCAGGCCGTCCAGACGCGCGTCCGTTTCGGTGTCGCGGCTGTCGATCAGGAAGCGATACGCAGCCAGCAAACCGGCCGGGCCGATAAACTTGTCCGGGTTCCACCAGAACGACGGGCAAGAAGTCGAGCAGCAAGCGCAAAGAATGCACTCGTACAGACCATCCAGCTTTTCACGCTGTTCAGGCGACTGCAAATGCTCGCGAGCGGGTGGATTTTGCCCATTATTCAACAAGTAAGGCTTAATCTTCTCATATTGAGCATAGAATTGCCCCATGTCTACCACCAGATCGCGGATCACCGGCAGGCCAGGCAGAGGACGGATGACTATCTTCTGCTTACCGTTGCCGAGCGCCGAGATTGGCGTGATACAGGCCAGCCCGTTTTTGCCGTTCATGTTCAGGCCGTCGGAGCCACAAACGCCTTCACGGCAAGAGCGACGGAATGACAGACTAGGATCTTTTTCTTTCAGCTGCATTAAAGCGTCAAGCAGCATCATGTCGCGACCCTCTTCCGCTTCCAGGGTGTAATCCTGCATGCGCGGAGCGTCGTCTACATCCGGGTTATAACGATAAACTGAGAATTCGAGTTTCATTGTCCTGTCTCCGCATTAATAAGTACGAATCTTCGGCGGGAACGCCGGACGCAGTTTCGGTTCCATGTTCACGCTACGACGCGTCATGGATTCCGTCTCTGGCAGATACAGGGAATGGCACAGCCAGTTTTCGTCATCACGCTCCGGGAAGTCGAAGCGGCTATGCGCGCCACGGCTCTCGGTACGGAAGTTTGCCGACACCGCAGTGGCGTAAGCGGTTTCCATCAGGTTATCCAGCTCCAGGCACTCAACGCGCTGGGTGTTGAACTCGCTGGAAGTGTCGTCCAGACGGGCATTTTTCAGGCGCTCGCGGATTGCTTTCAGCTGCTCAAGCCCTTTGGCCATCGCGTCACCTTCGCGGAATACCGAGAAGTTGTGCTGCATACATTCCTGCAGCGCTTTGCGGATTTCCACCGGATCTTCACCGTTACGGTTGCCGTTCCAGCGGTTAAGGCGCTCAAGGGAGGCGTCGATTTCAGCGTCGGTTGCGTCAAGCAGATCGCCCTGCTCGGCAATGGATTCCTGCAGGTGCAGGCCAACAGCACGCCCGAACACCACCAGGTCAAGCAGGGAGTTGCCGCCCAGACGGTTCGCACCGTGTACGGAAACACAGGCAATTTCGCCCACGGCGAACAAACCAGGGATAACCACATCTTCGCCCTGCTCGTTCACGGTCAGCGCCTGGCCGGTCACTTTGGTCGGAATACCGCCCATCATATAGTGGCAGGTTGGGATAACCGGGATCGGCTCTTTCACCGGATCGACGTGGGCGAAGGTACGGGACAGTTCCAGAATGCCCGGCAGGCGGGATTCCAGCACTTCTTTACCCAGGTGGTCGAGTTTCAGTTTGGCGTGTGGCCCCCACGGACCATCACAGCCGCGGCCTTCACGGATTTCGATCATGATGGAACGCGCCACCACGTCACGACCCGCCAAGTCTTTCGCATTCGGGGCATAACGCTCCATGAAGCGTTCGCCGTGTTTGTTCAGCAGGTAACCGCCTTCACCACGGCAGCCTTCTGTGACCAGAACCCCTGCCCCGGCAATGCCGGTTGGGTGGAACTGCCACATTTCCATATCCTGCACCGGCACGCCAGCGCGGATAGCCATACCAACGCCGTCACCGGTATTGATGTGGGCGTTGGTGGTGGATTGATAAATACGGCCTGCGCCGCCGGTTGCCAGCACGGTTGCGCGGGCTTTGAAGTAAACGACTTCACCGGTTTCGATGCACAGTGCGGTACAGCCAACCACTGCGCCATCAGCGTTTTTCACCAGATCCAGCGCATACCACTCGGAGAAGATGGTGGTGTGGTTTTTCAGGTTCTGCTGATACAGCGTGTGCAGTAAAGCGTGGCCGGTACGGTCAGCTGCTGCCGCAGTACGCGCCGCCTGCTCGCCGCCGAAGTCTTTCGACTGGCCGCCGAACGGACGTTGATAAATGGTGCCGTTTTCCAGACGGGAGAAAGGCAGGCCCATGTGGTCCAGTTCCAGAATCGCTTCCGGGCCGGTTTTACACATATATTCGATGGCGTCCTGGTCACCGATATAATCGGAACCTTTTACCGTGTCATACATGTGCCATTCCCAGTTATCTTCATGGGTATTACCCAGCGCCACGGTGATACCACCCTGCGCAGATACGGTATGGGAACGAGTTGGGAACACTTTAGAAAGCAGCGCACAGGTCTGGCCGCTCTGGGAAATCTGTAGCGCCGCGCGCATACCTGCGCCGCCGGCACCAATCACTACAGCATCAAATTCTCTGACTGGCAGTTTCATTACACACCCCACACCACAACGAATCCATAAATGACGTAAACCAACAGCGCGACAACAATCAGCAGCTGTAAAGGAAGGCGAATCGCCAGTGGTTTAACGTAGTCGGTCAACACCTGCCACATGCCAATCCAGGCATGGATCAAAATAGAGAACAGTGCCAGCAGGGTGAAAACTTTGGTGAAGGCAGAGGCAAAGAAGCCGTGCCAGACGTCGTAGGTCAGCTCGCCGGTGACAGCGAAGAAGCCAATCATATAGATGATGTACAGGGTGAGTACGATGGCGGTAGCGCGAACCAGCACATAATCGTGCACGCCATTGCGACCCAATGCGGAGGCATTGCTTACCATACGAGGACTCCTGCAAGAATTGAAAGCACGACAGTAATAACAAAGGCGATATGTGCGGATCGTTTGCCCGCTACAAAGGTCTCTTCCAGATAGCCAAAGTCCATCAGCAGATGGCGAATACCCACCACCACGTGATAGGCCAGAGCCGTCAGAATGCCCCACATTATAAATTTAACGATAAAGCTGCTCATCACGGCGGACGCGGTCAGAAAACCTTCCGGGGAGGAGAGTGACAGTCCCAGCAACCAAAGCAGAATGCCGACCGCCACAAATGTGATCACGCCGGAAACGCGGTGGAGGATGGAAGCGATTGCAGTGACGGGGAACCGGATCGTTTTCAGATCCAGATTGACAGGTCGTTGTTTTTTCACGTTTCTTATCATGAATAGCGCCCACATGCTCTTCTTATTGTTTCCTTCCTCCGGATCTGCATTCGGGGTCAGACAGCGCTAACTTTCTATAACTGTGCGTCATGCAAAAAACAGCTACATCCAGAGGCCAGGGATCTGGCTACAACGCTGGGTGGCTCCCGGTAGCAGGGTGTTCCGGAGACCTGGCGGCAGTATAGGCTCTTCACAAAATCATTACAATTAACCCACATAATGTTTGAAGGGTTTTGCTCGGAACAGTGAGCAGGATCACGATAACAACATTATTTTAAATTTTAATCATCTGATTTGACAAAAGTTAAACATTCTTGTTACAAACAGGGCCAGAAAAGCCGTATAATTCGTAAAAGTTATAGGGTCAGCCTTTCACCTGAGTAATAGTTATGTAACAGTGGATGGGTATTGACCCGAGAGATCAGGACAGTTATTAGTGATATACAGGTTTGAATGATACTGATTGCTAAGACGCTGATTTGCTGTAGTTTCGCCCCCAAAGCGAGTGTTACCTGCAAGCGCCCATCGCTCTGTACCCTGGTTGTACTCCTCTAAACAGAGCCGCGAGCCAATTAAAAAACTGGTAACCAACCATTGTGGGTTCGAATGCAAATCGGACGCCCGGCAGTCTTATGAAATAAGGCGCTAAGGAGACCGTAAATGGCTGATACTAAAGCAAACCTCACCCTTAATGGTGACGATGCTCTCGAACTTGATGTGCTAAAGGGCACGCTAGGTCAGGATGTAATTGATATCCGTAGTCTTGGTTCTAAAGGTGTATTTACTTTTGACCCAGGTTTCACCTCTACCGCATCCTGCGAATCCAAAATCACTTATATCGACGGTGACGAAGGCATTCTGTTGCACCGCGGTTTCCCGATTGACCAACTGGCCACCGAATCCAGCTACCTGGAAGTGTGCTACATCCTGCTGAACGGCGAAAAACCGACGCAGGAGCAGTTCGACGAATTCAAAACTACCGTTACCCGCCACACCATGATTCACGAGCAGATCACCCGTCTGTTCCACGGCTTCCGTCGCGACTCACATCCGATGGCCGTGCTGTGCGGCGTAACCGGCGCGCTGGCGGCCTTCTACCACGACTCCCTTGACGTGAATAACCCACGTCACCGTGAAATCGCGGCATTCCGTCTGCTCTCCAAAATGCCAACCGTAGCGGCAATGTGTTACAAGTATTCGATTGGCCAGCCGTTTGTTTACCCACGCAACGACCTCTCCTACTCGGCTAACTTCCTGAACATGATGTTCTCCACGCCGTGCGAAGAGTACAAAGTTAACCCAATTCTGGAGCGAGCAATGGATCGTATTCTGATCCTGCACGCTGACCACGAGCAGAACGCATCGACGTCGACCGTGCGTACCGCAGGTTCTTCCGGCGCTAACCCATTTGCGTGTATCGCGGCGGGGATCGCTTCCCTGTGGGGACCGGCTCACGGCGGCGCGAACGAAGCTGCGCTGAAGATGCTGGAAGAAATCAGCACCGTGGAGCACATTCCAGAATTTATCCGTCGTGCCAAAGACAAGAACGACTCGTTCCGCCTGATGGGCTTCGGCCACCGCGTGTACAAAAACTACGACCCGCGCGCCACCGTGATGCGTGAAACCTGTCACGAAGTGCTGAAAGAGCTGAACCTGAAGGATAACAACCTGCTGGAAGTGGCGATGGAGCTGGAACACATCGCGCTGAACGACCCGTACTTCATCGAGAAGAAACTCTACCCGAACGTAGACTTCTACTCCGGCATCATCCTGAAGGCGATGGGCATTCCTTCCTCCATGTTTACCGTTATCTTCGCGATGGCGCGTACCGTGGGCTGGATTGCACACTGGAACGAAATGCACGACGACGGCATTAAAATTGCCCGTCCACGTCAGCTGTACACCGGCTACGACAAACGTGATTTCAAATCCGATCTCAAAAAGTAATATTTCTTACTTGATGAGTAAAAAACGCGCCCTGTGGCGCGTTTTTTTATTTCTGGCAGCGAGGGCACCAGTAAAACGGTCTTGAAGAGAAGTTGGTTCTTTCAATAATCCCTCCACATCGTTCGCACGGTTCACCCGCCCGGTGAAACACCCTAAAGCTGAAAACAGCCCCGTGATGTTTGTTCTCATCTCCCTGGCCTCGCGTCTGATAAGAAAGCCGTGGAATCGCCAGCAAAGCAGTCGCTAACCGCTCAATCTGCTCTTCGCTTAAATCCTCCGCGCGGTGCTGCGGCGCAAGTTCCGCTTCCCAAAGGATTTCCACTCGCAGGTAATTCCCCAAACCGGCAAGAAAAGCCTGGTCGAGCAGTAACCCGCTGAACTGCCGACGGCGAAACTTTGGCGACAGCAAACGTGCTTTGACCAGATCCACCGTCAGCGTTTCATCCAGCACATCCGGCCCCACGCGCTGCAAGAAAGGCTGTTGTTCAAGCTGCCCCTGGTCGAGGATTTCGATGTCCGAGGCGCTGTAAAGAAGAATGGCTTTTTTAGCCGTTTGCAGCCTGACACGCAGCACACGGTTCGTTTCTGCTACTTTACCTACGTCAGCCACTCGCCATACGCCGTAAAGCTGATTATGACTGTACAAGGTTAAGCCGTTGGAAAAATGCGTCAGCATTGCTTTTCCCCGGGTTTCGATACGACCGATGGTTTTCCCCACCAGCATCGCTTCAAACGGCTTAAGCTCTTCAAAAGCAAACCAGGCTTCGGTTAACGGCTCCCCGCCCACGGCGGCTTCCAGCTTGTCCGCCGCGCGGCGAATCTCCGGTCCTTCCGGCATACTAAACTCCCTGAAACGTTATGCTTCCTGTGCCAGTTGCCAGGCAATCTGCTCGAGATAAATAGCCTGTTCGCGGCGCGCTTTGAGCGCCTCCGCCAGCGTACACGGCACAAAATGAATGGGTTCCCCCAGCCTGACCTGAGCCAGATGATAAAGATCGGCCTCAATCACGCAGGCAATGCGAGGATAGCCCCCGGTTGTCTGGGCATCGTTCATTAACACAATCGGCTGGCCGTTATGCGGTACCTGAATCACGCCCGGCAGCAGGCCATGGGACAGCATTTCTCGCTGGGTCGTCCGCTCCAGCTCTGGCCCCTGAAGCCTGTAGCCCATCCGGTTACTCTGCGGGCTAATTTGCCAGGCCAATCGCCAGAAACTCTCCTGAGATGCCAGGCTGAATTCCTGATACTCCGGCCCGGTCACGGCGCGAATGCGATTTCCCCAAAGCAGTTGTTTTACGCCGCGGGGATGCTGAAATTTACGTTGAGGTTTACGCAAAGCTAAACGGTCACCATCCCGCAGCAAACGGCCATGATGACCGCCGATCCCGGCTTTAAGATCGGTGCTGTAAGACCCCATCACTTCCGGTACATCCAGGCCACCGTCGACGGCAAGGTAGCTGCGCATACCGTGCGTAGGTTTTTTCAGCGTCAGCCTTTGGCCTTTTTTGACAGGCAGTCGCCAGCCCGTCCACACGGCGTTGCCATCCAGCTCCGCATGGCAGCCTGCCCCGGTAAGCGCAAACCAGCCGCTACGCCCGAATTCAATCACGCACTGTCCAAGGGTGATTTCCAGCGCGGGGGCATCTGGCGCATTCCCAACCAGTAAATTGGCGACGGAGATGGCGGGGGTATCGAGCGCGCCGCAGCGGCTCACGCCCAAATGACGCTGCCCTTCCCGGCCCGTATCCTGCACGCTGGTTTGTATCCCGGCGCGAACAATATTCAGCATATGCCCCCCTGCTGCGGGACGAAACGCACGGTATCACCCGGCAACAATAAAGTGGGTGATGAGCCGTTGGGGTTAAACAAATCGAGTGAGGTGCGGCCGATGATTTGCCAACCTCCCGGCGTCACCAGCGGATAAATGCCGGTTTGACTGCCACCAATGCCTACAGAGCCAGCGGCAACCTGCAGCCGGGGTTCTGCCCGGCGGGGCGTAGCGAGGACTTCAGGCAGTCCCCCCAGATAAGCAAAGCCCGGCTGGAAGCCAAGGAAGTAGACGATGTACTCCGCTCCAGAATGCAGGGCGACTACCTGTTCGGGCGTTAAGTTATTGTGGCGAGCCACGACATCAAGATCGGGTCCCACCTCACCGCCGTATACGACCGGAATATCAATCTTACGAGGCGGAGGGATCACAGCCTCACTTTCTTCCCACCAGTGCTGGAGCCATTCAATGCCATCCAGCGCCAGACGCTGAGGATCTTTCAGCACCACGGTGATGTTATTCATGCCCGGAATGGCCTCGCTCACCTCGTCAGAGGCATTCAGGCGCTGCAGCAGTCCCCAAATGCGCTGCTGGCTGGCAAGCCTGACAGGAGGATCCAGCTCCAGAACCACCGCTTTTTCACCCAATAAATAACAGCCAGCTCGTTGCACAGCTCCTCCGGTATCAGGCAGGATTAGGGATATCGATAAAGATAACGTCGAGATCGGTTTCGCTGTTTAGCCAGTCGCTAAGCGCCTGGATCCCACCCCGCTCGGTGGCATGATGACCCGCGGCGTAGAAATGCAGCCCCTGTTCGCGGGCGGAATGAATCGTCTGCTCGGAAACTTCGCCGGTAATAAACGCATCCACCCCAAAGCGCGCCGCGCTATCGATAAAGCCCTGCCCACCGCCCGTGCACCACGCCACGCGGCGGATCTGATCCGGGCCGGTGTCTCCACACCACAGCGGCGTGCGGCCTAAGCGCATTTCAATCCAGGAAGCCAGCTCCACGCCGGAAAGCGGCGTCGGGAACTCGCCCCAGGGGACCAGCGGCTCAACTTCCCCTTTCGTTTCAATCCCCAGCAGCGCGCCAAGTTGGGCGTTATTCCCCAACTGCGGATGGGCATCAAGCGGCAAATGCCAGCCGTAAAGGTTGATGTCGTTCGCCAGCAGCGTTTTCAGGCGGTTGCGCTTCATGCCGCGGATCACCGGCGATTCATTTTTCCAGAAATAACCGTGGTGGACGATCACCGCATCGGCCTGCTGGCGCACAGCTTCGTCCAGCAGCGCCTGGCTGGCAGTAACCCCAGTGACAATCTTGCGGATCGCTTCCCGGCCTTCAACCTGCAGGCCATTCGGGGCGTAATCACTGATTGCCGAGCTGTTCAGCTTGTCATTAATCAGGCGTTCCAGTTCACTGTTTTTCATCATTATTCTCTTTGGTTATTTTCTTGCCGCTTCATAAGCCGCAAGCGTATTCAGTCGGGCCTGCCTATGGTCAACAATCGGGCGCGGGTAGTCCAGCGTTTGCTTTTGTTTATCAGCCCAGTCCCACGGCGAATGAATCTGTTTCCCTGGCACAGTTTTCAGTTCAGGTAGCCAGTGGCGAATAAAATCCCCTTCAGCATCGAAGCGTTCACCCTGAGTTGTCGGGTTAAAAATGCGGAAATAAGGCGCGGCGTCGGTGCCCGTAGAAGCCGCCCACTGCCAGCCGCCGTTGTTCGCCGCCAGATCTCCGTCAATCAGCTGCGACATAAAATAGCGCTCGCCCTGCCGCCAGTCGATCAGCAAATCCTTCACCAGAAAACTCGCCACGACCATGCGTAAACGGTTATGCATCCAGCCCGTTTGGTTCAGCTGCCGCATCGCCGCATCGACAATGGGGTAACCCGTTTTACCCTGCTGCCAGGCTTCAAGCCATGCATTATTTCCGCTCCAGCGAACTTTATCTGTCCAGGCAATAAACGGCTGGTGACGGCAAAGTTTCGGGTACGCAACCATCAGATGGCGGTAAAACTCGCGCCAGATGAGTTCGTTGAGCCAGGTAGCTCCGGCTTCGCCCTCCAGCGCTTTAGGGTGCTCTTTTAGCAGACGATGCAGGCACTGGCGCGGAGACAAAACGCCGGTGGCCAGATAAGGCGACAGCCGGCTGGTGCCTTCTATCGCCGGGAAATCACGTTGTTCCGGGTAGTCGGCAGCGGGCTGCAGGCAAAATTTACGCAGCATGCCAATGGCCTCCGGCTCACCCACGGGGAAGAGTTCGCGGTCAAACGCCTCACGGGGCATATCAAACGCAAAGCTTTCATTGAAGTCGCACTCTCCACGGGCTTTTGGCGCAGGCACGCATTCCGGCAGCCCTTCCTGCAAGCGCCGAATAAACGCCTTGCTGAACGGGGTAAAGACTTTGTACATCTCGTGGTTGCCGGTAGTGACGCTGCCCGGTGCAAGCAGCAGGCTGTCATCAAATCCCTGCACGGTAACGTCCACATCCAGAGCTTTTTCCAGCGCGGCGTCACGGGCACGCTCGTTAACTTCATACTGGTAGTTGTAAAAAAGCGCATCGACTTTTTGTTCAACGCAGAACGCTTTTATACACTCTATCGACGCGGCAAAATCCGCAGCCTGTTGGATATGAAGTTCAATCCCACGCCCGGCCAGGGCATGACCCAATGCCCGTAAATGCTCAAAGATAAATTCGGCCTGTTTGGGTGCCATGACGTGCTGCCGCCATTGTTCGGGCGTCACGACAAAAAATCCGATGACTTTTGCATCGGGATTACGGCAGGCGGCGTGTAAGGCGTAGTTATCGTGAATACGTAGATCGTTGCGGAACCAGACCAGATGGGTAGGCATAACTCTCCCTGGATTCATTACCTGACCGCCGCCATTGCGCGTTGGCGACGGTTCAATATTGGAAGTTATTTCGGACAGCAGAAGTATACCAATGCCAGGCTAAGCGACATCGCTGGCTGCCCGCGTCTCAGTTGTTAACTCAGTGTAGCAAGACGCAGTCAACAAAAAAGCTACCCGGAGGTAGCTTTCGTCAAATCGATTCAGCTTTTAGTAATAATCGAAGGCGGCGGCTTCAGATTGCGCCATCCACACCGGCTTGTCGCTGGTTTTGGACCAGACGCGGTGCAGGTAGCTGTAAAAACGCGCGCGATCTTTCCAGAACAGCATTACAGGCAGCGCCAGCACACCGGCAGCGACTGCAAAAGTGCGACGCAGGATGACCTGATGCGCAGGGTATTCTTTGTATAAAGACATAGGCTTCTCCTCATAATGTGTGACCGACACCGCATGTCGGAAAATCGAAACTTGTTATCTGGTCAAAATACTATCTCATTGTTTGAAAGTTTACTACTCCTCCGACCAGATAAATGCACTTTTTTGTGCGCTATTTATCTTTTCACCTGTAATTAAGTTACAAAATGGTTAAATAAATACTAACCATTAGTTAACTAATGGCTTTTGCCATTTTATACTTTTTTTACACCCCGCCCCCGGACTTTTACGACATCTTTTCACCCGAAATCCTATTCTGCCGCGAAATGCTTAACGCACCGTTGGAGGTGGATTGTGAGTGCAGGCGTCATAACCGGCATCGTGCTGGTCTTCTTGCTGTTGGGTTACCTGGTTTATGCCCTGATTAAAGCGGAGGCGTTTTAATGGCTGCGTCCGGATTTTTACTGATCGCCAGCTTCCTGCTGGTGCTCTTTGCCCTTGCGAAACCGCTGGGCGCCGTGCTGGCACGACTGATCGACGGCGAACCGCTGCCGATCGTGGGCCGCATTGAGCCCATTTTGTGGTCCCTGATGGGCAGCAAAGGTGAAGAAATGGACTGGAAACGCTATCTGATGGCGATTCTGGCATTTAACGTTTTTGGGCTGATCCTGCTGTTCGCGATGCTGCTGTTCCAGGACAGTTTGCCGCTTAACCCGCAGCATCTGCCGGGCCTCTCCTGGCATCTGGCGCTGAACACTGCCGTCAGTTTTGTCTCCAACACTAACTGGCAGTCTTACGGCGGCGAAACCACGCTGAGCTACTTCAGCCAGATGGTGGGCCTGACGGTACAAAACTTCGTTTCTGCCGCCACCGGCATTGCCGTAGTGTTTGCGCTGATCCGTGGTTTCTCTCGCCATTCCACCAGCACGCTGGGCAACGCCTGGGTCGATTTAACCCGCGTTACGCTGTACATCCTGCTGCCAATCTCGCTGGTGATGGCGCTGTTCTTTATCAGCCAGGGTTCGCTGCAGAACTTCTCTGCTTACCAGCCTTACACCACCATTGAAGGCGTTCAGCACCTGCTGCCGATGGGGCCGGTGGCTTCTCAGGAAGCGATTAAAATGCTGGGAACCAACGGCGGGGGCTTCTTCAACGCTAACTCCTCTCACCCGTTTGAGAACCCTACGGCGCTGACCAACTTCGTGCAGATGGTTTCCATCTTCCTGATCCCGGCCGCGCTCTGCTTCGCCTTTGGTGAAGCCGTGGGCGACCGCCGTCAGGGCCGCGCGCTGCTTTGGGCGATGACCATTATCTTCGTGGTCTGCGTGGTGGTAGTGATGTGGGCCGAGCTGCAGGGCAACCCGCACTTTATCCAGTTGGGCGCCAACAGCAGCATCAACATGGAAGGCAAAGAGAGCCGCTTCGGCATTCTGAATAGCAGCCTGTTCGCGGTGATTACTACCGCCGCATCCTGCGGGGCGGTCAACGCCATGCATGACTCCTTTACGGCGCTGGGCGGCATGGTGCCAATGTGGCTGATGCAGATTGGTGAAGTGGTCTTCGGCGGCGTAGGCGCTGGCCTGTACGGCATGCTGCTGTTCGTCCTGCTGGCCGTGTTTATCGCCGGGCTGATGATTGGGCGTACCCCGGAATACCTGGGTAAGAAAATTGACGTGCCGGAAATGAAGATGACTTCGCTGGCCATTCTTATCACCCCTGCCCTGGTGCTGCTCGGCACCGCGCTGGCGATGATGACGGATGCAGGCCGCAGCGGCATGGCAAACCCAGGGATCCACGGCTTCAGCGAGGTGCTGTATGCGATTTCTTCCGCCGCAAACAATAACGGTAGCGCCTTCGCCGGCCTGAGCACCAACACGCCGTTCTGGAACGTTCTGCTGGCTGTATGCATGTGGTTTGGTCGCTTTGGGGTGATTATCCCGGTAATGGCTATTGCCGGTTCCCTGGCCGCGAAAAAATCCCAGGCCGTCAGCATCGGTACGCTGCCAACGCACGGCCCGCTGTTTATCGGTTTACTGATTGGGACAGTGCTGCTGGTTGGCGCCCTGACCTTTATCCCCGCCCTCGCTTTAGGCCCGGTTGCGGAACACCTTTCTCTGGTTAATTTCTGATTACGAGGCTTCCATGAGTCGCAAGCAACAGGCGCTGTTTGAACCTGGTCTGATCCGTCAGGCGCTAATTGATTCTTTTAAAAAGCTCGCCCCGCAGGTGCAGTGGCGCAACCCGGTGATGTTTATCGTCTGGGTGGGGAGCATCATCACTACCCTGCTCGGGATAGCGATGTTCACCGGCCTGCAGCAGGGGGATGCCCTCTTCACGCTCGCCATCAGCCTGTGGCTGTGGTTTACCGTGCTGTTCGCCAACTTTGCTGAAGCGCTGGCAGAAGGCCGCAGCAAGGCCCAGGCGAACAGCCTGAAAGGGGTGAAAAAAACCAGCTGGGCACGCAAACTGCGCAGCCCACAGCATGATGCGCAGGTGGACCACATTCCGGCGGCCGATCTGCGTAAAGGCGACGTCGTGCTGGTGGAGGCCGGGGACATCATCCCTTGCGATGGCGAAGTCCTTGAGGGTGGCGCGTCGGTGGATGAAAGCGCCATCACCGGGGAATCCGCCCCGGTTATCCGTGAGTCCGGCGGCGACTTTGCCTCGGTGACCGGCGGGACGCGCATTCTGTCCGACTGGCTGGTCATCCAGTGCAGCGTTAACCCAGGGGAAACCTTCCTCGACCGCATGATTGCCATGGTGGAAAGCGCCCAGCGTCGTAAAACGCCGAACGAAATCGCCCTGACTATCCTGCTGGTAGCGCTGACAATCGTCCTGCTGCTGGCGACCGCAACCCTGTGGCCGTTCTCTGACTACGGCGGCCAGGCGGCTAGCGTAACCGTGCTGGTAGCCCTGCTGGTCTGCCTGATCCCAACCACCATCGGCGGCCTGCTTTCCGCCATCGGTGTGGCCGGGATGAGCCGTATGCTGGGTGCGAACGTGATCGCCACCAGCGGCCGGGCGGTAGAAGCTGCCGGGGATATCGACGTCCTGCTGCTGGATAAAACCGGCACCATCACGCTCGGTAACCGCCAGGCCTCCGCCTTCCTCCCTGCCCCTGGCGTGGATGAAAAAGAGCTGGCCGATGCCGCGCAGCTGGCCTCACTGGCGGATGAAACGCCAGAAGGCCGCAGTATCGTGGTGCTGGCAAAACAGCGCTTTAACCTGCGTGAACGCGACGTGCAGAACCTGCAGGCAACGTTTGTGCCGTTTACCGCGCAAACCCGTATGAGCGGCATCAATATTCAGGACCGCATGATCCGCAAAGGTTCTGTGGATGCCATCCGCCGCCACGTAGAAGTGAACAACGGCCACTTCCCGGCCCAGGTCGACACGCTGGTTGAAGGCGTGGCTCGCCAGGGCGGTACGCCGCTAGTGGTTGCCGAAGGCGCTAACGTGCTGGGCGTAATCGCGCTGAAAGACATCGTGAAAGGCGGCATTAAAGAGCGTTTCGCACAGCTGCGCCAGATGGGCATCAAAACGGTGATGATCACCGGGGATAACCGCCTGACCGCCGCGGCGATTGCCGCCGAAGCCGGGGTGGATGACTTCCTTTCTGAAGCCACACCGGAAGCCAAGCTGGCGCTGATTCGCCAGTATCAAGCCGAAGGACGTTTGGTGGCGATGACCGGCGACGGCACCAACGACGCCCCTGCCCTTGCGCAGGCAGACGTAGCGGTAGCCATGAACTCCGGGACTCAGGCAGCGAAGGAGGCCGGGAACATGGTTGACCTGGACTCTAACCCAACCAAGCTGATTGAAGTGGTCCACATCGGGAAGCAAATGCTGATGACTCGCGGGTCACTGACCACCTTCAGTATCGCTAACGACGTGGCGAAATACTTCGCCATTATCCCGGCGGCGTTTGCGGTGACTTACCCGCAGCTGAACGCGCTGAACGTGATGCACCTGCACTCCCCTGCTTCGGCCATCTTGAGCGCGGTGATCTTCAATGCGCTGATCATCATCTGCCTCATTCCGCTGGCGCTAAAAGGCATTAGTTACAAGCCGCTGAGCGCGGCTGCGATGCTGCGCCGCAACCTGTGGATCTATGGCCTGGGCGGTATCGTCGTGCCGTTTATTGGTATCAAAGTGATTGACGTGATCCTGACCGTACTCGGTCTGGTCTAAGAGGAAAAGAACATGGCTACGTTACGCCCCGCTTTATTACTGCTGATTATCCTGACGCTGATTACCGGAGGGGTTTATCCCCTCCTCGCCACGCTGCTGGGGCAATGGTGGTTCCCGGCTCAGGCCAACGGCTCGTTAATCGTTGAAGACGGCAAGGTTCGCGGTTCAGAGCTGATTGGTCAGGACTTCACTAACGCAAAATATTTCCAGGGTCGCCCCTCTGCCACCTCGGATAGCCCCTATAATCCAATGGCATCCGGCGGCAGCAACCTTGCGGCCAGCAACCCGGAGCTGGACAAAGAGGTTAAGGCTCGCGTTAGTGCGCTGCGTGCGGCTAACCCGGAGGCTAATCCAGCGGTACCCGTTGACTTAGTCACCACCTCCGCCAGCGGCCTGGACGGGCAGCTTTCTCCTGAGGCGACCGCGTGGCAAATCCCACGGGTAGCGAAAGCCAGAAATCTGCCAGTGGAGCAAATCGCTCGCCTGGTGGCGGAAAACACCACCACGCCGCTGGTGAATTTTATCGGCATGCCGGTAGTGAATATCGTTAAGCTGAACCTGGCGCTGGACCATCTCCAGGCGAAGTAAAAAGGACGTGTTATGACCGAGGAGCCGCTGCGCCCCAACCCCGATAAGCTGCTGGAGAAAGTCAACCGCCAGCCGCGTGGGAAACTGAAAATCTTCTTCGGCGCCTGTGCAGGCGTCGGGAAAACCTACGCGATGCTTCAGGAGGCGCAGCGCCTGCGGGCGCAGGGCCTCGATGTGCTGGTGGGCGTGGTGGAAACCCACGGCCGCCAGGAAACTGCCGAACTGTTAAAGGGGCTGACGATTCAGCCCCCTCGTCGTATTCACCACCGGGGGCGTCTGGTCCAGGAGTTTGACCTGGACGCCGCCCTCGCCCGCAACCCTGCCCTGATTCTGATGGACGAACTGGCGCACAGTAACGCGCCAGGCTCGCGCCACCCCAAACGCTGGCAGGACGTGGAAGAGCTGCTGGAAGCCGGGATCGACGTCCTGACCTCCGTTAACGTTCAGCATCTGGAAAGCCTGAATGACGTAGTAGGCGGAGTCACCGGGATTCAGGTACGCGAAACCGTCCCCGACCCTATTTTCGACGCCGCCGACGAAGTCGTGCTGGTTGACCTGCCGCCGGACGACCTCCGCCAGCGCCTGCACGAAGGCAAAGTTTATATCTCCGGCCAGGCCGAACGCGCCATCGAGCACTTCTTCCGTAAAGGCAACCTGATAGCGCTGCGAGAGCTGGCCTTGCGACGCACAGCCGACCGCGTTGACGATCAGATGCGCGCCTGGCGGGACAACCAGGGACAGGAAAAAGTCTGGCACACGCGGGACGCCATTCTGCTGTGCATCGGCCATAGCAACGGCAATGAAAAACTGGTTCGCACCGCCGCTCGCCTTGCCGCCAAGCTCGGCAGCGTCTGGCACGCCGTCTACGTCGAAACGCCGCAGCTTCACCGCCTGCCGGAACATCAGCGCCGGACCATTTTAAGCGCTCTGCGGCTCGCCCAGGAGCTGGGAGCCGAAACCGCCACGCTTGCCGATCCCAATGAAGAAAAAGCGGTGCTGCGCTACGCCCGCGAACACAATCTCGGCAAAATCATTATTGGCCGTCATACCACGCGCCGCTGGTGGCACCGTACGTCTTTCGCCGACCGGTTAGCCAAACGCGCTCCGGACCTCGATCTGGTGATTGTTGCGCTGGATGAAAAACCTCTCCCCTCCCCGACCAGAGCACCGGACACCAGAACGCTAAGCGAGAAATGGCGCATTCAACTGCGCGGCTGCGCCGTGGCGGTGGTGCTCTGTGCGTTTATTACCTTTATCGCCAATCAGTGGCTGGTGGCCTTTGATGCCGCCAACCTGGTGATGATCTACCTGCTTGGCGTGGTGATGGTCGCGCTGTTTTATGGCCGCTGGCCGTCCGTCCTCGCGACGGTCATCAACGTGATTAGCTTCGACCTGTTCTTTATTGCGCCGCGAGGCACGCTCGCCGTGTCGGATGTTCAGTATCTGCTGACCTTCGGCGTAATGCTCACCGTCGGGCTGGTGATCGGTAATCTGACCGCCGGAGTACGTTATCAGGCACGCATCGCCCGCTACCGGGAACAGCGCACCCGTCATCTGTATGAAATGTCTAAAGCACTGGCCGATGACCGCACGCCGCAGGACGTCGCCGCCACCAGCGTGCAGTTTATTAACAACACCTTCCAGGCCCGCAGCCTGCTGCTGCTGCCGGACGATCACGGGAAACTCAGCCGTATCGCAGCCGAAGGGGAACCCGCTCAGTGGGATGAAGCGATTGCCCGCTGGAGCTTTGATAAAGGCCAGCCCGCCGGTGCCGGAACGGACACGCTGCCGGGCGTGCCCTACCGCATCCTGCCGCTTAGCACCACGGAAAGGACCCTGGGTCTGCTGGTCGTTGAGCCGGAGAATCTGCGCCAGCTGATGATCCCCGAACAGCAGCGCCTGCTGGAAACCTTTACCCTGCTGGTGGCCACCGCGCTCGACAGGCTGCTGCTCACCGCCAGCGAAGAACAGGCCCGGCTTTCCAGCGAACGGGAGCAAATCCGCAACTCGCTGCTGGCCGCGCTTTCGCACGACCTGCGCACGCCGCTGACCGTGCTGTTTGGCCAGGCAGAAATCCTCACGCTGGATCTCGCCAGTGAAGGATCAAAACATGCCCCGCAGGCCAACGAAATCCGTCAGCATGTGCTGAACACCACCCGGCTGGTGAATAATCTGCTGGATATGGCCCGCATTCAGTCGGGCGGTTTTAATCTTCGTAAAGAGTGGCTGACGCTAGAGGAAGTCGTCGGCAGCGCGCTGAAGATGCTCGAACCAGGCCTCGGCGGCCGCCATATCGCCCTTAATTTGCCTGATCCGCTGATGCTGATTGAAGTCGACGGCCCGCTGTTCGAACGCGTGCTGATCAACCTGCTGGAGAATGCGGTGAAATATGCCGGTTATAAAGCCAACATCGGTATAAAAGCGACCTCGACAGCAGACAAGCTGGACCTGGAAGTTTGGGACAGCGGCCCGGGGGTTCCCGCTGGTAAAGAGCTGCTGATTTTTGATAAATTTGCCCGCGGTAACAAAGAGTCAGCTATTCCAGGCGTTGGGCTTGGGCTGGCTATCTGCCGGGCGATTGTTGAAGTTCACGGCGGCACAATTTATGCGCTTAACCGCCCGGAAGGCGGTGCCAGCTTCCACGTTGTGCTACCTTTATCGCCTCCCCCCGAACTCCCTGAAATGATTGAGGTGCTGTGACAACGGTTCTGATAATTGAGGATGAAAAAGAGATCCGCCGCTTTCTGCGCACCGCGCTGGAAGATGAATCGTTGCGCGTGTTTGATGCCGAAACCCTGCAGCGCGGCCTGATTGAAGCCGCCACCCGCAAGCCGGATCTGGTGATTCTGGATCTCGGCCTGCCGGATGGCGACGGCATCGATTTTATTCGTGACTTCCGCCAGTGGAGCCAGACGCCGGTCATCGTCCTGTCGGCCCGGAGTGACGAGCAGGCGAAGATTGCCGCCCTGGATGCTGGCGCAGACGATTTTCTCAGCAAGCCGTTTGGCATCGGTGAACTGCAGGCCAGGCTTCGCGTCGCCCTGCGCCGCCACGCCAGCACCGTTCAGCCCGATCCGGTTTATCAGTTTTCCGAAATTCGGGTCGACCTCGCCTCGCGCCGTATTACCCGCGGCGAAGAGGAAATTCACCTGACCCCCATTGAGTTCCGCCTGCTGGCAACCCTGCTGAATAATCACGGCAAAGTCCTGACCCAGCGCCAGTTGCTTAATCAGGTTTGGGGCCCGAATGCCGTGGAACACAGCCACTATCTGCGCATTTATATGGGCCACCTGCGCCAGAAGCTGGAGAGCGACCCCGCTCGCCCTCGCCATCTGCTCACCGAAACCGGGATCGGCTACCGTTTTATGCTCTGAAGGAGTAATCTCTGGCTCGTTCAAGAGGAGCCCGTTATGAGCGCATGGTTAGTCTACGCCCTGCTGTCTGCCGCTACGGCAGCGCTGGTCGCTATTTTTGGTAAAGTTGGTTTGCAGCATCTGGATGCCAATACCGCCACAGCCGTTCGCGCTGTGGTCATGGCGTTATTTTTAGTTGGGGTGGTCGTCGTTCAGGGAAAACTGAATCTTGTTAGTACGGTGTTTGCCGATAAAAAAGCGTTGCTGTTTATTTTGTTAAGCGGCGTGGCCGGGGCGCTGTCCTGGCTGTTCTATTTTATGGCGATCAAAAGTGGTGACGTGTCGAAGGTCGCCCCTATCGATAAGCTGAGCGTGGTGTTCGCGGTGATTCTGGCGGTGATTCTGTTTGGTGAGAAAGTGTCGCTGATTGCCGGGATAGGCGTAGCGCTTATCACCTGCGGCGCACTGATGGTGGCTTTGGGTTAAAAGAGAAAGGCTCCCTGGGGAGCCTTTTTGCATATTACTTCGCGCTTTTCAGCACTTCGCTGACAATCTCTACCGCTTCTTTCTCGATCTGCTCGCGGTGCTCTGCGCCGAGGAAGCTTTCACAGTAAATCTTGTAGGCGTCTTCGGTGCCGGACGGACGAGCGGCAAACCAGCCGTTCTTGGTCATCACCTTCAGGCCGCCAATGGAAGCGCCGTTGCCCGGAGCCGCCGTCAGACGCGCGGTGATCGGGTCACCTGCCAGCGTGTCTGCACTCACCATTTCAGGTGACAGCTTGGACAGCGCGGCTTTCTGTGCAGAAGTGGCTGGTGCCTGAATACGGTTATAGCTCGGTGCGCCAAAGCGCGCGGCTAACTCATCGTAATGCTGCTGCGGGTTTTTGCCCGTCACGGCGGTGATTTCGGCCGCCAGCAGGCACATGATGATACCGTCTTTGTCGGTCGACCATGGGGTGCCGTTGAAGCGCAGGAACGATGCCCCGGCGCTCTCTTCGCCCCCGAAGCCGAAGCTGCCGTCGAACAGGCCGTCAACGAACCACTTAAAGCCAACCGGGACTTCCACCAGCTTGCGGCCCAGATCTTCTACCACGCGGTCAATCATCGCGGAGGAAACCAGGGTTTTACCGACGGCCACATCTTTGCCCCACAGCGGACGGTGCTGGAACAGATAGTTAATAGCCACAGCCAGGTAATGGTTCGGGTTCATCAGGCCCGCTGGCGTGACGATGCCGTGGCGGTCGTAATCCGGGTCGTTGGCAAACGCCAGATCGAATTTGTCGCGCAGCGCCAGCAGGCCCGCCATCGCACATTCGGAGGAGCAGTCCATGCGAATTGCGCCGTCTTTATCCAGGTGCATAAAGCGGAAGGTCTGGTCGACCTGATCGTTCACGATGGTCAGATCGAGGTTGTAATGCTTCGCGATACGGTGCCAGTATTCGATCCCGGAACCGCCGAGAGGATCAACCCCCAGCTTCAGGCCCGCTTTTTGAATCGCGGCCATGTCGACGATATCCACCAGCCCTTCGATGAACGGCTGAATCAGATCCTGCGCCTGAACTTGACCGCTTTCCCACGCTTTATCCAGCGTAATGCGCTTCACGCCTTTCAGGCCGTCGGCCAGCAACGCGTTAGCGCGATCTTCAACGACTTTGGTGACGTTAGTATCAGCCGGGCCACCGTTTGGCGGGTTGTACTTGATGCCGCCGTCGTCCGGTGGGTTGTGGGATGGCGTGATAACAATCCCGTCCGCCTGAGGGCCGCCCTTTTGGTTATGCACCAGGATGGCGTTAGAAATTGCAGGCGTCGGCGTATAGCCGTTATCCTGCTGCACAATGACGTCCACGCCGTTAGCGGCCAGCACTTCCAGCACGGAGATAAACGCAGGTTCGGACAGCGCGTGGGTGTCTTTGCCCACATAGCATGGACCGGTGATCCCATTCTTTGCGCGTTCTTCAGCGATAGCTTGCGCAATCGCCAGAATATGAGGTTCGTTAAAGCTATGCCGTGCTGCACTGCCGCGGTGGCCGGAGGTCCCGAATTTCACCGCGTGTTCGCTATTCCCCACCACTGGCTTAAGCACGTAATACTGCGCCGTAAGCTGGGCTACGTTAATCAAGTCGCTCTGTTGTGCAGGTTGACCCGCACGATCGTGGTTAGCCATTGGCTCTTCCTTACTGACGCCAGGTTTTTAAATAGTGCCGCAAACCTTTTCAATCAGCTCCGCAGGGAACTGCATTGACTGCATGATGTGTTCGATCATGCTGCATTTACGACCAGTATTCGTATTGGTGATCACCCAGTATGGGGTGCCCGGAACATGTTTCGGCTTGGTTTGATTGCCGTTTGCCAGCAGAGTTTGCTCATCGCCAGCAAAATAGACGCGGGTGCGGCCATGCAGCGATTCAGTGGCTTCGCCAAAGGTTTTTGCATCCAGCATATACAGCGTGGACAGCACCATCATAAAGCGGTTTACGGCTTTATTCTGGGCAGCGTACTCGTCGGAAAGCAGCAGCTCACGAACGCCACGCACGCGATTACGAGCGGTGTTCGCAGGTTTTTCTTCAACAACGGGAGCCGCAGCGCGCTCAGGCGCAGCGGGCGTAGAAGTGGCTGCTGGTGTTTGCCCGGCGGTAAATTTAAGCATACGCCGTAAAATGTCTGACGCGCTCTCGCCGATGTGTTTTGTCTGGCTGGCAATATAGCGGTAAAGCTCGTCATCAACTTCGATTGTTTTCATCTTAATCCAGTGCGATATCTTTTCTGAATACAAGTCGTTGGGATTATAGGGTCAAATCCCAACAGCGAACAGGAGAGGCGACTCAAAGTCAGAGTAAACTGAATATTTGCCGCACGCCCGCGAGAATGCCAACATGATACCCTAACCAAACGAACCAAAATAAAGAACTTTGCCATGAAATTAAATGCTCGCCTGCAAACTGCGCAACAATTGAATAGCAATTCCCCTATCGTACTGATCCACGGCCTGTTCGGCAGCCTGGATAACCTGGGTGTCCTGGCACGAGATCTGGGTAAAGATCATGCGTTGCTGCAGATCGATCTGCGCAATCACGGGCTGTCACCGCGCAGTGATGATATGAGCTATGCCGCAATGGCCGGGGACGTTCTGGACACGCTGGACGAATACGGCATCGAGAAGGCCACATTTATTGGCCATTCCATGGGCGGCAAAGTGGTGATGGCGCTTACCGCAATCGCCCCTCAGCGTATTGATAAGCTTGTGATGATAGATATTGCGCCGGTTAACTATCAGGTTCGCCGTCACGACGAAATTTTCGCGGCTATTCGCGCGGTCACCGAAGCGGGCGTAAAAACTCGCCAGCAGGCGGCGCAAATCATGCGCGACCACGTAGCTGAGGAAGGCGTCATTCAGTTTCTGCTGAAATCCTTTGCTGACGGCGAGTGGAAGTTCAACGTGCCCGTGCTTTGGCAGCAATACGAAACTATCGTTGGCTGGCGGCCTGTTCCGGCCTGGCCATATCCTGCACTATTTATTCGCGGCGGGAATTCTCCATATGTTGATGAAAGCCACCGCGAGGCGCTGCTAAGTCAGTTCCCACAGGCCCGTGCTCACGTCATCGCTGGAACGGGTCATTGGGTTCATGCGGAAAAACCGGATGCCGTTCTACGGGCGATCCACCGATTTATCGACGCAGAGTAGAAAAACTGATTAAAAACAGACCGACCGGGCAGCTGAAGTCGCTAACGCGTTGGCGCGAATGGCGCGCTGATGTATGATGGCGCGCTTAATTGCACCGGCACCCTGCCCCTGCAGCCAGAATTTCCTGTCAGTATTCTAATCATGGCAAAAGAACAAACGGACCGTACTACATTAGATCTGTTCGCGGACGAGCGTCGCCCCGGGCGGCCGAAAACTAATCCGCTCTCGCGCGATGAGCAATTGCGTATCAATAAGCGCAATCAGCTGAAGCGCGATAAAGTGCGTGGTTTGAAGCGGGTTGAGCTAAAACTGAACAACGAGGCGGTCGATGCCCTCAACCAGCTGGCTGACGCCCGTAACATCAGCCGCAGCGAACTGATCGAAGAGATGCTGCTCGAGCAGCTTAAAAATCTCGGGTAACGCCTTCAGCCACCCTGCGGGTTATCTGAAATCTCAAAAGGGTGAGCAAAACCATGTTGCAGACTGTGCACCCGGGCGTGATAGCTGTTTCCGCTGCTGGAGCTGTTCTGCTATGATTGCCCTATACGTGGGCATTGAACGGCCAGCATACTATTAAGTTTCAAGAGGTTATTTTACTCATGGCAATCGTAGGCATTTTTTTCGGCAGCGACACCGGTAACACCGAAAATATCGCGAAAATGATTCAAAAACAGCTCGGTAAAGACGTTGCTGAGGTGCATGACATTGCTAAAAGCAGCAAAGAAGATCTCGAAGGTTTCGACATTCTCTTGCTCGGCATCCCGACCTGGTACTACGGCGAAGCCCAGTGCGACTGGGATGACTTCTTCCCTACGCTTGAAGAAGTCGATTTCAACGGTAAACTGGTGGCGCTGTTCGGCTGCGGCGACCAGGAAGACTACGCGGAATACTTCTGTGATGCGCTGGGCACCATTCGCGACATTATCGAACCGCGCGGCGCGGCGATTGTGGGCCACTGGCCAACCGCGGGCTACCACTTTGAAGCCTCCAAAGGCCTGGCGGATGACGACAATTTTGTCGGCCTGGCCATCGATGAAGATCGCCAGCCGGAACTGACCGCTGAGCGCGTTGAGAAGTGGGTTAAACAGGTTTCTGAAGAACTGAATCTGGCGGATATCATTAACGCCTGATTTCTCTGGCGCAAATACAGCATTTGCGCCATCTTGATAGCTTGTAGCAATGAAAATAATTGCTACAAGTTTGTAACTTTCTCGTACATCCCTGTACAATGTCTTCCTGATAGCTTGGCTGATAATTACTGTAAATGGCGACGCCGCCACGATTTTTCAGCCTTATTTTGCACCATACTTGCGGTTCCCATTTAGAAGTAGCAGTTCTATAATGAGACGCATTACTCTTTACGCTCACTGCAGTTTGAGCGAATCGTTAAGCAACAGGACACTTTCCGCATGACTGACAACAATACCGCATTAAAGAAGGCCGGCTTGAAAGTCACGCTTCCTCGATTAAAAATCCTCGAAGTGCTGCAAGAGCCGGTAAATCATCACGTCAGCGCGGAAGACTTATATAAACGTCTGATCGACATGGGCGAAGAAATCGGCCTGGCGACCGTCTATCGCGTGCTGAACCAGTTTGATGATGCAGGGATCGTGACCCGCCATAATTTTGAAGGCGGCAAGTCCGTTTTTGAGTTGACCCAGCAGCATCACCACGACCACCTGATCTGCCTCGACTGCGGTAAAGTGATCGAGTTCAGCGATGATTCTATTGAATCCCGCCAGCGTGAAATTGCCACTCGCCACGGCATCCGCCTGACTAACCACAGCCTCTATCTGTACGGACACTGTGCTGAAGGTGACTGCCGCGAAGACGACACGGCCCACGATCCTAAATAAGTAATCCGCATTAACAAACGCTGCTTCGGTGGCGTTTAAAAGCAAAAACCGGCAGGTTTCCCTTGCCGGTTTTTTTATTGACTGAAAAAGGCTATCAGCTGTTATTGGCGCGAATCTCCTGCCAAATCTTATCGCAGCGTACCTTCGCGGCTTCATCATTGCCGCTCTTTCTTGCCTGGATACATTTCTGGTAATCCAGCACGTTCACCGTTTCTTTCTCAACAAACGCTTTATGCTGTTTTTCCTGGCGCAGTACGTTCAGCACGCTCTGGCAGGCTTCAATTTTATCCGGATTGCCTTCCGCCGTATTGATACAGGCGCTATAGGCCTGCTTCAGGCGTGAATCTTCCGGAGGTGCAGGAGGTTGAACGCAGGCAGACAGCGTGAATACAGCGGCGGTAATCAGCAGAATCTTTTTCATGTTCGGTTCCTTATAAAAAAACGGGCGCTTGCGCGCCCGGTTTCACATCAGAAGATGGTGAACGGAGCAATCACGATGAATTTCACGTCACGCTCATCCTGGAAGATGTTGCCGTAACCACCGCCCCAGCTTGGGATGTCGGAGTGGTTGTCGTACTGAGTGAAGTGCAGTTTGAACAGCGTGCCTTTCGCACGGCCTTCCTGCACGGTATACATGGCGTCGAGGCTGTAAGAAGACTCTTTGATCTTGTTGGAAGCGAGATCCTGGCGGTTACCGGAAGCATCAAGCGCCCATGTAGATGGTTTTGCGTCCCATGCATAAACGTAAGAAGCACCCACTGCCCAACCCGGCAGGTTCCAGTTGCTCAGGTCATACATTGCACCGAAGAACACGGCTTTTTCACCGTTGGCGTTGAAGTCAGAGCGGTTATCCCACCACACATCCAGACGACCGTTGGAAGACGCGTAGGTTGGCGTCATACGCTGCAGGAAGTAACCCTGCTGGCCTTCTGCCTTCACCATGGTCCCTTCCAGACGCAGGTCGACCTGGCCAATTTTATAGCCAAATGTCAGCGCCTGGAGCCATGCGGTGCCATCGTAGATATCATTGATGGTGTTGTTCGCGGCTTTATCACGGGTGCCGTAGAACTGGTAGCTGGTGCTCAGCGGGCTGCCTGCAACGTCGAATTTGTAGCTGGCTTTAGCAAAGTACTGATCAACAAAGCCCTGAGCCTGACCGAATGCGGCTTCCAGAATCAGATCGTTTTTGAAGTCATACTTCGCGCCGATGGAGTGCAGATAGTCAACTTTGGTCTTTTTATCGTTCTGGTAGAACTTGTCGGTTTCAAGGTGCCATGGCGCCTTGTACTCGTTAGTCCACATGTAGGAGAAGCTCAGCGCACCGGCATCACCGTAGTCAAATGCAGCTCCCGCTTCAGCCCCCTGATAAGTACCAGGCATGAAGCTCCAGTGTGGTGCTAACAGCGTTTGACCGGTTGGCTGAATGTAACCTGCGCGAGCCCAAACCGGGCCGTATTTGAATTTGGCCGCCGCTTTATAAAGGCTGATGCCACCTTTATCGCCGGAGTAGTCTTCGTCGTAGGTTTTATTTTTAGAGGAGAATGCGATTTCGTTCGGGTGACCGCTGGCGCTGTCTTCGGCCATTTCAATGGCGGTGAAAGCGGCAATATCAAAACCAAACATATCGGCCGCATAGCCAGACTGGAAGTCGAGGTTGGCGTTCCAGGTTGAGTGCGACAGGTTAGTTTTGTACTTACCGTCGGAGACGTCTTTACGGTCACGTTCACGCTGCCAGTAATAGATGCCGCCGGTCAGCGTGGAGTCATCAACAAAGCCCGCGGCGCTAGCCTGCGGAGCCACGACAAAACCTGAAAGAGCGGTAACGCTTGCAATAGCAAGAGCAAGCGCACTACGTTTGCCACTAAACGTACGCATAGTTAAATTCCTCTTTGACGTAAAAATCATCGTCTGACGTGAAAAGCGCCAATGACGAAAAAAAGTAAAATTGCCTGACGGCTAAAAGCGGTTTTTGCCTAACACACCCGCATTACTGCTGCTCATAGACTATTTTTCGCGACGCGAATTATCAATGACTTTGTATCAGAGATTTCCTGGAGTATGACAGAGAGCACATAATCTATGTGCATTTGTAACAAAATTGCGCAGCAGATTATTAACCCTGATTACGATTGATTTTAAGAATAAAATTTCATTGAGAGCGCTTTCATTATAAGCATCAGGAGATTACGGGGAAGGCATGACTTCCTGTGAGGAAATTTTCACAGAAATGTGAATGAGAATTAATTCGCATCGCGAATGTGTATATAAGGTTAATGACTGGTAATCAAAAAGAAAAAACGCCGCATTTAGCGGCGTTTTCATCAGGCAATAAACGGCAATTATTCGCCGATTTTAGCCCAGGTATCACGCAGGCCAACGGTGCGGTTAAACACCAGTTTTTCCGCCGTCGCATAGCGGCTGTCCAGGCAGAAGTAACCTTCACGCTCGAACTGATATGCCTTACTTTTTTCCGCGTTCTGCAGACTAGGCTCAGCGAAGCCCTGGCGAATGACCAGGGAATCCGCATTAATGGTAGACAGGAAGTCTTCCGCAGCCCCTGGATTCGCGACGCTAAACAAGCGGTCGTACAGACGAATTTCAACCGGCAGCGCGTGTGCCGCGCTCACCCAATGAATAACACCCTTCACCTTGCGACCGTCCGCCGGATCCTTGCTCAGGGTTTCCGGATCGTAGGTGCAGTAAAGTTCGGTGATATTACCTTCTGCGTCTTTTTCTACGCGTTCGGCTTTGATCACATAGGCATTACGCAGGCGAACTTCTTTACCCAGCACCAGGCGCTTGTACTGCTTGTTTGCTTCTTCGCGGAAGTCAGCGCGATCGATATAGATCTCGCGGCTGAACGGCACTTCACGGCTACCCATTTCAGGTTTGTTAGGATGATTCGGCATGGTAACCGTCTCTTCTTCACCTTCAGGGTAGTTAGTGATAATAACTTTTACCGGATCCAGCACGGCCATTGCACGCGGCGCATTCTCGTTAAGATCGTCACGGATGCAGGATTCCAGAGAAGCCATTTCAACGGTGTTGTCCTGCTTGGTTACGCCAATGCGCTTACAGAACTCGCGAATGGATGCTGCGGTATAGCCGCGGCGACGCAGGCCGGAGATAGTCGGCATACGCGGGTCGTCCCAGCCTTCTACAATCTTCTCGGTCACCAGCAGGTTCAGCTTACGCTTGGACATGATGGCGTATTCGAGATTCAGGCGAGAAAATTCGTACTGACGCGGGTGAGCAGGAATGGTGATGTTATCCAGTACCCAATCATACAGACGGCGGTTGTCCTGGAACTCCAGGGTACACAGCGAGTGCGTAATGCCTTCCAGCGCATCGGAAATACAGTGGGTGAAGTCGTACATCGGGTAGATGCACCACTTGTTGCCGGTCTGGTGGTGATCGGCAAATTTAATGCGGTACAGCACCGGGTCGCGCATAACGATGAACGGCGAGGCCATATCGATTTTGGCACGCAGGCAGGCGGTACCCTCGGCAAACTCCCCGTTGCGCATTTTCTCGAACAGCGCGAGGTTTTCCTCAACGCTACGATCGCGGAACGGGCTATTTTTACCGGGCGCAGTCAGAGAGCCACGGTATTCACGAATTTGTTCCGGACTCAGCTCATCAACATACGCCAGTCCTTTATTTATCAGCTCAACGGCATAATTAAAAAGCTGGTCAAAATAGTCAGACGAATAACGTACGTTGCCGGACCAGTGGAAGCCCAGCCATTCAACGTCGTGCTTGATGGACTCTACGTATTCGATGTCTTCTTTTACCGGGTTTGTGTCATCGAAGCGCAGGTTGCATTGCCCCTGGTAATCCTGGGCGATGCCAAAGTTCAGGCAAATAGACTTGGCGTGACCAATATGCAGATAGCCATTTGGCTCAGGCGGAAAACGGGTGCAAATACTGGTGTGCTTACCGTTCGCCAGGTCTTCATCAATAATCTGACGAATAAAGTTAGTTGGGCGGGCTTCAGCCTCACTCATCGCGGGTTCCTCAAAGCGTGTACCTTAGTTAACGGCGTATGATCTAATAAGCGGCCTCGGGAAACAACCTTTAGTTGCATAAATTAGGGTTATCCATGTCGGCTAACGGCACGCAATAAAAAAGCGGCTGACGATTTACGTCAGCCGCTTAAGGCACAAATGCTTACTCAGGAGCGATTATTTGCCTTTAATCTCATACAGTGGCGTTTGGCCTGCAACCACCTGACCTTTAGCCTGGATAACCAGACCGCTGAAGTCGTCGATGTTGCTGCAAACTACCGGGCTAATCATGGAGCGCGCGTTGGCGTTCAGGAAATCGAGATCCATTTCCAGAATCGGCTGGCCGGCAACCACTTCGGCCCCTTCTTCCACCAGACGCGTGAAGCCTTTGCCACCCAGAGCAACGGTATCGATGCCCATGTGAACCACAATCTCTGCACCTTTTTCTGTTTCAAGGCAGAACGCGTGGTTGGTGTTGAAGATTTTCACGATGGTCCCGGCGGCAGGAGAAACCACGGTTTTGTCCGTTGGCTTAACGGCTACGCCATCACCGACTGCTTTGCTGGCGAAAGCTTCGTCAGGCACCTGATCCAGCTCAACCACGTCGCCAGTGACTGGAGAAACCAAAGCGGCAATAGTTGTACTGGTCGCGTTTGGAACCGCCTGTGGTTTAGCCGCAGGAGCCGGTGCCGCAGCAGCAACAGGCGCCGCTGCTTCTACAGTGCCAGCTGTTTTCATTGCGTTAGCAATTTTTTCTGCAGCAAAGCCAACGATGATTTGCACGCTGGTTTTGTTCAGGCGAATAACACCTGTCGCACCGAGACGCTTAGCCAGCGCTTCGTTAACAACGGAAGAGTCTTTCACGCTCAGGCGCAGACGAGTGATACAGGCATCAATACCGGTCAGGTTTGCAGAGCCACCTACCGCAGAGATGTACTGACGAGCCAGACCAGAAACGTCCTGGTTTGCATCACCGCTCACGTTCACGTCCTGACCATCAGCTTCGTCACCGGCTACAGCCAGTTCACGGCCTGGCGTCAGCAGGTTGAATTTGGTGATAGTGAAACGGAACACCACGTAGTAGAGAGCGAAGAACACCAGACCCTGAGGGATCAGCATCCACCAGTGGGTTGCCAGCGGGTTACGGGAAGAAAGCACCATATCCACCAGGCCCGCGGAGAAGCCAAAGCCCGCAATCCAGTGCATGCTTGCTGCGATAAATACGGAGATACCGGTCAGCACTGCGTGAATCACGTACAGTACCGGCGCAACGAACATGAAGGAGAACTCCAGCGGTTCGGTGATACCGGTGAAGAACGCAGCGAAAGCAGCGGCCATCATGATACCGGCAACTTTTGCTTTGTTTTCAGGACGTGCACAGTGGTAGATGGCCAGCGCTGCACCCGGCAGACCGAACATCATGATTGGGAAGAAGCCCGCCTGGTAGCGACCGGTGATACCGACAACCGCTTTACCTGCTTCGATGGACTGAGCGCCACCCAGGAAGTTAGGGATGTCGTTAATCCCTGCCACGTCAAACCAGAACACGGAGTTCAGAGCGTGGTGCAGGCCAACCGGGATCAGCAGACGGTTGAAGAAGGCGTAGATACCTGCGCCCGCAGAACCCAGCTTCTGAATGTGCTCCCCGAAGTTCACCAGACCGTCGAAGATCATCGGCCAGACGTACATCATGATGAAGGCAACAACAATCATCAGGAAGGAGGTGAGGATAGGAACCAAACGGCGACCGCTGAAGAACGAAAGCGCTTTCGGCAGCTCAACGCCGCTGAAGCGATTGTACAATTCCGCAGAGATAATACCGACCAGAATACCTACGAACTGGTTTTCAATTTTACCAAATGCCGCCGGAACCTGATCCACCGGAATTTTCTGGATCATAGCAACCGCTGCCGGTGAGCAGAGGGTGGTCAGAACCAGGAAGCCAACAAAGCCGGTCAGTGCCGCGGCACCGTCTTTGTCTTTGGACATACCGTAAGCGACGCCGATGGCGAACAACACGGACATGTGATCGATAATGGCGGAACCGGATTTAATGAAGAGCGCCGCTAACGCGTTGTCTCCACCCCAACTGACTGGGTCAATCCAGTAACCAACCCCCATTAATATTGCTGCTGCTGGCAGTGTAGCCACCGGCACCATAAGTGCCCGGCCCACGCGCTGTAGATAACCTAGAATACTCACTTTATTCCCCCTATGAGACCCCGTTAAGGCTCGCTCAAGCAGTGTTTTTATTGTCTTACTTACATTGAATACACGGCGACGATTCACATCACACGGTGAAGTGTGAAAAAAATTAATTCGTACCGCAAATTAAACGCACCTTTTTTGTGATATTTATCACCAAATATCGCTTCAACCCTCCCCCTTCACTGGCTATCTCCGAAAACTTATTTTATGATTCAAAAAATCAAGGCGGATTGATCCCTGTCGGTTCAGTATAAAAGTGGTTTACCCTTATGCTTATCGAGATCGATTCAGCTAACCCTATTTTTACTCTTAAACTACGAGGTGAATGATGAGACTGATTCCCCTGGCTACCCCGGCACAAGTCGGCAAATGGGCAGCTCGCCATATTGTAAATCGCATCAATGCATTCAAACCGACCGCGGACCGTCCTTTTGTTCTGGGTCTGCCAACCGGCGGCACGCCGCTGGAGGCTTACAAAGCTCTGGTTGAGATGCATAAAGCAGGCCAGGTTAGCTTTAAGAACGTCGTTACCTTCAACATGGATGAATACGTCGGCCTGCCGAAAGAACACCCGGAAAGTTATTATACTTTCATGCACCGCAACTTCTTTGATCACGTTGATATCCCTGCAGAAAATATCAACCTGCTGAACGGCAATGCGGAAGACGTTGATGCAGAGTGCCGCCGCTACGAAGAGAAAATTCGCTCCTACGGTAAAATTCACCTGTTCATGGGCGGCGTGGGTAACGACGGTCATATCGCGTTCAACGAACCAGCATCTTCTCTGGCTTCCCGAACCCGTATTAAAACCCTGACCCATGACACACGCGTGGCAAACTCCCGCTTCTTCGGCGGCGACGTGACTCAGGTACCTAAATACGCGCTGACCGTTGGCGTGGGCACCCTGCTGGATGCAGAAGAAGTGATGATCCTGGTGCTGGGTGGCGTCAAAGCGCTGGCGCTGCAGGCGGCCGTGGAAGGCAACGTTAACCATATGTGGACTATCACCTGCCTGCAGCTGCATCCGAAGGCGGTGATCGTGTGTGACGAGCCGTCCACCATGGAGCTGAAGGTGAAAACGTTGAAATATTTCAACGAGCTGGAAGCAGAAAACATTAAAGGCCTTTAAGGCCTGGTCGGCCACTGATGCGCCTCAAACGGCAACCGCTGAGGGCGTCAGTAGTTCTGGAAAATCAATGCATTGGTTTTCTAAAGTCAGTCATAAAGAGGAAGGTGTTTCGGCTTTTCCTCTTTATTAGCGATCTTACAGTCTTAAAGCACGACGTTATTACCGGGGGTAGGATATGTATGCATTAATCCACGGTCGGATTTATACCGGCCACGAAATTTTGGATGACCACGCGGTAGTTATTGCCGATGGCCTGATTGAGCGCGTTTGCCCTGTTGATGCACTGCCGGCAGGTATCGAAACGCGCGATGTGGGCGGAGCCGTCATTGCCCCCGGTTTTATTGATGTACAGCTGAACGGCTGCGGCGGCGTGCAGTTTAACGACACAGCAGAAGCCGTTTCCGTTGAAACGCTGGAAATCATGCAGAAAGCAAACGAACGCTCAGGCTGCACCAGCTACCTGCCAACGCTTATCACCACCAGCGACGAGCTGATGATGCAGGGCGTGAAAGTCATGCGCGACTATCTGGCGAAATACAGCCATCAGGCGCTGGGCTTGCACCTTGAAGGGCCGTGGCTCAACATCGTGAAAAAAGGGACGCACAACCCAGGCTTCGTCCGCAAGCCGGATGCGAAGCTGGTTGATTTCCTCTGCCAGAATGCCGATGTGATCACCAAAATCACCCTCGCACCTGAAATGGTTGAGCCAGAAGTCATTCAGAAACTGGTGGCAGCAGGCATCATCGTTTCTGCCGGTCATTCCAATGCAACGATTAAAGAAGCCAAAATTGGCTTCCGCGCAGGGATCACCTTCGCAACCCACCTTTTCAACGCGATGCCTTATATTACCGGCCGTGAACCTGGCCTTGCGGGCGCAATTTTTGATGAAGCCGACGTTTACTGTGGCATCATTGCTGATGGTTTACATGTGGATTATGCGAACATCCGCACCGCAAAACGTGTGAAGGGCGATAAACTGTGCCTGGTTACCGACGCAACCGCGCCGGCAGGTGCCAACATCGATCAGTTCATTTTTGCTGGCAAAACAATATACTACCGTGACGGTCTGTGCGTAGATGAGAACGGTACGCTGAGTGGGTCTGCATTGACCATGATTCAAGGCGTTCGCAATTTGGTGGAGCACGCGGCCATCGCACTGGATGAAGTTCTGCGAATGGCAACCCTCTACCCTGCTCGCGCCATGGGCGTGGATAAACACCTGGGCGCAATCGAAGCCGGTAAAGTGGCCAACCTCACCGTGTTTAACCGCGACTATAAAATTATCAAGACCATCGTTAATGGTAACGAGGTCGTAACTGAGTAAATAGCATGACGACTGGCGGACAAGCCCAAATTGGTAACGTTGACCTGGTAAAACAGCTGAATAGCGCGGCGGTCTACCGCCTGATTGATCAGCACGGTCCCATCTCGCGCATCCAGATTGCCGAACAAAGCCAGCTTGCGCCCGCCAGCGTCACAAAAATTACTCGCCAGCTTATTGAGCGCGGCCTGATAAAAGAAGTCGATCAGCAGGCCTCCACCGGCGGCCGCCGCGCTATCTCTATTACGACTGAAACACGTAACTTCCACGCTATTGGCGTGCGCCTCGGGCGCCACGACGCCACTATCACCCTGTTCGACCTGAGCGCGAAATCCATCGCCGAAGAGCACTATCCGCTGCCGGAACGCACACAGGAAACGCTCGAGCATGCGCTGCTTAACGCCATTAGCCACTTCATCGAAACCTGGCAGCGTAAAACCCGCGAACTTATCGCTATTTCCGTCATCCTGCCAGGGCTGGTTGACCCCGAAAGCGGCGTGATCCGCTACATGCCGCACATCGCCGTCAACAACTGGGCGCTGGTCGACAGCCTGGAAAAACGTTTCAAGGTGACCTGTTTTGTCGGCCATGATATTCGCAGCCTGGCGCTGGCCGAGCACTACTTCGGTGCAACCCACGACTGCGAAGACTCTATTTTGGTGCGAGTCCACCGCGGCACCGGGGCGGGAATTCTGTCAAACGGGCGGATTTTTATCGGCCGTAATGGGAACGTGGGTGAGATTGGCCACATTCAGGTCGATCCGCTGGGCGAGCGCTGCCACTGCGGTAATTTTGGCTGCCTGGAAACCATTGCCGCGAACGCCGCCATTGAAAAACGCGTCCGCCATTTGCTGGAGCAAGGCTACAACAGCCGCCTGACGCTGGATGATTGTAGTATTCAGGCCATCTGCAAAGCGGCCAATAAAGGCGATGCGCTGGCCTGTGAAGTGCTGGAACACGTTGGCCGCCATCTGGGGAAAGCCATCTCCATCGCCATTAACCTGTTTAACCCGCAAAAAGTTGTCCTTGCCGGCGAGATAATCGAAGCCGAAAAAGTGCTGCTGCCTGCCATCGAAGGCTGCATCAACACCCAGGTATTGAATGCCTTCCGTAAAAACTTGCCTATCGTCTGCTCAAAGCTGGACGACCGCTCGGCAATTGGCGCCTTTGCGCTGGTTAAGCGCTCAATGCTAAACGGCGTCTTGCTTCAGCATTTGCTGGAAAGTTAATGCTGCCCAGGCAGCATTTTACGCTATAGTTACCGACTTCATTCCGTGAGCCAGAGTTGTTAATGACCACCATCCAGAACGTAATTTGTGATATCGACGGCGTGCTGATGCACGACAACGTCGCCGTGCCGGGCGCTAATGAATTTCTGGCACGTATTCTTGAAAAAGAAATGCCGCTGGTGCTGCTAACCAACTACCCTTCCCAGACCAGCCAGGATCTTGCCAACCGCTTTGCCTCCGCGGGCATCGACGTGCCGGAGAGCGTGTTTTACACCTCGGCCATGGCCACGGCTGATTTCCTCCGTCGTCAGGAAGGTAAGAAAGCCTACGTCGTCGGTGAAGGGGCGCTGATTCACGAGCTCTATAAAGCTGGATTTACCATTACCGACATCAATCCCGACTTTGTCATCGTCGGTGAAACCCGCTCTTTTAACTGGGAGATGATGCATAAAGCCGCTTACTTTGTGGCAAACGGGGCGCGTTTTATTGCCACCAACCCTGACAGCCACGGCCACGGATTTAGTCCGGCCTGCGGCGCGCTTTGCGCTGGCATTGAGAAAATCTCCGGGCGCGAGCCGTTTTATGTCGGCAAACCAAGCCCGTGGATTATTCGCGCGGCGCTTAACAAAATGCAGGCGCATTCCGAGCAAACCGTTATCGTCGGCGATAACCTGCGGACGGATATTCTCGCGGGCTTCCAGGCCGGCCTTGAAACCATCCTTGTGCTGTCTGGCGTCTCCAGCCTGAACAACGTTGACGATATGCCCTTCAGGCCGAGCTGGATTTACCCCTCTGTGGCTGAAATCGATATCTTCTAATTCAGAATGCCGGCCCAGAGCCGGCATTTTTATATCGATAAAAAATCGCCGCGTAGCAGAAGCAAACCTCAGTGCAAATTGTTAAAAATTGACGATCCGTTAATTTTAACGCCCAAAACATCATCATTTTTCATCAATCAGCAATCCTCACTGCACTATTTATTAGCTGAAAGCTAAAAGCCTTGCATTCCCTTCAGCGATTGAGCATTTTAATTACTAAGCAACGCAGCAAAGCCGCAGTAAAAGCAAAAATCGGCAACGCAGCACCACAACTCAAATCGCTCAGGCAAGTGTACGGAGAAGTTATATGTGTTCTATCTTTGGCGTTCTGGATATCAAAACTGATGCAGTTGAATTGCGCAAAAAAGCGCTGGAATTATCGCGCCTGATGCGCCATCGTGGCCCGGACTGGTCGGGTGTTTACGCCAGCGATAAAGCGATTCTTGTGCACGAACGTCTGTCCATCGTTGACGTCAACGCGGGCGCTCAGCCGCTGTACAACACCGAAAAAACTCATGCCCTGGCGGTTAACGGCGAAATCTACAACCACCAGGCTCTGCGCGCCGAATACGGCGACCGCTATACCTTCCAGACCGGTTCAGACTGTGAAGTCATCCTGGCGCTGTATCAGGAAAAAGGCCCTGACTTCCTTGATGAGCTGCAGGGGATGTTCGCCTTCGCACTTTACGACAGCGAGAAAGACGCTTACCTGATTGGCCGTGACCACATCGGTATTATCCCGCTGTATATGGGCCACGATGAACACGGCAACCTGTACGTCGCTTCAGAAATGAAAGCCCTTGTGCCTGTTTGCCGCACCATCAAAGAGTTCCCGGCGGGCAGTTACCTGTGGAGCAAAGACGGCGAAATTCGCAGCTACTACCAGCGCGACTGGTTCAGCTACGAAGAAGTAAAAGACAACGTCACGGACAAAAACGCGCTGCGCCAGGCGCTGGAAGATTCCGTGAAGAGCCACCTGATGTCAGACGTGCCTTATGGTGTTCTGCTGTCCGGCGGACTGGACTCTTCCGTGATTTCCGCTATTACCAAGAAATTTGCCGCGCGTCGCGTAGAAGATGAAGAGCGCAGCGAAGCCTGGTGGCCGCAGTTGCACTCCTTCGCCGTCGGTCTGGAAGGTTCTCCTGACCTGAAAGCCGCGCAGGAAGTTGCTAACCACCTGGGCACGGTTCACCACGAGATCCACTTCACCGTGCAGGAAGGCCTGGATTCGATCCGGGATGTTATCTATCACATCGAAACTTACGATGTGACAACGATCCGCGCTTCAACACCGATGTACCTAATGTCGCGTAAGATTAAAGCGATGGGCATCAAAATGGTGTTGTCCGGGGAAGGCTCTGATGAGGTATTCGGCGGTTACCTGTACTTCCACAAAGCGCCAAATGCCAAAGAACTGCATGAAGAAACCGTGCGTAAACTGCAGGCTCTGCACATGTTTGACTGTGCCCGTGCGAACAAGGCGATGTCTGCCTGGGGCGTTGAAGCCCGCGTCCCGTTCCTGGATAAAAAATTCCTCGACGTGGCAATGCGCATCAACCCGCAGGACAAAATGTGCGGCAACGGCAAAATGGAGAAGCATGTCCTGCGCGAGTGCTTCGAATCCTACCTGCCTGCAAGCGTGGCGTGGCGCCAGAAAGAGCAGTTCTCTGACGGCGTGGGCTACAGCTGGATTGATACTCTGAAAGAAGTTGCCGCTGAGCAGATTAGCGACCAGCAGTTGGCTACCGCGGCCTATCGTTTCCCGTACAACACACCGGGCTCGAAAGAAGCCTATTTGTACCGCGAAATCTTTGAAGAGCTATTCCCGCTGCAAAGCGCGGCAGAATGCGTACCTGGCGGCCCGTCAGTGGCCTGTTCTTCCGCAAAAGCAATCGAATGGGATGAGTCGTTCAAAACCATGAACGATCCATCAGGACGCGCGGTAGGTGTGCACCAGGCCGCCTATTAATCGCTGATTTAGCTTAAAACAACGGGCCTTATGGCCCGTTGTCGTTTCTGTATTCCTGTCGAGGCTTTATCCCTGTTTTTAAGCGGAATTAAAAACAAAAACGTGCGTTATTGTCGATATTTCAAGCAAGCTGTTCGCAAGTCATTCAAACGAGCATTCTGAGCGGGTTTTCGGGAAAAAACTAGTTGACGCTGTAGAGTCAACTCAGCATAATGCGCCCCGCAACGCCGATAAGGTAGCGCGTAAAAAGATGGCTACGTAGCTCAGCTGGTTAGAGCACATCACTCATAATGATGGGGTCACAGGTTCGAATCCCGTCGTAGCCACCATCTTTTTTATGCGGGAGTGGCGAAATTGGTAGACGCACCAGATTTAGGTTCTGGCGCCGCAAGGTGTGCGAGTTCAAGTCTCGCCTCCCGCACCATTTATCTCTCGCGTTGCACGGATGGGGTATCGCCAAGCGGTAAGGCACCGGTTTTTGATACCGGCATTCCCTGGTTCGAATCCAGGTACCCCAGCCATTATTTTTCGATACATGCGGTTCACCGCGACGGTTATTGGGGTATCGCCAAGCGGTAAGGCACCGGTTTTTGATACCGGCATTCCCTGGTTCGAATCCAGGTACCCCAGCCATCGAAAAATATGATAGAGTTTGGCTACGTAGCTCAGCTGGTTAGAGCACATCACTCATAATGATGGGGTCACAGGTTCGAATCCCGTCGTAGCCACCATACAAAGGAATTATTGATTAACTTCGATAAATCCAAAAAAATTGTTGGGGTATCGCCAAGCGGTAAGGCTCTGGTTTCTGATACCAGCATTCCGAGGTTCGAATCCTCGTACCCCAGCCAATTTCAAAAGTCGTTCACTCTGTGAGCGCACCCTGTTGGGGTATCGCCAAGCGGTAAGGCTCTGGTTTCTGATACCAGCATTCCGAGGTTCGAATCCTCGTACCCCAGCCACACACTGAAAAGCCCGCGCAAGCGGGCTTTTTGCTATCTGGAATGTGGTCCTCATAAGCAGAGCGGGAAACCGCCCTGCTCGTCTTCATTATAATCCCAGGGCGTATTTCAGCGCTTTACGCTTCAGGCCACCGGCTCTTTCCGCCGCCATCAGCCCAATATTTCGCACCACGCGCAGCGGCCCCAGGTTGTTGCTGAATCCCGCATAGAACAGATCCATTCCACTCTGCATCAGGAAATTATCCGCCTGACGCCGCCTCTGATAACGTTTCAGGATAGCCTCGCTCGCCCAGGCTTCCGCATGGCTACGGGCACCGATCAGGACATCAAGCAAAGCATCCACGTCACGATATCCCAGATTAACGCCCTGCCCGGCCAAAGGATGAATCGTATGCGCTGCGTCCCCTATCAGCGCCAGCCCTGGCTGGACGTACTGCAAAGCGTGTCGACGAGTCAGCGGAAATGCCCCACTGGCAACCGGCGTAACCGCCCCGAGTCGCTGAGGGAAAGCGGCCGTAATCGCTTTTTGCAGCTGGGGCATGTTCATTCCCTGCAGCTGCCGAATACGTGCCGGGGTGTCATACCAAACCAGAGAGGCCCAGTTATCGAACAGCGGCAGGAAAGCGTGCGGCCCTGTCGGCGTGAAATGCTGCCAGGTGCTGTCCCCCGGTTCAAACTCGCATTTAACGGTAATCAGCATACAGGCCTGGCGATACTGCCAGGCATGTACGCCAATCCCCGCCCATTTTCTGACCTGGGAATTCGCGCCATCCGCGCCAATCACCATTTCAGCATTGAGTGAAGCGCCGTCATCAAACTCGAGCGTCCAACCTGCTGCCTGGCGATGGATTTGCCGCAGCCTCGCCGGGCAGCGTAAAGAGATATTCGGATGCGCCTCAAGCGCTTGCCAAAGCACGCGCTGCAGCACGTTATTCTCGACCATGAAGCCCAGCTCGGGTAAGCCCAGTTCTTCGGCATTAAAGCTAACGTGTGCGCTCTCCCATTCCCAGGTTTCCAGCCGGCGATAAGGATGTGCGCGCATCGCTAAAACGCTGTCCCAGACGCCAAGAGACTTGAGCAGGCCAACCGATGCGCTGCTGATGGCCGAAATGCGGACGTCAGGCTGGCTACCTGGAACAAAAGCCTCAGGGGCATGATGTTCAATCACCGCCACACGGAAACCATGCTGTGCCAGCCCCAGCGCTGCCGCCGCGCCGACCATACCGCCGCCAACAACGGCTACTTCAATTGGTTGATTTACCATAAGTCTCTTTCCTTCATTCATCTTTGCTGATTCTACTGGCTTTTCCCAGGCTGGTCACATCCATAGCAAAGCATTACACTATCCGGCTTAATTCCTGACTTCACCTTGAGCAATGGCAAGTCGATGACAAAAAAACTCCATATAAAAACCTGGGGCTGCCAGATGAACGAATACGATTCATCGAAGATGGCCGACCTGCTGGACAGCACCCACGGCTTTACGCTGACCGATAACGCGAATGAAGCGGACGTTCTGCTGCTGAACACTTGTTCTATTCGCGAAAAAGCCCAGGAAAAGGTGTTTCACCTGCTGGGGCGCTGGAAGCATATCAAAGCCAAACGTCCGGACGTGATCATTGGCGTCGGCGGCTGCGTTGCCTCTCAGGAAGGAAAAAAAATTCGCCAGCGGGCGCACTATGTAGATATCGTCTTTGGGCCACAAACCCTGCACCGCCTGCCGGAAATGATCAACCAGGTTCGCGGCACCCGCAGCCCGGTGGTGGACGTAAGCTTCCCGGAAATCGAAAAATTTGACCGCCTGCCGGAGCCAAAGGCCGACGGCCCGACCGCCTACGTCTCCATCATGGAAGGCTGCAACAAATATTGCACCTATTGCGTGGTGCCTTATACCCGTGGCGAAGAAGTGAGCCGCCCTTGCGACGATATTCTGTTTGAAATCGCTCAACTGGCAGAACAGGGTGTGCGTGAAGTTAACCTGCTGGGTCAAAACGTTAACGCATACCGCGGCGCAGCTTACGACGGCGGCATCTGCTCGTTTGCCGAGCTCCTGCGTCTGGTTGCCGCGATTGACGGTATCGACCGCATTCGCTTCACCACCAGCCACCCGATTGAATTTACCGATGACATTATCGAAGTCTACCGCGACACGCCGGAGCTGGTGAGTTTCCTGCACCTGCCGATTCAAAGCGGCGCCGACCGTGTGCTGAATATGATGGGGCGCACGCATACCGCGCTGGAGTATAAATCGACTATCCGCAAGCTGCGTGCAGCGCGCCCGGACATCCAGATCAGCTCAGACTTTATCGTCGGCTTCCCAGGCGAAACCAGCCAGGACTTCGAGCAAACCATGAAGCTGATTGCTGACGTCAACTTTGACACCAGCTTTAGCTTTATTTTCTCCGCTCGTCCGGGCACCCCGGCGGCCGATCTGGTTGATGACGTGCCGGAAGAAGAGAAAAAACAGCGCCTTTATATCCTGCAGGATCGTATTAACCAGCAGGTAATGGAATGGAGCCGTAAAATGCTGGGTACGGTACAGCGTATTCTGGTGGAAGGGACTTCGCGTAAAAGCATTATGCAGCTGTCCGGCCGTACCGAAAATAACCGTGTGGTGAACTTCGAAGGGACGCCGGATATGGTAGGGAAATTCGTGGATGTCGAAATCACCGAAGTCCTGACTAACTCCCTGCGCGCGAAGCTGGTGCGCACAGAAAGCGAAATGGGCCTGCGTATTGCTGAAACCCCGGCTTCCGTTATTGCTCGTACCCGCAAAGAGAATGACATTGGCGTCGGGACTTACCAGCCTTAATTCTCTCCACGGCCTGCCGGAGCGCTAATTCCACGTCCCGGCAGGCTGTCTCATTGTTTGCACTTGCATTCTGAAGGCATCACCCAAATATCAATTGTGACGCTTGCGCCATCACGCTGCGGGATAAATAATTTCCCTGTAGCCGAACCGTATTTTCGGCTACGCGAGACCGTTTACTCTAACTGGCCCCGAGTGACCAAGAGGATAAGTTTGAATATCGAAACACGTGAATTAACGCTGGAACCGGCGGATAACGCCCGTCTGCTTAGTCTGTGCGGCCCTTTTGATGACAACATCAAACAGCTGGAACGCCGACTGGGGATTGAAATCAACCGCCGTGACAATCACTTCAGGCTCACCGGTCGTGAGCTTTCCGTTAACGCCGCGGCGGATATTCTGCGACATCTGTACGTAGACACCGCGCCAATGCGCGGCCAAAGCCAGGATATCGACCCGGAACAAATTCATCTGGCTATTAAAGAAAGCCGGGTGCTGGAGCAAACGGCCGACAGCGTGCCGGATTACGGTAAAGCTATCCATATTAAAACTAAGCGTGGCGTCATTAAGCCGCGTACGCCTAATCAGGCGCAGTACATCGCGAATATTCTCGACCACGACATCACATTCGGCATAGGGCCGGCAGGGACAGGGAAAACCTATCTTGCCGTTGCCGCCGCGGTTGATGCGCTGGAGCGCCAGGAGATCCGCCGCATTCTGCTGACCCGCCCGGCGGTTGAAGCGGGTGAAAAACTGGGCTTCCTGCCCGGCGATTTAAGCCAGAAGGTTGACCCATACCTGCGCCCGCTGTACGACGCGCTGTTTGAAATGCTGGGCTTCGAGAAAGTCGAAAAGCTGATTGAGCGCAACGTTATCGAAGTGGCCCCTCTCGCCTACATGCGTGGCCGTACCCTGAACGATGCCTTTGTCATTCTCGATGAAAGCCAGAACACCACCACCGAACAGATGAAAATGTTCCTGACCCGCATTGGCTTCAACTCCAAAGCGGTGATTACCGGCGACGTGACGCAAATTGACCTGCCGCGTAACCTGAAATCAGGCTTACGTCATGCTATCGACGTCCTGTCCGAGGTGGATGAAATCAGCTTCAACTTCCTTAACAGCGAAGATGTGGTACGCCACCCGGTTGTGGCCCGCATTGTTAACGCCTATGAAGCCTGGGAAGCCGCCGATCAAAAACGCAAAGACGAGCTTGCCGCCGAGCGTAAACGCGAAGCCCTTGCCCTGCAGGCTACCGCTCAGGAGAGCAAATGAGTCAGGTTATTTTAGATTTACAGGTTGCCTGCGAAGCAGAAAGCGGCCTGCCGGATGAAGCACAAATTCAGCGCTGGCTGGATGCGGTTATTCCTCAGTTTCAGCCAGAGTCTGAGGTCACCGTTCGTCTGGTAGACGAAGCCGAAAGCCACGACCTGAACCTGACCTATCGCGGAAAAGATAAGTCCACCAACGTGCTTTCTTTTCCGTTTGAAGCCCCACCTGGGATCGAGCTTCCGCTGCTCGGCGATCTGATCATCTGCCGTCAGGTGGTTGAGCAGGAAGCCAAAGAACAAGAGAAGCCGCTGGAGGCCCACTGGGCACATATGGTTGTACACGGCAGCCTGCATCTGCTCGGTTACGACCACATCGAAGACGATGAAGCCGAAGAGATGGAAGCGCTGGAAACAGAGATAATGCTTGCTCTTGGGTATGCCGATCCGTACATTGCCGAGAAAGAGTAGTCGGCTCAGGGCTTTCCCTTTGCCGCCGTCACGCGCAGGCAGTGCACCATCAGGCTGCCTGTTAGTTTTTGATTTATATGAGGCCTAAAACCTAACGCCATGAGCGACGACAATTCACAGAATAGTGACACGCCGGAAGCCAAAAAGGGATTCTTCTCCCTCATTCTCAACCAGCTGTTTCACGGTGAACCGAAAAACCGTGACGATCTGCTGACGCTTATTCGTGATTCTGAGCAAAACTCTCTGATAGACCAGGACACCCGCGACATGCTCGAAGGGGTGATGGATATCGCCGACCAGCGCGTCCGCGATATCATGATCCCGCGTTCGCAGATGGTGACGCTCAAACACAACCAGACGCTGGACGAGTGCCTCGATGTCATTATCGATTCCGCTCACTCCCGTTTCCCGGTGATAAGCGAAGACAAAGATCACATCGAAGGGATTCTGATGGCGAAAGATCTGCTGCCGTTCATGCGCAGCGACTCTGAGCCTTTCAGCATGGAAAAAGTGTTACGTCAGGTGGTTGTCGTGCCTGAAAGCAAGCGGGTTGACCGCATGCTAAAAGAGTTTCGTCAGCAGCGCTATCATATGGCGATTGTCATTGATGAATTTGGCGGCGTTTCAGGTCTCGTGACGATCGAAGATATTCTCGAACTGATTGTCGGGGAAATTGAAGATGAGTACGACGACGAGGAAGACGGTGATTTCCGTCAGCTGAGCCGCCATACGTGGACGGTGCGCGCCCTCGCCTCTATTGAAGACTTCAACGAAACCTTCGACACGCACTTTAGCGATGAAGAAGTCGACACCATCGGTGGTCTGGTGATGCAAGCCTTTGGGCACCTGCCAGCCCGTGGCGAAACCATTGAAATAGATGGTTACCAGTTCAAAGTCGCCATGGCCGATAGCCGTCGTATTATTCAGGTTCATGTCAGAATTCCGGACGACTCGCCGCAACCTAAACTGGACGAATAACTCAGCTATGGCTATAGCTCAACTTCTTCAACGCCAGCGCGTTCGCCTGCTGCTGGCGCTTTTCTTTGGGGCCTGCGGAACGCTGGCTTTTTCCCCTTATGATTTCTGGCCTGCAGCTATTGTTTCTCTTGCTGGCTTGCAGGGCCTGACGCTTAACCGTCGCCCGGTACAAAGCGCCGCGATTGGCTTCTTCTGGGGGCTTGGGCTGTTCGGCAGCGGGGTCAACTGGGTCTATGTCAGCATCGCACAGTTTGGCGGCATGCCGGGCCCGGTGAACGTGTTCCTGGTGGTTCTGCTGGCCGCTTATTTGTCGCTCTACACAGGTTTGTTCGCCGGTATTCTCAGCAGGTTGTGGCCAAAAACAACGTGGTGGCGCGTAGCTATTGCCGCGCCGGTCGTCTGGCAAATTACCGAATTCCTGCGTGGCTGGGTGCTGACCGGCTTCCCCTGGCTGCAGTTTGGCTACAGCCAGATCGATGGCCCACTAAAAGGCATCGCGCCGATTTTGGGCGTCGACACCATTACCTTCCTACTGATGATTATCAGTGGCCTTCTGGTGTACGCCCTGCAGGCACGGAAATGGGCTCCTGCGGTGGTTTCTGCGGCTTTACTGTTATTACCCTGGCCACTGCGCAACATTCAATGGTTCCAGCCTCTGCCAGAGCGTTCCGTTGACGTAGCGATGGTACAAGGCAACATTCCCCAGTCTCTGAAGTGGAATGAAAGCCAGCTGCTGGACACGCTGAAAATTTATCTGGATAAAACAGAGCCGGAGATGGGCAAAGCCAAGCTTATCATCTGGCCGGAATCGGCTATCTCCGATCTGGAAATTAATCAGCAGCAGTTCCTCACCATGATGGATGACCTGCTGCGGGCAAAACACAGCTCATTAATCACCGGTATCGTCGATGCGCGTCTGAATAAGCAAAACAGGTACGATACCTACAACACCATTATCACGCTCGGTGAAGGTAGCCCTTACAGCTACACCAGCAGTAATCGCTACAACAAAAACCACCTTGTGCCATTCGGTGAGTTTGTGCCGCTTGAATCGATTCTGCGCCCACTGGCCCCGTTCTTCGATCTGCCCATGTCATCGTTCAGCCGTGGGCCCTATGTTCAGCCGCAATTGCTCTCTAACGGCGTCAAGCTGACGGCGGCAATCTGCTACGAAATTATCCTGGGTGAACAAGTTCGGGACAATTTCCGGCCAGACACTGACTTCCTGCTGACTATCTCCAACGATGCCTGGTTCGGTAAATCCATCGGCCCATGGCAGCACCTGCAAATGGCGCGTATGCGCTCGCTGGAGCTGGGGCGGCCTTTGCTGCGCAGCACTAACAATGGCGTAACTGCCGTGGTCAACGCCGAAGGTGAGATCACTAACATCATCCCGCAGTTCACTCGCGAAGTGCTGGAAGCGAAAGTCACACCGACCACTGGCTTAACGCCTTATGCACGCTTCGGCTTCTGGCCGCTGTGGGTGGTGACCGCTTTATTCGGTTTCACCGCACTGGTGATAAGCCTGCGTAACCGCAGCAAAAAGTAGCACACCCTTCTCGCTCATAGAGGCCGGCAAATTTGCTGGCCTTTTTCATTTCTGGCACAAGCTTTGCTAGATATAAACAGTTGAAATCAAATAGCTGGCGCAAAGACGCCCTGTGGCCTGGCTGTATCGGGCAGTGAAAAATGCATGCACCAAAAAGCGACATCGCAAGCACCGTTATAGTGCACTGGCATATCTTTGCCTTTAAATGGTGCGGCGCGCTTCGCAAAAATAAACATCTTATTAGCAATTTCTTTACATTCAGCTAGGTTAGATGCTAACAAAAGGGCATTGCATGACGCTTTTAGCAGCATGAAAAAACAACAAAACACAACACTCACATCGGATACCGGTGCCTCCTCTGGCACTAAGATTAAGGAGTTGGATATGCAACTACGTAAACTGGCCACGGCAATGCTGGTGATGGGCATGAGCGCCACAATGGTTCATGCAGAAGACGCGACGCCTCAGCAGTCAACGCTGGATAAAATCAAAGCCAACGGCGTTATCGTGGTCGGCCACCGTGAATCATCTGTACCTTTCTCTTACTACGACAATCAGCAAAAAGTGGTTGGCTACTCTCAGGACTACTCTAATGCCATCGTAGAAGCGGTGAAAAAGCAGCTGAATAAGCCCGATCTGCAGGTAAAACTCATTCCTATCACCTCTCAGAACCGTATTCCGCTGCTGCAAAACGGCACTTTCGATTTTGAATGTGGTTCCACCACCAACAACGTAGAACGTCAAAAGCAAGCCGCATTCTCCGACACCATCTTCGTTGTCGGCACCCGTTTGCTGGTGAAAAAAGGCGGCCCAATTAAAGACTTCCCTGACCTGAAAGGGAAAACCGTTGTTGTGACCTCTGGCACCACTTCCGAAATCCTGCTCAACAAGCTGAACGACGAGCAGAAAATGGGCATGCGTATTATCAGCGCCAAAGACCACGGTGACTCCTTCCGTACCCTGGAAAGCGGCCGTGCCGTTGCCTTTATGATGGATGATGCCCTGCTGGCCGGTGAACGTGCGAAAGCTAAACAGCCGGATAACTGGGAGATCGTCGGCAAGCCACAGTCCCAGGAAGCCTACGGCTGTATGCTGCGTAAAAATGACCCAGAGTTTAAAAAGCTGATGGATACCACCATTGCGCAGGCACAAACCTCCGGTGAAGCCGCGAAATGGTTCGATAAATGGTTTAAACAGCCAATTCCACCGAAAAACCTCAACATGAACTTCGACCTTTCTGACGAAATGAAAGCGCTGTTCAAGGAACCAAACGACAAAGCTCTCAACTAATTAGAAACACAGGGGCCGGAAAAATCCGCCCTCCCGATTGACGAACTGAAGCCAGGACAGACTATGCGTTGGTGGGTCGTTCCCCCACCAGCGTGAAGGTGCCCAAAAATGCAGACAAAGATCTGCTTCAGGGCACCGGCTTCTCATCAATCTTCGAGGGTAGCCTGCGCTACCCTCTTTTTTTATCTCGGAGTAAGTTATGTCTATAGACTGGAACTGGGGAATCTTTTTACAGCCCGCCCCGTTCGGCAACACAACCTATCTGGGCTGGATTTGGAATGGCTTCCAGGTCACCGTCGCCCTGTCAATAACCGCATGGATCATTGCTTTTCTGGTGGGGTCTCTGTTTGGTATTTTGCGTACGGTCCCTAACAAATTCCTGTCCGGGCTAGGTACGCTCTACGTTGAACTCTTTCGCAACGTTCCCCTGATCGTCCAATTCTTTACCTGGTATCTGGTGGTGCCTGAACTGCTGCCGGAAAACATTGGCATGTGGTTTAAGTCCGAGCTGGATCCCAATATTCAGTTCTTCCTCTCGTCAATGATTTGCCTCGGGCTGTTTACCGCCGCTCGCGTTTGTGAACAGGTACGAGCCGCCATTCAATCCCTGCCTCGCGGCCAGAAGAACGCGGCTCTGGCAATGGGACTGACGCTGCCTCAGGCCTATCGCTACGTGCTGTTGCCTAATGCCTATCGCGTTATTGTGCCGCCGATGACCTCCGAAATGATGAACCTGGTGAAGAACTCGGCCATCGCTTCAACCATTGGTCTGGTGGATATGGCGGCGCAGGCTGGCAAGCTGCTGGATTACTCGGCACACGCCTATGAATCCTTTACGGCGATTACCCTTGCCTATGTACTGATCAACGCCGTCATCATGGGCGTGATGTATGTGGTAGAACGTAAAATTCGCCTGCCTGGCAATATGGGGGGCAAATAATGCTCAATCTTGACTGGAGTTCTATTCTTCCTGCCCTGCCTTACTTAATGCAGGGGCTGGTCATTACGCTCAAAATCACCGTTACCGCCGTGGTGATCGGTATTGTCTGGGGTACGCTGCTGGCCGTCATGCGCCTGTCGAGCTTCAAGCCGATCGCGTGGTTTGCTACCGCTTACGTGAACGTTTTCCGCTCCGTGCCGTTAGTGATGGTACTGCTGTGGTTCTATCTGGTGGTGCCTGGCTTCCTGCAGTCGGTGCTTGGCCTGTCGCCAAAAACCGATATCCGCCTGATTTCCGCGATGGTCGCCTTCTCCATGTTTGAAGCCGCCTACTATTCGGAAATCATTCGCGCCGGTATTCAGAGTATTTCCAGAGGGCAGTCAAATGCCGCCCTGGCGCTGGGTATGACCCACTGGCAGTCGATGAAACTCATCATCCTGCCGCAGGCCTTCCGCGCGATGGTGCCGCTGCTGTTAACCCAGGGCATCGTTTTGTTCCAGGATACCTCGCTGGTGTACGTTTTAAGCCTGGCAGACTTCTTCCGCACCGCCTCCACCATTGGCGAGCGTGACGGTACACAGGTCGAGATGATCCTGTTTGCCGGCCTGGTCTATTTTGTGATTAGCCTCAGTGCATCGCTGTTGGTCAGCTACTTGAAGAAAAGGACTGTGTAATGATTACCCTGAAAAATGTTTCTAAATGGTATGGTCACTTTCAGGTGCTGACCGAGTGCTCCACCGAAGTGAAGAAAGGCGAAGTTGTCGTCGTGTGCGGGCCTTCTGGTTCTGGCAAATCCACGCTGATTAAAACCGTCAACGGCCTTGAGCCCGTACAGAAAGGCGAAATCCTGGTGAACGGCACCCAGGTGAACGACAAGAAAACCAATCTGGCGCAGCTCCGCTCCCACGTTGGCATGGTGTTCCAGCACTTCGAGCTGTTCCCTCACCTGTCGATTATCGAAAACCTGACGCTTGCCCAGGTCAAAGTGCTGAAACGTGATAAAGCCGCTTCCCGCGCCAAAGGGTTAAAATTACTTGAGCGCGTAGGGCTGGCCGCACACGCCGATAAATATCCGGCGCAGCTTTCCGGCGGCCAGCAGCAGCGTGTGGCGATTGCCCGCGCCCTGTGCATGGATCCGATTGCAATGCTGTTTGACGAACCAACCTCAGCGCTCGATCCGGAAATGATCAACGAAGTACTGGACGTTATGGTTGAGCTGGCCAATGAGGGCATGACCATGATGGTGGTGACCCACGAAATGGGCTTTGCCCGCAAAGTGGCAAACCGCGTGATCTTTATGGATGAGGGGAAAATTGTCGAAGACTCAAACAAAGACGACTTCTTCAATAACCCTCAGTCTGAACGTGCCAAAGACTTCCTGGCGAAAATCCTGCACTAAACGTAACGCACCACAGTCAAAAGCCTTCCTTGCGGAAGGCTTTAATGTTGATGACAAAGAGGAAAAAAGCGTGGTTTTTCCCTCTTTGTGGTTATCAGCCGAAAATCAATGAATTGATTTTCCAGTTGGTTAACGAGCCGCCGGACTTTTCTTTTCTCGCCAGAAGTTGGTATCCGTCTGAAAGCCTTCCTTACGGAAGGCTTTTTTTTAAGGCTCAAACGGCCGACGATGAAACTGATTATGGCCGCATTTCGGGCAAACCGGCAGCACATCAGGCGTGTAAATCGCAATGTGGTGGTGACAGTTTTCACACACCAGATTGCCTAACCCAACAACTTCCCCGCTGTGATACACCCCGTGATGGCTGAGATCTTTAAACACTTCCCGCCACTCAAGCTGCGTTTTGTCGGTAATGTCCGCCAGCTCCTGCCATAAACTCTCTTTAATCACCCGCATAAAAACGCTGTCGGTGAACTCTTCCTGACTTTCCCCGTAGCTACGAGCAAACTCTTCAAGGTCACGGCGCACCGCACGCGTTACCTCTTCTATCTCCGTTCGGGTCAGTTCGCCTGTATCATTCATCTGCTTACGGGCGCTGGCAACCAGCGCATCAATATCGCGCTCACCCTTGCGTAGCCGTTCACTTAGCGATTCGACCAGTTCCCGATAAAATTGAGCAACCTTGTTCATCGTTAGCCTGCCTCCTTGAAGGATTCCCGCGTTTGCGGCGTGGTAACTGACTCTAATAGTAGACGTTAATCCGGCAACGCTTTGTTAGATTAGCCACACCCTGGGTAAAAAACTGCAAGCGTTACGGAACGGTGAAATGGTTACTGAGGGCGTTGAAAGGCTGTTTTGCCGCTGTCGAATCGGCTATGCTATGGCGATCTAAACTCGAATTCATTAAAGGCTACGTTTCGTAGCCGTCTTTCATACACAGGACTACTGGCTGCCATGCAAGAGCAATACCGCCCGGAAGAGATAGAATCCAATGTCCAGCAACACTGGCAAGAGAACCGTACTTTTGAAGTGACCGAAGACGAAGGCAAAGAGAAATACTACTGCCTCTCCATGTTGCCCTATCCTTCCGGCCGACTACATATGGGCCATGTCCGTAACTACACCATCGGCGACGTTATCGCACGCTACCAGCGTATGCTGGGTAAAAACGTCCTGCAGCCGATCGGCTGGGATGCCTTCGGCCTGCCGGCTGAAGGCGCCGCGGTAAAAAACAACACCGCGCCAGCCCCGTGGACCTACGACAACATCAATTACATGAAGAACCAGCTGAAAACGCTGGGCTTCGGTTACGACTGGAGCCGTGAACTGGCTACCTGTACGCCTGAATACTATCGCTGGGAACAACAGTTCTTCACTCAGCTGTACAACAAAGGTCTGGTTTACAAAAAAACCTCCGCGGTTAACTGGTGCCCGAACGATCAGACCGTGCTGGCGAATGAGCAGGTTATCGACGGCTGCTGCTGGCGCTGCGACACCAAAGTTGAGCGCAAAGAGATCCCGCAGTGGTTCATCAAAATCACCGCCTACGCCGACGAACTGCTGAACGACCTGGATACCCTCGATCACTGGCCGGATCAGGTTAAAACCATGCAGCGCAACTGGATTGGCCGTTCCGAAGGCGTGGAAATCACCTTCGACGTACAAAACAGCGCCGAGAAGCTGACCGTTTACACAACTCGCCCTGATACCTTTATGGGTGTGACTTATCTGGCCGTTGCCGCCGGTCACCCTCTGGCGCAGCAGGCTGCAGTCAATAACCCTACCCTTACCGAATTCATTGAAGAATGCCGTAACACCAAAGTGGCCGAAGCCGACATGGCGACCATGGAGAAGAAAGGCGTCGCCACCGGCATTAACGCCATTCATCCGCTGACCGGCGAAAGCGTTCCGGTTTGGGTGGCCAACTTCGTGCTGATGGAATATGGCACAGGTGCCGTGATGGCCGTTCCAGGCCACGATCAGCGTGACTGGGAATTCGCCACAAAATACAGCCTGCCAATCAAGCCGGTAATTCTGAATGCCGACGGCAGCGAGCCGGATCTTTCCGCCTCCGCAATGACCGAAAAAGGCGCGCTGTTTAACTCTGGCGAGTTCGACGGTCTGGACTTCCAGCAGGCGTTTAACGCCATTGCCGATAAGCTGGCCGCTAAAGGCGTGGGCGAGCGTAAAGTGAACTTCCGTCTGCGCGACTGGGGCGTTTCCCGTCAGCGTTACTGGGGCGCCCCCATCCCAATGGTCACCCTGGAAGACGGCACAGTGATGCCAACCCCGGAAGATCAACTGCCGGTTATTCTGCCGGAAGATGTGGTCATGGACGGTATCACCAGTCCGATTAAAGCCGATCCTGAGTGGGCGAAAACCACCGTCAACGGCATGCCTGCGCTGCGTGAAACCGACACCTTCGACACCTTTATGGAGTCCTCCTGGTACTACGCGCGCTACACCTGCCCTCAGTACGACAAAGGCATGCTGGATTCCAAAGCTGCTAACTACTGGCTGCCGGTGGATATCTACATCGGCGGGATTGAACACGCCATCATGCACCTGCTTTACTTCCGCTTCTTCCACAAGCTGATGCGCGATGCGGGCATGGTGACGTCCAACGAACCAGCCAAACAGCTGCTTTGCCAGGGCATGGTGCTGGCGGACGCCTTCTATTACACCGGCGTTAACGGCGAGCGTAACTGGGTTTCCCCAGTCGACGCTATCGTTGAGCGCGATGATAAAGGCCGCATTGTCAAAGCCCGTGACGCAGAAGGCCGTGAACTGGTCTATGCTGGCATGAGCAAAATGTCGAAGTCGAAAAACAACGGCATCGACCCACAGGTCATGGTTGAACGCTACGGCGCGGATACCGTGCGTCTGTTTATGATGTTTGCTTCACCTGCAGACATGACGCTTGAGTGGCAAGAATCCGGCGTTGAAGGCGCCAACCGCTTCCTGAAACGCGTCTGGAAACTGGTCTACGAACACACCAACCGTGGTGCTGCGCCAGCGCTGGACATTGCTGCCCTGGGCGAAGATCAAAAAGCCCTGCGTCGCGATGTGCATAAAACCATTGCTAAAGTGACCGACGATATCGGCCGCCGTCAGACCTTCAACACCGCCATCGCTGCCATCATGGAGCTGATGAACAAACTGGCAAAAGCACCGCAGGACGGCGAACAGGATCGTGCGTTGCTGAACGAAGCGCTGCTGGCCGTTGTACGTATGCTGTATCCGTTCACCCCGCACGTTTGTTTCGATATGTGGCAGTCGCTGGGCGGTGAAGGTGATGTGGATAACGCACCGTGGCCGCAGGCTGACGAAAAGGCAATGGTCGAAGACTCTCGCCTGGTGGTCGTTCAGGTTAACGGTAAAGTACGCGGTAAAGTCACGGTGCCTGCCGATGCCACTGAAGAACAAGTGCGCGAGCGCGCCGGTCAGGAACATCTGGTCGCGAAATATCTTGAGGGTGTAACCGTACGTAAAGTGATTTACGTTCCGGGTAAACTGCTCAACCTGGTTGTGGGCTAAGCGCAGGAGGAAGCGTGCGACATCCCTTTATCACCCTGTTAGTAACCCTGGCGGTGCTGGTCACCGCTGGATGTGGTTTTCACCTGCGTGGCAACACGCAGGTCCCCTCAGAGATGAAGACGCTGATCCTCAACTCTGGCGATCCTAACGGTCCGCTAACGCGTGAAATTCGTAAACAGTTGCGCTTAAACGGCGTCACGATTGTTGACGATACCGGCACTGGCGTGCGTAAGGATATTCCGTCCCTGCGCGTGGGCGCCTACGGTCTTAGCCAGGACACCGCTTCAGTATTCCAGAACGGCCAGACCGCGGAATACCAGATGGTGATGGTTGTTAATGCTCAGGTCCTGATCCCAGGGCACGACATTTATCCGATCAGCGCGAAGACCTACCGTTCGTTCTTTGATAACCCACTGACTGCCTTGGCAAAAGACGCCGAGCAGGATTTGATTATCAAAGAGATGTACACCAACGTTGCCCAACAGCTGATCCGTAAACTGATGGCAGTACACGCGGCCGATCTTGCAGCAACGAAAGACGAAGTAAAGCCCGTTAGCGCAGAGAAACCAGCCGTACCTGCAGGCCGGGTGTCCACCACTCTGCCGGCAACCTCTGGTAGCAAATGATCCGAGTGTATCCGGAACAACTCCACGCGCAGCTCAATGAAGGGCTGCGCGCGGCGTATCTGCTGTTAGGTAACGATCCTCTCTTATTACAGGAAAGCCAGGATGCGGTGCGCAAACACGCCCAGCAAAACGGCTTTGAAGAACATCACGCCGTTCAGATAGATGCCTCCACTGACTGGCAGGCTCTGTTTGCTATTTGCCAGGCGCTCAGTCTGTTTGCCAGCCGCCAGACGCTGCTCTTATTGCTGCCGGAAAACGGCCCAAATGCCGCCATTAACGCTCAGCTAGAAACGCTGGTGAGCCTGCTCCACGACGATATTTTGCTCCTGGTTCGCGGCAACAAACTGACCAAAGCGCAGGAAAATGCCGCCTGGTTTACCCAACTGGCAAACCGCTCCGTGCTGGTGACCTGCCAGACGCCAGAACAGGCCAATCTGCCCCGCTGGGTATCTCAGCGCGCAAAACAGATGAATCTGACGCTGGACGAGGCTGCTAACCAGCTGCTCTGCTACTGCTATGAGGGCAATTTGCTGGCGCTTTCTCAGGCATTAGAGAGGCTGTCGCTCATCTGGACAGACGGTAAATTGACGCTACCGCGCGTTGAGCAAGCCGTAAACGATGCCGCCCATTTCACGCCTTTTCACTGGGGAGATGCGCTGCTTGCCGGAAAGAGCAAACGAGCACTGCACATATTGCAGCAGCTTCGTCTGGAAGCCAGCGAGCCGGTCATTCTGCTGCGAACCCTGCAGCGGGAACTGCTGCAACTGGTCAATCTCAAACGTCAGTCGGCAACGACGCCCTTACGGACGCTGTTCGATCAGCAACGCGTGTGGCAAAACCGCCGCCAGTTGGTTACTGAAGCGCTCAATCGCGTTTCTTCGGAACAGCTTTATCAGGCCGTTCGTTTACTGACGCGTATCGAACTGACGCTGAAGCAGGACTACGGGCAGTCAGTCTGGGACGAACTCGAAGGCCTTTCTCTTCTGATCTGCCATAAAGCCTTACCGGAAATCTTTATTGATGCCTGATTCATCTCTTCTGGCGCTGTATGGCGGCACCTTTGATCCTATCCACTATGGTCATCTGAAATCCGTTGAAGCCCTTGCCAGGCTGGTGAAGCTGAAAAGCGTCACCATCATGCCCAATAATGTGCCGCCGCATCGCCCACAGCCGGAAGCGAGCAGCGCGCAGCGCAAAGAGATGATTGAGCTAGCAATAGCAGGCAACCCGCTTTTCACGCTGGATGACCGGGAGCTGAGCCGGTCGACACCGTCATGGACCGTGGAAACGCTGGAGCAGCTTCGCGCCGAGCTGGGGCCAAAACAGCCGCTGGCCTTTATTATTGGCCAGGACTCATTGCTCAGCCTGCACCGCTGGCACCGCTGGGAAACGCTGCTCACGCTGTGCCACCTGTTGGTCACCCAGCGGCCCGGCTATCCGCTAACCATGGAAACACCCGAACAGCAAACGTGGCTCGCGCAAAACGTCACTGATTCAGTCGTAACGCTGCACCAGCAGCCCGCCGGGAAAGTCTTTCTAGCCCCAACCCCGCTCTACGATATCTCCGCAACCACCATTCGCCATCGGCTTGAGAGCAATCAGCCCTGCGACGATCTGCTCCCGCCTGATGTACTGGCTTTTATTCTCCAGCACGGGCTTTATCGCTAAGCGTTGGGGCTCGTCTAAATTACGGGAGGAGAACAGTGAAGCGCACTGGATTACGCTATTATGATTCACCGGGAAAGCCAGCCATTGACACCACTTCTCAGGCTGTTATGCTCCGCTGCCATAATTTCCTGCCCGTAATCCGGCTTTTCTGAAATAGTTTTACAAAAATGGCAATGCAAACTCCGGCGCGCAATGGGATGATAGCCCGCGATTCGCGCTGGTCGGCCAATTTTTCAGCCAAAGCCGCCTGCCCTGCTGGTCCAGGGTTATTACGGGTTAAACCAAACACTCTCATTCTCTCAGGGGGAACACTTGCAGGGTAAAGCACTTCAGGATTTCATTGTCGATAAAATCGACGACCTCAAAGCCCAGGACATCATCGCAATTGATGTTAAAGGCAAATCCAGCATCACCGATTGCATGGTTATCTGCACCGGGACATCTAACCGCCACGTCATGTCAATTGCTGAACACGTTGTGCAGTCCTCCCGCGAAGTTGGCCTGTCGCCGATGGGCGTGAAAGGCATCAACGCTTCCGACTGGGTTGTTGTCGATCTTGGCGAAATTATCGTTCACGTCATGCAGGAAGAGAGCCGCCAGCTGTACGAACTGGAAAAACTCTGGAGCTAACGGGTGAAGCTGCAACTGGTGGCCGTTGGAACCAAAATGCCTGACTGGGTGCAGACAGGCTTTACCGAGTACCTGCGTCGCTTCCCGAAAGATATGCCTTTTGAGCTGGTAGAAATTCCGGCTGGAAAACGCGGCAAAAATGCCGATATCAAACGTATCCTCGAAAAAGAGGGTGAAATGATGCTGGCCGCCGCGGGCAAAGGTAATCGAATCGTGACGCTGGATATTCCCGGTCAACCGTGGGATACCCCCCAGCTTGCCACGCAGCTCGAGCGCTGGAAGCAGGATGGCCGCGATGTCAGCCTGTTAATCGGTGGCCCCGAAGGATTAGCACCAGCCTGTAAGGCCGCTGCCGAGCAAAGCTGGTCGCTCTCCACGCTAACCATGCCTCATCCGCTGGTCAGAGTGCTGGTGGCGGAAAGTCTCTATCGGGCGTGGAGCATTACCACCAACCACCCTTACCATCGTGAGTAAACCTGAGCGGGTAATACTAAGCAGCGAATGAAATTACAGAATTCTTTTCGCGACTATACTGCTGAGTCTGCGCTCTTTGTGCGCCGGGCGCTGGTCGCTTTTATCGGCATTTTGCTGCTTACCGGCGTGCTGATCGCCAACCTTTATAATCTGCAAATCGTTCGCTTTAACGACTATCAGACGCGGTCCAATGAAAACCGCATTAAGCTGGTGCCCATCCCGCCCAGCCGCGGCATTATTTACGATCGTAACGGCACCCCGCTGGCGCTAAACCGCACCATCTATCAAATCGAGATGATGCCGGAGAAAGTCGATAACGTTCAGGATACGCTGGAGGCGCTGCGCCCGGTGGTTGACCTGACCGATGACGACATCGCGAATTTCAAGAAAGAGCGTGCCCGCTCGCACCGCTTCACCTCCATTGCGGTAAAAACTAACCTGACGGAAGTTCAGGTTGCCCGCTTTGCCGTAAACCAGTACCGCTTCCCGGGTGTGGAAGTGAAAGGCTACAAACGCCGCTTCTATCCTTATGGCTCCGCGCTAACCCACGTCATTGGCTATGTTTCTAAAATCAACGACAAAGACGTTGAGCGCCTGGATAAAGAAGGCAAGCTGGCCAACTACGCCTCGACCCACGACATCGGCAAGCTCGGTATCGAGCGCTATTACGAAGATGTCCTGCACGGGCAAACGGGCTACGAAGAGGTTGAGGTTAACAACCGTGGCCGCGTCATCCGCCAGCTTAAAGAAGTGCCGCCTCAGGCCGGGCATGACATTTATCTGACCCTCGATCTGAAGCTGCAAACCTACATCGAAACCCTGCTCGCAGGGAGTCGTGCTGCGGTGGTCGTTACCGATCCGCGTACGGGCGGCATTCTGGCGCTGGTTTCTATGCCAAGCTATAACCCGAACCTGTTCGTCGACGGTATCTCCAGCAAAGACTACTCTGGCCTGCTAAACGACCCGAACACGCCGTTAATTAACCGTGCGACTCAGGGTGTGTATCCACCGGCCTCTACCGTGAAGCCTTATATGGCAGTTTCTGCATTGAGCACCGGAGTGATCACCCGCAACACCTCGCTGTTTGACCCCGGCTGGTGGCAACTGCCCGGCTCGGAAAAACGCTACCGCGACTGGAAAAAATGGGGCCACGGCCGCCTGAACGTCACAAAATCCCTGGAAGAATCGGCGGATACCTTCTTCTACCAGGTCGCCTATGACATGGGGATCGACCGCATCGGCGAATGGATGAGTAAGTTTGGCTACGGTCACCTGACGGGCATCGACCTTTCAGAAGAGCGCGCGGGCAACATGCCGACGCGCGAGTGGAAGCTGAAGCGCTTTAAAAAACCGTGGTATCAGGGTGACACCATTCCGGTCGGTATCGGCCAGGGTTACTGGACGGCCACGCCAATCCAGATGAGCAAGGCGATGATGATCCTGATCAACGACGGCATCGTTCGCGTTCCGCACCTGCTGATGAGCACCACCGAAAACGGTAAACAGGTTCCCTGGCAGCAGCCGACTGAAGCGCCGGTGGGCGACATCCACTCGGGCTATTGGGAAATTGCCAAAGACGGGATGTATGGCGTAGCCAACAGGCCTAACGGTACTGCACATAAATACTTCGCGAATGCGCCTTATAAAGTGGCAGCAAAATCAGGTACTGCGCAAGTCTTTGGCCTGAAAGCCAACGAAACGTATAACGCGCATAAAATTGCCGAACGCCTACGTGACCACAAGCTGATGACAGCATTTGCGCCGTATGACAACCCACAGTACGCCGTGACCATGATTCTGGAGAACGGCGGCGCAGGCCCGGCCGTCGGGAGCATCATGCGTCAGATCCTCGACCACGTCATGTTAGGGGATAACAACACGGTACTGCCGTCGGAAGCACCGGCCGCCTCGGCCGCAGAGGATCAATAAGCATGACTGACAATCCTAATAAAAAAACAATTTGGGATAAGGTTCACCTCGACCCGACCTTCCTGGTGACCATCCTCGCGCTGCTGGTGTTCAGCGCCCTGGTGGTATGGAGCGCCAGCGGCCAGGATATGGGCATGATGGAGCGTAAAATCGGCCAGATCCTGATGGGGCTGGTGATTATGGTCGTCATGGCGCAAATTCCGCCTCGCGTCTACGAAGGCTGGGCGCCCTATCTCTATATCTTCTGTATTATTCTGCTGGTGGCGGTTGATGCCTTCGGGGCCATTTCAAAAGGGGCCCAGCGCTGGCTCGATCTGGGCTTCGTGCGTTTCCAGCCTTCGGAAATCGCCAAGATTGCCGTTCCGCTAATGGTTGCCCGCTTTATTAACCGCGACGTTTGCCCGCCCACGCTGAAAAACACCGGCATTGCGCTCGTCCTGATCTTCATGCCGACCCTGCTGGTCGCCGCCCAGCCGGACCTGGGTACCTCCATTCTGGTCGCCGCATCGGGCCTGTTTGTGCTGTTCCTTTCCGGCATGAGCTGGCGACTTATTCTGGTTGCCGTTCTGCTGGTAGCCGCCTTCGTGCCGATCCTGTGGTTCTTCCTGATGCATGACTACCAGCGCGCGCGCGTGATGATGCTGTTAGATCCAGAAAGCGATCCGCTCGGCGCGGGCTATCATATAATTCAGTCCAAAATCGCCATCGGCTCCGGGGGCCTGCGCGGCAAGGGCTGGCTGCACGGCACGCAGTCGCAGCTAGAGTTCTTGCCCGAACGTCATACGGACTTTATCTTCGCGGTGCTTGCGGAAGAGCTAGGCTTAGTCGGCATTCTGGTGCTGCTGGCGCTCTATCTGCTGCTGATCATGCGCGGCCTGTTTATTGCCGCTCGGGCACAGACCACCTTTGGCCGCGTAATGGCCGGCGGGCTGATGCTGATCCTGTTCGTCTATGTATTTGTAAATATTGGCATGGTTAGTGGTATCTTACCGGTGGTCGGCGTACCGCTACCGCTAGTCAGCTACGGGGGGTCGGCGCTAATCGTGCTGATGGCCGGGTTTGGTATCGTCATGTCGATACATACTCACAGAAAAATGTTATCAAAAAGCGTGTAACTGGATGAGGTGCGCAATGGGTAAGCAAAAACGGTGGGCTGGCGTCTGCATCGCAGCAGCGTTACTGGCAGCATGTTCGTCAAATGATGAGAGTCAGCAGCCGGTTAATCAGGCGCCACAGCCGGCCGTGTGCAACGGTCCAGTCGTGGAAATCAGCGGCGCCGAGCCACGTTACGAGCCGCTGAATCCGTCAGTTAACCAGGATTACCAGAACAACGGCAAAAGCTACAAAATTGTTCAGAATCCGGCAAACTTCAGCCAGGCAGGCTTCGCGGCTATCTACGACGCCGAACCAGGCAGCAACCTGACCGCCTCTGGCGAAGCGTTCGATCCTAATGCGCTGACCGCAGCACACCCAACGCTGCCTATTCCAAGCTATGCGCGAATCACTAACCTCGCGAATGGCCGCATGATTGTGGTTCGCATCAACGATCGCGGCCCTTACGGCAACGATCGGGTGATCTCGCTGTCTCGCGCGGCAGCAGACAGGCTGAACACCTCAAACAATACTAAAGTCCGTATCGACCCTATTATCGTTGCACAGGATGGCACCATGTCCGGTCCAGGTACGGCCTGTACGACTATCGCCAAACAGACCTATGCGCTGCCGGCCCGTCCGGATCTTAGCGGCGGCATGGGAAGCGCCTCCTCCCCTGCTCAGCCAGCGGCACCACAGGGCGATGTGCGCGCCATCAGCAACTCGACGCTGCAAAGCGCAGATACCACCGGCGCACCTGTTCAGAGCAGCGGTTTTCTCGGTGCTCCTACGCCACTTGCGGCAGGCGTGATAGAAACACCTGATGCTCCGGCCACGGCTGCAGCAGCCCCCGGGACGCAGCAACCTGTCGCAGCAACAGCGGCACCAGCCGTGGCGCCTACTCCGCCAGTAGCCCCACAGCCAGCGCCGATCGTTGAGCAGCCAGCGCCTGCCGTTTCTGCGCCAGTCACCGCACCTGGTTCAACTCAAGGTCACGTTCAGCGCAGTGTAGCTACAGCAAGCGTACCCGCCACCAGCGGCCGTTACGTTGTTCAGGTCGGTGCCGTGAGCGACGGCGCACGCGCCAGCCAGTGGCAGCAAAAGTTAAGCCAGCAGTTTGGCGTGCCGGGCGCAGTGTCTCATAACGGCACCGTGTATCGCGTTCAGCTTGGCCCGTTCAGCAGCCGTACTGAAGCCACCGCCCTGCAGCAGCGCCTGATGTCGGAAGCGCAACAGCAGTCATTTGTGACCAACGCTCCCGCTATGTAAAGCTATGACTGGCCTGTTTCTTGCCCGTAAATTTGTGTAAAGACCATTAACAAACTCACGCGCAAAGTCAGATGCCAGTCAAAAATGCTTTTGCTATAGTAAGGCACTTTTTTTTAATTCCATCACGGACGTCGTAGTTCCATCATGAATACAGCTCCTTCTGCACGTTTTGTTAAGCGCCTGGCGCTCACCTCGGCTTTCGCTCTTGCGACTATGGCCTCTGCTCAAGCTGACGACCTCAACATTAAAACTATGATCCCGGGCGTCCCGCAGATTGATGCAGAAGCGTATATCCTGATTGACTACAACTCAGGCAAAGTGCTGGCCGAATCAAATGCTGACGCACGCCGCGACCCGGCCAGCCTCACCAAGATGATGACCAGCTATGTCATTGGCCAGGCGATGAAAGCCGGTAAATTCGACGACAATGCGATGGTCACCATCGGCAAAGATGCCTGGGCCACCGGTAACCCGGTGTTTAAAGGCTCCTCGCTGATGTTCCTGCAGCCGGGTATGCAGGTGCCGGTCAACAAACTGGTTCGCGGTATTAACCTGCAGTCAGGTAACGACGCCTGTGTGGCGATGGCCGACTTCGTCGCCGGCAGCCAGGATGCTTTCGTAAGCCTGATGAACGGCTACGTTTCTGCCCTGGGCCTGAAAAACACCCACTTCCAGACCGTGCACGGCCTGGACGCTGAAGGTCAGTACAGCTCCGCGCGTGATATGGCGCTGATCGGCCAGGCGCTGATCCGCGATGTGCCGAACGAATACGCTATCTACAAAGAAAAAGAGTTCACCTTCAACAACATTCGTCAGACCAACCGTAACGGTCTGCTGTGGGATACCAGCCTCAACGTTGACGGCATTAAAACCGGCCACACCGATGCCGCAGGCTATAACCTCGTGGCTTCCGCTACCGAAGGCCAGATGCGCCTGATCTCCGCGGTTCTTGGCGGGCACACTTACAAAGGCCGTGAAACAGAAAGCAAAAAGCTGCTGACCTGGGGCTTCCGCTTCTTTGAAACGGTTTCTCCGCTGAAAGCCGGCAAAGAGTTTGCTTCTGAGCCAGCCTGGTTTGGCGATAACGACCGTGTTTCTCTCGGCGTGGATAAAGATGTTTACCTGACCATTCCTCGCGGCCGCATGAAAGATCTGAAAGCCAGCTACGTGCTGACCACCACTGAACTGCATGCCCCGCTGCAGAAAAACCAGGTTGTGGGCACCATCAACTTCCAGTTGGACGGTAAAACCATCGAGCAGCGTCCGTTAGTTGTGCTGCAGGAGATGCCGGAAGGGAATTTCTTCAGCCGAATCATTGATTACATCAAGCTGATGTTCCACCACTGGTTCGGTTAATTATTGAACACTTGAAAGTGTCGAACCTGACCTCATATACTTAGCATCAAAGCAACTCCCGCCCGCCGGCGGGAGTTATTATTTTTATTGCCGTAACGCTGGAGCTACCATGAAAACCAAACTGAACGAACTGCTCGAATTCCCCACCTCTTTTACTTACAAAGTAATGGGCCTGGCGAAACCGGAGCTGGTTGATCTGGTCGTTGAGGTGGTGCAGCGCCACGCCCCTGGTGACTACACGCCGCAGGTTAAACCAAGCAGCAAAGGGAACTACCACTCAGTTTCTATTACCATCAATGCCACCCACATTGAGCAGGTTGAAACCCTGTATGAAGAATTAGGCAACATCGAAATCGTTCGTATGGTGCTGTAATCTGATAACCCGGCTCAGGCCGGGTTTTAGCTGTGATATACTTCCCGCCACCCTTTTCTCCCGGAGACGTTGTTTTGTCTCAAGACACTATCCTGATCCGCACCCTTGGCCTGCAGCCTTATGAACCTGTCTCGCAGGCAATGCATGACTTTACCGACACCCGTGATGAGACGACGGCCGACGAGATCTGGCTGGTTGAGCATCCTCAGGTTTTCACCCAGGGCCAGGCCGGTAAAGCCGAGCACGTCCTGATGCCGGGCGATATTCCCGTTGTGCAAAGCGATCGCGGCGGCCAGGTGACCTTTCACGGCCCTGGCCAGCAGGTTATGTATTTCCTGCTGAACTTAAAACGACGCAAGCTGGGCGTACGGGAACTGGTCACCATGCTGGAACAGACCGTGGTGAACACGCTGGCAGAATATGATATTGAGGCTTACCCCCGCGCCGACGCGCCGGGCGTGTATGTCGACGGACGCAAAATTTGCTCTCTGGGGCTTCGTATTCGGAGGGGATGTTCCTTCCACGGTCTGGCGTTAAACATCAACATGGATTTATCCCCTTTTCTGCGGATTAACCCCTGCGGCTACGCCGGGCTGGAGATGACCCAGGTCAGCCATTTTGCAGAAGGCATCACCGTAGCGGATATCCAGCCCCGGCTGGTAGAAAACTTTATCTCCCTGCTAAACCATCCGCCATACGAATACCGCGAAGTGGAGTAAACGTCAGGCCTGCCTCCCGCAGGCCTGATATTGTCTTTTTATCACTTTTTCACCCATCGGTTATAATCACTAATTGGATAATTCAGCAACGTCATTATTTAAATAATATGACAGCTGGGAATAGCTTCTGAGGCTTAATTTTTCTCATTCGTGCTTGGGTTGGCAAAATAACTATGCTAATTCCCCCAAACGGTCTATTTGTATCTATAAATATAATATTCTTTATTTTTTAGCGGAGACCTGACATGGGGCAAAACCCACTGTCTGAGAAAAAAATCGTGGATCGCGATGGTGAAAACAACTATCCCGTATTCAAGACATTACGCAACATAGATTTAAACTTGCTGACCATTTTTGAAGCTGTCTACATTCATAAAGGCATCGTCAATGCAGCCAGAGTGCTAAATCTCACGCCCTCGGCTATCAGCCAGTCTATCCAAAAGTTGCGCTATATTTTTCCCGATCCTTTATTCATTCGCAAAGGCCAGGGCGTCACGCCGACGGCGTATGCGGCACACCTGCACGAATATATCAGCCAGGGCCTGGAATCCATTCTCGGCGCGTTGGATTTCAACAACAGCAATGACCAGCAGCGCACCATCACCATTGCCACCCAGCCGTCTATTGGGGCTTTAGTTATCCCTAAAGTCTATTCGGCGATCCGCAAGGTCAATCCAAATCTGCTTATTCGCAATGTGCCCATTAACGATGGTGAGTCCCAGCTCAGCCAGTTTCAAACCGATTTGATTATTGACACCAGTCGCCACTATGCACGCACCATCACCAGCGTGCCGCTGTATCAGGAAAGTATCGCCGTGGTCTGCCGGGAAGGTCATCCCTGTCTTGAACAGCGGCTCACTCGCGAAGATCTGCAAAATATGGAGCACACCTTCCTGATCATGCAGGATGATTTGCTGCGCGACCTACGCCAGGAGATCAGCGAGCGGCTGCCCAACAGGCAGATAGCGTTTAGCAGCTACAACTATGTCACCCTGTCTTCATTACTTGGCAGCAGCGATTTGCTGGGCTTCATGCCCTGGCGGCTGTACGAAATGTTCAAAGAGACCTGGAACCTGCGAGCCGTTGACTGCGATCTGTTTGCTGATAAAACAATGGAAACCAGCATGCATTTTAACAAGCTAAGCATCCGGGACACGGTTCTGCAGGAGATAATCAAAGCCATTCACACCGAGTTCGCTTGATCCTCAGTGGTTTTCACCTCTTGCCGGACGTTTCAGAGGTGAACACCATGCCCGTTAACCTCGTATTTAGCACAAAACAACAACCCATTTACAATTCTTTCTCCATTTCACGTTGGGGTATACTGATTCTCCCTGGCCGTGATGATATACTTCCGGCCATTAATTCAAAAATAGTTGATAGATCCTAACTTAGCTTGAATTAGCCTGACTTCATTATCCGCAACTGGAACACGCACCCTATGAGCAAACCCATTGTGATGGAACGCGGCGTTAAATACCGCGACGCCGATAAAATGGCTCTGATCCCGGTTAAAAACGTGGCGACAGAGCGCCAGGAGCTGTTGAGAAAACCAGAATGGATGAAAATCAAACTCCCGTCTGACTCAACCCGTATCCAGGGCATTAAAGCGGCGATGCGCAAAAATGGTCTGCACTCCGTTTGCGAAGAAGCTTCCTGCCCTAACCTCGCTGAATGTTTTAACCACGGCACCGCGACCTTCATGATTCTGGGCGCAATTTGTACCCGCCGCTGCCCATTCTGCGACGTCGCACACGGTCGCCCTGTTGCGCCAGATGCTAACGAGCCCGAAAAACTGGCACAGACCATCGCCGATATGGGTCTGCGTTACGTCGTAATTACCTCCGTTGACCGGGACGATCTTCGCGACGGCGGTGCCCAGCACTTTGCTGACTGCATCCGCGCTATTCGCGAAAAGAACCCGACCATCAAAATCGAGACGCTGGTGCCTGACTTCCGTGGGCGTATGGACCGTGCGCTGGATATTCTGACCGCAACGCCGCCGGACGTGTTCAACCACAACCTGGAAAACGTACCGCGCGTCTACCGCAACGTCCGCCCAGGTGCTGACTACAACTGGTCTCTGAAGCTGCTTGAGCGCTTTAAAGAAGCTCATCCGAATATTCCAACCAAGTCCGGCCTGATGGTGGGCCTGGGTGAAACGAACGAAGAGATCATCGAAGTGATGCGCGACCTGCGTCGTCACGGCGTAACCATGCTGACGCTGGGCCAGTATCTCCAGCCAAGTCGTCACCACTTGCCGGTACAGCGTTACGTTAGCCCGGATGAGTTTGAAGAGATGAAAGCCGAAGCGCTGGCCATGGGCTTCACCCACGCCGCCTGTGGCCCGTTTGTTCGCTCCTCTTACCATGCGGACCTGCAGGCAAAAGGGATGGAAGTGAAGTAATGCTGGTTACATCTTGTTACTTATAAACTGACATTCATAAAAAAACCGGCCATTCTGAGCCGGTTTTTTTATTTTGCCGTCGTCGTTCAGTCTTTATGAACGATGCGTTGCTCTGCAGCGGCTTCAGCTTCGGTATCGGGCTTTTTGCCATTGTCGTCTTCAGCCATCGCTTTCTTAAAGCCTTTGATGGCAGAACCGAGATCGCCGCCCAGCGTGCGCAGCTTCTTGGTACCAAACAGCAATACGATCAGCGCGCCGACAACCAGCAGCTTAGTAATACTAATCTCTCCCATACCTACCTTCTTTTGTGATGCGTGCCGTGGCAACGGCGAATAAAAGACCTGATTGCATTAACGGACATTTGTCCGCGCGACACAATAGCAATCTGTAACAAGGTGAATCAAGATTTGATTAAAAAAACATCATAACATTTGCGGTGGCGCAAACCGGCGGTTACGCAGCACCGGCAGCATTTGCCTTACGTCCAGCACTCGCTCTGCTGTCATCTCGGCAAAAATCAGCGCAGGCACCTCGGCTGCTGCCGCGACGGTCACGCCCAGCGGGTCAATGATTCGGCTCTGGCCGATATTTTTATTGCCGCACTCCCCGGAAGCAACCATGTAGCAGGTTGAATCCAGCGCGCGAGCGGCGAGCAGTGTCGCCCAGTGAGCCTCTTTATGCGGCCCTTTTAGCCACGCTGCAGGCAAAACCAGCACTTCTGCTCCGCTAAGCGCCAGGCTCAACGCCATGTCAGGAAAACGAAGATCGTAGCAGGTCATCAGCCCGACGTTCATGCCGGCAACCTTAATCAAGGGGGCCAGGCTTGCTCCGGCATCCACCTGCTTAGATTCCTGCACGCTGAAAGCGTCATACAGATGAACCTTCTGGTAGCTCGCCACAATCTCACCGCCACGAATGGCCAGCAGAGTGTTTGCCGCCCGTCCATCACGGGTAGGGACATGCAGCGTTAGCACCGTTGTCATCTCGTTCTTCCGGCTTTCAGCCCGCAGCTGTTGTACATAGCCGTCATCCAGCTTCTGGGCGGACTTGACTGACATATCCGGGTCAGTATCACTCCGGGCTAGCACCGCTTCGGGTAAGACTAACAAATCGGCCTCTTTGGCCGCCGCTTGCGCCATAAGACTGACGCAGGTCGTCGCATTTTCCTGCCAGACTGGCCCCACCACAAACTGCCCGACCGCCACCTTCATATTCGCCTCGCCGTTCAAAGGATTAATTACAGCACATTGGGTATAAATCTCCCGACCTGAACGCTACACTTTTCCCATTGTTGATGTTTAATAAGGATTAACCGTGATTCAGATGCTATTCGCCGTCTTTATCGGCGGCGGGATGGGCAGCGTAGCACGCTGGTTTCTTAGTATGAAGTTCAATCCCCTGCATATGGGGATCCCCATCGGGACGCTAATCGCTAACCTGACCGGGGCGTTTATCATCGGCCTTGGGCTGGCGCTGTTCAGCCGCTTCAGCAACGTCGATCCGATGTGGAAGCTGCTGATAACCACCGGTTTCTGCGGAGGCCTGACCACGTTTTCGACGTTTTCTGCGGAAGTGGTTTTGCTGCTGCAGGATGGGCGATTGATGTGGGCCAGCATGAACGTCCTGCTCAACCTGGCCGGCTCGTTTATCATGACCGGGCTCGCATTTTGGCTGGTTTCTCTCTTCGTGACCCAATAAGCCCTGAAGCGTTAATGTTAGCTTAATTTTTCTCTGCCACTATCCCAGCCATATCTTTGGGGGAGCGGGCAATGAAAGAGCAAATAACCGGCTGGGCGAGCGTGCTGATAAGCGTCGTTATCGTTGGGCTGTTTTTGAAAACCTATCTGTTTGCCTAAAATCACAGGCAAAAAAAAACCCGCCTTGGCGGGTTTTTATATTCTACTGGTAATGACTTAGATAGGCATTACGTTTGCAGCAGAAGGGCCTTTGGCACCGTTAGTGATTTCAAACTCAACGCGCTGGCCTTCAGCCAGGGTTTTGAAACCATTGCTCTGGATTGCAGAGAAGTGTACGAACACGTCTTTGCTGCCATCTTCCGGAGTAATGAAGCCGAAGCCTTTGGATTCATTAAACCACTTAACGTTACCTTTAATCTTAGACATCAAAATTACCTTTACATGAAAAAACGACACAAATGCTGTGTCGGGCATCAGTACAACAATTGTGGTGGCTTTTGTCCAGTCCAGAATTGCTAAAAAGTGATAAAAGTCGCTAACTTTTTACTAGCTTGCGCATTACACCTTGTTTTTTAAGGGGTATAAAAACCCTCAATTTTCACCGGCTTCAGGCCGACAAAATCAGAACTGGAAACGCATCCACGCGAAGTAGACGTTACCGTTGTTATAGGTGCCTGGAATGTAGGTCATCTGGAAGGTTGCCGGGCCGTAGCCAATAGACGCCAGCGGCAGCACTACCGGAATTGGGATGTATTTCCAGTTGTCGCGAGCAGTAACCCCGACGGTGTACCCCAACCCTAAATGGAAATTATCATCGCTCAGCGGGCGCCAGGTTTTCTCCCAACCATAGCCGCCGATTGGCTCCCACTTATTGAAGGAGTCCTTGAACGCCATCAAATAGATGCCGTTCCAGTTACCATTTTCATCCCAGCGGGACTGGCCAAAACCTGCACCCCACGGCCGCTCGTTGTAGCGATCCGTTTTTTCTTTGTCATAGGCAAAGCGGGCGTGCCAGGTAATCGCCGGCACGTAAAGATCGTAGTGTTCTGGCTCACTCCAGGTTTTAGACACCTGGCCCGAGAAAGTTTCCCATGCATTGCTGAAAAAGCCGCCTTCCGCAGCAGCAGAAGCGCTCAACCCAAGCGTGCAAACAAAAATCAAAATTGAGAACAGTTTATTTGCGTAAGTCACGTCTTTATTACCATATTAAAATTCGACAGGTACCTTACTGAATTATATCTCAATGAAGGCTAAATCAGCACATGACTTGTAAAGAAAATTGTCCACTGCCAGTTGTCAATACGCTGAATTCCCAAACAGATGTCAGACAACGTTGAACAAAATTGCAAGCCGGAGCGCATAACTATATCCGCTCCGGCGAACAACACTTATTTCCGTTTTTTAATCAGCATATATACCGCAGGGATAACCAGCATCGACAGCAATGGCGCCGTCACCATCCCCCCAATCATCGGGGCGGCAATACGTCGCATCACTTCCGATCCGGTCCCGTTGCCCCACATAATCGGCAGTAAACCTGCCATAATAGTGGCCACCGTCATCACCTTTGGCCTGACGCGCAGGACAGCCCCCTCGTGAATGGCGCGCCGCAGCATACCGTCATCCTGTACCTCATCGGCTTTTTGATGCTTAGTCAGTGCCTGGTTTAAATAAAGTACCATGATCACGCCAAATTCAGCGGCAACTCCCGCCAGGGCAATAAAGCCTACGGCTCCGGCCACCGACAGGTTATATCCCAACAGGTAAAGCAGCCACACGCCGCCAATTAGCGAGAACGGTAAAGTCCCCATAATTAATAGCGCATCCTTCACTCGCGAGAAGGTGACATATAACAGTACAAATATGATTAACAAGGTAAAAGGCAGAACAACTTTTAATTTCGCCGTCGCACGTTCCAGGTATTCAAACTGCCCTGACCATGAAAGAGAAACGCCTTCAGGCAATTTCACCTGCTCGGCCACCGCACGCTGCATATCCTCCACGGCTGACTTCAAATCACGGCCACGCAGATCGACATAGATCCAGTTTGAAAGACGCGCATTTTCGCTTTTCAGCATCGGCGGCCCTTCTGTAATCGCAATATTTGCCAGCTCAGAAAGCGCTACCTGGCTGCCGTTGGAGGTAATAACCGGTAAATCACGCAGTTTCTGCAGGTTATCGCGCAGTTCACGCGGGTAGCGCACATTTATTGGGAAACGCTCACGCCCTTCGATAGTTTCACCCATGTTTTCCCCCCCGATAACCGTGGCAACCAGCGACTGCAGTTCTTTAACCGAAACGCCATAGCGCGCCGCTTTACGCCTGTCGATGTCAATGTCCACATAGCGCCCGCCGCCCAGGCGCTCAGCCAGCGCGGACGTCACACCCGGCACCTGCTTGACCACATGTTCAATCTGCTCGGCGACCGACTCAATGGCGGCAATATTATTGCCGTTCACCTTTATCCCAACCGGACTTTTAATCCCGGTGGCCAGCATGTCCAGTCGGTTACGAATAGGCGGCACCCACACGTTGGCAATGCCCGGCACCTTCACCACGCTGTCCAGCTCATTCACCAGCTTGTCCATCGTCATTCCCGGCCGCCACTGGTCGCGTGGCTTAAAGCGAATGGTGGTTTCAATCATTGTTAGCGGCGCAGGGTCGGTGGCCGTTTCAGCGCGTCCCGCTTTGCCAAAAACGGTTTCAACTTCCGGCACCGTTTTGATCAGGCGATCGGTCTGCTGCAGCAATCGTCCTGCCTCACGCGCCGAAATACCTGGCAACGTGGAAGGCATATACAGTAAATCCCCCTCATCCAGCGGCGGCATAAATTCGCTGCCCAGTTTGCTCAGCGGCCAAAGCGTGGCGACCAGCAACACACCGGCTACCGCAAGCGTGGTTTTCGGCCTGTCGAGCACCTTTTCCAGTACAGGCTCGTAGGCCGCAATCAGCCAGCGGTTAATCGGGTTGGCCTTTTCATCGGGGATCTTGCCGCGAATAAACCAGCCCATCAGCACCGGCACCAGCGTAATTCCCAGCCCCGCGGCCACCGCCATAGAATAAGTCTTGGTGAAGGCCAGCGGCGAAAACATCCTTCCCTCCTGCGCTTCAAGAGAGAACACCGGGATAAACGACAGGGTAATAATCAGCAGGCTGCAAAATAATGCCGGCCCCACTTCTACCGCCGCCTGCTGGGAAATTTGCCAGTAATCTTCGCTGCGCGGCTGCTCTCCCGGATGATCGTGCCGCCACTGCTCAAGCACTTTGTGCATGTTTTCAATCATCACTATCGCCGCGTCGACCATCGCGCCAATGGCAATTGCTATCCCGCCCAGCGACATGATATTGGCGTTCACGCCCTGGTAATGCATGACGATAAACGCCCCTAAAATCCCCAGCGGCAAAGTAATAATCGCCACCAGCGCAGAGCGGAAGTGGAACAGGAACAGCGAACAAATAATGGCGACCACGATAAACTCTTCCAGCAGCTTGTGGGAGAGCGTTTCAATCGCGCTTTCAATCAGGTGCGAGCGGTCGTACACCGGCACAATTTCAACGCCGGCGGGCAAACTCTTCTGCAGCTGAGCCAGCTTTGCTTTTACCGCGTTAATCGTTTCAAGGGCGTTTTTGCCGTAGCGCATCACGATAATGCCACCCGCGACTTCGCCTTCACCGTTAAACTCCGCCACGCCCCGACGAATTTCAGGCCCAAGCCTCACGGAAGCGACATCGGAAAGCAGCACCGGCACGCCGTCCCGGCTGGTGATAACCACCTGCTTGAAGTCATCCAGATTTTTGAGATAGCCAGAGGTCCGCACCATATACTCGGCTTCGCCCATCTCGATCACCGAACCACCGCCTTCCTGGTTGGCGCTTTTCACCGCGTTAATGATCTGCTCATGGGTAATATTCAGCGCCTTCATGCGCTCCGGATCGAGCACAATCTGGTACTGACGCACCATGCCGCCGACGCTTGCCACCTCAGAGACGTTGGGCACGGTTTTCAACTCAAACTTCAGCGTCCAGTCCTGAAGAGCTCGCAGATCCGCCAGGCTGTGCTTGCCGGTTCTGTCCACCAACGCATATTCGTATACCCAGCCAACCCCGGTAGCATCTGGCCCCAGCGAGGCTTTAGCCTCCGGCGGCAGCTGAGACTGCACCTGGCTCAGGTATTCAAGTACCCTGGAACGGGCCCAGTAAGGATCGGTCCCATCATCGAACAGAATGTAGACATAAGAATCGCCAAACATGGAGAAGCCACGCACCGTTTTGGCTCCCGGAACGGACAGCATGGTGGTGGTCAGCGGATAGGTGACCTGATCCTCCACGATTTGTGGCGCTTTGCCCGGGTAGCTGACCCGCACAATCACCTGCACGTCGGAGAGATCCGGCAGCGCATCCAGCGGCGCTCTCTGCAGCGACCAAAGCCCCCACGCCGCCATAATGATGGCGGCCAGCACCACCAGCAGACGATTTTTAAGCGACCAGCGAATAACGGCGGCAATCATTTGTGCGCCCCCGCCATCGGCATCAGGTGAGTAATAACGACCCCTTTTTCATCGTCCATTGTAAAGCTGAACATGACTGCATCACCCGGTTTCAGGCTGGTCGGCGATGTCAGCGCGAAAGGCATCACCATAGCGCCCCAGTTCAGCGCGGGGATAGGATGATGGGCAATAGTAATAGCGTCCGCGCTCACCGCTTTGACCACGCCTTCGCCGTCGTAGGTCTTTGCTGTAGGCGGCGCTTTTGGCTGAGCGTCTGTTTCAGGCAACGCGCTGCGCAGGCTCGCCTCTGAGTCGATAAGGAACTGGCCGGAAGTGACCACTTTCTCGCCCTCATTCAGCCCGGAACGAATCTCCACCCAGCCCTTGTCGCTGATGCCCGGCACCACGTTCACCGGGCGGAAATGGCCGCCGTCTTCGGCAACCAGCACCCGGCTTTGGCTTCCGGTTTCAATCAGCGACTCCTCCGGCACGGCCAGAACCGCGGCGCGGGGCTGCTGATTTGCCAGATGCACACTGAGGTACATGCCGGGCTTGAGCTTCATTTGCGGATTATCCAGCACAATGCGCGCCTTCAGCGTGCGGGTGGTGGTTTCGAGGTTCGGCAGCAGTTCGCTTACTCGCCCGTGGAATACCTCTCCAGGCCAGCTGTCGGCGGTCGCCACAATCTCGCTTCCCGGCTGCAATGCCTGAGCCTGAGACTGCGGGTAATCCACCACAATCCAGACGGAATCAAGGCTTGCCACTTCGAACAGCGGGGCATTCGCGGTCACCTGTTGCCCTTCCCGCGCCTCCAGTTTATTTACATACCCGGCAAGCTTTGCGCGAACGGTAACGCGGGTTTGCGGCTTGCCGCTGCGCTCAACCTGGCGAATCACTTCCGTGGGCATAAACTGCAGCTGCAGCCGCTCTCTGGCCGCCGCGGTTAAAGCGCTGTCTCCCAGCTTGCGCACCGCCAGAAACTCCTGCTGTGCGGCGGTCCATTCCGGGAACCACAGCTGCACCAACGGTTCCCCGGCTTTCACGTACTGCTGAGGGGCTTTGACATACAGCGTTTCCACAATACCGTTAGCGCTGGCCGGGATGATTTGTACGCTGCGTTCGTCCAGCGTTACGGTGGCAAAAGCGGCGAACGGCACGCTCAGAGCCTTGCGCTCAACGGCGGCAGTCTTAATGCCCAGGTTTTGCTGCTGGCGGTTGCTGACCGTCACGCCGCCATCGTTGGCCACTTCATCGGCATAGCGCGGGACCAGCGCCATATCCATAAACGGCGATTTCCCCGGCTTGTCGAACCGCTGACCGGGCACCATAGGATCGTACCAATACAGCACTTTGCGGCCGCTTTCCTGCTGGGGCTGAGCTTCGGCATGTTGGTGAAAGGTTGGCTGCTTCCCTGCGTAATATCCCGCGGCCAGCGCGGCAACAACCGCCCCTGCCAACAGGGAAAAAGTGAGTGATTTTTTCATTGGTTAACATCCTGAGGCGTAAGGTAGCGGATCGCCGCCCAGTTGGTGGCCACGGCTTTTTCCGCACTGCTGGCGGTCAGCTCGGTGTCCAGAAGATCCCGGCGAGCGGCCAGCAGCTCAGTCAGAGAGGATTGTCCGGCGCGGTACTGCGACGCCAGCAGAGACAGGCGTTGGCGCTGAAGCGGTAAAGCCTGATCCTGCTGCCGCTGCCAGACGTTTTGCGCAGCCTGGTAATTAGCCACCAGCGAGTGAACCAGCGCAACACGCTCCCGACGAGCCAGTGCCAGTTGATCGTTCGCTTCCATCGCACGGGAAACGTCGGCGGAGTAATCTTTATCCTGCCGCTGAGGCTTAAACAGAGGCAGATCGACGGTGAACATCACGCCCGCCATATCGTCATAACCTTCAGCGCGGCGTCCGTAATACACCTCAATCCCAACATCAGGTTTAGCGGCTACGGCGGACTGGGCTGATTTCGCACGAGCAACGTCGGCTTCACGGGCGGCTTCAATCACCTCCGGATGCTGCATCACGCCTTCTTCAAGCACTGCCGGATCGGCCGGTAACCGCTGGTAGCGGGGCAATGTCCCCACCACGCTATCGACCGTCTGCCCGGTCAGCTGCAGAAGCCGGGTCTGCGCCAGGGTGACATCCCGCTCGGCAAGCGTGACTTTGTCCTGCATGGAGAGCAGCGTCATACGGATATCTACCACGCCGGAAGCGGGCGAGCTGCCGCTGGCCACGGTGGCTTTCTGGACGCCAATCTGCCGCTCGGTTTCGCTCACCAGCTTACGGGCAGCCGTCAGCACTCGCTCAGATAAAGCAAGATCCAGCCACGCCTGCGCGGTATCGCGCTGAAGATTGGCGCGAATCACCTCCGCTTTGGCCTGGCTACTGGCCGACTGCGCCAGAATAGTGTCCGCTTTACGGTCGCGTTTATCTTCGCTGACGTAGTCCTGCATGATGCCGATACGCTGCATGGTCATGCCGTCACGGCTAAAGCGATGGTTATTACTTCCCCCCACCGGCACGTTTTCGATACCAAACTTCAGCTTTGGATCGGGCAATTGCCGGGCAGAGTCAGCCATGGCGTTCAGCGCATCGCTCTGATTACGGTTGGCGGACAGCGCCGCAGAATAGTGCTCGGCGGCCAGCAGAGTCTGTTGCAGGCTGAGCTCCGCCGCCTGAGCGGCGGAGACAGACGTAGCCAACAGCACTCCACCAAGCCAGAGGCTCAGGGTGTGTTGTTTCATAGCAACCTCGGTTAGTTAAGCGGGGTTGCGGAAGCCAGCTGATACCCGGCCGCATGCTGGGTGAAAGAGAAGGCAATCTTCTCCCCCACCTTAAACGCCGGCAGCGAACCGTCTTTCGGCAAAGTGAACGTCATCGTCATGGCTGGCCAGCCAAGCTCGGCGACGGGATGATGGGCAATAGACACGCTATCGGCGGTGATGGTCTTCACCACGCCTTCGGTTTTGTAGACCTTGATCGCCGAAGTCGCATCAGAAGACATCGTCATGCCAGGCATGTCAGACATCCCCTTCATAGAGGACATATCGTGGGAAGTTTCAGCGGAAAAAGCAGGGAAAGCGGCAACAACAAGCAGCGCACCGGCCGCAGCAGAACGAATAGCGTTAAACATGATTTATCTCCAAAACACAGTCAAAAAGGGAATGGGCAAAGCCCCAAAACATTGACGGTGCTGGAGTTATTCTCTAAAGCGGCAAAAACGAATGGTTGCCGGAGGTCCTGTTGCGGGAGGGGTAACATAAGGGGCGGATTCAACGACCGTTGAACACTGAGGCTCAACCAGCGCAAGGGTATCTGCAACCGGTAACGCCACCAGCGAGCTGTGCCCGTTGTCTTTTTGCATTACGTCAGGCACGCAGTGTTTTTCACACAGCGGGTTACTGAGTTTCGCCTGCATCGCCTTGTCAGGCATCTGCATGGTGTCGGCATGCGGGGCTGCCATGGGGCCAGCGGTCATATCAACCGGGCAATCGTAGGACGCTATCGCCACCTGACTGTTGACAAAAAACCAGCCCAACGCCAACAGCAGCATCAAAAGATGCTTCCTGATAAAGCGCCAGCGGCTTGTCGACCAGAGGGAGGTGTGCAGCATAAAAACCCCGACATAAAAGAGATCGGCAGTATAGGCGGCAGCCTGTCGCGTTTTAAAGTTTTTTTTAACTGGTTTACGAAAAAGCCATTCGTTAACAATCAGGCAAAACAATCATTGTTTTTACATAACCGATCGCCGGTTATACCGCCAAAACTCGCACAATTTTTATGCCTTATTTTTTATCGACCACGTCGATAAATGTAATGCAGCCAACAAAAGCTTTGCCTAAAGTTGATCCGTTGCAACGAAAGTTGATGCTTATCAGAAACTCCAAACGGGTTCTGAGGCAAATTCTTAGCCCTTTACAGTCGCCTGTAAAAAATCACTATTTTAATTTCTGAGAGAAAACCACTTACAGCCGCAAGCGTAAGGACGCCGAAGAGCGCCTTAGCGTATCAGGGGATATCATGCTTACCATTCTGGAACTTATTATCGGGGTCGTGGTGATTGTGGGCGTTGCCCGCTACATCATCAAAGGCTATTCCGCCACCGGCGTGCTGTTCGTCGGCGGGTTATTGTTACTTATCGTCAGCGCGTTGATGGGGCATAAAGTGTTGCCCGCCAGCGCGGAAAGCACCGGCTACACCGCCACGGACATCTTTGAATACGTCAAAATCCTGCTGATGAGCCGCGGCGGCGATCTTGGCATGATGATCATGATGCTCTGCGGGTTTGCCGCCTACATGACCCATATCGGCGCCAACGATGTGGTGGTCAAACTGGCCTCTAAGCCGCTGAAATTCATCAACTCGCCTTACTTACTGATGATTGCCGCCTACTTCGTCGCCTGCCTGATGTCGCTGGCGGTCTCTTCCGCAACCGGGCTTGGGGTGCTGTTAATGGCTACGCTGTTCCCGGTCATGGTCAATGTTGGTATCAGCCGCGGAGCTGCCGCAGCCATTTGCGCTTCCCCGGCGGCGATTATTCTGGCTCCAACGTCCGGAGACGTGGTGCTGGCCGCTCAGGCTTCTGAAATGTCGCTGGTCGACTTTGCCTTTAAAACGACCATTCCTATCTCCATCGCTGCCATCATCAGCATGGCCATCGCGCATTTCTTCTGGCAGCGCTATCTCGACAAGAAAGAGCACATCAACCACGAAATGCTGGACGTGAGTGAAATTCAGACTTCCGCGCCCGCTTTCTACGCCATCCTGCCGTTTACGCCGATTGTCGGGGTACTCATTTTCGACGGCAAATGGGGCCCGCAGCTGCATATCATTACTATCCTGGTGATATGTATTCTGATTGCCGCGCTGATTGAGTTTTTCCGCAGCTTCAATACGCAGCACGTCTTCTCCGGGATGGAAGTTTGCTATCGCGGCATGGCGGACGCCTTTGCCAACGTGGTGATGCTGCTGGTTGCCGCCGGCGTTTTTGCCCAGGGCTTAAGCACCATCGGCTTTATTCAAAGCCTGATCTCTATTGCCACCTCGTTTGGTTCCGCAAGCATTATTCTGATGCTGGTGCTGGTGGTGCTGACCATGCTGGCGGCCATGACCACCGGCTCCGGTAACGCACCGTTCTATGCCTTCGTCGAAATGATCCCGAAACTGGCTCACTCTTCCGGGATTAACCCGGCATACCTGACCATTCCGATGCTGCAGGCTTCCAACCTGGGCCGCACCATTTCTCCAGTTTCCGGCGTGGTAGTGGCCGTTGCCGGGATGGCAAAAATCTCACCTTTCGAGGTGGTGAAGCGTACCTCTGTGCCGGTCGCCGTCGGTCTTATTGTGGTGATTATCGCCACGGAGATTCTGGTTCCTGCTGCAGCGATCGTTCACTAACCCGCAGCCATCATTGTTTCAAGCGCCTGCATCAGGCGCTTTTTTTATGCCTATAATAAGCCCGCCTCCAGGACAGATAAGAGAATAATGATGAATTTCACACCGCGACATTTACTGCTTTGCACGCCGCTTTTACTTAGTCCACTTGCGTTTGCCGACGCCCTGCAGCCCAGCCAGTACGGGGATTTTGATCGCTACGTGCTGGCGCTCTCCTGGCAAACCGGCTTCTGTCAGAGCATGCACGACCGCAATCGCAACGAACCCGCGGAGTGTAAAGCCCAGCAGGAACAGGCGGATAAAAGTGCCTTCCTGACCGTTCACGGCCTCTGGCCCGGTCTGCCAAAATCTGTCGCGTCACGCGGCGTCGATGAAAAACGCTGGATGCGCTACGGCTGCGCCACTCGCCCGGTGCCGAATATGGCCGAAGCCAGGGCTTCAAACAAATGCGCCGCGCCGGATACCGGGCTTTCCGTTGAAATGGCCTCAAAGCTGGCCGGCGTGATGCCCGGCGCCGGGGGCCAATCCTGCCTGGAGCGCTACGAATACGCCAAGCACGGCGTTTGCTTTGGCTTTAACCCCGACGATTACTTCGGCACGATGGTGCGCCTGAATGGAGAAGTGAAACACAGCGCTTTTGGCCAGTTCCTGGCTCAGCACTACGGCCAGGTGGTGACGCGTAAGGCGTTTAACCAAGCCGTGAAGCAAACCTGGGGCAGCGATGCGGTGAATGCCATCAAGCTAACCTGTGACGGTAATCCCGCCTACCTCACGGAAATGCAGATCTCCCTGCTGGCAGACAAGATTAACCAACCGCTGCAAACTGCCTCCTTTGCCCCGCAAAAACACCCCGGCAACTGCGGGAAGAGCTTCCGCCTGGACGCAGTTGGCTACTGACAGAATAAATACTGAAGTCAAAAATTAATCGCATCACTATTTGTTCCGGTTTTTTGGTTATAGCCTTCAGGTAACGAACCTGGAGGTGACCATGAACAGAACAAAACGGTACTTACTGCAGCTAAGGGCGCAGTTCGAGCGTGAAGGCAGCCAGCAAAAACTGCTGGGGTTTATCTGGCTCTCGCCGCAGCAGCGCTATGAAATTCTCAAAGAGCTCTTGTTGCCGATAGCGGAACACCCTGCTCGTTAAAAGCCGCCGGGCCCCGTGCTACACGGTGGCCCCCGCAGTATTTCGCTCCCTGATGGTGTAAGTCAGGCGCGTGTCAGACTTTTCCCAGCCAAACAATTCCCCCGCTCACCTTTCGCACTGATTATTTTGATTGTTTGAACTTCGTCCCAGAATGTTAACAAACATTACAGAGTTCATTTACAGGCAACCGGATGTTACCGATATCATGTTACCGGTATCAGCATCACCCAATAACACGCTTTTGGTGCATTCATCTGAGAATTTGCCACTGGGGAAATAAAATGACCGAAATAACAACAAGTTTAGGCGCAGGAAGCCTGCTGGGTATTGCCGCCTGTTCCGTCGTGCTCCTGCTCGTATTGATCATGCGCTTTCGCGTACATGCCTTCCTGGCGCTGACCCTGGTCAGCGTCATTGTGGCACTCGTCACAGGCGTGCCGTTCGACAAAATTGTACCCACGATCCTGGGTGGCTTTGGCAGCACCCTGGCAGGCGTCGCTTTATTAGTTGGACTCGGCGCCATGATTGGCCGCCTGTTGGAAATTTCCGGCGGCGCAAAGGTGCTGGCGGACACCCTGGTTGGGACCTTTGGCGCTCACCGGGCACCTTTTGCCCTTGGCGTCGCGTCACTGCTTTTTGGCTTCCCGATCTTCTTTGACGCGGGTCTGGTGGTGATGCTGCCGATCATCTTCAGCGTCGCCAAGCAATTCGGCGGCTCAACGCTGAAATATGCGCTCCCGGCGGCCGGTGCTTTTGCGGTGATGCACGCGCTTCTGCCGCCGCATCCAGGCCCGGTGGCCGCCAGCGAACTGCTGGGGGCGAACATCGGTTTGCTGGTTGTGGTAGGGCTGATTATCGCCATCCCGACCTGGTATCTCGGGGCCTATCTCTTCGGGCTGTATGCCGGGAAGAAATTCGATATTCCTCTGCCGAGTTCTTTCCTCGGTAAAGTCGAAGTGGATCAGAATCACCAGCCGCCGTCATTCGGCATGGTCATGACAATTTTACTGATGCCGCTGGTGCTGATCTTCCTCGATACCGGCCTCAACACCGCCACTGTGCTCGGCTGGGTCAGCGCCGACAATACGCTGGTGAACTTCTTGCGCATGCTGGGCAAAACGCCTATTGCGCTGCTGATTACCGTCTTTTTTGCCCTGATGGTCTTCAGCGGCAAACATAGCCGCCAGCATCTTGAAAAGGTATGTGACGGCGCACTCGGCCCGATTTGCGGCATTATCCTGGTGACCGGAGCGGGCGGTATGTTCGGCGGCGTGCTACGCGCAAGCGGCATTGGTGACGCGCTGGCTGGCGTCCTCTCAGACACCGGCATGCCGGTTATCGTTGCCGCCTTTGTTATCTCGACTGCGCTTCGCGTTGCTCAAGGGTCAGCCACCGTTGCCCTGACCACTACCGCCGCGCTGGTCTCACCGATGGTCGAAGCCACCACGGGCCTGAGCCAGTTTGACCTGTGCTTTATCGTTATCGCGATTGCCGGGGGCGCTACCGTCCTGTCTCACGTGAATGACTCCGGCTTCTGGCTGGTGGGGCGTTTCCTGGAAATGGATGAGAAAACGACGCTGAAAACCTGGACCGTGATGGAAACGCTGATCGGCACCATCGCCTTCCTGCTGGCGGCGCTGGGGAGCGTGATTCTGTAAGGGAATCGGGGGAAGTCAAAATGTGACTGATCTCGCTTTCAACTCCGGGCTAAGCTCAGTATCATCGTTCCTACGTGAACAACCCTCGCCGGTTTCGGTGGGGGTTTTTCTTTGTACGATTTCAGCACATGAGTGCCCTGCTTTTTTACACGGAGAGAACTATGTCCAGACCTGCCATCATCATTAACGAACTAGACGCCGAACGCCTTGACCACCTGCTGGAACAGCCGCAGTACGCCAAAGCCCCGGTGGCAGAGGCGCTCAACGCCGAACTGGATCGCGCGGAGATGTGCAGCCCGGAGAAGATGCCGTCGGATGTGGTGTCCATGAACAGCCGCGTAGAGTTTCGCGATTTAAGCACTCAGGAAGTCCACGTACGCACGCTGGTTTACCCGGCGAACCTGACCGACAGCGATAACCAGCTTTCTGTTATGGCTCCAGTCGGTGCCGCGCTGCTCGGCCTGCGGGTTGGCGATAGTATCAACTGGACGTTGCCAAACGGCAGTCAGACTCACCTTGAAGTGCTCGCTTTGCACTACCAGCCTGAATCTGCCGGTGAATTTCACCGCTAATTCAATTCGCGGCGGCGGCCTCTCTTTCGGGAGAGACGGCTTCTTACCCTCACCCTAACCCTCTCCCTCCGGGAGAGGGCCGGGGTGAGGGGTCTGACCTCACAGAACCGCCTCCTCGGTCAAAATACGCTTCGCCCCCAGGTAATGATCCTGCCAGTAATTGTCTGCCAGTTGGCTGATGCGGATATTCAGCCCGGTTCTGGGCGCCTCGATAAACTGCCCTTCTCCCAAATAAACCCCGACGTGATCGGCGCGATCCTGGCTTTTGATACTGAAAAACACCAGATCGCCACGCTGAAGCTGGCGCTGACTTATTCGCTTTAATCGCCGATCCTGAAACATACCGTTGGCGGTACGCGGCAGCTTTTGGCTAAGCAGCTTGTTATAGGCGTAATAGATTAGCCCGCTGCAGTCGAAGCCCTGCTCGGGCGTCTGTCCACCCCAGACATAGGGTTTGCCCAACTGTTGCTTGAGCCGCGCTATCACTTTGTGGAGAGTGGCTTCCACACGCGGGCTTACCATCTCAGCCATAAGCGCTTCGGTCGCCAACGGCCACAGACCTTCTGAGCCCCCCATCAGCCCAGGACGCCAGCGAGTGTGCATGGCGAGCTGCTCACGGTTCAGGGCACGAGCGACCAGTTTTTCAGCAGCCTGACGCTTTTTCTGTTCGGGCGTAGGCGGGACAACTGCAAGGCGATTTTTGGCACGGGTAAGCAGCCTTGCACGATTTTTCATCCGTTCACGGGCTTCTTTACTCTGCGGCTGCGCGATCTGTGTGCGCTTCACGCTTGCTTTAGACTTTTTCGCGGGTGAAGCCCAGGCCTGGGACGAAAACAGGACGAATAGCAGCAGAAAAAAAAATCCCGCCCTACGCCGGGAGAGTTCGGACGCAGGCGAAAAAGTGGAGACAATTGAGGTGGAAATAGACATAAGCAACACAAATACCTGAAAACTTAGCGTGCCGCGGAGGGCTGCTGCGCCACGCGCTCGGCCAGCGGCTTAAGCACTTTTTCGCCATGCTGACCAAAGAATTGATACAGCGAAGCGCTAGCGGAATGGGTCAACACCATGATCTCAATACGGCGATTGGCCGAACTGAGCGGATGGTCAGGATCGAGCAACATCTGGTCAGCCATCCCGCTAACCTGCAGCACTTTTCCGGTATCCAGCCCGCCCTTCGCCAGCGCTTTGCGCGCCTGCATGGCACGCTCGCCGGAAAGGTTCCAGTTGTTGTAAAGCTCCTGGTCACGAAAACGCGTCGCATCGGTGTGTCCGGTAATAATAATTTTGTTGTCAATGGCGTTCAGCGCCGTAGCAAACTCCGTCAGCAGGCGGTTAAAAAAGGGAGTCAGAATGGCGCTGCTGCGCTGGAACATTTCTCGTTTTTGATCATCCTGCACCAGAATACGCAGCCCCTGCGGCACGATCTCGATTTGCAGATTAGACTGCGCCTCATAGGCTGAAGTGATCTTCATGATCACCCGGGCCAAATCTTCAATTTCCTGCTCTGAGCGGCGGTTCACGTCTTCCAGACTTTCCCCATGGCTTGCCGCATTGGTCAATGCCTGTAGCGCAGCAACATCCTGCTGAATAGCCTGGCTGGCATCATCCGGCTTTGGCTTCCCGGCCAGAACAGTAACGCTGCCTCCGGAGCCGTTTAGCTGGGTAATCGGCATCCCGGACATGCCGTCAAACAGCGAGTCGCTGTTAAGCAAAGAGACAATCTCTTTCCGCTCTTCTTCGGTGACCGCCCCCATAATTAACTTCGTGGTGGTCACCAAAGGCGCAGAACGTATTTCTGAAGTGTCCGCCCGTTTTACCCTTGACGCCCTGCCCGGCAAACAGATGGCGATCGATGCCGACCTGAATGCCGGATTAATCAATCAGCAACAGGCCAAAACCCGGCGTAAAGACGTTGCCAACGAAGCCGATTTCTACGGCGCGATGGACGGGGCCTCAAAGTTCGTGCGCGGCGACGCCATTGCCGGGATCATGGTGCTTATCATCAACGTGATCGGCGGGATTTGTATTGGTATTTTTAAATACGATCTTTATGCCAGCCACGCCTTCCAGCAGTACGTGTTGCTGACGATTGGTGATGGCCTGGTCGCGCAGATCCCATCCCTGCTGCTGGCGACTGCGGCCGCTATTATCGTGACCCGAGTAAGCGACGATGCCGACGTTAGCCACGAAATTAAAACGCAATTGCTCGCCCGCCCGAACGTACTTTATACCGCTGCGTTCGTGATGTTTATTCTGGCCATCGTGCCGGGTATGCCGCATATCGCCTTCCTGAGCTTTACCGCTCTGCTGCTGTTTGCCGCCTGGCGGCAGAGCAAAGTGGTACAGCCTGCGCAGCAGCAGGATGATGACATTCTGGCGATTCAGGAGGCGCTCAGCCCCGACACGGAACCTACCGTCAGTTGGGACAGCATTCCGCTGGTCGAGCCGATTGGTCTGAACCTTGGCTACAAGCTGGTTTCGCTGGTGGATACAGCCAAAGGCAGCCCGCTTTCGCAGCGTATTCGCGGGGCGCGACAGGTTATCTCTGAGACCTGCGGCGTGCTGTTGCCAGAGATCCGCATCCGTGAGAACTTCCGCCTCAAACCCGCCCAGTACTCCATCCACATCAATGGTATTCGAGTGGCGCTGGGGGAAGTGAACTCGGAAAAACTGATGGCGATCCCCGGCAGCGAACTGTACGGCGAGATTGACGGCGTGCTGGATACCGATCCGGCTTACGGCATGGCTATCGTCTGGATTGATCCCGACCAAAAAGCGCGGGCGTTAAATCTTGGCTATCAGGTGGTGGATTGCGCCAGCGTGGTGGCCACGCACGTCAACAAAGTGGCGCGCCAGCATTTGCCCGATCTGTTTAATTATGACGATATCACGCATCTCCATGCGCGCCTGGCGCTGCAGGCTCCCAAGCTTGCGGAAGACTTAAATGCTGCGCTGAATTTCAGCCAGTTGCTGAAAGTGTACCGGCAGCTTCTGCTGGAACAGGTGTCGCTGAAAGACATTGTCACCATTGCCGCCACGCTGCTGGAAAGCGCCGCGGTGACCAAAGATCCGCAGCTGCTGTGTGCCGATGTACGTTACGCCCTGCGGCGCGCTATTTTGCATAACATCAACGGCGATCGCGGTCAGCTTGCCGCCTACACCATGGATAACGAGCTGGAAAACCTGCTGCTGAACGCTCTGAATCAGGCCCAACAGGCCGGGAAAGTGGCACTGGACAGCTTCCCGGTTGACCCCAATATTCTGTCGCAGCTGCAAAATACCATGCCGATGATTTACGAGCAGATGAGGGCGAAAAGCCTGCCGCCTTTGCTGCTGGTTACCCCACAGCTTCGCCCGATTCTGGCGCGCTATGGCCGCCTGTTTAGCACCGGGCTGCATGTGTTGTCTTATAACGAGGTGCCGGACGACAGTGATTTGAAGATTGTCGGGACATTGGCGTGATTTCCCCCTCACCCCGCCCCTCTCCCTTCCAGGGTGAGGGTAACGACCTGAAGCGACGTTAAGTTTGAAAGAAGTGGCGGCTTGAGCAAAGCTACTTATCTAAAAACCGCAGCTTCCAGCCCCGTATAGTGCGCGGCAGCGGGTCTGCCTCATTGCTCTTCGAGCGGTAAAACTTGGCTTCCTGCCCCCCTTTTTTACCCGGCGACGTTCGCGCCGCCCACATTTTACCTTCCGGGGTGTACATGATAATTGCCGTATGGCGATTGGCTTCACCCCGTACCCACATGGCAATCACCTTCGCGCCAATATTATCTATATCATCCTGATAGATATAGACATTTGCGGCATCCACAAAATTCTGGTAGTCATTGCCCACCATCTCTCTGAAGCGATTGTCGGTTTCAACATCCGGGAATATACCAATGGACAGCAACGTGGCTTTCGGACGTGGGTCCTTGGCGCTTTTCACATAGCGTCCGTCAACAAATACCCCCACCGGCATCGACAATTTACAGCCCCATTTGCCATTACTGTGCACCTGGATTGAGCCATTCTGCCTCGGGATAAGCAGCAGTTTACAGTTACTGGTGCTTTGTACTTTCTCCACTATCACCATGCCGTATATTTTCTGGGCCTCTGCTGTGAAGTCGTCATGGTTTATGCCAGCCCAGGCTCTGATATCAAGGGTTAATGACCATTCTGCATTACGGCTAAAGGTTAATTTGCCCCCGCTTCGATTAGCTTCCGTGATGTTCCACCATGTACCCTGCCAGTCAAAGCCCTCTTTCACCCCGGAAATTCGGCTGATGCCTTCATAGTAGGCTCGTTCAATACAGCCGTCGGTGGTACAGTTTTCAAGCGATTTTTCCCACTCAAGATAGTCTTTATGCACCTGCGCGCCATTACCCTTCACCAGCATAGAGCGATAAATGGCGCCCATCGTGCTGTCCAGCCAGTGCAGGGTGTCGTTATTGCAGATGGTGTTTTCCAGCGGCCTGGCCGCTCGCTGGCAATCAACCGCCAGCGCGTTTCCGGTATAAAAACCCAGCATTAATAATAGAGAGGGAAGAATTCGCTTGAGCATATTTAAGAGAAAATTCTGAAAGAAAAGCGACTATTCTGACCAGAATATATGCGGTTTGCAATCTCAGGCTGATTTCATGATTAATTGAAATAAAAATGAAAATAATGCGTTAATAATATGCCATTAATGTGGGTGGAAGAGATTAATAGCATAATAATAACGGACGGATAATATACTTCCCGTTATGCAGATTCGCGCGGCACCAGTTCACCAGAAATGATAATTCTCTGGGCAGGAAGTTCCGGCTGTTTAATTTTGCTGACAATTAATGCGGCGGCTTGTCGCCCGGTCTCTTCACTGGAGGCAGAAACATAGGTAAAGCTCGGCGAGGTCAGATTAATGTACATCATATCCTCAAAACCAATCAGCGAGACCTGCTGCGTTAAGAAAACGTCTTTCCCAACGGTACGACCCACTTGCTGAATACCGGTGATGGCGCCGATGATCGCCGCCGGAGAATGACACAGCATGGCGGTAATTTGGTTGCTCTTTTCCAGCATCAGGCGCGTGGCAAAAGCCGAAGCCGATGTGTCGTCTGCACATTCCGGCGCCCACTCTTCTCTGAACGGCAAGCCGTACTGCTGCAAGGCGCTTCGGTAGCCAGACAGCCGCTCGGCGCGGATGAGACAGCTTTTTGTGCCTCCCAGCCAGGCAATATTGCGGTGGCCGCGCTCAATGAGAAAACGCGTGGCCTGGTTACCGGCCTGACGATTATCCCGCCCAATCACATCACGGGTGCTGGTAATGGTTGATTCAGAGATAACCACCGTGGGCAGCGGGCAGTCGGTAATGGCCTGGGGAACCTCAGCGGAGTGGCAGTCGGCGGCCAGATAAATGACCCCGGCTACGCCCTGCTGGCTAAACGAGGTCAGGCAGTTGCGCAGCTGTTGCTCTCCGTCGCGCGGCTGGCCAAGAAACACCATGTAGCCTTGTTTTTCGAGCTGCTGAACAACGCTCGCGGTGACGTTGACGGAGAAAGAGTTGTTAAAGTCACGAATAATCAGGCCAATCAGGTTAGAGGTGCTGGAACGAAGGTTGGCGGCGGCAACGTTATGCACATAGCCGAGTTCCTTGATAGCGGCATTGACCTTATCAATGGTCGCCTCAGAGATCTTGCCCTTCTGGCGAAGCACCAGCGAAACTGTCGAAACCGATACGCCCGCAAGCTCAGCGACATCAATGATGTTGACCTTTTTCATTCCACCCCTGTAACCGCACATCCATAAATTTCAGCCCCCTGAAACATACAGGAGGCCGAAAGGTATTACATTATTTACCGATCATCGTCGACATTGTCTGTGCAATAAATTGCGCTCTGGCACCAAATATGACCTGGATACCCGAATCGCCGACGAATACCACGCCGCGAGCGCCCAGGCTGTTCAGGCCGTCCTTGTCGACCATCGAACTGTCGTCCACTTCAAGGCGCAGGCGGGTAATGCAGGAGCCCACAGAGTTGATGTTTGGTGCCCCGCCCAGCAGGCCGATGATATCGCCCGCCAGTTCGGTGTCGGTTTTGTCTCCCGCGTTAGCGGTGACTTCGGTACGGCCCGGCGTTTTCACGTCGAAACGGCGAATCACGAAGCGGAAAGTGAAGTAGTAAATCAGCGCCATCGGCACGCCCACGACCACCGCCATCAGGAAGTTAGTCTGGTAGCCGTTGAACGACGGCAGGATCCCGAAGGAGATGTAGTCGATCATCCCGGCGGAGAACGATTTGGCGATATGGGCATGTAGCAGGTACATGCACATATAAGACAGGCCGGCCATCACCGCGTTGAACACATACAGAATCGGAGCCACGAAGATGAAGGTGAACTCAACGGGCTCGGTGATCCCGGTGAGGAAGCAGGTCAGCGCCGCGGAGAACAGAATACCGGAGGCAATTTTCTTATTCTTGGTGTTGGCTTCATGGTACATCGCCAGACAGGCCGCAGGCAGCGCGAACAGCATCAGCGGGAACTCGCCCTGCATGAATTTACCCGCATTCTGGTAGCTGTCGCTGCTGAAGGACTTCACGCCCTCTTCCAGCATTTTGAACCAAATCGTCTGGTCGCCGTGAATCACCTGCCCTGTATGGGTGGTGTATTCCCCGAAGGAATACCAGAAGGACGGATACCAGATGTGGTGCAGGCCCAGCGGGATTAATGCGCGCTCAACCAGCCCGAAGATAAAGGTTGATGCGGCCTGATTATCCCCGTTAACCACCACCGACAGCGCATCAATGCCGGACTGAATGTACGACCACACCCACGGCAGCACCATCCCCAACAGGAAGGAGAGAAACGCCGTCGCGATGGCGACAAAACGCTTTCCGGAGAAGAAGCCGAGGAATTCCGGCAATTGCATGGTGTGGAATTTGTTGTAGCACCACGCCGCCAGGATACCGGAGATTAGCCCGCCAAAAACGCCCATTTGCAGCGTCGGGATGCCGACCACCATGGCATATTTCCCGCCCGCAGAGGCCATTTCCGGCGTGATGTGCATGACGGTGCCAATGGTAATGTTGATGATAAACACCGACACCGCCGCCGACAGCGCGGCAATACCCGATTCTGCAGCAAGACCCACGGCAGAACCGATGGCAAACAGCATTGGCAGGTTATCGAAGATAACCCCACCCGCGTTCATCATTAGCGGTAAGTGAAACTTATCGCCGAACGCCAGCAGTAAACCTGCGGCAGGCAGCAGAGAGATAGGCAGCATTAACGCACGGCCAATCATGGAAAGCTTTGATAACGATTTAACAACACTGGACAACAGACTCATGGACGTTTCCCCCGGTGCAGACGCAGTAACCGCGTTTTGTCTGTTCACGCGTTTTTATGGTAGGTAGAACGTTCTAGTAGAACGTTCTACCTAGAGTGCCGAAACGGTTTTTGCCCCGCAACTGAATTCTGCGCTGTTGCCATATTGTTATCGAATATTTGAAGTGACGCAGGTTTTTAAGCCTGGTATTGATAAGGTAATTTGGTTCTGAGGCGGGAAAGGCTCTGCAACTCTCCTTCACCCAAACGGCAAGGAGAGTTGATGCCAGCCCTTTTCGTTCTGAAAAGGGCGCGCGCGATTAAGGCTGAACGGTAATGCTCAGGCTCTCAAAGACGACGGTCTGCCCCGCCACAATTTTGCAGCGCTTGCGGGTTTCAACTTCACCGTCCACCTTCACGAGGCCTTCGGCAATCACCGCTTTTGCCTGCGCGCCGCTTTCACACCAGCCTTCCAGCTTGAGCAAGTCGCACAGTTCAACGTGAGGGTGTTTACCTAATGAGAAGGTCGCCATTATTACTCTCCATCAACATCATGATATTCCTCGCAGGCCTGCAAGGTATTCTGAATTAGGGTGGCAACCGTCATTGGGCCTACGCCACCCGGAACCGGCGTAATATACGAGGCTTTGGCGGCTGCTTCATCATAAATTACGTCCCCGACCACTTTCCCGCTTTCCAGACGGTTGATGCCGACGTCCACCACAATAGCGCCTTCTTTAATCCATTCACCCGGAATAAAGCCAGGTTTGCCCACGGCGACAATCACCAGGTCGGCGTTCTCAACGTGCTGGCGGAGGTTTTTAGTGAAACGGTGCGTTACGGTCGTGGTGCAACCGGCCAGCAGCAGTTCCATGCTCATCGGGCGACCCACGATGTTGGACGCGCCAATGATGACCGCGTTCAGGCCGTAGGTGTCGATGTTGTAGCGCTCAAGCAGCGTCACGATACCGCGCGGGGTACACGGACGCAGGCGCGGCGCACGCTGGCACAGGCGGCCAATGTTGTATGGATGGAAGCCATCCACGTCTTTGTCCGGGTCGATACGCTCAAGCACTTTGACGTTATCGATCCCGGCAGGCAGCGGCAGCTGTACCAGAATGCCGTCAATCTCGGCGTCCGCGTTTAGCGCATCGATCAGCCCTAACAGCTCCGCTTCGCTGGTGGTTTCCGGCAAATCATAAGAGCGGGAGACAAAACCAACCTCTTCGCAGGCTTTGCGTTTGTTCGCGACATAAATCTGGGACGCAGGGTTCGCTCCCACCAATACAACGGCCAGACCAGGGGCACGTTTTCCTGCGGCAACTCGGGCTTTTACTTTTTCAGCAACTTCAAGCCGGACCTGCTGCGCAATCGTTTTACCGTCAATAATCTTTGCTGCCATCAGAGAGAGAATTCCATCTGTAAACTTAAAGGAAGGGGGTTGCTGCTATTTTGTCAGATGCGCGGCCCGCTGTCAGGCACTGATGTAGGTTTATGCTCATTTGTCGCGCAGGTGGTTGAAAAGCCATTGACTCAAGAGGTGCTGACCGTATAATCCACCCCGCATCAAGCCGTAATGTTTCTCTGCATTACTCCGTGCGCCCTTAGCTCAGCTGGATAGAGCAACGGCCTTCTAAGCCGTAGGTCACAGGTTCGAACCCTGTAGGGCGTACCATTTTGACGTCAACACACCTCTACTGAATTCTTTTTTTCTCTGCCCCATTATCGTTCAGGCTCCCTTGTTGCAAGCCACTGTGAAACAACGCCACCACCGCATTGTCCATTCTTTTTTGCCAGAACGTCCTGCTGCATGGCCTTGTTAAGGCTCAAGCCTGCCCCCCTATTTAAGGCGAAAATTTTCCTCTTAGAGCAACCTATATGTTTCCGGTCTGAAGGAGAGTGAGACGTTTCCATTCTTACCCACCCGGCATTGAATTAAAAAGCAAGAACCAGGGTTTTTATTGCACAACCCGAACACAGGCTTACGGATAATCCGTTGAAATCACCCGGCGACACACATCAGGAAAATTAACAGAAAGATTCACACTGAGATTCGGAATCTCATGAATGAAATGGGGAACGTTATGAAGTTACTTGCCGGTAAAGTCGTTGCTATTACTGAGCCTTCGGCCGGGCGGTTGCCGTTTTGTTTGCCCTGCCGGTTTGTCAGTTTTAATTAATGATGTTCCGACCCAGTATGTCAAACTGCCCCCGGCTATTCTGGCCGGGGGCATCCAGCCTTTATGGAAACCAGCGTCTGCGATGACGTGCCGTTGAGATCAGACCGAATGCACCACCGGCCTGGCTTCCTTTACTTGCTCTTCTGTAGTTAATCCTTTGATGTATATGTTGTATTTCCACCATGCAAAGCCCAGGAAAATCACTATTCCCCCCACGTTATAGAAAACGATCGTCAATATATTGCCGCCGGTTGGGAACGTGGAGGCGATAAAACCGACGGTGAAAATCGCAATGAGCATTGAGACGATGGCCATGCCGGTTCTCTGCGATCCCATTTTAAAATCACGCGGCAGATGATCGTATTTACGGCGTAAATTGAGATACGCCAGCATGATGAACAGCGGGGGTAACATGGAAGCAGCGGCTGTCATGTTGATTATGGTGTTCATTAAATCCTGGACGGTGCTGGAGCCCAGCATGGGGATAATCATCAGCGGGATCACAATCAGGAACTGAATCCAGGCGGCACGCGCGGGCACGCCGTTTTTATTTAGCGCCACGGTTTTTTCACCAAAAATACCGCCGGGGATTTCCGAGAAGAAGATTTTCACCGGCGTTGCCGTCCACATCAGCAGCGACCCAAACATCGCGGTAAATGACACCTGGCCCACGAAGCGGTTGACCACGATTTCCGGGAGACCGAAATAGACCGCCATGCCGTGGAAAACCTGTACCGATCCCCCGGTAAATTTCAGCTCTTTACTGCTGATAAAAACATTAATCAGCACCGAGGAGACGGAATACAGTACGCCGATAAATATTCCGGCCAGGATTATCACTTTCACAAAGGATTTAGACCCGCCTTTCACGTCGTTGACGTACACGGCCACCGATTCGGCCCCGCCCGCCGCCATAAATATCCAGGTTGTGATCCCAAGAAATGCCCAGTTAAAGTTGGGAATCATCGCCTCTACGGAGATGGGGTCTGCCGGTTGAATACCGCCCACCAGCGCCGCCCCTGACAATAAGACATAGGAGAGCGTCAGCAGTAGCATCAGGGAGGATGTCACCGAGGTGATTGGCCCCAGCATTTTTGCCCCATTGGTTGAAACCCACGTTGATAAGGCGAACAGCGCCATGCTCAGCACCGTGGTGGCGACCGGCGTCAGCATGTATTCATACCCGAGGAACGCGTAGGATGCATAGGCGATAACGCGCGGCAGCAGAGAAGTGAAAAAGAACAGGTTAACAAACCAGTAAGTGTAGGCCGTAATAAAAGCCCAGCGGCCCCCCAGCGCGCTTTTAACCCAAGCATAAACCCCGGCCTCCGAGTTTTTATTCAGCGAAACAAACTCAGCGATGATTAAACAGAACGGAATGAAATAAAGCAGCGTGGCCAGGAAAAACATCGGCGCTGACGCTAACCCAAGCTCGATATTGTTATTAATGACGTTATTAAAACTGTACACGGCCGCGAACGTCAGGGAGAGCAGACCGAATTTACCGATAGTATTACGCTTCGTCTCAGACATAACACATCTCCACGCAGTCTTCAGGGCTGCGTTCTTTTGTAGGGAAGAGGACGTTAATTTTTATAATTTATTTTGGTAAAATTTTAGTAAAAAACACAAAGCCAGTTTGCTTTAACCCCATCGCGAAAATGGCGGGAGGGTGAAGGCTTAGCCAGCCGCAAAACGGCTGGCCAGGGGCGGGATTATTTCGATGGTCGGGAGGCGAAATCCGGGCTGCTCTGCCGCTTTGCCTTCTGTTTATTCTCAAAGCGACTGATCCACCACCAGGCCAGGCCCGAGAATACTGCCGTCATAAAGACGTTAATAAAGAACGCGTTGACCAGATCGACCCCCGGTGGGAATGCCGAGGCGGTCATGCTGACGACAAAGATCAGCATCAGCATGGAGACAACCCCCATCCCCACTTTTCTTGACCCCATACGGAAATCTCGCGGCGTGTCATCGTGTTTCCAACGGAAGACAAAGTAAGCCGCCATAATAAATATTGGCGGCAGCATGGCCGTGCCCGCCGTCAGGTTAATGGCCGTGTTCATCATTTGCTGGACGCTGGCGGAGCCGAAGCCGTTGACGATAAGCATTAACAGTACGAAGACAAACTGCCACCAGGCCGCCCGTACCGGCACGCCGTGCTCATTCAGCTCAGTGGTTTTCTTGCCATAAATGCCTTCCGGAATTTCCGAGAAATGGATTTTGACCGGCGCGGCAGTCCACATCATCATGCTGCCGAAAATGGCAATAAACAGAATAATGCCGACAAATCGCCCCATTAATGCTTCAGAAACATGGAAATATGCGCCCAGGCCGGTGAAGATTTCCACCATACCTGCCGCATAGGTGAGATCTTCCCGCGCGACAAAAACGTTCACCAACAGCGAGCCCAGCGCGTACATGCCGCCAATCAGCACTCCGGCGGTAATGATCACTTTGATGAAGGATTTCTGGCCCCCTTTGGTGTCGTTCAGATACGCCGCAACGGTTTCTGCCCCGCCTGCCGCCTGGAAAATCCAGCACATAATGCCCAAGGTGGCCCAGTTGATGGTTGGTGCCATCGCTTCCAGCGTGATCGGCTGCGCAGGAACGTGCCCGCTGCCCAACGCCGTTAATGCCCCGACCACGTAGATAGCAAACAGCGCAAAGACACCATAGGCCACGCACTCTGAGATTTTCCCCAGCCACGTCGCCCCTTTGGTCGAGATATGCGTCGCCATCGCAAACAGCACAATCGAAATCAACGACGTGATCATCGGTGAGAACGGAATGGCGTAGCCCATGATGGCGTAGGAGGCGTAGGCCACCACGTTTGGCAGCAGCGACAGGAAAAAGAACAGGTTCACAAACCAGTACAGAAACGACCCCAGATAGGCCGCCCGCGTGCCCAGCGGCTGTTTCAGCCAGGCGTACATGCCTGATTCAGAATTTTTATTCGCCGAAACAAATTCGGCGATGATAAAGACGAAGGGAATGAAGTACACCACCGTCGCAAATAAGAAAATCGGCGCCGAGCTTAGGCCTAACTCAATGTTGTTATTGACGATGTTTCGTACGTTAAAGACCGCCGTAAACGCCATCGACAGCAGGGCAAACTTGCCTATTTTTGCCCGAATGGATGTGGACATACGTCCTCCGAAAATTCACATCCCCGTCATGGGGAGGGTACAGGGAAGACCAGCGGAGTATACCGCTGGCCGTGGTACGCATCGAAACTGGCGTTATTTATTAAGGAAATAGCCGTCTTCAATCGTGACTCTGAGGACCACTTTTTTTACCCACTCATCGCTGATGAAACGGTAAGCTTCCTCGGGGTCGCAGATCACCATCTGCCCTTCGGTCACCGTCACGATGTCGCCGATGCCTTTCAGGTATTCCCGGTCGGTTTCGTCCCGGTAGCAGGCCACCGTTTTCAACTGCTCTTTCGGCGCAAACTCAATTTTTTGCCGACCCTGCAGGTAGTAGTGCACGTCAAAATAGCGACGACTCCCCACAAACAGCGCGTCGGTGCTGCTGTCGGTACTCACCCGGTATGAGAGGGAATCACCAATGGAATGGGCCACGCCGGGAAGAATGTTGTCGACGTTATTGATAGCTTCCACGCAGCGCTGCCACTTCCGGCCGCTGTGATAGATCTGCTTAAACTGTTCTAAATTCTCGAGAACTCTCATTGTTCAGCCTCGCTATGTGAAACAGGAGAAAAGAAATCTGCGCCGAAATCGTGATTAACCAGCGCCTGCGAGGTGTTACGCCCGCCTTCCAGCGGCAACAGCGTAAAACCGTATCTGAAGGCGTGGAGCCACACGCGCCAGCTGTCCAGCACCTCGCTTCCCCACGAGTTGGAGCCGAGTCCGAGCACTTGAACGTCAAGGTTTAGCGTGATGTCGTCGCTGCGCTGCAGCTCATTGCAGTGCTGCGCGGCGTGCAGATTTTCAGCGGTGTAATGCCAGGCACTGAGGTTGATAGGCTGGCGCGGCACAACCAGCAGGCCGCTGCCGTGGCGATCGGTCAATGAAGCCCAGCGCACGTGCTGGCGATTGCCGTTATTCTGTGGGAAGGGATAATTGACGAACATGTCGTCCACGGTGGTATGCCAGAGGTCAATGATGTTGCTTTGCTGGCTGTCGGCGTAGTTCTCGCCCGGGCCACGGCCGTAATAATCCACCTGTTCAAAGGCGCCGTTAATCCCTAACGTAAAGCCAATGCACGGCACAATATGCGGGTAATCACCATAGCGCTCGCCCTGCACTTCGACGTTGATATGCCCTTGCGGGGTGACCTGCCAGCGGTAGGTACAGCGCATACCAAAATCAAACACCGGCGGGGCGATGATAGTCTGCGTAACTATCGTCACGGCATCGCCGTGCATTTCAGCGCTGAATCCGCGTAAATGCTCCTGCATAATCGGCAAATGTGCCGGCTGCCACAGCCCCTCGAACTCCTGCTTGTGGTTATCTATCATGGGCTTGAAGAAGTTAATCTTCGGCTCACGCGTCACCTGTTCGACCCCATTGACCAGCCACGCCGTAAGCTTGCCGCTGACTTTTGAGAACACAGCCTGGAAATTGTGGCCGATGACACGATAGCTCAGGCGGTCATCAACGATTTGCAGCGGCGTCGCGCTGGTATTGCAGTGCGGTACTTTTGCCAACGTGCTCGCTTTTAACGGGAACTGATAAACCGCAATCGGGTGGTTGGCTTCGCTATAGAACGTGCGGGAGTCTTTGGTCACGGTGATATTGACGAAGGTTTCGCGTTCGTCGAGCGCAGGCAATGTTATGGCTACATCGCGGCCGCTGTTGGCCGCCAGCCCCTCAACTTTTAGCCGCTGGCTGGAAAGTGTCTGGCCTTCGGCGCGCACTTCGACGTTCAGGGTGTAATCGTCCAGGCTTGAGAACCACAGTTTATTTTCAACGTGCAGCAAGCCGCGCGAAAGATCTTCGGCCCGGACCTTAACCGGCGCAATAACCTGTTTGTATTCCTGCAGCCCCGGCCCGGGCGTTTGATCGGAGAAAATCAGCCCGTCCATGCAGAAGTTATAGTTGTTAGGGTAATCCCCATAGTCACCGCCGTAGTTGTACCGCACCGCGCCAGTTTCATCGGTGGCCTGGATACCATGATCGCACCATTCCCAGACGTAATGCCCCTGGATACTTTCGTGCTGATAAAAGACGTTCTGGTACTCCGTTAACCCACCAGGCCCGTTGCCCATGGCGTGGGCGTATTCACAGATAATGCGTGGTTTGGCATGGGGATATTCGCCAAACTCATTCATCAGCGGAACGCGGGTATACATGGTCGAGATAATATCGACGACCTCCGCATCACGATCTTCTTCGTAATGCACAAGCCGGGTGTCATCCAGCGCCTTTGTGGCGCGATACATCGCGCGGATATTGCAGCCGTAGCCAGATTCATTTCCCAGTGACCAGATGATGATCGACGGGTGGTTCTTCTGGGCATGGACGTGACGCACAATGCGCTCTACGTAGATGTGCTCCCAGGCGGGGTCGTCCGTGATGCGGCTCAGGTCACCGACGTTGGCAAAACCGTGCGATTCCACATCCGTTTCCGCCATGACGAACAGGCCATAGATGTCACACAGCTCATAGAAACGTGGATCGTTTGGATAATGTGCCGTTCGCACTGAGTTGATGTTGTACTGCTTCATTAGCTGCAGGTCTTTTTCAACGCGATCCATCCCCACGGCCCGGCCTTTGAGGTGGTCATTGTCGTGGCGGTTAACGCCGTGCAGCATCACATAGTGATTGTTGATGTAGAAAAGGCCATCGCGGACCTTGATATCGCGGAATCCCACGCGCTGGGGAATGATTTCCAGCACCTCACCCATCGCATTTTTGAGCGTTATCACCAGTTGGTAAAGATAAGGATTTTCCGCCGACCACTGCTGAGGTGCTTTGACGTCAATCGAAAAGTCGATATTGAGCTGCCGATCAACCGTTAAATGCTCTTTCACCCCGCGATAAAGCGCGGTGTCGCCATCAAACAAGGTGTATTCCAGCGTGGCTCCTGCAGCCTGGGTTGTGAGGTTTTCCAGCATCAACTGGCAGGCAAGCGTCGCGTTGCGGTAGTCGTCGCTGAAATCGGTACGCAGCGTGAAATCCTGAACATGCAGGGGATGCTTCCCAACCAGGTAAACATCGCGGAAAATCCCCGCCGTCCACCACATGTCCTGGTCTTCAATATAGGTCGAGTCCGCCCACTGCATGACGCGGACAGCCAGCAGGTTATCGCCGGTTTTCACCGCCGCGCTGATATCAAACTCGGCCGTCAGGCGGCTCCCTTTGCTGAACCCAACGTACCGGCCATTCACGTAGACTTCAAAGTAAGTTTCTACGCCATCAAATTTGATAATCGTTTGTTTATCCTGCCAGTTTTCGCCCAGCGTAAACATCCTCTGGTACGCTCCCGTTGGGTTATCGCTCGGCACAAACGGCACATCAATAGGGAAAGGAAAACCTTCGTCGGTGTACTGCAGCTGGCCGTGGCCTTCCATCTGCCACATTCCCGGCACGGTAATCGTGCCCCACTCCGCCATCAACTCTGTGCTAAATGCCTCTGGAACTAAGAGCGGATTAGTAAAGAAACGGAAGTTCCACTGCCCGCTAAGGGACAAAAAGTGGTTACTGTTTTCACGTACAAACGAGCGGGCCTTCGCCAGTGAATCATAAGCGAAGAAATAGGCGCGCGGCGGCAGCCTGTTTTCATGAGTAAGTTGCAGATTTTCCCAGCGATTCATCTCGCCTCCCTGTACTGACTAAATAATTACGCTTAATTTTAGTAAAACTTTTACTAAATAAAACGAGCGAAGGCGATTTGCTTTAACTCGATCACAAAATGAGCGTTCAGGACAGGGGGATATCGACAGACCAGGGAGACCACCGGAAAACGATTGTTCTCCGGCGTGAAAGTAAGCTAGTGCGTGGTACCGCGTAGTTTAAGCACGCTGGGAACAAAGACATTGAGCGGCAGGGCCCGGCCATCGCGGGCCTTTTCAACCAGCAGATTAACGCCCTGGCTGCCCATCATTTCGGAATGGATGCGCACCGTGGAAAGCGGCGGGAAGGTAAAACGTGCGGTGGGGATATCGTTCACGCTGATCAGCGAAATATCGTCCGGGATCTTTAGTCCGCGCTCGTGAATGGCACGTAATACGCCAATCGCAATGGAATCAGATGCCACAAATAGCGCAGAGGGGTAATCTTCCTGGGCGAGCATCGTTTTTGCCAGTTCGTAACCTGATGAGCTCGAGAAACCACCGCGCCAGATGTCGTTCTCGGACACCACTCCCTTCAGGCGGCCATATTCAGCAAATGCTATCTCACGAATATCGGCTTTTCCCGGCCTATCCTGACCGCCAATAAAACCGATGCGCGACATGCCCTGGGCAATAAAGAAATCGATCACCTCTTTAGCAATGCGCACCAGGTCAATGTCTACGGCATCGTACTGGCTACCCGGTTCATGGAAGTCAATAAAGCAGAGATTATCTGTCATCGCGCGCAAAGTTTCGCGCGTCGCGTCGGAAGGCTGGCCCACCACCAGGACGCCGGTCACCTTTTTCATTTCAGGCAAAGAATGCCCGAGATAACAATTCGTTAGTTCGATCCCGAGTTTCTCACATTGCGTCTCAATACCGTGGCGAATAGCCAGATAGTAGGGATCGTTAATTTCCAGATCTTGCTGATAGCTGTAGAGAGCCAAAAAATGATGCTGTCCAACGGGATTAGCCAGCATTCTGCGCGAACTGCTGTTTTTGTATTCCAGCTTTTCCGCGATTTCAAGGATCCGCCGCTTGGTCTCTTCTTTCACATTCAGGCTGGGGTCGTCATTCAACACCCGTGAAACCGTCGCCAGCGAAACGCCCGCCTCAACCGCAATGTCTTTCAATGTCGCCATCTTTTTCCCTATCGGACGCAGCTCTTTGTTTGCCACATAGTGTAAAGCAAGCCAAGGGACATGCATCTGTTTTTAGTAAAAATAACCGTTTTTTCAGTCCTAACGGCTAGTAAACTCGATGAAAAAATACCGACGGTAAGCCTTTATGCATAGCAAACGGCGAAGTTCTCTTTTTCACGGACTACTGCGCATAAATCGCCCCATTAAGACTCTTTTTTCCGATGATAAAAAAATAAGAATTATTTTTAACACCCTCACGTTGTTCCACCAGGTGCTTAAGACTAAACAGGGAAAATTAAGTTTGTATTTATTTACTGGTAACAATTTTATCGTTAAAGTTTAGCCCTGCTTAGGGTCATTAAAAAGGAGCCAATCATTAAAAAAACATCAAAAAGACTGAAGACAATAAATAACAACTTCACCTGAAATTATCTGAAGGGAAATTATGCGGTATTACTTTCTATTAGATTCAATACACTTATAAAGGCTTACAGTGTTTAAATATATTATAGAACCGTATTCACAGCCAGTGACAAACTGTAACACAGGCCACATTATTGGCTTTGAAATATTACTTAGGGTGATGAAGGAAACGCCCATTAAAAAATACCTATCACCAGACTCACTGATACACACCTTCAAGTCAAACGTAGAATACAACCACTTGACGATATGCTTAATGAGCCATGTCAATGAGCGAATAGAGGAGATCACTGACAAGCTACCGCCTGATGGCTTCATCAGCTTCAATATTATTCCCAATCAACTATTATCCACCTCTTTCATGAAGTATTTGCTCTCGTTCAGGAAAAAGATAAGAGAAGACATAAAACTCGTTCTGGCGCTGGTGGAAAGCAATGGAGCAATACTGACAGATAGCATGATTGATGCAATAAAATCACTGTCAGAAAACAATATAGATATTGCAATTAATTTTTGCAACAACTCCATATCCATAAAATACATTGAAGCAATGGGGTTTTATATGCTCAAACTCGACAGGGAATTGTCTCTAACGCATGGTAACAGTCTGATTTATGAAAGTACGATAAAATCGTTAGTTTATTTATCCTCTCTGGTCAATACCATACTTGTTGCTGAGGGTGTTGAAACAAAAACCCAAAGAGATTTACTTCATAAATGCGGAGTAAATTATATGCAAGGATACTATTTTGGTGCGCCGATATCAATTTAGAAGACACTACCATCCAGGTCAACTAAATAAATAGAACAATGCAAAAGAAATGGCATTCACTGAATAACAATGACATTCTAATTTAACATTAAGCTACACCATTCCACCACTATTAAATAAAAATTAAATATATAGGAAAAGACCACCCCACGCTTGAGGTGGCATAACGTGTTTTTTTTAAGGAAGCCTGAACCATAAATAAATGGAGCTATATTATCGCTTGCAGAAAAATACCGGAATCCCTCCTCTTAAAAAAAGGTAATCGTCTCCCTGAGGAAGAATATCATAAATCACACTCGACCCTTTGTTATAATAAAACTCCGGCAAAATCCTTTCAATCTTTTCTTTTTCATCACTTAGTTCAACTGTATTTTTTGTTGCAGTCAGTACAAATGATTCTTTAACCCTCTTAACATCAAACATTGTAGAAATAACAATATTACTGACTTTAGTTGAATCACTTTCGAGTACTCCACTTAGAACAGCCGTTCCTTCACTGCCGGAAAATGTCATTCGCGCATTAGCATGAAGCACAACGTCATTGTAGGATACAGAATATACCCCATTACAGCTAAAGTGATTGGCATGATAACGCCGTAGCCCGCCCACCGAGATGACAACAATAAGTAAAAAAACAAGAAATGATATCATCATTAAATATCGTCTATTATTCACACATCAACTCCCCACAAAAAAATAAGCTGACTTGCAACTATTTTTTTTATTGCTTCCCAGCGGCTGCGCACATGAAATAACAGAAATATCAGAAAATAGATTACTGTAGGAAACATAATTCCATGGCGTTCTTTCACATTTGCTGATTAACTTATCGGTAACAAACTTGATATCTCTTTGTGTCGTTACTGAGGTATATATATTGCATCCATCATTATTAAGGTACGCATGATAGCTAAGAAAATACGAAGACTGACGTGATGTACTGGAAACAAATAACACCGAGGCAATGGTAGTCAAGACAGCCAATGAAATGATGACCATAGGATGGAGCATTTTATTTTTTACAACGTCGTTTGCAGCAACATTAACACCAGGAGTTGGCTCTTTTTTTACCTCTATCGGATTTTCATGGCGCTCATGGCTTTCATCATACTCAACTTTCTCCGAAGGAATTTTTTCAACTTTTATCTCGGTATCTATCGAAAAACCTATTCTGGGGATTGTTTTTATTAAATTGAGACCTGGACTTAACTTTGATAGCGCGCGGCGAATGAGCGAAATATTTTGATATAGATTGTTGGGTGTGATCATGCTCTCATTTTCACCCCAGACATATGAGTATATAGTTGCCTGGTCAACGATTCCGTTGCGTGATATTAGCAAAAGAAAGCATTTTGTTGTGGGGGTATTAAGAGTTTCAACATTGGCTTCGTCATCCACACGATACAAAACTCGCTTATCAGGATTGAAGATTATCTCATCATTTATCATATAGTTATATGAACCACTTGAGCTACACTGCTCCATTTCCACTTATCCTTAGTCTCCAATAGGCATGTATTCAACTCCGTGTACTATTCAATTATGAGAAACCACAATAGGCAACAGTACCGGAGAAAGGACCATACCCAAATAATGATCTTAACACAAAGACAAAAAGCTAAACAAGTTAAGGCCCATCTTAATTAAGAGCGGAAATTTAATTTCCTACCCATTCACTTTTACTGTTTTGATTAATAATGATTAATTAATAACATTTTCATTGCTAAGAAATACACCTTCCTGTCTAATTTCCCAACTAACGGATAATGGCGATTGCACTTGCCGGTCACAGACATGATAAATAAGGATCATAGCAATATCATTTCATGATTCTGATTCTGAGGATTTAGCTATAAAAACCTCAGTAGAGTTGTTAAATATTTGTTTGTCATCGGTGTTTTCTTTCATAGCACCGCATTTAAGAAATGGCTTCCAACGGCCTTGACGCTAACTGCATGGCTTTTTTTTGCTAAATAATTTTTTAACACTCAATCTTTTATTTAATGGATAAACTTATGAGCAATACACAACATAAATTGGATAAAGCTCGCCCACCGCGAGTACAAATTACCTATGATGTTGAAATAGGTGATGCACAAACAGCAAAGGAACTCCCTTTGGTTGTGGGTGTGATGGGTGATTTCACCCAAAGTTCCGATACATTGAAAGATCGTAAATTCATTAATGTTGATAAAGACAACTTTAATGAGGTTATGCGTTCAATGAAACCTGAAGCTGAGTTTTTGGTGGATAACACGCTTACAGGTACGGATGGAAAACTGGCCGTTTCGCTGACCTTTAATAGCATTGATGATTTTTCTCCAGACAATGTTGTACGCCAGGTAGAACCGCTTAAAAAGCTCATGGATTTACGTGAGCAGCTTAGCGATCTTAAAAATCGGGCTGCAAGTAATGAACGTCTAAAAGAACAACTCCTGGAAATGGCTACAGAGCAAAATACCTTAGCAGGTAAAACTGAGATAGGTGGGGACGATCAAGAATGAGCACCGAACAAATGCAGGAAGCAGTGGTAGAATCCTCGTTTAACGATGATTATCTTAATCAGGTTATCGATAATACCCAGGCTATTCGTCGTGAGTCCGACCGCGACCGTATGAAGTCTCAGCTGAATAATTTCCTGTCCGAAGTCCTTTCCGGCGAAGTTGTTATCTCCAGCGATCTGATTGGCAGTATTGAACAGCGAATTGCCGCTATTGACGCCCTGCTGTCTGAACAAGTGAGCCAAATTATTCATGCTCCAGAGTTTCAGAAAAAAGAATCTTCCTGGCGCGGTTTGCATAAACTCATCCAATCCAGCGTAACTGAAAATACGCAGGTTCGCTTGCTGCAATGTACCAAGCAGGATCTGATTAAAGATTTTAAATCCGCCAGTGATTTTGACCAGTCGATGCTCTTTAAGTGTGTTTACGAAAGTGAGTATGGCACATTTGGTGGCACACCTTTTTCTGCCTTTGTCGGTGATTTCCAGTTCGACAATACCCCTCAGGACATCTCTTTACTGGAGCAAATTTCGCACGTTGCCGCTGCGGCACATGCACCGTTCCTTAGCGCCGTAGCCCCTGGCATGCTGTCAATGAATGATTTCTCGGAGATCCCACGCCCGCGCGATCTTGCAAAAATGTTCGACACTACCGACTACGCCCGCTGGCGTTCTTTCCGTCAAAATGACGACAGTCGCTATATTGGCCTTACGCTGCCTCGCGTCCTTGGCCGACTCCCTTACGGTACAAAAACAATCCCGGCGGACACTTTCACTTTTGAAGAGTCCATCAAGGAAGACGCCGCAGGACAGGATTACCTCTGGATTAACTCCGCGTGGGAACTCGCGGGTCGTATTGTTGAATCATTTGAAGAATATGGCTGGTGTGCATCCATTCGTGGTGTAGAAGGTGGCGGACTGGTTAAGTCACTGCCGGCTTATACCTATGTTTCTGAAAGCGGAGAGCGCACTTTGCAGTGCCCAACGCAGGTAGCCATTTCCGATCGTCGCGAAAAAGAACTGTCCGATCTTGGTTTTATTCCCTTAGTACATTGTAAAGGCACCGACTATGCGGCCTTTTTTGCCGTACAGTCTATTAATAAGCCACGTCTTTACAACTCCGATGAAGCAAATGCCAACGCTCGCCTATCAAGCCAACTACCTTATTTGCTTGCGACATCCCGTTTTGCGCATTACCTCAAATCTATCGTCAGGGACAAAGTCGGTAGCTTTATGTCCCGCAGTGAATGTGAGGAATATTTGCAGAAGTGGATCATGCAATATGTCGTCGCCTCAGATAATGCAGGCCCTGAAACCAAAGCACGTTTTCCACTCCGTGAAGCCCAAATTAATGTTGTAGAAGTACCTGGATTACCGGGTACATACAAAGCAATTGCATGGTTAAAACCTCATTTCCAACTTGAGGGATTAAGTATGTCTCTACGCCTGGTAGCTGAATTGCCATCTGCTGCGGGAAAATTATTTCATGTTGTTAATATCACCACTAGAGGAAGTTCTTTATGGCTAAATTGCAAGATTGCCAATTTATTGAAGTTAAGATTGATGGAAAAACCATTGCAGGCTCTTCAGAAGAGAAGAAATACAGTAAATGGATGGAGGGCTACGCCCCTGCTGGCCTGAATACTTTTTCTGGCCCTGATGGAACCTATTTTGACTCCGTTCAGATGTCTATTCTGGTAACGAAAGAAACCAGCAAGATATTTGAAAACTATCTAAAAAGAGGTCACAAAGACGTTACGATTACCATCGTACATCGTGGCTCTGATAAATTTGACGCAGACTATGAAATACAGCGCGCTGTATATTCCACTTGTACAATTCAAAGCCTTAGCTTTGAAATGCGTGACCAACTTTTCATTAACCTGACCTTTTCATTTGAAGGAATGGTTGAAGTTGTCTTTAACGTTGCCAATGCTACAGAATCAGGCCTCGATAAGATTGGACCGATTAAATATAGCATTCCAGAAAAAGTGCTGAAATAAAAATCTCCCGCCCATAGTCCCTATGGGTGGGAACAGGAACGCCATAATGATACCTTCGCTTCTTTCCAGACTCAGTGATAATCATCCTTTTGAACTTGAGGATGATTACTACTGTGAAGAAAGGCCAGAGGATACATTATTAAAAGAGTTGATGATGCTGCTGACTTCCCGCTCACGCACTCCGGACATTGAAACGGTCCAGTATGTTAACGCATCGATATTAAATTATGGCATAGACGAATCATTCAGCAGAGTACATGAAGTAAATACGCGTAAATCAACAATAGAAAAACGCTTAATGAATACTATTGACAGATTTGAACCCCGTCTGACAAGCATTTCGGTAGCAAGCCATACGGGCAATAACCAAAACATTATTTTCACTCTGCAAGGATATTACGATCAATCCCCTGTGCTCTTCGAGCTGGAATGGGACGACTGTAACGGAAGATTTTATCTCCATGAATAAATTACTTTCTTATTATCAGAAAGAACTTCGTTTTTTAAAGGAACACGGAAAGGTTTTTGCATACCGTTTTCCGAAAATCGCGCGTCGTCTCGGATTTGTTGAAGGTGAGTCAGAAGACCCTCATATCAGTCGCCTCATTGAGTCTTTTGCACTATTAACATCCCGCATCCATCAACGGCTGGATGATGACATCCCCGAAGTTGTTGATGCATTACTCAACACCCTTGCACCTCAATTTCTACGGACATTACCGTCAACGTGTATTGTAACGATCACGCCGGATACTTTGCGTTCCGGGATTACTGACAAAAATAGGTTTGATGCAGGTACGTCTCTTTTTACACGACAAAGCCCAGAGCTGCCTTATCAATTTCAAACAATCTATCCGGTAACGTTGTTACCTTTGTCTGTTAACGAGGCAAAACTTAGTTTTGACAGCGATGCGTTAAGCTGGAAGCTACAATTACTTTTCCAGGTTTGGCCTGGAGCAAAACTGGCTAACGAGCGAGTGCGTATTTATCTGCATGGTCCTGTTAATGCCGTAAATACGCTTTACACTTTACTCTGCTCTGAGGTTGAAAGGTTATTTCTCCGCCAAAATGATATCAGCATATCTTTAGAGCCCCATGTATTGTCCTCAGTGGGATTTGATGCTGGTGAAGCGCTGCTCACGCCAGATCCCCGGATCGCCCCCATTCATATCTTATTAATGGATTATTTCTGGTTTCCACAGAAGTTCTCTTTTATCGACATTCAGCTTCCTGATGGCTTCAGCGTACAGGGCAATGGGGTATTTGAATTACAGGCAGTAATAAAACGGAATGCATTAACTGAACGTCTGGAAAAACTGGCCGGATTAGTCGACAAAAACTTTTTCCGCCTCAACTGCACGCCAGCCATTAATCTATTTCCGCAGCGAGCAGAACCGATCACGCTGACCAATAGCCAGCCAGACTATCCCATTGTGCCCGATGCTCGTCATCAAAATCAGATTCATGTGTGGGCAGTGCATCAAGTTTCCCTGCAGCGGAAAGTGAATAACACTATTGAACATCTGCCCGTGCAGCCTCTCTTAGAGAGCCACGTTGCCTCCGCCAACGAGCAGGACGCTGGACTTAGCTGGCAGGTATTACGTCGTGAACTCCCCACTGGAAACAGTCTGGAATTAAAACATTTTATCGCATTTAGCGAACATAAAACGCGTCAACCTTCTGAAAGCCCAGAAATTATTACCATCAACACGACCTGTACTAACCACGGGCTGCCACATCAACTGCAGTATGGTCATCATGAGGGCGATTTTGACTCCTCAGCCCCTATTGCAGGATTGAAGATTACCAGCCTCACGCACCCTACCAGCCCGATAAGCCCACTGGAAAAAAGCGCTCTGCGCTGGCGTTTCCTTTCACAGCTTTCACCCAATCATCAGTTGCTGGATGGCGCGCATGGGGCTCAACGCCTGAAAGATATGCTGGCACTTTACAATATTGCAGGAGACACCGAAAAAGCCCGCCTGGTCAATATGATAAAGCACTTATCCTGTGAACCCGTGACGGCCAGGCTGATTAGCAACGATCCTCACTCGCTTGCACGGGGAATATCAATATCCCTCACGTTTTGCCACGATGCGTTGGGAGAACCCGATTATTACCTGCTTTGCTGCTTACTCGATCGCCTGTTGGCGCTTTACGCACCGGTCAACAGCTTCACCCGCCTGACAACCGTCATTGAACAAGAATCACAAACCACGCGCATCTGGCCCGTGAGAGCGGGGAGACTGTCATGGCTATGATCCCCGTTATCAGCAAATTCAACTGGTACCAGCAGATCCGCTTGCTGCTACGTAAGCTGAGAAAGGGCAATATTCCTGATGAAAAGCTGCTTGATGAAAAACTGCGAATAACATCCACGCTTTCGATGGATGCACCCGATGGGCAAGTCGAAGCCCTGAGTCAGGCCTCTCATGATGCCCCCATCGCAGTTAGTACCTGGATCAACGGATTAACGGGTGCAATGGGTGCACTTCCAACGGCGTATACGGAATGGATGATTGAACGCCAGTACCGTTACAGCGATCTCAGCGCTAAAACCTTTATCGATCTCTTCGGGCACCGCCTTTACTGCCTTGATTACCTGGCATGGCAAAAGCATCACCTTTGCGCCCAGGCAGAATCTCAAGAGGAAAAACCGCTGCAGCTTGCGCTGCTATCGCTAACAGGCCTGCTGGCTGAAGCTAACGCGCAGGCGCTAACAATGCATGCCTCTCTTTTTTCATCCCCCGTGAGATCAATGGTGAATCTTGAGCGCTGGCTTAGCCAAAGATTTGGCGTTGAGGCCAGCATCGTGCCCTTCACTGGCGGATGGCGCGAAGTGAAAAAAGAAGAGCGCTGCCAACTAAATAACCCAACCCAAACATTATCCACGGCGCCAATGATTGGAAGCGCGCGCCTCGAAGTCCATTCCCATTTCGACGTGATACTTGGCCCCATGTCACCAGAAGTATCACGCCAGTTCGCCTCTTCAGGCCAGGCCAGAGAGGCCGTCTGGTCTTGCATCCGGGACTATGTCGGTCCCGTGGTGGATTTCTCTGTCTCTCTGGTAATCAGTAGCGCCAACCTGGCGCCGCGTGGGCTTGGTATGAGTGCCTTAGGGTTAGATCTCTGCGTTGGACAAAATAACGAGTCGCACTTGCATCTGGTACGGCTCCCTGCCCCTGTCCTCTCATCAGGATGTACTTCATGTTAAATAGCAATCAACTTAAAACGGATCAGGAAAACCACTTCATTCGGTGGAATGGGGATATTGCCAACGACCTGCGCCTCGTTTCTCTGGCTGGAAAGGAGTCGTTGTTCGTTCCTTATGAATACGAACTCCATTCGTTGACGCATAAAAAGGAAGCGGAATTACTGCGCTGGCACGGGCAGGAAGTTTCCTGCCAGATAGGGGGCGGCGGTAATGAACTCCCCCAGCGCGTTTTGCATGGCGTTGTGACCCGGATTCGCTATGCCCAACGCACATCTGAAGAAGGCGAATGCATCCTGACGCTCGAGCCTGCATTTTCTCAGCTGAAACACGGCCGGGGAATGCGCGTCTGGCAAAATATCAGCGTACCGGATCTGGTTCATGACTTGCTCAATGAACACAAGATTAGCCAGCTAGACCTTCAGCTCAACGGCACGTATGACAAACGCGAATATTGCGTGCAATACCGCGAATCGGCCTTTGACTTTATTCAGCGGCTTTTGCAAGACGAAGGGATCTACTACTACTTCAAACACAGTGAAAGCGGGCACACCTTAGTCCTGACCGATCACGCAGCCGGCCATAAGCCGACGCCTGGAAAAGCGTTGCTCTGGCACCATCATGGCGATGTGATTTCTGAGGGCACCATCACCAAACTTGAGTCCTCGGCAACGCTGCTTCCTGGAGGCGTGGCGCTGCATGGCGTCAATATGCAGCAGTCTGCTGCAATTGAAGATCTACAAAAAACCAGCGGCAAAGCGGCTAACAACGAGTCCGTCATGTTTGTCGACATCACCCCGCAGGGTGAACGCGCGCTGATTACTCAGGAAGCCAAAAACACCCTTGCGGCCTATGAAGCCAATAATCAGTTCTTTTCTGCAACAGTGCAGGCTCACTGGTTAAATGCAGGGGAAACGTTTGATCTTAAAGAACATCCCGCCGGAGACCAGGCATACCTTATCCACGCGATAAGCATTGTGGTAAGCAATAATTTTGATGGCAGCAGCAGTAGCCAATGCCAGATTGAAGCCACCCACGCCGACAAGCCCTGGCATCCCTCTTTTCTCCACCAGCAGCCTCAAATCCCAGGCATTCTGACGGCCACCGTCGTCGGCCCCGACTCGGAAGAGATCCACACCGATGAGTATGGCCGTATCAAAATCCAGTTCCCCTGGGATAAAGAAAACAAAAACGACGATGCCAGCTCCTGCTGGGTGCGCGTGGCGCAAACCTGGGCCGGTGGGAAGTTTGGGGCGCAGTTTATTCCCAGAGTCGGTAGCGAAGTTCTGGTGAGCTTTATCCAGGGAAATCCCGATTATCCCCTGGTCACCGGTACGGTCTACAACGGTCAAAACAAACCACCTTTCGACCTGCCGGCGCAAAAAACACAGAGCGGATTCGTGACCCGCAGTGCAACAAAAGGCAGCGTCGAAGACGGGCACCGCCTGAGCTTCGACGACAAAAAGGGCGAAGAGTTAATGACCATTGTCGCTCAGAAGGATCTCGAGCTGACCGTTAAAAATGATGTTACCAGCACCATCGCAGCCAACCGCAGCACCGAACTCACCAAAGGTAATGACCTGCTGCTGCTGAAAGAGGGAAATTTGAACCTCACCCTGGAAAAAGGGAACTGGCAACAGGAAATCAGCGGGAACATCACCACCAAAATTAAAAATGGCCACTACATCCTGGACGTCGCAGGCGGCAGTGGCAGCGTCAAAGTGGAGAAAGCGCTAAGCATTGAATCCACACAGTCTATCGAACTAAAAGTCGGCAACAACAAGATAGCCATTTCAACCAGTGGCATCACCATCAACGGTGCAGCATTCAAGGTTGAAAGCAGCGCTGGCGCTGAATTGAAAGGCGCCATGGTGAAAGTTGAAGGCAGTGGAACCGTCGAACTTAAAGGCGCGATGGCCACCGTTTCTGGCAGCGGCATGACCACTATCTCTGGCGGCATTATCAACATTGGATAAAAACAAACCATGACACAGAACGAATTCAATCCAGACAAGCTGCTGGAGGAAGGTCGGTGGGAGGAGGCTCTAACATGCTGGGCACATTCCCTGCCCGCCAATCGACTCGGTTCGCAGCTCGTCGCATTGCTTCGCGAAGCCGTTCCGCCGAGCTTACATCCACTCCTTAGCGAGATGAATCAGCAGTTTAGCCAGTACGATAACGCGCGCAGGTGGCGTATTTTTGAACAGGCTCAAAGCCAGGATCTTAACTCCCCCACAGGTGCCCTGGCACTTTCGCTGTTTTGGGCCAACGGTAGCATGAGCCCAGACGATCTGCCCCCGGTGTATCCCGAGCCGCAGCTTTCCTCCCGGATGCTTGAGTGCGCGCTCGTTATGCTGGCCGTCGAGCTGGGAGAAACTCCCGTTGAAGGCGCTCGTCACCTTATACAGCGATGCCTGACTAAGGAGGCTTCCTGATGGCTCAACCTGCAGCCCGCGTCTCTGACATGCATGTCTGCCCGATGGTCGCACCGGGTCTCCCGCCTCTGCCTCATGTAGGCGGCCCCATTTTACCCCCCGGCGCTCCCACCGTGTTGATCGGTGGGTTACCCGCGGCGACGGTAGGTTCAATGGCAACCTGCATAGGCCCGGTCGACGCCATTGTGATGGGCAGCACAAAGGTGCTGATCGGCAAAAAACCAGCAGCGCGTATGGGCGATAGCTGTGCCCACGGCGGCACCATCGTGGCCGGATGTCCCAAAGTATTAATTGGATAATTGAGGTTCTCTATGCAGTCAGATTTTTCAACTCTGCTGGCACCAATATCGCTCGACAACCCTATGGGAAATCACCTCGAGTATGAACCCGTCTTCGACCAAATCCGCGAGGCGCGAGAAAGCGATGAGGACGATCTTCCCCAAGGTGATTGGGCCGTAAGCGAGCCTCGCCAGGCGGACTGGCATCTTGTTCAATCCTTGAGTGAACAAGCGCTGGCGGAACAAAGTAAAGATCTGCAGCTTGCGTGCTGGTTTGTCGAAGCAACATGCCACCAGAAAGGGCTGGAAGGCCTGCTGGGCAGTATTGATTTTCTGAGTGAGTTCATGACTCGCTTTTGGTATCAATGCTGGCCGTCGCTGGAAGAAGAAGGTCTCACCATCCGCCGTAGCAAGCTGGTGCGGTTGGATCGCGAGCTCAATCAAATTTTATTTACCCAGCCGATGCTGCGCCAGACCAACACCACCCTGGCAAAATGGCGGCAAATCCTCGCCTTTGAACACAAAATCAATAGCAACCCGGAGTCCCTTGATGCGCTGATAGAGCAAGAAGGGGACCTGACGATGGCGACCTTTGACAAACAGGCCACCGCATTTTCCTCCATTGAAATCAGTCAGCAGGCCGCTCGGGTAGAACAAATCACCACCCTATTGAAATCGCTGGAAAGTCGCTATGCCTCGCTGAGCCAGGATCAGGAGGGGGAATTATTTACCCTAACCCGCCAAACGCTGAGCGATCTTAGAGACTACCTTCAGCGCCTGACACAGCGTGCGATCCCACTTCCTGATGAAGCCCTCACGCTTACCCAAGTTCTTGAAGACTCTCCGCCGCAGTCAACAGAAGCGCCAGTGCGCCATTCACCACAGGCAATGAGCCGTGAGCTTGCCATCAGCCAAATGTTGGCGATCGCGGCCTATTTTCGCCAGTCAGAACCCTCCAGCCCGGTTCCTTTCCTGATGGAAAGAGCCGCACGCTGGGCAAACATGACGCTAACTGACTGGCTGCAGGAAATGATCGAAGACAGCGGCAGTATCAGGGAAATCAATAATGTACTGACAGGAAAAGTGGACTGATGCGCAGAGCAACCATGTTAATCGCGCTCCTCTCCATCGTGTTACTAAGCGGCTGCGCTGCCGATGCCGACTCACAGGCATCTGAAAAACTGGCTATAGAGCAGGTTAAAGCACCTTTTTCATCCGGGGCCATCACGGTGCAACTTCAGGCAGATCCGGATCTCAATTCTCTGAATGGGATTGCAAACAGCTGCACCGTTTTGATTATTCAGGCAAACAAGGCTGAGACGCTAACACAGCTATTTTCAACGCCCCTGACGCTGAAAAACCTGTTCCGTGCCGCCGGCAGCCATAACGACATTCTCAAGATAGATCGCTACGCCGCCATGCCGGGGCAAAACGCCACTCTGCATATAGACCGCAGCGAGAATACGCGCTTTTTTGCCGTCGTGGCGGGGTATTACCCCTTTCCACAGAGTCAGCATATGGCCCTCGTACCCGTGCCCGTCACCAGCACAAAATCAGGCTGGTTGCGGCCTGGCTGGCAAGCACATCTGACCCCCGTCACGCTGAATATTCGGCTTGGCAGCGACAGTATTAGCCAGCTCTCCGGGGCAGAAAAAGCCCCCTTCACGCTCAATAACACCGCGCCAACGGACACAGGAGAATAACGTGTATCCAGAACTTCAACAGATCTACTGGTACTCCGGCGTGTACCTTCAGCCGCAGCATCTACAGTCGGTCGATTTACACCACAACTATATGTTGGCGCGGCATCGCCAGCTGTCGCAACCCTGGAACACCGGCCTTATTCACTGTGATTTCAATCCTGAAACACTGGTGGACTTCACCCTCAAGATAGACCGATTGCAGGCTATATTGCCGTCCGGTGATTATCTCGAATATCCCGGAAATTGCTTTTTACAGCCTCGCATGTTCCGTGAAGCCTGGAAGCAAATTGAAAAGCCCTTCACGCTTTGGCTAGCTTTACGCCGGTTCGATCCAGGCCATGCCAATGTTGGGGACTCCCCCAACAGTCGATGGCTAAAACCTCGCCAGGAAGATGTCATGAAAGACGTTTACTTCAACGGCCCGGAATGTAGCGTATCCCGAATTTTATATAATGTTCAGATCCTTAGTGACGATGAAAAAGCCTCCGTCGTCGACTGTGAATTTTTACCTTTATTAAGGCTTCGCTATGAAAATGACAGGGTAGTCATCGATCCAAACTTTGCGCCTCCCGTAATCACGCTGAATGGGTCGCCGGCGCTAAAAACGCTCCTGGACGGTTTGTATGCTGAACTGGCTAATCGCGCGCACCAGCTAGCGGAGTACAAACGTTCGGATCAGCTCAAAAATGCCAGCTCGGGGGACATGACTCAACTGCTGGTCATGCGTTCATTAAACCGCGCTCTTCCTCTGTTACAGCATTGCTGCCGCGTATCCTCCATGCATCCATGGCACATTTATGGGCAGCTGTTGCAGCTTATCGGTGAGCTCTCCAGCTTTAGCGAACAGTGTTCTTTCAACGGTGAGTGGGAAGGTGAAACCCCTTTACTGCCGTACGACCATTTCAACCTCTGCGCCTGCTTCACCAGCGCCAGAAAATTCATTCTTGCCCTTCTGAATAACCTGACGTTAGAAGACAACACCTGGGTGTCGTTAGTCTCAGACGAGCAGCGCGTTTTTTACGGCGATTTGCAGGCATTACCGTGGGAAAAAACCGGCAATGTTCTCTTAATGCTAAGTTCAGAAACCGCGTCCAACCCGGACAGTTCAAACTTTAAAGTTGCCGCAAAATCGGCCATTCACACCTTGATTCAGCATGCCCTACCGGGCATTCCAGTTTCCCGGCTAACGCCAACCCCACGAGGCGTACCTAACCGTAAAGATGCTTTCTACTTCATGATACAAAAGCAAGATGACCTATGGAAAAGCATTGAAAATCAAAAAAATATTGTTTTTTACTGGGATGACGCACCCGACGATCTTGTGGTTCAGGTGATTTTTATGGGGGCGGAATAATGCAGCTCCTTGACAGCTATCTTCCGGTATTCAAGCAGGTATTACATATCACGGGGGGAAACGAGCTGACCGACTATGAGCAAAGCCGTCAGCTCTGCATCAAGCTGTTCGAAAAAGCAGAACAGGACGCTGCGTTACAGGATACCTGCGGGGATGAAAAAGAAGCGGCACGTATCGCCGTTATCGCCTGGCTGGATGAAGCCATTCTCAGTTCTGACATTCCCTGGCGGCATCACTGGAGAAGTGAGCTGCTGCAGCGGAAGTATTTAAATATCACAACGGCAGGAGAACTTTTTTTTACTCAGCTTGAGAAGCTTAACCCCGCGTATGGCCAGGCACGCAAAGTGTTTCTCTTTTGCCTGCAGCAAGGTTTTCAGGGCCAGTACAGCACGTCTGAAGACAAACAGCCTCTTCATATCGTGATCGAAGAACAGCGAAAACTTTGCTTGCCCGAAAAATGGCAAAAATGGCCGAATGAGGCGGAAATCATGCCGGAACGAATGCCAAAATCCACCTCCATCTCCCAGCGGCTGCGCCCGCTTCTTTTGGCCGCGCTGGGCGTATTCCTGCTTTATTCGATTCTCTTTTTCGCCCTTTACGATATGTCCTGAATACTATGCTTAAAAAATTAGCGTGTTTTACCGGCTGGCTGCTGGTTCTTTGTTTCTCGGTTTTATTTAGCTTTACCCTCGGCTTATGGCAAAACTGGAGTACAACCTCAATACTGGTCTTTTGCCTGTCAATGCTGCTCCTTACCGTCTTGTTATGGTGCGCTGGGCATGGCCTTGTTCTGATAATAAAGGGCAAAAAAGGGCGACGCCTCTTTGAAAAATATCGTCTTTCCCGCCGTGAATTTGTGCTGAAAGCGCACTGGAAAACCGGGGCCAGCATTATCAAAGGGGCACGCCGTCAGCGAGAGACAGTCCCGCTATATTTGATATTGGGCGATCGCTGCGGAAAGAGCACGCTGTTGGCCAGCGCTGGTTTGCCAACATTTTATAATAGCGCCGATGATACCGAAATAAGACCAACCAGAACGCTGCGCTGGTGGTTCTTCCGCCAACTTTGCGTCCTGGACGTCTCCAGTAATTTTCTCTCCGGTTCACCAGCTATCGCCCAGGCATGGAAAAGGCTGGTGCAATGGTGCACAAGCATGCCAGCCCCCGCAGGCGTGATTATTGCGATTACGGTAACTTCGCTGCTAAACCAGGATCTTAGCGCATTGCATTCACTTATCCGCCAGCAAAGAGCGCTTCTCGAGCCGCTGGTTCGTCGTTTTGGTGAACAGCTGCCGCTGCATATTTTAATCACCCAATGCGATCGTTTTCCCGGCTTCAGCCTTTGGGCTCAGCAGCTCTCCTCTGAGCAACGCCTACAGCCGTTGGGCTACACATGGAGCCAACCCCCGCATATAGATGGGCAAGATGAGCAGATCCTGCAACCGCTGTTTTCAGCGTTAAGACAGGGTATGTCACACATCAGGCTCAGCATGGGGCGCTCTGACGATCTCACGGCAACTGAATACGCCACGCTACTCGACTTCCCGGAAGCGTTCTCCCGGCTGGAGCCTTCACTTTGCTATACCGTGGCGTCTTTGTGCGAACCCAACGCGTATTTTCGACACACCACTCTCAGCAGCATATGGTTCTGTGCGACGGAACCTTTAGAGGAAAATCGCAGCCGCCGGACGGGGCTTTTTATTCATCATCTACTGGCCCACCATTTAAAAGATCTTGGCCTGCGTCGGGGCAATCAACACTGGTTCCAGCGCTCCCATGCCAGAAAAATATGCTCCGTTGCAATCGCATTTATCGCAGTTTGGATCACGGCCAGCGCGTGGCTAAGCTTTGACTATCTAAACGCCAAAGCCCCCCAACAGTCCCCCGATAGCCTGGCGGCATTTTTAGCCAAAGATGAAGCGCGACATTCTCTTTCCCCTCGCTATCTGCCGTTTTTGCCTTTACTTGAGCAGCGGCGAGAGAAAGCAGAAACACGTTTAGTGCAGTCGCCATCCAGTAAACGTCAACCAGAGGCTGCTCTGGATGCCTATCAATGGCAGGTATTACGTGCGGCCCCTGAAGAGCAGCGAGATCTTATCCTCTCCCTGGCCAATGCGGTAATTACCTGGCAGCAAATGCGGGCTGGCGCCACGCTTGATGAACTGCAAAAAAACGCATCGGTAAAAGAAGCCTTGCTGCAGCGTGATTACCCACAAACGCTCTCTCCGCTGACTGTTATGGCGATAGAACGCCACTTCATGCGCAGCCCGGACGGCGAAAAGTGGCTGCATACGGCCCAACGGCTGCTGGAGAGTTTAGTGAATCACGATCCTGCTCTGCAGTGGCTCGTTGCACCTGGCGCTATGCCATCCCCACTTCAGGCAGCGGCCTGGTGGCCGTCGCTCTCCGATTCGATAGCGCTCTCAAGTCTCTGGACACTCGAGGGCGAAAAAACCTATTTCGGGTGGATAAATACCCTGGAAAAAGCGGTCGCTCATCCCCTGCCTATTCTTACGCAGGAAAAAATGCGATGGCCGGCACGGCGACAGGATGCCTGGCAGCGATATCTGATTGAGGTGAGCGCCCATTTGTCTCCCACAACGCCCTCAAAGGTGTCGCATCCGCATCTCATCGCAATGGGGCAAAATAAAAGTGCGGCGATGCAATTTATGCACCGCACACTGAACGAACTTCAGGGCATAACGGCTGCCCAGGCGCAGCCATGGCTGCAAACGCTTCGCCAGCTTCAGCAACTGTCAGCCGATGCAAACACCAGTGCCATGGTACGCCGTACCAGGCAAATAGACAGGCAGGTTCGCCAGTCTTTTATCGCCTGGCTACAAGGCAGAAAAGATAACAACATCCCCGGCGGTTCCGCGCCCGCCGATCGGGCATGGCTTCACTGGCAGGACGTTCGAAACAAAGCCGTCAAAGAGGCCGTATCACAGGGGAGCCCTGACGCACACCTGACCCGAGCCCTTTTTGCAAAAAATGATAACGGTGACGGTAATCCGCTAACCGATTTATTACCGGCTCTCACCGCGCTTCAGGAACACCTGACACCTCAGAATACCGACGCAGGAATCAACGCCGTATGGCTGTTTTATCAAAATGATGCCCGCCGCTTAGCGGCGAATGCCATCCATCAGAGCGCCTGCTGGCTTAATGAACAATGGAAACGATCTGTCATCTGGCCCCTGGGGAAAAATAACGAAACCCGTGACTACGAACAGCAGCAGGCGCTAAGCCAACAGCTGGTAGGCGATTTTTTGCGTGGCCCCGCCAGCCCTTTCCTCGCAAAAGCTAAAAACGGCCTGGGGGCAGTCAGTTTTACCGGCATACAGGCTCCTCTGACAGAGGAGTTTATTCATCTCGTCAGGCACAATTTTTCGGCAGAAAAGCTTCTGGAAGTTCAGGACCGGCAATCAACGCGAGACGGAGACCAAATGGCGGCGTTGGTGGCAAAAGTGGCCACCCTGGAAGGCGAACAAACCACGCTGTCGAAAAAAATCTGGAAGCTCAGTGTCGCCAGTATGCCAGCCTCCGTGCCAGGTGGCGCACAGCTAGTGCCTACCGGTACGCAGCTAACGCTGAGCTGCCAGAAGGGTGAACAGAAATTTCTCAGCATGAACTTTGCCGACAAACATGACTTTAGCTGGCAGCCCGGCCAGTGTACTGACGTCACTGTCAGCGTCATTTTCCCTGGGTTCACCGTCCACCATCGCCTTTATGGCGAAGACGCCTGGCCGGCCTTCATTCGCCGCTTTAATTCCGGCGAAGCATTATTCCAAAGCGATGAATTTGGCGACGATGAAGACTTGCTCAAACAGACCGGAATCAAACATCTGCTGGTGCGTTTTGCCCTCTCCGACACGAACCAACTGGAAACGGCCTGGCAAAGCTGGGATGCCCTGGCGCAAAACATTGACAGTCTTAACACGCAAATTGCCGACCTTGCCTTTCGTTCAGAAACACAACTTAGCAACCCTATTTCAGCGCTGCCCGGCGATATCGCTCAGTGCAATTAATACCTGATGGGAGAAATGATGAACCATTATTTAAAATCTATTATCAGCAGACTTAATACCGATACCCGAGCCGCGCTCGATACTGCCGTTAGTCATGCAGCCTCCCAGCAGCATACGGAGGTGACGCCAGAGCACCTGCTGCTGGCTATCATTCAGCAGCAAAGCACCTTATTTGAAACGCTAAGTTTGCAAACAGGTTTACCCGTCAGCCAGTTATTCAGTGCGCTGCAACATGCGCTGACCCAGGCGAATAAAGCACAGGTGCCCACGCCGGTATTTTCCACCGAGCTGGTAGAGTGGTTAACGAATGGGTGGATGCTGGCCAGCGCACGGTGGGGAAGCGGCTCACTAACGCCTGAAGCGCTAATTGCCAGCGCTTTCAGCGATATAGTTAAACCGCTTTTCACTAGACAGGTTCAGGATGCCCTGCACTGCGAATCGGACAAAGTTAATGAACTTCTTCGTGCTTCTTCGCCAGCCAGTTCCCAGCCAAATAATGACCACCTTGCCACGCAGTCTTCACTGAAAAAATATACCCGCAATCTGAGCGAATTGGCCCAAAAAGGTGCCCTGGATCCCGTGCTCGGACGTGAATCTGAAATAAGGCAAATGGTCGATATCCTGCTGCGACGCCGGCAAAACAACCCGATTTTGACGGGCGAACCGGGCGTGGGTAAAACGGCTATCGCCGAAGGGCTGGCGCTACGGATTGCCGAGGGCACGGTGCCGCCTGAACTGAGAGCGATGGAAGTTCTGACCCTGGATCTTGGGTTGCTGCAGGCCGGAGCCAGCGTAAAAGGAGAATTTGAAAACCGTCTTCAGGCATTGCTAAAAGAAATCACGCGTGCCCCCAAACCCATTATTTTGTTTATTGATGAAGCCCATATGCTGATTGGCGCCGGTGGCCAGGCGGGTCAGAACGACGCGGCCAATCTCCTGAAACCCGCCCTGGCTCGCGGCGAACTGCGCGTGATTGCCGCCACTACCTGGGCTGAATATAAAAAGTACTTCGAAAAAGATGCCGCATTAACCCGCCGCTTCCAGGTTGTCAAAGTCGCAGAACCTGATATCGAAAATGCGACAACCATGCTCAGAGCAATGTCTCCGGCAATGGAGCAACACCACGGTGTGCCCGTATTAGAAAGCGCGATCCATGCGGCGGTTACTCTTTCCAATCGCTATATCGCCGGGCGGCAAATGCCGGACAAGTGCGTCAGTCTGCTGGATACGGCCTGTGCCCGAGTCGCCGTGTCTCAAACCCACGAACCCAAAGAAATTGAAGCGATCAACGTCCAGCTACGGGCGATTAGCAGTGAATGTGAAGCCCTGAGACGAGAAGACACAGCGCCAAAGCGCCTTGAAATATTGACGCGGCAAACCACAGAGTTAACGCAAAAGCTTGAAGCCCTTACCAAGGAATGGAGGGAACAAAATGACCTGGTTCAGCAATTGCTGAACAGCAAAGATGCCGCATTTATTTCCCACGGCCGGGAGAGACTGTCGGCCAGACATCAGCAACATGCCATGGTATTTGAATGTGTCGATGCGACCTGCATTGCAGATGTAGTGGCCGACTGGACGGGCATTCCACTAGGGCGAATGCTGGAGAAAGAGCATCAGCAAATCGATGCTTTATTTGAGCGACTGGCCGGAAGAGTGATTGGTCAGGATCACGCTCTCAAACAGATCGCGCAGCAGGTACGAATCAGCCGGGCAGGTATGGGGGACCCGCTCAAGCCAATGGGGGTCTACATGCTGGCAGGTCCATCCGGCACGGGAAAAACGGAAACCTCGCTTGCGCTGGCCGAATTGCTGTTTGGCGGTGAGGAAAGCATGGTGATCATCAATATGTCCGAATACCAGGAAGCGCATTCAGTTTCCGGCCTGAAAGGCTCCCCTCCTGGCTATGTCGGCTACGGCCAGGGTGGCGTACTTACTGAAGCTGTTCGTCGCAATCCCTACTCTGTCGTCTTGCTTGATGAAGTAGAAAAAGCCCACCCGGACGTTATGGAGCTATTTTATCAAATCTTTGATAAGGGCCAGATCGAGGACGCAGAAGGCCAGCAGATCAACTTCCGCAATACGCTGATTGTTATGACGTCCAATCTCGCCAGCGAAACGTTGATGGCAACCTATGATTCAGGGGAAATCAGTCCGGAGGCGCTGTGTAATGCCATTCGCCCGGAATTTGAACGCGTATTTAGCCCGGCACTCATGGGGCGCATGACGCTGACGCCCTATCTGCCACTCTCTTCTGACGCGATGAATGAAATCATTGGTCTTAAATTGCAGCGTTTGTGCCAGCGATACCAGAAAGCAGCAGATGCCTCCGCGCAGCCGGGTTACAGCAAACGAGCCGTCAGTTGGATTGCCGACCGCTGCCGGGTGGCTCAAAGTGGTGCCCGCGATATTGATCAGGTTTTGAATCAGCATCTGCTCCCGCTGATGGCCGACAGCGCATTGCATGGCGCGCCGGGAATCCCCTTAAGAATCGACGTCAGTAAAAAAGTCCTCACCCTGCGCGCAGAGAAGGTCACAACATGAGCGAGCCCATCCATTCTGAACATACCCGCACGCTGAAAATTAACAGCCACGATCCGCGTGGCCATCATACTTTTCTCCAGTTCAGCAACGACATGCACCGCTGGAAGATTTATTCAGACGACGGTAACTGGTGGAGAGAACGGGAAAAGGACTGCAATCAGCTATTCCAAAAATTTGGCTACGACCTTCAAATTGGGATGTGGTACTGCCTGATTGCCTGTCAGCGAAATGGCTGGAAAGGTGTTGCCAGTGCAACCCAGGTCTTTACCAGTGGTTTTGCCAAACAGCATCCTCCCTGTTGGCCTCCCCTGTCAGCGCTCGATCTGCGTCGCCAAATGATCGATAGCTACTGCCGGTACCTAACGCCGTTAATTTATTGCCTTCCGCTACAGACGGACAACATCCCGGCGATGGAACAGTTGCTAATGTCATCGGGGATGTTAGAAGCCCAGGCCGTTGAGCTGCAATCTTCCCAGGGAGATATTTTTCGGCAGCTCTCACTGTGGCTGGAGATGAACATCAAAATGCTCCAGCAGCAAACCCAGCAGAGCAAACCCGCCGTACCGGCAGCGCCAAAGCAGGAACCCACGATAACACACCTGCAGCTCCCCGAATCCCGGCCATTAACCTGGCCCAATAAGCTTTGCTGGAGTGCAGCTGGCGCAGCCTTTGCACTTTCCATTTTGTCCCTCTACCAAAGTGCCGATAATCCAGACGTACTGCGAGTGACCAACAGCATCTGGCAAGATAATCCGTTGGTCACTCAATGGAAAAACAAGCAGGAAATTGCCAGCAAATCTGCGCCGGCTAATACAACCTATGAAGAATTGATTTCACAGCTTACAGCCATTGAAAAACGACTTTTAGAGGCGGAACAAAAACGAACCTCCTATATGACTATTTCCGAGTTAAAAACGGCAATATATCAATTACGTGAAACAGTTCACCGGCAGAGCACCATGGTAGAGAATCAGCTCAATCAGCTCCAACGTTTAAAAGATAACGACAGGCAGATACCACCGGCGCAACTGTATGCGCTATCAGCCAAAATAGAAGGATTGAAAAGTAAATTCTTGCTATTGAAAATGGAAGATGGAATTTAATTAATAAATAACACTCAAAAAAACCCTTAATTTAAATAGCGTTAAGGGTTTCTCAGTGTTCAGATTATGAATATTTATCAACGCGCATTCATTCAATACGCTCCCTGCAGCAAGAAAGATAAAAATGCCATGTATTATCCACATGGCATTTAGCTTTCTTAATTTATCCTGCTTTATGCTTCAACCGAAAAACATTCACCGGCAACATTAAAAATATACACATCCGGGCGTAACGTAGATAATATTTTTTTGATTCTGCTTTCCGCGAACAAGACAGGTATTTGCCACGTCATCCGCTTTTTCGGCATTCGGCCAGATGTAATGCTTCCCCCGGCAGCTAAACTGCCCTGACATCACCTCATCCCCGGCGTTTATCGCTTTCATGAACATACAAAATTAATATTACCTGGGTAAATAAAACTCATATTCCACGACAATAACGGCAATTAAATTTATTATCACAGTAATAAAAAACCAGCGTCTGAACGGCTGTTTCTGAGTTTTATGGCGAAAACTTTGCTGAGCCAGAATCGCCCCGGGCCAACCGCCCGTCAGCCCAAAGAGAAGCAATGTTGCCTCCGGCACGCGCCGCCAGCCTTTTACCGCAGCCAGTTTGTCAGCGCCGTAAACCAGCAGCGTGAGCACATTCACCAGTACAAACCACATGCCCAAAGAGTGAGGCATAAAAGCGCTACCCAGCGCGGCGAGCATCAGAAGACAATAGCAGAAATGGTTAAGGTTCATCAGTTACCGCAGTAATATCCCATTGAAAATAAGACGAAATGATACCTAAAAATTGTTCATGGGTCCTGCCGGGTTGTTGGGCGGTTCAGTCACTTAATAAATCACGGCCATTATCATTAGCGAATTAATTATTTCACAAGAAACATATTCACTGTCTATCTTATTGAATAGTTTGAGATCGTCGGTAAGCAATTGTGGCAAATGACACGCTCTTTTACTTTTCCTCGCCAGCGCATATTTCTCGCCGCAGTAGACTTATCGGTACCGCCATCTCCTCCGGAGCTGGCACCCAAAACGCTAATGTCAGCAGGTGAATAACATGCATAAAGCCATCAAAATGCTGCTTGCCAGCTCGATTTGCTTGCCTTTATTCGCCGCAGCGGCCGACCCCGTCATTCCCTGGGCCGACAACAGCGGTGGAACAGAAAGCCAGCACATTGCCGCCATGGGGCAAAACCTTAACGGCCAGCATCAGGCAATCAGCAAAACTCAGGAAGGTGTCTGGGCGGATAACAGCGGTTCGATAGGCGCTGACGAACAGGCTCTAAGCAGCAGTAAACCCGCTTTTGCCGGTGATCCAAAACTGATGCCTCATCAGGGCTAACCACGCTGCACAGGGCCTCGCGCCCTGTGCCTTAAAACCGCAGCCCCCAGCCCTCAATCACGCCCGGCAATTGTGAAAGTAAATAGAGCACCAGTCCGACCGAGCCCCCCACCAGCGTGCCGTTAATGCGAATGAACTGCAGATCTTTGCCGATGTTGAGTTCAATCTGCCGCGACATGTCTTTTGCGTCCCAGCTTTTCACCGTATCGGTAATGTGCCGGGTGAGAAAAGCTGAGAAGTCCGGCGCGATATGCCGGGCAGCCTGCTCAAGGTGCTCATTCAGCGAGGCACGCAGCGAAGCATCGGCCGTTAGCGTTTCCCCGAGCCATTGCCCCGCTTCGGCAATGCGCTTTTGCACCCGCGAATCATCGCGGGCGATATCTGTTTTCAGCCAGCCCCGCAGGTCATTCCAAAGCTCGCCGAGGTAGAGATTAAACTTCTCATCCTCCTTCAGGTAACTTTTGATCGTTTCCGCTTTAGCCGCCATTTCCGGGTCATGTTTCAGGCTGTCGATAAGCCGCTGCACGGCGCGATCGAATGCCCGGCGAAGCTGATGCGTTTTGTCCTGGCTCACGTCATCCAGCAGAGAGTTAACGGCGTCGGACACCAGCTCTGCACTTTGCTCGCCCAGCCATTCGGTGGGCAGCACTCTGGCCTTAACCGGGTGCTCAGTTTCCAGCCAGTGGACGATCTGGCGGGCAATAAATTCCCGGCTGGCCGGTTTCTCGAGCAGCGCCAGCAGTTGAGCTATGACCGAGTCGAGCAAGGCCTGATGACGGTTGTTTTTGGTCAGGCTTTCCAGCAGCAGCGCGCTGGAATAACTGAGGTCGACTTTATCAATAGCTTTGTGCACCGCCCGGCGAATCAGCCCCTGAATCCGCGTGTCATCGGTCAGAGACAGCCAAGCCTCCATCACCTTGAGCATATGCCGCCCTACCTGCTGAGCATTTTCGGGCTGCCGGAACCAGCTCCCCATCATCTGCGCCGGCTCATGGCGACGAATCAGGTCAATCAGCGACTGGGTATCCAGAAACTTTTCCTGCACGAACTTGCCGAGATTCTCGCCGATACGGTCTTTATTACGCGGAATAATGGCGGTATGCCGGGCGATAAACGGGATCGGTACGCGGCGAAACAACGCCACCACCGCAAACCAGTCGGCCAGGGCGCCGACCATCGCCGCTTCAGAAATCGCTTTCAGGCCGCTCACCCAGAAATTAGGCGGCAAGAACAAAGTGGCGACAAACGTCGCGGCGGCAATCAGCAAAAGTGAGAGCGCCAGGCGTTTGGCGCGCTTTAATTCGATGAGTTTTTCCATTACTTAAGCGTAGCGCCCGTCTCTGCCACCAGCCAGTCATGGAACAGCGTCACCTCCGGGCGTCGACTGGAGCGCTCTGAACGCACGATGAAATAGGACCAGGTCAGCGGCCATTTGTGCTGCGGGAAAAGCTGGCGCAGCTGCCCAAGTTCGATCAGCTGCTGGACCAGCGCTTTGCGCACCACCGCCACACCACGCCCGCTTAGGGCAGCCAGGATAACGGCCGACGTAGAGTTAATGTGCAGGCCGTTTTGCTCACACAACGCCACGCCAATGTCCTGAGAAATCGTTTCCCACTCCGGGAAATTCGCCCCGGGATGCGGTGTATCATCATAAATAAGCTTCTGTTTTGACAGCCAGTCAGCTTCGGTGACGCCAGTCAGCAAATGCGGACTGCAGACAATCACCGCCTCTTCGTCCATTAACCACGTTGACTGTAAACCGGGCCAGTTGCCGGGACCGCAGCGTATGCCGACATCGGCCTCGCCGTGCAGCACATCGGTCAGTTTTTCCGTGACGTTAAGGCGCAGGTCGATGCTGTCATGCTCCTCGGAAAAGCGGTTGAGGCGCTCCATCAGCCAGTTCATCATCAGTACCTGAGAAGCGGTAATCACCACCACCGCGCGGGCTCTGGCACCTCGCAGCTTATTCAATCCCTGCTCCAGGCTGTCCAGCCCAACGGTAATGTCCTGCAGCGCCTCCCTTGCTTCCTCCACCAGCGTAAGTCTTTCTTTGCCGCTGCGCGTGCGGTGCAGCAGCGGATGGCCGACCCACTCCTCCAGGGAACGAACAAGCTGGCCCACAGCGGCGGGCGTTACGCCCAGCTCTTCCGCCGCGCCGGTAAAACTGCCGTGGCGCGCCGTGGCTTCAAAGGCGTGCAGCCATTTCAGGCGATTCAGCGATCTCATATTTTCTCTTCGACAAGGACGACATACCGACAAGATAGTTTTTCTTTCTCGATATGCAAGTTCTTATGCTTCGCCAGGCCGAAATAGGTTTGGCATTCTGTCGCCATTCCGAAGCGCCAGGCAGGCTGCTTCACCTTATTAAGCAAAGAGAAACGAGGTCATCATGTCTACATCATTCGCAGGTAAGAAACTTTTAGTTGTTGGCGGCACCAGTGGTATGGGTCTGGAAAGCGCCCGTCAGGTGCTGGAAAACGGCGGGAAAGTTGTGCTGGTCGGGAATCGCGCGGAGAAAGCCGAACAGGCACGCCAGGCGCTGTCTGCCCTCGGGGAAGTGTCCGTCATCGTCGCAGACCTGATGAGCAGCGAAGGGATGCATAAAGTGATGGACGTGATTAACGCCGAGCACCGCGACATTAGCCTGCTGGTGAACGCCGCCGGGGTCTTCTTCCCGAAAGCCTTTACCGAACACGAAGAGGCGGATTACGACATGTACATGAACATCAACCGTGCGACCTTCTTCATTACCCGCGAAGTGGTGAAAAACATGGTTGCCGCCGGGATCAAAGGTTCTATCGTCAACATCGGTTCCATGTGGGCGCAGCAGGCCATCGGCGCAACACCATCTTCCGCCTACTCCATGGCGAAAGCCGGTCTGCATGCACTGACGAAGAATCTTGCCATTGAACTGGGTTCGCACGGTATTCGCGTCAACGCGGTTTCTCCGGCCGTGGTGCATACGCCAATTTATGAAGGCTTCATTCCTAAAGAGGATGTGGCGGGCGTGATGGGCAGCTTTGATAGCTTCCACCCGATTGGCCGCGTAGGTACGCCACGCGACGTTGCCGAAGTAGTGAGCTTCCTGCTGTCCGACAATACTACCTGGGTGACAGGTGCCCTGTGGGACGTTGACGGCGGCGTGATGGCGGGTCGTAACTAGGCGCGATCGCCCCTCACCCCAGCCCTCTCTCCAAAGGGATGAGGGAGAAAATAAAAGCCTGGGAAACATTGGTTATCCCCTCTCCCTTCCAGGGCGAGGGGATAAATGCCTTATTTCCCCGCCAGATCACGGCGAAACCGCATCGTTAGTGCCAGAATGGTTGAAACGTTACCAAAAGGAGCTGAACGATGTATAAAACCATCTTAATGCCGGTGGATGTTTTTGAAATGGAGCTCACGGATAAAGCTATTCGCCATGCCGAATATCTGGCGAAAGAGTCTGAGGGCACAATCCACCTTCTGTACGTTCTGCCTAAATCCCCGCTGTTTAATACCCACGGTTTTTCCTCTGACATCCGTAAATTCGACGAATACCTGAAGAAAAACGCCGAAGAAAAGATGGAAGAATTGCGCGGGCACTTCTCACTGCCTAAAGAACGCGTCGTGCTGGAGATTCGCTACGGCTCGGTGAGGGACGAAGTGAACGAAGTCGCACAGGACATTCATGCGGATGTGATCATTGTAGGTTCGAAGAACCCGTCTATTTCCACCCACCTGCTCGGCTCCAACGCTTCCAGCATTATTCGCCATGCCCGCTTCCCGGTCTTTGTGGTTCGGTAAAGTGTCAATAAATAGCCTGCTTTTGCAGGCTATTCTACCTCGCATTAAATCACGCTTCCCCAGACTAAATTGCCCTGATGGAAGGTCGCGGTACGCGGCGAAATACGCGCCACCGCTTCCGCTGAGCATGATGCATCCACTAGCACAAAACTCGCCTCATCCTGCGCCTTCGGCCACACATGTTTACCTTTATCATCCAGCGGCAAAACATTGCCGGTGGCAATGGCCAGCGAACGCGACAGGCTAAACTCGCTCGGGCGAACGTAGAGCTGCGCATACAGGTTGGCTTTTTCCAGCATGTCGCCCAGCCCGTACGGCGACCAGTGATCGATCACGCTGTCGGTGCCGGTCATCACCAGCACGCCTTTTTGCTGGAGCTGCTTCAGCGGCATATGCAAAGTCCCGATGGGCACCGTAGAAGCGAGACTGATCTGCTGGGCAGCCATGCGCGTGGCAATATCATCCACCTGCTGCGGCGTAAGGGTCGCCAGTGCAAAACCGTGGCTGATGGTCAGTTTTCCCTTAAGCTGCGGGGTTTTCTCAACCGTTTCCACCATGTAATTCACCGCCGCCACGCCCGCCGGGCTGGTTTCATGCAGGTGAATATCCACGCCTTTGTCGTAATCAAGCGCTATCTGGAACATGGTATCAAGGGATTTTTCCATCGCGCCATCCACGTTGGTTGGATCCAGCCCCCCTACGTAGTGGGCCCCGGCCTGCATCGCTTCGCGCATCAGCGGTTCAGATTTTGAAAGCAGCAAGCCATGCTGCGGAAACGCCACGATTTCACAGTTCAGACCTGACTTTCTCTCCGCCAGCACCGCCTGCAGGTTTTCAAGGTTTTTCAGCCCGGAAACCGGCTCAATGTTGCAGTGGCTACGGGCAATCGTCGACCCTTTGGACTGGATAAGATCGATAAGCTTGCCGGCGCGCTCGCGGGTGTAGGGCTGCAGCTCCGGCAGAATTTTACGCTCCCATGCAATCATATCCATGATGGTGGTACCTTCCGGGCGGTTATGTACCTGCCACGGGCCGCCATAAAACGTCTTGTCCAGATGGATGTGCATATCGCGCATCGCCGGCAGCAACAGCTTACTCCCGGCGTCATAGCTGCGCAGCGTGCCGTCAGGGTGCGATTTATTGGCACGAACTGCCGCAATTTTGCCGTCTTTGATTTCTAACGTGTGCAGTTCGGTGCGGGTACTGACGGCGGTTTCGCCTTCATAATTAAACCCGGTTTCCAGCAGCACATTGTCGAGGTAATAGTGTTTTTCGCTGATAGCATTCATTTGGTGGCTGCTCTCACAGGCGGTTGCAGGTGTTTTCGCGGCCCAGGCTGCGGTGCCGCTAGCCCCAAACAGCGCGCAGGCTGCGGCGACCTTGCCGCCTCCGCTAATAAAGTCGCGACGGCTTTTCTCAATCTCAGTCATTATTATTTTTCTACCCAGAGTGTGATGGTGGTTGTCAGGCATACAGCGGCTAAGCGCCCGCTTCTCTCAGCAATTGAGCGATTTCGCGGTAGCCTTTTTCTTCGGCCAGTTCCCGCGGCGTTTTACCGTATTTATCCGTCATGTGCGGGTTGGCGCCGTGTTCCAGCAGCAGCGAGATAATATCCTGCTGCTTTTTGCCGCCGTCGTTCAGCACGATGGCCTCAAGCAGCGGCGTCCAGCCGAGGAAGTTGGTGTGGTTGACGTTAATCTCGGTATGCACCAGCAGCTCGCGCACAATCTCGACGTGGCCTTTCTCGCTGGCAGGCGTAATACCCACCCCGCCAAAACGCGTTAAGCGAGTCATGTCAGGCTTCGCGGGTAGCAACAGGCGCAACAGCTTGAGATCGTTATTCAGGCAGCTAATCAGGAAGGGATTAAAACAGGTTTCATCCTGCTGATTAATGTCCACACCCGCCTCAATAAGCAGCGCCACGCAGTCATATTTTTGGTTCAGGCTGGCGATGGTGATGGCCGTTCTGCCCTGCCGGTTGGTGACGTTAATATCCACGCCCTGCGCCACGCATGCTTTCAGCGTTGACGCGTCCCCGTTCAAAGCCGCCGTCAAAAACCCGGTTATCAGCTCGTTGTCAGACATCATGTTCTCCTGTCGTTCGCGGTTATGGCCGAAATTCGAGAATAACAACGCCCTGGCGGGAAAAACATCCGCTTAAAAAAGATTCATCGCTGATGCCGCTATTGTTGAATGTGTTTTAATAATCTTTTTCAGAATGTGTCAAACTCCCCGCATCACGCGTCATCGAAGGGAGCCCGGAATGCACTCCATCTTTACCGAAGAGAACCTGCAGGCTTTCACCTGCGCCGCCCGCTACGGCAGCTTCAGCCGGGCTGCCGAAGAGCTGGGCGTTACCACCTCCGCCATCAGCTACACCATAAAACGCATGGAAACGTGGCTCGATGCGCCGCTGTTTATCCGCAACACCCGCAGCATTGAGCTGACCGAATCCGGGATCTATCTCTACCGCAAGGCCAGCGACTTGTTGAATGATTTTCAAGGGATCCGGCGGGGCATTGAGACCATTTCGCAGGGCATTGAAGCGAAAGTCAGGATCTGCATTAACCATCTGCTGTACACGCCTCAGCACACGGCCAGACTGCTGAATATTTTGAAAAAGCAGTTTCCCGGCTGCCAGATTGCCGTCACCACCGAGGTGTACAACGGCGTCTGGGATGCGGTGCTCAACAATCAGGTGAATATTGCCATCGGCGCGCCGGATGCGCTGCTGGGCGGGGGCGGCATTGACTACACGGAGATTGGCGTTATCCGCTGGGCGTTCGCTATCGCACCAGATCACCCTCTCGCCGCGGCACAGGAACCGATCCCCGAAAGCCAGCTCAGGCTGTATCCGAATATCATGGTGGAAGACACCGCCTCCACCATTAATAAAAAAGTGGGCTGGCTGCTGCACGGCCAGGAAACCCTGGTGGTACCGGACTTCCCGACCAAATGCCAGTGCCAGATTTTAGGCGACGGCATCGGTTTTTTGCCGGATTACATGGCGCGTCGCGAGGTAGAAAACGGCCTGCTGGTGACCCGCCAGGTCCATAACCCACGCCAGCATTCCCGCATGTTGCTTGCCACACAGCACGCGGCGACGGGTCAGGTTACTCGCTGGATCAAACAGCAATTTCGCCCCGGCGGCGTGCTCGCAGAGCTGTATCAGGACTTGATGCACCAGGCCTGACCTCCCCCACCTATTTTACCCGGGTATAATTGACAAGGTCGGGCTACCCCGATAGTCTGCTATTTTTACCCGGATAAAATAGGTCACCCATGTCTTCTGTCACCCTTACCGCCTTTATGCAGCGGCAGTTGATTGCCCACGGCAGCCTGAACGAACTGTTGCGGCAGCTAAAGGCCACGCCAATCGGTAACGAGCCGGTGTTTATCTTCCATGACCAGACCGGCAAACGGCTGGATATCCACGTCAACGGGGACGAAGCCAGCGTCATTGCGGCTTACCCGGAGTTGGCCGAACAGCTAACCGAAGAGACCGCTGCGGTTAAAACTCGCGGCAGGCCTAAGCTTGGCGTATCGGCGAAGGAGGTCACCCTGCTGCCCCGCCACTGGGAGTGGCTGGCCACGCAGCCGGGCGGCGCTTCTGCAACCTTACGTCGACTGATCGAACAGGCCAGAAAAGCCAGCGAACCGGCGGACAACAAGCGCCGCAGGCACGAAAGCGCCTACCAGTTTATGCACGAGGTGGCGGGCGATCTGCCGGAGTATGAAACTTGCCTGCGCGCGCTGTTTGCCGATGACGAAGCGGCCTTCAACGCCGCGATGGAAGGCTGGCCGCAGGATATTCGCCGCTATGCGGCAACGTTAGCTTTTGGCAAGCAGGAGTCCAAAAAATGACTGGGACACCAAACAAAAAAGATCTGAAGCAGAGCTATAAAGACAGCCCGACCACGGCGGGCATCTATTTGATAGCCAATACGCAAACCGGCCATAAGCTGCTCGCCAGCGCCGCAAACGCTCAGGGCGTGTTAAACCGCCATCTGTTTGAACTGAAGTTCGGGCAGCACCGCAATAAGGCGCTGCAGCTGGCCTGGAACCAGTATGGTGAGTCCGCTTTCGAGTTCACCGTGCTTGAAAAGGTCAAGCCGGATGAGCAAAACGTTAAAGCCGCGCTGGAAAATCTGCTGGAAGCCTGGCAGAAAAAACTGAGGATCGCCCATGAACACAGCGACTAACCTGCCGGTCTCCCTCTACTTCGACGGCTTCGGTGATAAAAAACACCCGGCAATAGTCCTGCTGCCGGGGCTGGGAAGCCAGAGCATCAGTTGGTCGCAGCGCTTTTGCCAGCGGCTGGCCGACGCAGGTTTCTATGTTTTACGGGCCGATAATCGCGACTGCGGGCTGTCCCCCTCCTTGAACCACGCGGGCGTGCCCGACCTGCAGGCGCTCTCCCAGGGCCAAAGGATCCCCATCGCCTATACGCTCCGGGACATGGCGGCGGACGTTGCCCTCACGCTGGACAACGCCGGTATTCCGGCGGTGCACATTGCTGGGCGCTCTATGGGCGGCATGATTGCCCAGCTGTTTGCCGCGCAATATCCGCAAAAAACGCTGTCTCTGTGCGCTATCATGTCCAGCACAGGCAATCCTCAGCTCCCGCCTCCGGCCCCGGATGTGATGGCAATGCTAATGGGGCCGAAGCCCGATCCGCATTCGCACCAAAGCGCCTGGCTTGAGCAGCAGCTCGCGTTCTTCAGGCGCATTGCCTCAACGCACCTCCCGTTTGACGAGGAGTACTACACGGTGCTGCTAAAAACCTCGCTGGCGCGCGCCAGTTCTGTGCCAGGCATGCTACGTCAGATTGCAGCGATGGCGGCCACAGGCGATCTTCGTCAGGAGATAAAACAGATCGTAGCCCCCACGCTGGTGCTTCACGGCACTCACGATCCCCTCTTCCCCGTAGAAGCCGGGCAGGACATTGCCGAGACGATCCCCGCCGCAAAATTGCAGCTCATTGCAGGCATGGGGCATGAAATTCCTCCTGCGCTGGAAGAAGACGTGGCCTCTCTGCTTCTCGCTCATTTTGCCGCTGGAAAATAACAGGAATAATTATGGTCACGTCCTCAAACACGACGCCTTACCTGCAGCCCACCCCGCAGGCCGCGCGACATTTTGTGATGAAACAAATTTACGGGGAGGTTTATATGCTCAACCTCCTGCGTTTTAGGGCAATGGCGGATTACTCAGCCACCCCGGAATTAATGCCGCTTAGCCCGATTAGCGGCGCGGAAGCTTTTCAGCGCTATATACAGCACACGCTGCCGTTTTTACGCCAAAGCGGCGGGGACATTATTTTCTTTGGCGCCGCAGACAGCTGGCTGATTGGCCCGCAGGATGAACGCTGGGACTGCGCCATGCTCGTGCGGCAGAGCAGTGCCGAAGCTTTTCTGGCCTTCGCGAATAATGAAGCCTGTATGCAGGGAATTGGCCATCGCACGGCGGCGCTGGAAGACTCTCGCCTGTTACCGATGACGCAGCGTGATGCCCTAATGTGAATAAGGCCTGGAGATAGAATGGATATTCCCTGCCCGAACATCGTTAATTACAATTATTCACATAAATTATTTATCGCTAACAAATAAACGTTTTTTAAATTAAATTAAATAGCATTTCATGCGCTTGTAAATTTAATAAATTGCTAATTTGTTAGCATTATGAAATTAATTAGACTTCACCTGCCGACCAATAAATTTTATTTAGGGGTTAATTCTGATGTCAGAAATTATTTCAACACCCGTTACTTATCAAGTCGAGAATCAAACCTTTGAAAGCGTACTGGTCTACCAGGAAAACCAAAGCGCTGCGCGGCCCGGCGTCCTGATCGCACCTAACTGGATGGGCGTGAGCGCTGGAGCGGTTGAACAGGCCAAAGGGATCGCCGCCCAGGGCTATGTCGTGCTAGTCGCCGATCTCTATGGCCAGGGCAAGCACCCTACCAACGCCGATGAAGCCGGTGCCCTGATGATGGGCGTGAAGGACACCCCGGCGGAAGTAGGCCGTATGCAGGCCGCGTTAGACACGCTTGCCACGCAGAAAATTGCCGCCGTCGACGGCAGCAAACTGGCGGTAGCGGGCTTTTGCTTCGGCGGGCACTGCGCGCTGGAGCTCGCAAGAAGCGGCGCGGATATCAAAGCGGCTGTTTCCTTCCACGGCACGCTGAATACCCTAAAAACCCACGCCGCCGGAGAGATCAAAGCCTCTATTCTGGTGCTGGACGGTGCGGAAGATCCGCTGGTGCCGCGCGAGCAGCTGAGCGAGTTTGTCAGCGAAATGAACGCCGCATCGGTAGACTGGCAGTTGGTGAGCTACGCCGGTGCCGTGCACTCGTTTACCGACCCGGGCGCGAACGTTGAAGGCGTCGCGAAATACCACCCGGAAGTGGCAAAACGCGCTTTCACCCAGATGTACACGCTGCTGCAAAACGTTTTTAACTGATGATGATGGCCTCTGTTCGCAGGGGCCGCTTTTTTACCCTTTCTCAAATGGTTTACACCTGGGTGCACTTTCCCGGACAATAGCCTTTTAACTTCAGGCTAACAACGTCATGAACCATCCACATCAAGCGCTGTTGAGCGCGGGCGGCATTTTGCTGCTGGCCTTTCTGTCATGCCTGCTGCTCCCGGCCCCGGCGTTAACGCTGACGCTGGCACAAAAGCTGATAGACACTTTCCACCTGGTCGACCTTAGCCAGCTTTACGTGATCCTGTTCTGCATCTGGTTCCTCGCTTTGGGCACCATTGAATATTATCTGCTGCGCTTTATCTGGCGCCGTTGGTTCACAATCACCCGCATCTGACTCAACGCCTGCCTCGTGCCGTTTCCCTGATAAACGGCACCGCCTCTAACCACGCCGCTTTACTCCCCTTTTCTCTGCCCCGGGCACACGCCAGTGTTATCTCCGTCAAATAACCACTAATACCAAAGGGGTAATCACCTACCCAATGTTTATCGAATTGATTTCACGCAATATCTGAATGGCTATAGCTGCTATTTTCGCCCGTACTAAAAACGTCATAACAATGAGGTGACGATGAACGTCAGTCGCAGGAAGTTTTTCAAAATCTGCGCCGGCGGAATGGCAGGTACAACGGCGGCGGTGCTGGGCTTTGTCCCAAAAGCCGCGCTGGCGGAAACGCGCAACTACAAGCTGCTGCGTGCAAAAGAGACTCGCAATAGCTGTACTTACTGTTCTGTTGGCTGTGGTTTATTGATGTATAGCCTCGGGGATGGCTCGAAAAATGCCAAATCCAGCATTTTCCATATTGAAGGGGACCCGGATCATCCGGTCAACCGCGGCGCGCTTTGCCCGAAAGGCGCGGGGCTGCTGGACTACATTCACAGCGATAATCGCCTGCGTTACCCAGAATACCGTGCGCCTGGGTCAGACAAATGGCAGCGCATCAGCTGGGACGAGGCGTTCTCCCGTATTGCCCGCCTGATGAAAGACGACCGCGATGCCAACTTCATCGAGAAAAATGAACAGAACGTGACGGTTAACCGCTGGCTTTCTACCGGGATGCTGTGCGCCTCGGCGGCCAGCAACGAAACCGGCATGTTAACCCAGAAGTTTGCCCGCTCGCTGGGCATGCTGGCGGTAGATAACCAGGCGCGCGTCTGACACGGACCAACGGTAGCAAGTCTTGCTCCAACATTTGGTCGCGGTGCGATGACCAACCACTGGGTTGATATCAAAAACGCCAACGTGGTGATGGTGATGGGCGGTAACGCCGCTGAAGCCCACCCGGTCGGTTTCCGCTGGGCGATGGAAGCCAAAAACAACAACGACGCCACGCTGATCGTGGTCGATCCGCGCTTCACCCGCACGGCATCGGTGGCGGACATTTACGCGCCGATCCGCTCCGGCACCGACATTACCTTCCTGTCGGGCGTGATTCTGTACCTGATCTCCAATAACAAAATCAACGCCGAATACGTCAAACACTACACCAACGCGGCCCTGCTGGTGCGTGAGGACTTTAGCTTCGAAGATGGCCTGTTCAGCGGCTACGACGAAGAAAAGCGCCAGTACGATAAAACCACCTGGAATTATCAGTTCGACGAAAACGGCTTTGCGAAGCGAGATGACACGCTAACCGACCCGCGCTGCGTCTGGAACCTGCTCAAAGAGCACGTTTCCCGCTACACGCCGGACGTCGTCGAGCATATCTGCGGCACGCCGCAGGCAGATTTCCTCAAAGTCTGTGAAGTGCTGGCCTCCACCAGCGCAGTCGATCGCACAACTACGTTCCTGTACGCGCTGGGCTGGACTCAGCACACCGTGGGCGCGCAAAACATCCGCACCATGGCGATGATCCAGCTGCTGCTCGGCAATATGGGAATGGCGGGCGGCGGCGTCAACGCGCTGCGTGGCCACTCCAACATTCAGGGCCTGACCGACCTCGGCCTGCTGTCCACCAGCCTGCCGGGCTACCTCTCTTTACCGTCCGACAAGCAAACCACGCTCGACGGTTACCTGGCCGCCAACACGCCAAAAGCGACGCTGCCGGGCCAGGTGAACTACTGGGGGAATTATCCGAAGTTCTTCGTCAGCCTGATGAAAACCTTCTACGGCGACGACGCGCAGAAAGAGAACGGCTGGGGCTTTGACTGGCTGCCGAAGTGGGATCAGGCGTACGACGTGCTGAAGTACTTCGACATGATGGATCGCAACCTCGTCACCGGCTACCTGTGCCAGGGCTTTAACCCTGTCGCCTCATTCCCGGATAAAAACAAGGTTGTCGCCAGCCTGAGCAAGCTGAAGTACATGGTGGTTATCGACCCGCTGGTGACGGAAACCTCCAACTTCTGGCAAAACCACGGCGAGATGAACGACGTTGACCCGGCGAAAATCCAGACCGAAGTGTTCCGCCTGCCGTCCACCTGCTTTGCGGAAGAAGATGGCTCCATCGCCAACTCGGGCCGCTGGCTACAGTGGCACTGGAAAGGCGCGGATGCGCCGGGTGAAGCGCTGAATGACGGGGAGATCCTTGCCGGACTTTACCACCGGCTGCGCCAGATGTACCAGGCCGAAGGCGGCAAAGGTATTGCGCCGCTGATGAAAATGCGCTGGCACTACGAGCAGCCCGATCATCCCGAGTCCGAAGAAGTCGCTCAGGAGAGCAACGGCTACGCGCTGGAAGATCTGTTTGACGCCAACGGCAACCTGCTGGCGAAAAAAGGCCAACTGCTTGATTCCTTCGCGCTGCTGCGTGATGACGGCTCCACGGCTTCCGGCTGCTGGATTTACGCCGGAAGCTGGACCAGTAAAGGCAACCAGATGGCAAACCGCGACAACGCGGATCCGTCCGGGCTGGGTAATACGCTGGGCTGGGCATGGGCGTGGCCGATGAACCGCCGCGTGTTATACAACCGCGCCTCGGCAGATCTGCAGGGCAAGCCGTGGGACGCCAAACGTATGCTGATTGAGTGGAACGGTACGAAATGGGTCGGGAACGATATCCCGGACTTCAGCACCGCCGCCCCGGACAGCGGCGTCGGGCCGTTCATCATGCAGCAGGAAGGTTTGGGCCGTCTGTTTGCCCTCGACAAACTTGCCGAAGGGCCGTTCCCGGAGCACTACGAGCCGTTTGAAACGCCGCTGGGCACCAACCCGCTGCACCCGAAAGTGGTTTCCAACCCGGCGGCGCGCCTGTACGAAGCGGACGCTAAACGCATGGGTAACAGGCAGCAGTTCCCGTATGTCGGCACCACTTATCGCCTGACTGAGCACTTCCACACCTGGACCAAGCACGCGCGGTTGAACGCCATCGTGCAGCCGGAACAGTTCGTAGAAATAAGCGAAGGGCTGGCGAAAGCGAAAGGCATTGCGCACGGCGATCGGGTGAAAGTCAGCAGCAAACGCGGCTTTATTAAAGCCGTGGCCGTGGTGACGCCACGCCTGCAAACCCTGCAGGCGGGCGGCCAGGAAATCGAAACCATCGGGATCCCGTTGCACTGGGGCTTTGAAGGCGTGGCCCGCAAGGGCTATCTCGCCAACACCCTGACGCCGTCGGTGGGTGACGCCAACTCGCAAACGCCGGAGTACAAGGCGTTTCTGGTCAACATTGAGAAGGCGTAAGGGAGGAAACAATGTCCATGCAATCTCAGGATATTATCAAACGCTCGGCGACCAACAGCTTCACCCCGCCGCCGCAAGCACGTGACTTCAAGGAAGAAGTCACCAAGCTCATCGATGTCACAAGCTGTATCGGCTGCAAGGCCTGCCAGGTGGCCTGCTCGGAGTGGAACGATATCCGCGACGAAGTCGGCCACTGCGTGGGGGTATACGACAACCCCGCTGACCTGAGCGCCAAGTCCTGGACGCTGATGCGTTTTTCAGAAACCCGTGAAAACGGCAAGCTGGAATGGCTGATCCGCAAAGACGGCTGTATGCACTGCGAAGATCCGGGCTGCCTCAAGGCCTGCCCGTCCGCTGGGGCAATTATTCAGTACGCCAACGGCATCGTAGACTTCCAGTCGGAGCACTGCATCGGCTGCGGCTACTGCATCGCGGGCTGCCCGTTCAACATCCCTCGCCTGAACAAAGACGATAACCGCGTGTATAAATGCACCCTGTGCGTTGACCGCGTTAGCGTAGGCCAGGAACCTGCCTGCGTGAAAACCTGCCCGACAGGTGCGATTCGCTTTGGTATTCGCAAAGAGATGCTGGACATGGCAGAGCAGCGCGTTGAGAAGCTGAAAAAACGCGGCTTTGAACAGGCGGGCGTTTACAACCCGCAGGGCGTGGGCGGCACACACGTCGTTTACGTGCTGCACCACGCGGACCAGCCAGAGCTGTACCACAACCTGCCGAAAGAGCCGAAGATTGATACCCCAATCAACCTGTGGAAAGGCATTCTGAAGCCGCTCTCGGCTGCCGGGTTTGTTGCTACCTTCGCGGCCCTGATTTTCCACTATGTCGGGATCGGGCCGAACGAAGAGGTGGACGAAGATGAGGAGGACAAGCATGAGTAAGATGATCGTCAGAACCAAATTCATCGACCGTGCCTGCCACTGGACGGTAGTGATTTGCTTCTTCCTCGTGTCGCTGTCCGGCATTGCCCTGTTCTTCCCGACGCTGCAATGGCTGACGGAAACCTTCGGCACGCCGCAGATGGGGCGCATTCTGCACCCGTTCTTCGGCGTGGCTATCTTTGTGGCGCTGATGTTTATGTTCGTGCGCTTCGTGCATCACAACATTCCCGACAAGCAGGATCTCCCCTGGCTGAAGGGCATTGTTGAGGTGCTGAAAGGCAACGAGCATAAAGTGGCGGACGTGGGCAAGTACAACGCCGGGCAGAAGATGATGTTCTGGAGCATCATGAGCATGATCTTCGTGCTGCTGGTGACCGGGATTATTATCTGGCGGCCCTGGTTTGCGCACTACTTCCCAATGTGGATGATTCGCTACAGCCTGCTTATCCACGCCGCTTCAGCCATTATTTTGATCCACGCCATCCTGATCCATATGTACATGGCGTTTTGGGTGAAAGGATCGATTAAAGGCATGGTCATTGGCAAAGTCAGCCGCCGATGGGCGAAGAAGCACCACCCGCGCTGGTATCGCGCCATCGAGGCTGAAGAAGCCAAAAAAGAGAGCCGGGAAGGCATAAACTAACCGCTCGTTTCCCCTCTTCCCGCTCGGGGAGAGGGGTTATCCCGGCTCAGCACAAAAGAATTGTGTTGTTTTGTATCCACGCCGCCCACGGCTAAATAACAAAACAAATCCCCTTCCCTCTGACACAGCCCACATACAAACCAGGCGTTAAATAAGCGCATCCGCCACCTTCAGGCGGCAACGTATTCAACGACCCGATATGTGAGGCCTATGATGAAACTGTTCCGCACCGTTATTCTCCCGCTCGTCCTGGCCGCTGCTGTAGCGCCTGCCTTTGCTGCCAAAGAAGTCCACAGCGCTCAGGGCCTGGTCAAAATTGGCACCGTCACAGAAAGCGATAGCACCACGCTGTCTCTCGATCAGCTCAATGAAAAACTGGCTGCAAAAGCTGAAAAAGCCGGGGCCAGCGCCTGGCGAGTGGTCTCCGCCGGCGGCAACAACAGCTACTTCGGCAGCGCCGATATTTACCGCTGATTTATTCCCTCCCCCTAAAACAGGAAAAGAAGATGAAACCCACGCGTAAAACGCTGCTGGCGCTGGCTGCGGCTGGCCTGATGACCGGATTTGCCGCCCAGGCGGAAACTCAGCACACCATCGTGTTAGTGCACGGCGCCTTCGCCGACGCGACCGGCAGTTGGGAGCAGGTGATCCCGGTTCTGCAAACGCGCCATTACGAAATCATCACCGCGCAGATCCCATTAACCTCACTCGCAGACGACGTGGCGGCGACCAAACGCGCCATCGCCCGTGCCAAAGGCGACGTTATTCTGGTAGGTCATTCCTGGGGCGGGACGGTGATTACCGAGGCGGGTAACGATCCGAAAGTGAAAGGCCTGGTGTACATCAATGCCTTTGCACCATCGCCGGGTCAGTCCACGGCCGATCTGGCCAACAGCTTCCCGGCCCCGCCCGGCAGCGCAAAAATCATCAAGGGTGCGGACGGCTTTCTGAGCCTCGATCCGAAGGCCGTCGCCACCGATTTTGCCCAGGATGCGACGCCTGAAGCGCAGAACATTATTGGCATCACCCAGATGCCGATCGCCGCCGCAAGCTTTACCGAAAAAGTGACCACCGCTGCCTGGCAGCAGAAACCGAGCTGGTTCCTGGTCGGCAGCAATGACCGGATGATCAACCCGGATCTGGAGCGAGCGATGGCGAAGAAAATTCACGCCCACGTCACCGAGTTACCGGTCAGCCATGTGCCGATGCTGTATGACCCGAAAAATGTCGCCCGCACGATATTTAAAGCCGTGAATATTACGTCGGGAAATTAATGCGTCTTATTCAATGAGGAGGAAATAACGCTCTCAATAAATAGCCGATGATTGCCGTCCCTAAATTCATTTTAATTATCTGGAGAACACGATGAACCGTATTGCTATGTCCGCGATTGCCCTGTCTTTGGTTTCTTTCAGCGCGGCATCTTTTGCCGCTGAATTAACCGGGCCAAACCTTGAGCGCTGTTTTGGCATTGCCAAAGCCGCAGACAACGACTGTAAGGCCGGCGCCGGTACCACCTGCGCGGGCACCTCCAAAGTCGATTACCAGAAAAATGCCTACAAAATGGTGCCAGCGGGGACCTGCACCGCGATCCAGACGCCGAATGGCCACGGCTCGCTGACCGAAGGCTAATCAAAGGGCCACTCCCATGACGATGACACACTCTTTAGGCGCCGGATTAAGCCTTAAGCCCGAGCATTACGCCGACGCCTGGGCCAGTCCATCCTCTCTCTGGTTCGAGGTTCACAGTGAAAATTATCTCATGGCGGGTGGCCCGCGCAGAGAGTGGCTGGTGGCCATCCGCCAGCAACACCCGATCTCGCTGCACGGCGTTTCGCTTTCACTGGCCGGTGACGAGCCACCGGACGCCCAACTGCTCGCGCAGCTAAAAGCGCTAGTGACTGACATCAAGCCAGCGCTTGTTTCCGAGCACCTCGCCTGGTCGCGCTGGAACGGGATTTATTATCCTGACCTGCTGCCGGTGCCGAGGACAACGCGGGTGATGCACCGCGTTATTGACAACATTAACCGCACGCAGGACACGCTGGGCTGCCAGATTTCACTGGAAAATCCTACGCACTATTTGCAGATGCCGGAACACGAATGGGATGAAATCGAATTTCTCGACGAAGTCAGCCGGCGGAGCGGATGCGGCCTGCTGCTGGATCTGAACAACGTCTGGCTCAGAGCCCACAACCTCGGCTTTGAGGCCGCAGCCTGGCTGAACCGTTTCCCGGTCGAACGTGTGACTGAGATCCACCTGGCGGGCTTTAGCCCCGACGAAGGGGGCAGCGATTTGCTGATCGACAGCCACGACCAGTCAATATCCGAGGAGGTCTGGCGGCTGTATACGCAACTGATTCAGCGGGCGGGAGCAAAACCCACGCTTATTGAACGGGATGACAACCTGCCTGCGTTTAACGTGTTGCTGGCCGAACAGCAGCGTGCCCAGCGCATCCTCGACACAATGGGAGCCGCCGTATGAGCACTCAGTTAAGCCGCTACCACGAGGCATTTATTGGCCTGTTATACGGTGAGGCTAGATCCGAGCTAAGCCATCTTCAGCATCAGCCCGGTATTGCCGTTTATCGCAACAGCGTGATCAAAGCCTGCGTTGACGCCCTGGACGCTAACTTCCCCAGCGTATCCAGGCTTACCGGAACCGATTTTTTCCGTGAAATGGCGCGCGGCTATGCGCTTGAACGCCCCCCATACGAAGGTGAACTGGTTCGCTATGGCGACGCCTTCCCCGCCTTTATTAGCGCTTATCCTCCGGCCAAAGAACTGACTTATTTAAGCGCCGTGGCCGAGCTGGACAAGCTGTGGCTGGAGGTGTTTTGTGCCCCGGCCTCGGCCCCGCTGGACGTGCATGCACTGGCAAACACCACGGCGGGTACCCTGGGCACCACATCATTACGGCTGCGGGACAGCGTTCGCTGGTACTGGCACCCCACGCTGCCTGTGTTCACGCTCTGGGCGTTCAACCGCGAACAAACCGCCGCGCCGGAGACGATTCACTGGCAGAGCGAAGGCGCTCTGCTGGTTCGCCACCAGCAGCGCATTTTTGCCGAACCCTTAAGCCAGGGCGGATCGGTCTTCCTGACTGCCTGCCGCTTGGGGGCAACCCTCGATCAGGCTAGCGAACAGGCCCTGGCTGCCGAGCCAGCCCTCGCCCTCGGCCCTTTTTTCAGCAACCTGCTTAGTCGCGGCGTGTTCGCCGCATTTTAATCACACCTTTTGAGGATAAATGATGAAAGTATCTGAACAACACATGACAGAACAAGGCGTGAGAGCGCTATGGAATAGACTCTGGGATCGCATCGAGAGAGGCGTCGGCGACAACTTGCTGTTGCTGATAGCCCGCGTGGGCGTTGCCGCCGTTTTCTTCCTTTCTGGCCGCACAAAAGTCACGGGGTTTATGACGCTAAAACCGTCCACCTACGAGCTGTTCCGCACCGAATATGCGCTGCCGCTTATCCCCTATGATATCGCCGCGCACCTGGCCACGCTGGCCGAACATACTTTCCCTGTTCTGCTGGTGCTGGGATTATTTTCACGCTTCGCTGCAACGGGATTGCTGTTTATGACCCTGGTGATTGAAATTTTTGTCTACCCGGACGCATGGCCCACGCACCTGATCTGGGGCGGATTACTGCTGCTGGTTATCGCCCGTGGCGCTGGCCGCTGGTCGCTGGACAGGGTTCTGAGGCTGGTATGAGAAAAACAGGCGAGGCACTTCATCTATCGCGCCTCGCCTGCTGCCTGTACGGCAGTGAACAAGAGCTTTTCACAGCTAACGCCTTGTTGAAACTGATAAAGCTGTCTCTTTTCTCCTTCCTGTCCTTTTTGGGACACGACTCTGCTGAATGGATAAATCAATGAGTTACGAAGTGGGCCAGGAAAAGGGTCTGCGCGTCTTCGGGCTTTGATGTCGCTGAACCAGAATAAAATCCTCTTATCACCAACGGCTCAGGAAGAGTATCTCAGCGCATCCACCAGCAGGGAGAACGCGGTCGTGTGCTGCTTACGGCTGGGGTAGTAAAGGTAATAACCTGGGAACGGTTTGCACCAGGACTCCAGAACCCGGACCAGCCGCCCTTCGGCAAGCTCATCGGAAACCGTGTCGCTCGGCACAAATGCCAGGCCGAGACCTTGCAGCGCGGCATCAATGCGCTGGCTCAGGCTGTTGAACGTTAGTTGCCCATCCACGCGAATTTTCAGCTCACGCCCGTCCTTTTCGAATTCCCACGCATACAGTCCTCCCAGGGTAGGCAGCCGCATATTGATACAATTATGCTGCTGGAGATCCTGCGGCGTCGCCGGGTAGCCATGTTTCGCAAAATAGGTCGGAGAACCAATGACCGACATAGTAAGCTCCGGGCCAACGCGCACGGCCACCATATCTTTTGCCACCTGCTCGCCGAGACGAATCCCGGCGTCGAACTGCCCGCTGACAATATCGGTCAGGGCGTTATCCACGCTGATTTCTACATTGATGTCCGGGTAGTCGACCAGGAAAGTTTTCAACACCGGCCATAAAACCGACTGCAAGCTGTGTTCGGCCGCATTGAGTCGAATATTGCCCGCCGGCCGCGCACGCATTTCACTCAACGCAACCAGCTCGTTTTCAAGATCCGCAAAGCGAGGCGACAGGCTGGCAAGCAGCTTTTCACCGGCTTCAGTGGGCGCGACGCTGCGCGTGGTGCGGGTCAGTAAGCGCAGTTGAAGACGCTCCTCAAGACCACGAATCGCGTGGCTGAGCGCGGACTGGGACACGCCAAGCTTTGCCGCTGCTCGGGTAAAGCTGCGCTCGCGTGCCACTTCGATAAATGACATTAGATCGTTGAAGTTTTCTTTCAGCATGGCCGAAACAAGCCTCACTAAGGAACAGAATATTCCCAGTATAGCGAGATTAATGAACTGGATTCATAAGCTCCTGTACTTTTCCCTGGCTAGTTCTCTACAGCGTTCGGGACTACCGTATGACAACGAACGATGACCTTCTCGACTGGAGCATTTGATGAAAATTATCCGCAGCGGTTCACAACCTTCACAGCAGGGCCCGGAAAGTTATTTCACCGGCACAGTACGCATTGATTCGCCTTTTAGTGGCACTGAAAACGCCCGCGTTGGCGGAGCAATTGTCACCTTTGAGCCGGGGGCACGCACGGCCTGGCATACTCATCCCCTCGGCCAGACGCTGATAGTCACCCAGGGGCGAGGCTGGCTTCAGGCATGGGGCGAAAAAATTCAGGAGCTGAATCAGGGCGATATCGCATGGATACCTGAAGGCGTTAAACACTGGCATGGCGCATCGCCGGAGACGGCAATGACGCATATCGCCATAGCGGAGTCCTTAAACGGCAGCCCCGTTGAGTGGCTGGAAAAAGTCAGTGACGAGCAATACAAAAAGTAAGCCGCGAAACCTGCGTTGTCATCCCCCCGGCAATCGCTTTCTCCCTTCACTGCTCTCCCGCCAGGAGAGCCGTTTTTTGGTCCTACCAATCTAACTAAAAACGTGCCCTTTTCTACAAAACGCTGATAAACACTCGTCAGGTCGTTGCCTTTCATTAACACAAGATTAACCATTAGCCATCATTTTCTCTACAAAGCAAAATTGGTCCTACCAATCTAATAAAAAACGATAAACGCCTCACCCTGGAGAACACCTGCATGCAAGTCTGGCCCCAACTCTACGACCCGCTCGGGAATATCTGGCTGTCGAGCCTGATTGCCGCGCTCCCTATTCTGTTTTTCTTCTTCGCGCTGATTAAGCTGCGGATGAAGGGCTACAAAGCGGCAACGATCACGGTATTTCTCGCCCTGCTGGTTGCCCTGTTTTTATACCGCATGCCGGTGGATCGCGCGCTTGCCTCGGTGGTGTACGGCTTCTTCTACGGCCTGTGGCCCATCGCCTGGATTATTGTGGCTGCGGTGTTTGTCTACAAAATTTCGGTCAAAACCGGGCAGTTCGACATTATTCGCTCCTCTATCCTGTCGATCACGCCGGACCAGCGCCTGCAAATGCTGATCGTCGGTTTCTCTTTCGGCGCCTTTCTGGAAGGGGCTGCCGGGTTTGGGGCGCCGGTTGCCATTACCGCAGCCTTGCTGGTCGGCCTCGGGTTTAAGCCGCTGTACGCCGCAGGTTTGTGCCTGATAGTGAACACCGCGCCGGTGGCCTTCGGCGCGATGGGGATCCCCATTATCGTTGCCGGACAGGTTACCGGCCTGGACAGCTTCGAAATCGGCCAGATGGTAGGCCGCCAGCTGCCGTTCCTGACGATCATTGTGCTGTTCTGGATCATGGCGATTATGGACGGCTGGCGCGGAATCAAAGAGACCTGGCCGGCGGTAATCGTAGCAGGCGGCTCGTTTGCTATCGCCCAGTATCTCAGCTCTAACTTTATCGGCCCCGAGCTGCCGGACATCATCTCTTCGCTGGTGTCGCTGGTGTGCCTGACGGCGTTCCTGCGGGTCTGGAAGCCGGTGCGCATTTTCCGCTTTGATAACGAGAACGCGGCTGCAACCGTGCAGGCGCAGACTGCGCAGAAATACACGACCGGGCAGATTGTCAAAGCCTGGATGCCGTTCCTGTTTTTAACGGCCACGGTTACGCTGTGGAGTATTCCGCCGTTTAAAGCACTGTTCGCCAAAGGCGGCGCGATGGCGGACTGGGTCTATAATTTCTCCGTGCCGTTCCTGGATAACCTTGTCGCCAAAATGCCGCCGGTCGTTACCGCCAGTGCGCCTTACGCCGCGGTGTTTAAGTTCGACTGGCTGTCAGCCACCGGCACGGCAATCCTGGTCGCGGCGCTGATCTCAATTGTTTACCTGCGCATGAAACCGAAAGCGGCGCTGGTTACTTTCGGTGAAACGCTCAAGGAGCTGGCGCTGCCGATTTACTCCATTGGCATGGTGCTGGCGTTTGCTTTTATCTCCAACTATTCCGGGCTGTCGGCGACGCTGGCCCTGGCGCTGGCGCATACCGGCCACGCGTTTACTTTCTTCTCGCCGTTCCTTGGCTGGCTGGGCGTGTTCCTCACCGGGTCGGACACCTCGTCTAACGCGCTGTTTGCCGCGCTGCAGGCCACGACCGCGCAGCAGATTGGCGTGTCGGACCTTCTGCTGGTGGCGGCCAATACTACCGGCGGCGTGACCGGGAAGATGATTTCACCGCAGTCGATAGCCATTGCCTGTGCGGCGGTGGGGCTGGTCGGGAAAGAGTCAGACCTGTTCCGCTTCACCGTGAAGCACAGCCTGATTTTCACCTGCATGGTGGGAGTGATTACCACGCTGCAGGCCTATGTTTTAACCTGGATGATCCCATGACCCAAGCTGTGCCGCGCCTTGCCGACCAGATGGTTGAGCGTGTTAAGGCGCTGATTGAAGAACGTAATCTGGAGGCGGGCATGCGGTTGCCCGCCGAACGCCAGCTGGCCGCCGAACTGGGCTGTTCGCGCTCGATTTTACGCGAGGCGATTCAAAAGCTGATTGGCGAAGGCGTGCTGGCCAGCCGGCGCGGCGGCGGCACTTATCTGCGCTACCAGACCGAACAATGGTCGGAACAGCGCATCGTACAGCCGCTGAAAACGCTGGTTGAGGGCGACCCTAATTACCAGTTGGATATCCTCGAAGCGAGGCACTCCATTGAAGGCAGTACGGCCTGGTACGCCGCCATGCGGGCGACGCAGGCCGACAAAGAAAAGCTGATCGCCTGCTTCGATGCCACGCTCAAATTTAAAGAGAGCGATGACCCGGATTTAGCCGCCCAGGCCGACGTCAGGTTTCACCTGGCGATTGCCGAAGCCTCCCACAATATCGTGCTGCTGCAGACCATGCGCGGGTTCTTCGACCTGCTGCAATCTTCGGTGCTGCACAGCCGCCAGCGCATGTACACCGTCCCGGCCATTTTTGCCGGGCTAACCGAGCAGCACGACGAGTTATTGCAGGCGATTCTGGCCGGAGACGCCGAGCGCGCAAGGCGAGCCGCCCAGTCGCACCTCGGCTACGTCCACACCACCATCAAAACTCTGCAGGAAGATGAAGCCCGTCAGGCACGCATTACCCGCCTCCCGGACGAAGCAAGTGATGAAATAAGGGAAAAGAAACGATGATTATTTCCGCAGCAACCGACTACCGTGCCGCCGCCGAGCGCATTCTGCCGCCTTTTTTATTCCACTACATTGACGGAGGAGCCTATGCCGAGCATACGCTGAAGCGCAACGTGGAAGATCTGGCGCAGGTGGCGCTGAAGCAGCGCGTGCTGAAAAACATGTCAGCGCTGAGCCTGGAAACCCGGTTGTTTAACGAAACGCTGTCTATGCCCGTCGCCCTCGGCCCTGTGGGGCTTTGCGGGATGTACACCCGCCGGGGAGAAGTTCAGGCCGCAAAAGCTGCCGCAGCAAAAGGCATTCCTTTTACCCTGTCGACGGTGTCCGTTTGCCCGATTGAAGAAGTCGCACCGGCGATTAACCGCCCGATGTGGTTCCAGCTTTATGTTTTGAAAGATCGCGGTTTTATGCGCAACGCGCTGGAGAGAGCGAAAGCCGCCGGGTGCTCCACGCTGGTATTTACCGTCGATATGCCGACGCCAGGGGCGCGCTATCGTGATGCTCACTCTGGCATGAGCGGCCCTAATGCCGCGATGCGCCGCTATTTCCAGGCGATGACGCACCCGCAGTGGGCATGGGACGTTGGCCTAAATGGCCGCCCTCACGATTTGGGCAATATTTCCACCTATCTCGGTAAACCAACCGGGCTGGAGGATTATATTGGCTGGCTGGCCAATAACTTCGATCCGTCCATTTCATGGAAAGATCTGGAGTGGATCCGCGAATTCTGGGACGGCCCAATGGTGATTAAAGGGATCCTCGACCCGGAAGATGCTCGCGATGCGGTACGCTTCGGCGCCGACGGGATCGTGGTGTCTAACCACGGTGGCCGCCAGTTGGACGGCGTGCTCTCTTCCGCCCGCGCCCTGCCCGCCATTGCCGACGCGGTAAAAGGCGATCTTACCATTCTGGCGGACAGCGGCATCCGCAATGGCCTGGACGTGGTACGTATGATTGCGCTTGGCGCTGACACTGTGCTGCTGGGGCGCGCTTTCCTGTATGCACTCGCCACTCATGGTGAGGCTGGCGTTAGCAATCTGCTGAACTTAATGGAGAAAGAGATGCGCGTGGCGATGACGCTCACCGGCGCGAAGTCCATTGCCGAAATCACCCCTGACCTGCTGGTTCGCCAGGGTTTATAGCGTACGGTCAGCCCGCAATCTCTGAAAAATGAATCCCCACCGCGTGCAGAACCTTTTTGGTGGTTTTGATGGTGGGGTTTCCACGCTCCGACAGCGTGCGGTACAGCGTTTCACGGTTTAGGTTTGCCGCTCTGGCAATCTCCGTAAAGCCACCTCTGGCTTCTACCAGCCGACGCATGGCAATGAGAAACACCGCTTCGCCGTCGTCACCGTCCAGCCCAATAAAAGCTTCTTTCAGGTACTCCACGGCGAAGGCACGATCGTCGCGGAGCATATCAATAACCGTTTGATCAAATTCGCTAAATTTCATTTTTTCTCCCTTGATGTTCAAGCCACCATTCTTTTGCACGTTCGATATCCGCCTGTTGATTGCGTTTATCTACCCCCGCCAGTAGCAGCCAGACTGCTTTGCCGTCCTGGCCGTAGTACACCCTATAGCCAGGCCCTTCATCGATGCGCATTTCCCATACGCCCTGTCCACAGGGTTTATGATCGCCAGGGTTACCAAAGGAAAGTCGGTCGATCCTCATGACTATTTTGGTTTTTGCCCTCGCATCTTTTAACGCCTTTAGCCAGGCTTTGAACGGCGTTTTTCCTTCTGTCGTTTTGAAGAACATAATCATGTACATCCTTGACTCCCTGAGTGTAGCTTTAAAGCAACGGTCAAGCACGAACAAAATTTAATCGCGCTTATTTTTCTCAGGGCAGGCTAACGAATTCTTGCTTGAGGTTGGTTGAAATCGTTCTTTGGTATGCAGGGTTTGCGGCACGGTTTCCGGGGAGTTATTCATCCTGGCTCGGGGCTTTCAAAAATATGCCTGAAAGCCCCTGGTTTATTTACTGCACAAATGCGGTCAGGCGGTTAAAGATGCCTGGGTCATCGGCGTGGCGAATGATCTGCACCACATCCTCCAGCTTATCGACCTGACTGACCATCTGCTCCAGCCGCTGATCGTCTGCTACCTGCAGCCAGATGCGGCTCTGATCGCCTTCCGGCAGCGGTAAACAGAGAATGCCTTCCACGTTAAATGCGCGGCGGGCAAACAGGCCGCAGATATGTGACATCACGCCCGGGTGGTTGCGCACCGTGAGTTCCAGAATGACGGTGGATTGTTTAGTGATAGATTGCTGCATGACTTACTCTCCAATCATCTGAGTGTTGGCGGCACCCGGCGGCACCATTGGGTAGACTTTTTCATCGGCGTCGATACGCACGTGGATCAGGCAAGGCCCAGGGCGAGAAATCGCTTCCTGCAGCGCGGCCTGGGGATCTTCCGCCTGGTTCAGGTCGCAGGTTGCCAGGCCAAAGCCGCGGGCGATGGTCAGGAAATCCGTCATGCCGGGGTAAGTCGCGGCGAAGATATTCTGCTGGTAGAACAGCGTCTGTTGCTGGTGTACCAGCCCCAGCGCCTGGTTGTTCATCAGAATGATTTTCACATCCAGATTATTTTCCGCCGCCGTCGCCATCTCCTGGATATTCATCATCAGGCTGCCGTCGCCGGAGAAGCACAGCACTTTACGGCCAGGTTCGGCCAGCGCCGCGCCAACCGCAGCCGGTAAGCCAAAGCCCATGGTGCCCAGGCCGCCGGACGTCAGCCACTGGCGCGGACGGCTGAGCGGATAAGCCTGAGCCACCCACATCTGGTGCTGGCCTACGTCTGTGGTAACAATAGCCTCATCGTCTACGCAGGCCGCTGCGGCTTTGATCAGTCCATAAGGCATCAGCGGATTATCTGCCCCCGGCGTGGCAAATGGGAACTCACGCTGCAACTCGCTCACCGTCTGCAGCCACTCGCTGCGCCGGGCGTTTTTGGTCTGCGGAATAAGCTGACTCAGCACTTCACGTACGTCACCGCGAATCGCCACGTTGGCCTGCTTAATTTTGCCCAGCTCGGCACGATCGATATCAACGTGGATAATTTTGGCATTCGGGCAAAACTCCTCAGTTTTACCAATGGCACGGTCGTCAAAGCGTGCGCCCAACACGATCAACAGATCGGCTTCGTGCAGGATAAAGTTGGTGCTCCGCGCGCCATGCATTCCCAGCATTCCCAGAGAGAGCGGATGTCGGGCGGGGATCGTCCCCAGTGCCATCAACGTCATGGTTGTCGGCAGCCCGGCACGCTCCGCCAGCTCTCGCGCCTGCTCCGCTGCACCCGCGCTGATAATGCCGCCGCCCAGATAAAGCACCGGGCGTTTGGCTTCGTTGATCATCGCTGCCGCACGGGCGATGTCCTGATGGTCAAAGGCCGGGGCAGCGGAAGGCGCGGCTACCGCGGGCAGTTCGGCAATGTCGATTTCAGCGGTCTGAATGTCTTTAGGAATATCGATCCAGACGGGCCCTGGGCGGCCGGACTGTGCGATACGAAAAGCGTCGGTAATCACCTGCGGCAGCTCGTCAATGCTGCGCACCAGGTAGTTATGCTTGGTGATAGGAATCGAAATACCGTAGGTGTCCACTTCCTGGAAAGCATCGGCGCCAATCATTGAAGTGGGGACCTGGCCGGTGATACAAACCAGCGGAATAGAGTCGAGACGCGCGTCGGCAATGGCGGTGACAAGGTTTGTGGCCCCCGGCCCGCTGCAGGCGATGCAGACCGCCGGTTTGCCGCTGGTACGCGCCATACCCTGCGCCATAAATCCCGCGCCCTGCTCGTGGCGAGCCAGAACGTGGCGAATGCGGGGGCTTTGGCTCAAGGCATTGTAGAGCGGCAGTACGGTGCCACCGGGAATGCCACTAACCGTTGTAATGCCATGATGCTCCAACATTTTTACAATCAGCTGGGCGCCGGTGATGCGTTGTGCGGGTGTGTCCGAAATTGCCATGCTCCAGTCCTTATAATTAGCCGGTTCGCTTCTGGGCAGGCACTTAAAACAAGAAACCCCGCCCGGTTTGCGCCGGCGGGGTTTGGAATCGATGCGTTGATTCAGTCCCTACGGCGCATTGCCGACGACCACCACCACACGCACGACGACCACCGCGGCTGGTAGCGCGGTAACTAGTAGGGTCGAAGTCTGCAGGGAATGAGTCATGGGTTTCCTGAATCAAGATTAAAAGTCGATATTGATAAAATCATACTCGCTGGTTTCGCACAACAGGATTTTTAACGTCAGCTAAAAAACGAGCTAAATGTCACATTTTTGTTAAATGCTAAGTCTTAGCAGCAGCGTCCGCCGCCTTTACCGCTGTAGCGGGCATCCTGACGCTCGCGGAAAAATTCTTCATAGGTCATTGGCGTCTGCTCAGGGTGCGTCAGACGCATGTGCTGCACGTAGTTGTCGTAGTCGGGTACGCCAATCATCAGCTTCGCGGCCTGACCGAGGTATTTCCCGGCTTTGGCTAGACTATCGAACATGGTACCTCCAGTGGGTTGCCCCTCGCCCCAGCCCTCTCCCCAAAGGGCAGAGGGAAAAAGATAAAAAATGCGCCCTTCTCCGCTCAGAGCTAAGGTAAAACCCAATTTATCCCCTCTCCCTTTCAGGGAGAGGGTTAGGGTGAGGGTAAAATCAATGTACGCTCTTCGCCTGCGCCACGATCTGTTCGTAATTCTCAGGCATCGGCTCATACGGCGTTTCGCTCGACGTCGGTGGCTCAGACTTCAGCGCCTTAAGCGCAGTTTTCAGCGAGAACCAGCCGAGCACCACAACCACCACCATAAAGAAGATGGTCAGCCCCGCATCCAGGCGGTTGTTAAACACCAACTGGCTGAGCTGCGACTGCGTGTACTGCGCCGGAATATTACCGCTGTCGATCATCGCCTGGAACTTATTGGCGATGGCGAGGAAGCCCACTTTTGCATCCGAGCTGAACGCTTTCTGCCAGCCTGCGGTTAACGTGCACACCAGCAGCCAGGCGGTCGGCATCAGCGCCACCCAGGCATAGCGCTGCTTCTTCATTTTGAACAGCACAACGGCGCACAGCATGAGCGCCATGCCCGCCAGCATCTGGTTGGCGATACCGAACAGCGGCCACAGCGTGTTAATGCCGCCCAGCGGATCGACCACGCCCTGATGCAGGAAGTAACCCCAGGCGAGCACACAAAGCCCGGTGGCAAGCAGGTTGGCCGGCAGCGAATCCGTCCGTTTCAGTCCCGGAGAGATTACGCCCAGCAGATCCTGCAGCATAAAACGTGCCGCACGAGTCCCGGCATCCACCGCCGTCAGGATAAACAGCGCTTCAAACAGGATGGCAAAGTGGTACCAGAACGAGACGTCCATCAGCCCGCCGAGCGCGCCGTGCAGAATATATGCCATGCCAACGGCCAGCGTTGGTGCCCCACCGGCGCGGGAGATGATGCTCTGTTCGCCCACTTCGTTGGCAATGTTGGTCAGCGTTTCCGGAGTGATATGGAAGCCCCACCCGCTCACCACCTGCGCGGCAGAAGCGACAACATCCGCCGTGCCAGCAGGCGCCAATACAGCCATCGGGCTGTTCATCGCGAAGTACACGCCCGGATCGATGATACAGGCTGCCACCAGCGCCATGATCGCTACGAAGGACTCCATCAACATGCCGCCGTAGCCAATGAAGCAGGCCTGATTTTCGTTCGCCAGCATTTTTGGCGTGGTGCCGGAAGCAATCAGCGCGTGGAAGCCGGAAACGGCCCCACAGGCGATGGTGATAAACAGGAACGGGAACAGATCCCCACTCCAGACCGGGCCGGTGCCATCAATGAATTTTGTTAATGATGGCATTTGCAGCGTCGGACGCATGATCAAAATGCCGATAGCCAGCCCGATGATGGTGCCGATTTTCAGGAAGGTGGAGAGGTAATCACGCGGGGCCAGCAGCAGCCACACCGGCAGCACCGAGGCCACAAAACCGTACCCTACCAGCATCCAGGTGAGCTGCACGCCCGTAAAATCAAAGTACGGCGCCCAGGCCGGGCTCTCCGCTACCCAGCCGCCGGAAATAATGGCAAACACAAGCATCACCAGGCCAATCACCGACACTTCGCCGATACGCCCCGGGCGCAAATAGCGAATGTAGACGCCCATAAACAGCGCCAGCGGGATGGTAAAGGCCACGGTGTAAGTCCCCCACGGGCTGTGGGTTAACGCCTTCACCACGATCATTGCCAGCACGGCCAGGATAATCACCATGATCATAAAGCAGGCGACCAGTGCGATAACCCCCGCAGTGTTGCCCATTTCTTCTTTAACTAACTCCCCCAGCGAACGCCCGTTGCGACGCGTGGAGACAAACAACACCATAAAGTCCTGCACGGCGCCCGCCAGTACCACGCCTGCCAGCAGCCAAAGCATGCCCGGCAGGTAACCCATTTGCGCGGCAAGCACCGGTCCCACCAGCGGCCCCGCCCCGGCGATGGCGGCAAAGTGGTGGCCAAACAGCACTTTTTTATCCGTTGGGACGTAATCAAGGCCGTCATTGTTTCGCACGGCCGGCGTCATGCGCGTGGCATCCACCGTTAGCACGCGTTTAGCGATAAACAAACCGTAGTAACGATAGGCAATCAGGTAGATACAAACTGAGGCAATAACAATCCACAGCGCATTTATCTGTTCACCGCGATTCAGTGCGATGTAGCCGAGGGCGAATGCGCCGATCAAAGCGAGCACGACCCAGACGAGGTGTTTCCCAAATCTATCCATCAATTTTGTCCGTTTTCTAAGTGGATACCGAGAGTTGTTACATTTTGTTTCTAGCCTGGAATAGCGATTCTCACAATCGGAAGGGGGCAAAACACGGGGCATTTACCTCAGTTTGTTAATGAGATCACCTAAATATGTATCGGAACCGTAACAGCAGAAGGTCAATTGTGGAGCATCAGGTTAATGAATGATTGATACGGGGAGTAATAACCCAGGCTGATTAATTAGCGGCTTTAATAGATTGCAAAAATGCAATTGATAAAGGCATTGATAATTGTTTTCATTTGCAATAGCGTGTTTCCGCACTTTCAACTCCAGGCACTTTTGCCGCGTCCTTCCTCGTTTGGGAAAGGAACTTAAGGGACGCAGGCGGTGACACTCAGGATAAATAATGAACAATACATTATCGTACTCCCTCGCCACACTGGTGAGTCTGGGCTTCTACGGCACCGCTTTTTCAGCGGCAGCAGCAGAGGTACCCCCCGCTGAAAACGAAGACACGCTCGTCGTCACCGCAGCCCAGCAAACGCTGCAGGCACCCGGCGTGTCGGTGATTACTTCCGACGAATTAAAGAAGCACCCGGTCGCGCGCGATGTCTCTGAAATCATTCGCACCATGCCGGGAGTTAACCTGACCGGCAACTCCACCAGCGGGCAGCGCGGCAACGGCCGCCAGATCGACATTCGCGGTATGGGGCCAGAAAACACGCTGATCCTGGTTGACGGTAAACCCGTCACCAGCCGCAATTCAGTGCGCCTGGGCTGGCGCGGCGAGCGTGATACCCGCGGCGATGCCTCCTGGGTTCCACCGGAAATGATCGAACGCATTGAGGTCCTGCGCGGCCCGGCAGCAGCCCGCTACGGCAATGGGGCGGCTGGCGGCGTGGTGAACATCATCACCAAACGCAGCAGCAACGAATTCCACGGCAGCTGGAACACCTATTTCAATGCCCCGGAGCACAAAGATGAAGGCGCAACGAAACGCACCAACTTCAGCCTGACCGGGCCGCTCGGTGACGACGTGAGTTTCCGCCTCTACGGCAACCTCGATAAAACGCAGGCGGACGCCTGGGACATCAACCAGGGGCACCAGTCACTGCGCACCGGGTCTTACGCCAACACGCTGCCAGCGGGCCGAGAAGGCGTTATCCATAAAGACCTGAACGGAATGATCCGCTGGGAATTTGCCCCGATGCAGGCGCTGGAGTTTGAAACCGGCTACAGTCGCCAGGGGAATCTCTATTCAGGTGATACACAGAATACGAATACCAGCCAGTTGGTGAAGGACAACTACGGCAAAGAGACCAATCGCCTCTACCGCCAGACCTATGCCGTGACCTGGACCGGCGGCTGGGATAACGGCGTCACCACCAACACTTATGCGCAATACGAACACACCCGTAACTCGCGCATGAATGAGGGCCTGGCGGGCGGCACGGAGGGGATTTTCTCCAACAACCAGTTCTCAGATATCGATCTCAGCGATGTCATGCTGCACAGCGAAGCAAGCATTCCGTTTACCCTGTTGGTGAATCAAAACCTCACCGTCGGTAGCGAATGGAATCAGCAGCGCATGAAAGACGGTACCTCCAACACCCAGTCGTTAAGCGAAGGCGGGCCGATTCCGGGGCTCTCATCCACCGGCCGAAGCCCTTATTCCAAAGCGGAGATCTTCTCTCTGTTTGCCGAAAACAATATGGAGCTAACCAGCAGCACCATGCTGACGCCGGGTCTTCGGTTCGATCATCACTCCATCGTGGGGGATAACTGGAGCCCGTCGCTGAATCTGAGCCAGGAATTGGTGGAAGACTTGACGCTGAAGCTCGGTATTGCCCGGGCTTATAAAGCGCCAAGTCTGTATCAGACCAACCCGAACTACATCCTTTACAGCCGCGGTCAGGGCTGTGCGGCCAGCGGCGGGGCGTGTTATCTGATGGGGAATGAGGATCTGAAAGCCGAAACCAGCGTCAACAAAGAAATTGGCCTGGAGTTCAAGCGTGACGGCTATCAGGCCGGGATCACCTGGTTCCGGAACGACTATCGCAACAAAATTGAATCCGGCTATTCACCTATTGCCTCTAACAGCAAGAAAACCGACATCTACCAGTGGGGCAACGTGCCTAAAGCGGTGGTGGAAGGTCTTGAAGGTACGATTAATCTGCCGCTGACGGAGACCGTAAGCTGGAATAACAACCTGACTTACATGCTGCAAAGTAAAAATAAGGAAACCGGCGATCGCCTGTCGATCATCCCTGAATACACGCTTAACTCCACGCTTAGCTGGCAGGTTCGCCCGGACATTTCGCTGCAAAGCACCCTGACGTGGTACGGCAAACAGGCACCGAAGAAGTACAACTATAAGGGAGTTCCTGTCACCGGCAGCGACACCAACGAGGTCAGCCCTTATAGCATCCTTGGCATGAGCGCGACCTGGGACGCGACCAAAAACGTCAGCTTCACCGCCGGGATCGACAACCTGCTGGATAAGCGCCACTGGCGCGCAGGTAACGCCCAGACCACCGGGAATGACACGACCAAATCCTACATGTACGGCGCTGGCGCGGAGACCTACAACGAGCCTGGCCGCACGTACTACATGAGCGTCAATACGCACTTCTAAGCTCGGTTCGGGAGGCTAATAAGCCTCCCAAATTGATCGCCAACGGCCGAAAAACAGAGAAGACAATTTATTGTCTGTTATTAGACCGAAATTTAGATTTTTTTAGGGTTAATAGCCCGACTAAACGCTTCCCTTCTTTATTGCCTTTCCGGTGAAAAAATCGCTTGATGCCCGTTCATAAGAAAATGTTATAGTCGAAAAATCACCCAAAAAAAGACAGACAACATAATTTTCAACAAGGAGTTACCTCTGATGGCTCAAGCATTATCCCTCGAAGGCTTTTTAACCTCAGTACAGTCCCGCGATCCGCACCAGGTAGAATTCGCTCAGGCGGTTCGCGAAGTGATGAGCACGCTGTGGCCGTTTCTGGAAAACAATCCGCAATACCGCCAGCAGGCGCTGCTCGAACGTCTGGTTGAGCCAGAGCGCGTGATTCAGTTCCGCGTCGCCTGGGTGGACGACAACAATCAGGTGCAGGTGAACCGGGCCTGGCGCGTGCAGTTCAACTCGGCCATTGGCCCGTTCAAAGGCGGCATGCGCTTCCACCCTTCCGTTAATCTGTCGATCCTCAAATTCCTCGGCTTTGAACAGACCTTTAAAAACGCCCTCACCACGCTACCGATGGGCGGCGGCAAAGGCGGCAGCGACTTTAATCCGAAGGGCAAAAGCGAAGGCGAAATCATGCGCTTTTGCCAGGCGCTGATGCTGGAGCTTTATCGCCACCTTGGCCCGGACACCGACGTCCCGGCAGGGGATATCGGCGTTGGTGGCCGCGAAGTCGGCTACATGGCGGGGATGATGAAAAAGCTCGCCAACAACACCGCCTGCGTGTTTACCGGCAAAGGGCTGTCGTTCGGCGGCAGTCTGATCCGCCCGGAAGCGACCGGCTACGGCCTGATCTACTTCACCGATGCCATGCTGCAGCGCCACGGCCTGGGCTTTGAAGGCATGCGCGTGGCGGTTTCCGGCTCCGGCAACGTCGCTCAATATGCGATTGAAAAAGCCATGTCGCTCGGCGCTCGCGTGGTCACGGCGTCTGACTCCAACGGCACCGTGGTAGATGAAGCAGGCTTTAACGCAGAGAAACTGGCCCGCCTGTGCGAAATCAAAGCCAGCCGCGATGGCCGCGTCGCCGACTATGCCCGAGAGTTTGGCCTGACTTATCTGGAAGGCCAGCAGCCGTGGAGCGTGCCAGTCGATATCGCTCTGCCTTGTGCTACACAGAACGAGCTGGACGTCGATGCTGCCCAAACGCTTATCGCCAACGGCGTGAAAGCGGTAGCCGAAGGGGCAAATATGCCAACCACGATTGCTGCGACGGATCTGTTTGTGGAAGCTGGCGTGCTGTTCGCGCCGGGTAAAGCGGCAAACGCAGGCGGTGTAGCAACGTCCGGGCTGGAAATGGCGCAGAATGCGGCCCGTCTGAGCTGGAAGGCCGAAAAAGTAGATATTCGCCTGCACCACATCATGCTTGATATTCATCAGGCCTGCGTGGATTACGGTGGCGAAGGAAAACAAACCCAGTACGTTCGCGGCGCGAACATCGCCGGGTTCGTAAAAGTCGCGGACGCTATGCTGGCTCAGGGCGTGCTGTAACTTGCAGGGTGAGGGCCTTCGCCCTCACCTTCTCTGCCTACAAGGTAAGCTTCATCTCGTATTGCCGAATCTTATCCAGGGTAAAGCCGCTGCCTAAAAACACCGGCGAAACGGTTTCGGGCAGGCTGGGAATAGTCACTAATCCAGGGAACTGGCGCTGAAGTAAAGCCAGCAGCTTTTTTGCCTTCCCGGATCGTCGCGCATACGGCTCAACAAACAGCCCTCTGAGCTTCGGTATTTCGCCGGGAACGACCATCGCATAAGCCACTTCATCCAGTACAAAAGCCTTACCGGGCAGCTTATACAGCGTTTCAGCCGCGCAAAGCCACGGCAGCGGCGCATCGTTAGCGGCCATCATTCTATGGGTCATTTGCAGCGGATCAATTTCCAGCAGTTCGCCGTCGGCCTCGCCTTCAGGAACACCTGCAGACTGGAAGCCCACCAGCGTTTGCTGGGGCACAAAGCCCATTCGCTCATAGAGCGCCAGCCCGCCTTCGTTGCCTAAAATCACTTCCAGATAAAATTGCTTATCCCCGCGCTCGCGCGCGGCATCAATAAGCTGCTGAATGAAGATCTTGCCTAAACCCTGCCCGCGCAGTTCCGGGCGAATCGCAAACGCGGCCAGGCGGCAGGTTTGCCCGCGTCGGGTCACCAGCGCCATGGCTTTGGGCTCTCCACGGTAAAGCCAGATAGGGCTGTCGCCTGGGAAAAGATCTTCTGAGGCAAAACGCCAGCCGAACGTTTCCCCTTCCAGACGAAAAGGCACCACGTACTGTTCAAAACAGTGGGTTAATATCTCTGCCAGCTGAAAGCTGTTCCAGTTCAGCGCGGGTTTACTCACAATCTCGTGCCGCATACTCTCTCCCGTTTTAAGCAATTATTATTCTCCGGAAGATAATGTTTAGCACAGCTACGGCATCAGAATGTAGCTTCCTGTGCAGGAGTCGCTGTGTTATTCAACGGCTTAACGCGAAACCACGGCAGGCAAAGCTGAATGAGAGGCCCGATAGCTAACGCATAAAGCACGGTGCCCACGCCAAAACTGCCGCCCATCAGCCAGCCGGAGATCAGCACTGTCACCTCAATGGCGGTACGCACGCTGCGCACCGACCAGCCCGTTCTGGCATGGATCCCGGTCATCAGCCCATCTCGCGGCCCGGCACCAAAACCAGCGCCGATATACATGCCTGTCGCAAGGGCATTCACTATCAAAGCACCGACCAGCAAAACGGATCGCGCAAAAAGCGATTCCAGCGGCGGCATTAGCGCCAGCGTGGCATCCGCCGCCAGCCCCAACACAATCACGTTGCTAATGGTGCCAAGGCCTGGACGCTGACGCAGCGGGATCCACAGCAGCAACACCAGCGCCCCCACAATAATCATCACCAGCCCGAGGTTGAGCGAAAAAAGTCTGGCCACGCCGAGGTGGAAAACGTTCCACGGGTCCGCGCCCAGATCGGCACGCACGAACATAGCGGTTGAAATGCCGTAAAAGACCAGGCCGGTATAAAGCTGCAGCAGGCGACGAGCCATCATGACAAAGATCCTCAGTGTGTTTTTATGGCTATACCCTCTCGCAAAATGGACCTAGTATTAAGGTCCAGTTATCAGAAAGTGGACTGCTATGACGCTGCGCAGAATCGGAATTTCATCTTTAACTCGCCTGCTTGGCCACTGGCATCAGGCATCATCCCGGTCGCCGGTCTATCGCCAACTGGCGGACGGACTGCGGCTGCTGATCCTGGATGGGCGCCTACCGCTCGACAGCAGGCTGCCGGGGGAAAGAGAGCTTTCTGGCGCGCTGGGCGTGAGCCGCACCACGGTGGCCTCTGCGCTGGCGCAGCTCAGGGAGGAAGGGTATCTGCTGAGCCGCCAGGGCTCAGGCTCCGTCACCATGCTGCCCGAAAGCAGCCCGGCCATTTCCCCCTTGCCCGGCAATGCTCCGGTACTGGATCTCTCCACCGCCGCCCTCAGCGCCGGGCCGGAAATTCATCGGGCATACTCCACCGCGCTCACTTTCCTGCCGGAACATTTGTCCTCAACCGGCTATGACAGCCAGGGCTTGCCGGAGCTGAGAGAAGCAATTGCGCGGCATTATGCGTCACGGGGATTACCCACGACGCCTGACCAAATCATGGTGGTCAACGGTGCCGTCAGCGGACTGGGGCTAATACTTAGACTGTTCACCGGCCCGGGCGATCGCGTCGTCGTAGACCATCCCACTTACCCGATGGCGTTGGCGGCGATTCGCGGCGCCTCCTGCCGCCCCGTGCCGGTCAGCCTGCCCGCAAGCGGTTGGGATGTTGACGGTCTAGCGGCGACTATCGCCCAGACTTCTCCCCGGCTGGCTTACTTGATTCCAGATTTCCATAACCCAACTGGCCGCTGTATGGACGCGGCCACGCGCCAAAGGGTGAACGAGATAGCCGCCCGCAGCCACACCACGTTGGTTGTGGACGAAACGATGGCCGATCTCTGGTTTGATGCCCCTCCTCCTCCTCCCCTGGCGGCTTTTGGCCCGGAAGAACACACCATCTCGCTAGGCTCCGCCGGGAAAAGTTTCTGGGGCGGGCTGCGCCTCGGCTGGATAAGGGCTTCAGGCAAAACCATCAGTTCGCTGATACAAATCCGCAATACCTTTGATTTAGGGACGCCTCTGCTGGAGCAACTGGCTGCCACGCAGTTGTTTGCCGACGCGGCGCAGTTCTTGCCTCAGCGCAGAGAGATGCTGCGCCAACGCTGCGAAAGCAGCTTCGCCGCGATGCAAGCGCTGTTCCCTGACTGGCAAACATCTCCCCCGGAAGGCGGCCTGTCGTGGTGGGTGGAACTACCGAAACCGCTGGCCACAATTTTTGCCGCCGCCGCCGAGAGTCAGGGCATTCGGATCGGTGCCGGGCCAAGGTTTGGGGTCGATGGGGCTTTTGAGCGCTTTTTACGCCTTCCCTTCAGCCTTGAACCCGCAGAGATGCAGCTTGCCCTGCAGCGGCTGCAGCCGCTTTGGCATCACCTGGCGGCAACAAGAAATGAAAGTCTGCGGGGAATGGTATTTTAGAAAGCGAAATATTTCCCTCTAAAATAAAAGAGGGAAATATTATTCTGCAAGCACAGCAATAGGGCGATGCAATAAATTAGTTTTGTGAAATTCTGGGAATAGCGAACCCTTTTAGGGTGATGGTGAAATGTTCACCCTCTTTTTTAATACTGGCCCCGGTATCGCACCAGTCTGAAGCAATGCGGAAAAACTCATCGCTGCCAATATTCCAGCCAAGCTTCACTTTTTTCAGGTAACCTGAACGCAATAACTCACAGGCTTGCTGATAGCTGTAGGCGGTACTGTCCGTACCGGCGTTCATTTTTTCTTCTTCAACAGTTTACGCAATGCCTTGATCTCACGATCGTTTAATGGCGTCACGCGGGCCTCAGAAGTATGCTGACTGTCCACATCATCTTCATCGACGCCCACGTCGCTGTCGAGCTCGTCAAAGGCTTTGGACAGAAGTCGTTCCGTTACGCTTGCCAGGGTTTCACTATTCTCTTCCGCATAGTGACGAATCTTCTCTTTTAACTCGATGCTTATTTTTACGTTCAGCGTAGCCGTCGTCATTGCAAATCCTTAGTGCTTAAACAGAGGTTGGTGTTTAATACTATAGAGAATAAATAAGATCCAGCCAGTGAGATAAATTTAATATTTCTGTCATAATTCAAATACCCGGAAAATATATCAGGTTTATTTATTTACAAAGGCGGTAGCCTGCGTTTCACCGGCGTGCTTTTGACGATAGACGTATTGCACTGGGCAAACTCAGCCAGCTCATCAAGAATTTCATCAAGTTGCTCAATAGAGCGGATCACCAGCCGGATGATGAAGCAATCTTCACCGGTGATTTTGTCGCATTCTATACACTCGGGAATCGCCTGAATCATCTTCTCCACTTTATGCAGCATGCCCGGTAACGGTTTCATGCGAACCAGTCCCTGCAGGGTGTAACCCAGAGCCGTGAGATTGGCGTTCATGGTGTAGCCGTTAATCACGCCGCGTTCCTCCAGCCGCTTTACTCGTTCTGCCGTGCTCGGTGAAGAGAGACCAATTTTTCCACTAAGCACTTTCAGGGAGATACGAGCATCCGCCGCAAGAATAGTCAGAATATGCCTGTCGATATCATCAGGAAGGTAATCACTCATTTTTATCTCATTTATAAAGGCAAAAGTATCTTATAACCTAATTTTTACACTTCAACGAGTTCGCCGCAGTGCGCAGAATAAAGTTCTTTATTCTGGAGAGACAAAATGATTCGCGAGATAAGAACCGGCAGCCTGCAAATGATTGTGGCGATGCTCATCTCCGGCACCATCGGCGCCCTCGTAGTAATATCTCAGCAGCCTATCGCCAACGTCGTTTTCTGGCGCTGCGTGTTTGCGACTATTACGCTGTTCATATTGGGCCTGATGAGCGGTAACTGGCGCAGCCATCTGACCCGCAGGGTCGTTGCGATATCCGCCCTCGGCGGCGTGGCGCTGGTCGTCAACTGGCTGCTGCTGTTCGCTGCCTATTCACGAACGTCCATTGGGCTTGCCACGGTCCTGTACAATACGCAGCCGCTGATGCTGGTCGGGATGGGCGTTTTTATCCTGAAAGAGAAAGTCAGCCGCAGCAAGTGGCTTTGGCTGGGAGCATCCTTTATCGGCATGCTGCTTGTGCTCTCAAGCGGGCTAAATCATGACGGGAATGGTGGCTGGCTTTTGGGCATCGTGCTGGCGCTGGGCGCCGCGTTCTTTTATGCCCTGACGGCGCTTATCACACGCCAGTTGAGGGGCATTCCTCCACAGCAAATCGCACTCGTTCAGGTGGCCGTCGGCACGCTGCTACTGCTGCCACTGGTAGATTTCCAGTCGCATATGACATTCACGCATTGGGGAATTGTCGCCACGCTGGGCATAGTGCATACCGGCATTATGTACCAGTTGCTGTATGGCGCGATCCAAAAGCTGCCGACGTCAATTACCGCCTCACTCTCGTTTATCTACCCCATTGTGGCGGTGATCGTGGATCGCTTCGTCTTCCATCACAGTCTGAGCCCGATTCAGTTTATCGGTGGCGCGATGATTTTGCTGGCAGCGGCTGGGATCAACTTAGGATGGGGAGAAAAGCGTATGACTAAAACATTGCTGGCTAAGGGGTAGCCAGAATTGGGTGGGGGCCCTGCCAGCTACATCCCGGCACACACGTCGCCTGCTGCGGCTGCTTCCTTCCGGACCTGACCGAGTTCACAAGTTAGTGTTGCGGGAGAACCAACAGGGCCCCCATTGAGAGCGTTGTTATCCAACGCGCTGGCGCATTATCCACATCCCCCCCGCGAATTGCAAGCCAGCGGCGGTCAGGTGTTGGTTTATTGCGCATCAACGGTTTAACTTGGTGCTTTCTCCGTCGCCGATTATCCTTAGAAGCGATTTTGCCAGGAGTTCTCTATGGATAAGCACGATTCCTTTCCACAGCGCGTTTACCAAATTGTTGCCGCCATTCCCGAAGGTTGCGTGACCACCTACGGCGAAATTGCCGCGCTTGCCGGGTCGCCCCGGGCTGCCCGCCAGGTGGGTGGCGTACTCAAGCGTCTGCCCGAAGGCAGCCGTTTACCGTGGCATCGGGTGGTGAACCGGCAGGGTGTGATTTCACTGACAGGACCCGATCTCCAACGTCAGCGCCAGGCGCTGCTTTATGAAGGAGTGATGGTGTCAGGCGACGGTCATATTGATATGCTGCGTTACCGCTGGAAATATTAAAACGCCCCCAATTTGGGGGCGTTTCGCTTTAGTAAGTTGTTGGCGCAGGCACCGCTGAAGATGGCGTGACCTGAGTCGGCGAGGTGGATGGCACGGTTGTTGCCGCCCCACCGCCTTGCTGAACTGGAATCGCCGTATTTTGTACCGGCACCAGCGTCAGGTCGGCCTTCGTCCCGCCCTGGTTGATCACCGGCTGGAAGGTATCGGTGATAAACATCAGCTTACCGTCCACGGTGATGGCAGCACTCAGCAGGATACGCGCGTTCGGCTGAATGTCAGCCGGGTTGAACGGGATCACGAAGCTGAAAGGCGCCTGTTTACCTTCGGTACGCGTGACTTTCTGAGCAATGACTTTCGAAGGGGCATCGGCCAGTGAAGCGTCAGAGACAGTCACCGTCAGCACGGCATCTGGCGGCAGAGCAACCCGCTGACGGATCCATGCCGTACCGGAGACGTTAGGCATTGCGATGTTAGATTGCTGGGCAGATGCGGCCCCGGCGGATGCACTCGGCGCAGGAGTAGGCACATCAGCACTCTTGTGTGCGCAACCTGCAACAGCAACCGCGATAGCCAAAGCACTTAACATAGGCACAAGTTTCATTGATTTTTTCTCCTTATTATCAATGTCGCGCCGGGGACTAACCCCGTTGAAAAACGCGCTTAACGGCTTAAGTGTGGCACAGATCACTGAATTCTGCTGAAAACCAGGAATGTTCCCAGCGGCAGTGCATCAAATACGCTGTTTACGGGCATGTTATAATCGAGAAAATTTGCCGCATTCCCTTTTATTGAGGACATTTTATGAGTCAGGCGCTCAGCAATTTATTGGCGTTACTTAACCTGGAAAAAATTGAAGAGGGATTGTTCCGTGGCCAAAGCGAGGATTTAGGCCTGCGTCAGGTGTTTGGTGGGCAAGTGGTCGGCCAGGCGCTTTACGCAGCTAAAGAAACCGTACCGGAAGAGCGCCTTGTTCACTCTTTCCACAGCTATTTTTTACGCCCGGGCGACAGCCAAAAGCCCATTGTTTATGACGTAGAAACCCTGCGCGACGGCAACAGTTTTAGCGCCCGCCGCGTTGCTGCGGTGCAGAACGGCAAGCCGATTTTCTATATGACCGCGTCATTCCAGGCCCCTGAATCTGGCTATGAGCACCAGAAAGAGATGCCCCCAGCGCCAAAACCGGATAGCCTGCCGTCCGAAACGGACATCGCCCGCTCTCTGGAAAAATTCCTCCCGCCGCATGCGAAAGAGAAGTTTCTTAGCGAAAAGCCGCTGGAAATTCGCCCGGCCGTATTCCACAACCCGCTGAAAGGCCACGTCGATCAGCCGTCCCGCCAGGTCTGGATCCGCGCGAACGGCAACATGCCGCAGGATCTGCGTGTGCATCAGTATCTGCTCGGCTATGCCTCCGACTTCAATTTCTTGCCGGTCGCCCTACAGCCGCATGGCGTTGGTTTCCTGGAACCGGGGATGCAGGTCGCGACTATCGATCACTCAATGTGGTTCCATCGTCCGTTCGACATGAACGAGTGGCTGCTGTACAGCGTGGAAAGCACCTCCGCGTCGAGCGCTCGCGGCTTTGTCCGTGGAGAGTTTTATACGCAGGATGGCGTGCTGGTCGCGTCCACGGTTCAGGAAGGCGTCATGCGCCATCGCGGGTAGTTGACGCTGCAATAAAAAAACCACCTGCATAACAGGTGGCTTTCACAGAGAAGTAAAACCTCGCCCGACCGGGCGAGGTTTTGATAACGAATCAGTTGTTGTACGCGTTTTCGCCGTGGCTGTTCACATCCAGGCCTTCGCGTTCCTGCTCTTCTGGAACACGCAGACCTACGGTCAGGTCAGCAATCTTGAACGCGATGAACGCCACCACGCCAGACCAGACAATGGTAATTGCCACGCTTTCAAGCTGAACCAGAAGCTGATGCCCCATAGTCACGCCTTCTGCATAACCCACGCCGCCCAGAGAAGTTGCCGCAAAGATACCGGTCATGATGCACCCGATGATGCCGCAGACGCCGTGCACGCCGAACACATCACATGGGTCATCCACGTTCAGCCATTTTTTCAGCGTCGTCACGCCCCACAGACCGGCCAGACCAACAACCAGACCAATCAGCAGTGCACCGCCCACGCCAACGTAGCCACACGCCGGGGTAATACCCACCAGACCCGCGATAGCACCGGAACAGGCACCCAGCAGAGAAGGTTTACCGCGCAGCGCCCACTCGCCAAAGACCCAGGAGAGAATCGCCGCCGCAGTGGCGACAACGGTGTTAACGAACGCCAGCGCAGCGATTTCGTTGGCCGCACTTGCAGAACCGGCGTTGAAACCGAACCAGCCGAAGTAGAGGATTGCGGTGCCGATAAACACCATTGGCAGGTTGTGCGGCTTGAACGCTTCTTTGCCGAAGCCAACGCGTTTACCCACCAGGTAAGCACCTACTAAGCCAGCAACAGCGGCGTTAATGTGCACGACTGTACCGCCCGCGAAGTCCAGCGCGCCGTGCGTAGCCAGAATACCGCCGCCCCAGACCATGTGCGCAATTGGCACATAAGAGAGCGTCAGCCAGACGGCAGCAAAAATTACCACTGCAGAGAAGCGCACGCGTTCGGAGAGAGACCCTACCACCAGTCCAACGGTAATACAGGCGAAAGAGCCCTGGAACGCCACATGAATATACTGATAGAAAGTGCCCATCAGCGCTTTCAGCTGGATATTTTTCAGCATCACCCAGTCAAAGCTGCCGAAGAAGTTATTGCCGGTGCCAAACGCCAGGCTATAGCCATACACGACCCACAGCACGCAAACCAGGGCGAAGGTGACGGAGATTTGCGTCAGCATCGACAGCACGTTTTTAGAGCGAATCAGACCGCCGTAAAACAGCGCAAGGCCAGGGATGGTCATAAACAGCACCAGCGCGGTGCATATCATCATAAAGGCGTTGTCGGCTTTGTCCGCGACCGCAGGCGCGTCCGCAGCGAAGGCCAGCGTCGGCAATAAAGCCAGGGCGCCTGAGCCAAGGAGTGCAGCTAATTTTTTCATTTTTCCCATCCCAATCAAGGCTTGCCAGCAGTTACAGAGCGGCTTCGTCGGCTTCGCCGGTACGAATACGAATAACGCGTTGCAGTTCTGCAACGAAGATTTTCCCATCACCGATTTTGCCGGTGTAGGCGGCTTTGCTGATCACGTCGATGACTTCATCGAGCTGGTCGTCAGCAATAGCAACATCGATTTTTACTTTCGGCAGAAAGTTGACGCTGTACTCGGCGCCACGGTAAAGCTCCGCATGGCCTTTCTGGCGGCCGAAACCTTTCACTTCGGTCACGGTAAGCCCCTGAATACCGATTGAAGAGAGCGCTTCACGCACGTCTTCAAGCTTGAACGGTTTGATTACCACGGTTACCAGCTTCATAAATTCTCTCCACTCAGAATTAGGTCGTTACCTGCACGTAGAGAGCAAAGCAAAGCCCATGCCAGGAATAAAAAAACAGGGTTATTCAGCACGTTTTCAGGCTTCAGGCGGGTTACCGGAAAGCCAGATGAAGGCGTCGGATCGGGCGGGATTAGTCTGAAAAGAAAAAACGCACCACTGCGGTGCAGGATGCGTTTTTGTTTTGCACCAACGCGGAGAAGCGAAGGTTTTTATGCGACGCGTTGCATGGTTGTGGTGCATCAGGCCGTGAGCGATTCTTCCTGCGCGGCGGCGGCCAGTTCCTCACCGGCTAACTGAAGCTGATACATCTGCCAGTAGCGGCCCTGCTGTGCCAGAAGTTCACTGTGCGTACCGCGCTCCACGGCCTGCCCGCGATGCAGCACCAGAATCGTGTCGGCATCGGTGATGGTAGACAAACGGTGGGCAATCACCACCAGGGTCGTGTGCTGACGAACTACCGCCAGCGCCCGCTGAATAGCCTGCTCGGTGCCGGAGTCGATATTCGCCGTGGCTTCGTCGAGGATCAGGATCTGCGGGGCTTCAACCAGCACGCGCGCCAGAGCAAGCAGCTGCTTCTGGCCAACGGAGAGATTGTTCCCCTGCTCGCCCAGGCGGGTATGGATACCCTCCGGCAGCGCTCGCGCCAGTTCGGCCAACTGAACCGTCTCCAGCGCCTGCCAGACCCTCTCTTCGCTGATGTCCCGCCCCAGGGTTACGTTGGCAAAGAACGAATCGGCCATCACCACCGGATCCTGCTGCACCATCGCCACGCCGCGGCGCAGCGTTTCATGGCTGAGGGAGTCCAGCGGCCGGCCATCGAGGCGTATTTCGCCTTTCGTTAACGGGTAATAGCCCATCAGCAGGTTGGCCAGGGTGCTTTTTCCGCTGCCGGTATGCCCGACCAGGGCAATAAAGCTCCGCGAAGGCACTTCCAGATTAATGTCCTGCAGCACCAGGCGATCGCCACGGTAGGCAAATGAGACGTTGTCGACGCTGATCGCGCCGCTGGCGAGGGGCCGGTTGTCATTGCCGTAATCCTGACGTTTGCCGTCCATCAGCTCAAACACGCGTTCCCCGGCCACCACCGCCTGTTGCAGAATGGATTGCTGGGTGGTCAGCTCAATCAGCGGTTCGTTCAGGCGGCCAAGGTAGTTAATAAAGGCATAAAGCACGCCAACTTCGATGGTGCCGCGCGAGGTGAAGCCGAACAGCATAAGCAGGCCACACAGAATCATCGCCGAAAACAGGCTAAGCAGCGGCCGCAGAAGCCAGCCATCAAGCCGCAGGGTTTGCATCCGCGCCAGGTAGTGAGAGCGGCTTGCCTGCCCCATGCGTTCGCCGAAGCGGGCCTGCTGGCGGAACTGCTGAATCACGCTCATGCCGTTGATGACTTCATTAAAGCCGTCGTTGATGTCCGCCAGATAGCTGCGTACCCGGCGCACAATCGGCGTGCTGTAGCGCTGGTAGATAAACATCACGGCGATAACCGCTGGGAAGATGGTGATAGCTACCAGCGCCATGCGCCAGTCGAGCGTGAACATCGCCACCAGCATAGCGCCGATCAGTGCCGCGCTGCGCAGCACCGTTGCCACAACGGTGACATACAGGTCACGGATCACTTCGGTGTCGTTTGTTACGCGCGAGATCAATTGCCCTACCGGCTGCGTGTCAAACGCACTCAGCGGCTGGCGCAGCGCAGCGTCCATGACATCGGTACGCAGTTTTTGCACCACACCTACCGCCGCGCGGTTAAACAGCAGCGCCTGAAGGTAGTGCAGCCCGGCAGCGCTAATCGACAACAGGATATAAGCCACCGCCAGTCCGGCCGCCAGGCCAAGCGGCATCTGGTTTTTCGCCACCAGGTTATCAATAAAATAGCTCACCAGCACCGGGCCACAAACCTCAGCGGCAGCCGCAACCCAGAGCATCAGCATCGCCCCACCCAGCGGTTTGCGCCACGGCGATCCGTAAGCCAGCAGGCGTTTAATGGTAGGCCACTGTTGTTTACGACTCATTGGCGCTCTCCCTGACATCTTCCTGCTCCGGGGCTTCGTCCAGCGCGGCCTCCAGCTGTTGATAGCGGTACATATCCCGATACCAGCCCGGCTGAGACGCGAGCGCATCATGGCTGCCACGCTGGGCGATATGCCCGTGCTGCATCACCAGGATCTCGCTAGCTTCCGTTAATGCAGACAGGCGGTGGGCGCTGATAATGACCGTGCGGTGTTCACCCCACTCGCGCAGGTTGTGCAGAATTTGGTGCTCGGTGCGGCCATCTACTGCGGAAAGCGCGTCATCCAGAATCAGGATTTCGGCATCAAGCAGCAGCGCCCTCGCAATAGAAATACGCTGTTTTTGCCCACCCGAAAGCATGACCCCACGCTCACCCACTTCGGTATCGTACCCTTGCGGCAAGCGCAGGATATCTTCATGAACGCTGGCCAGGCGAGCGACACGCTCAATGTCCTCCTGGGTGGCACCCGGTTTACCCAGCGCAATGTTGCTGGCCACGGTGTCAGAGAACAGGAACGGCGTCTGGTTCACGATAGCCAGACGGCTTCTCCAGCCGTCAATTTTCAGCGCCGTGAGCGGAATATCGTGGTAGCGAATATCGCCCTCTTCCACGTCGAAATGACGCTGGATCAGCGCGAGAATCGTGCTTTTACCGGACCCCGTTGGCCCGCACAGGCCAAGCATTTCACCCGGTTTAAGGGTGAAGTTGACGTTTTGCAGCGTCGGCTGAGCGGTCTGCGGGTAGTGGAACTGGCGAATCGAAGCCACCAGTTCAGCCCGCCCTTCCGGCAGCGTTTTATCGCCGTCGACCACGCCCGGCTCTTCTTCCAGCATCGCGCGGATACGGCTGTAGGCCGCACTTCCTCGTTCGACAATATTGAACATCCAGGCCAGCGCCAGCATCGGCCAGATCATCAGGCCGAGGTACATCACAAAACTGGTGAGCTGCCCCAGGGTAAGCGAGCCCTCGATAACCATCCAGCTTCCGCCGCCGATGGCTAAAAGGTTTGCGGCCCCAATTGCCACATAAATGGTGGGGTCAAAGCGGGCATCAATGCGCGCGACGCGCATGTTTTTCGCCCCGGCATCCTGAGCTTCTGCGGCAAACAGCGCCGACTGCCTGTCTTCAAGGCCGAACGCCTTGATCATGCGGATGCTGGTCATGCTTTCCTGAGTACGATCGTTTAAGGCTGAGAATGCCGCCTGCGCCACTTTGAAGCGATCGTGCAAACGCGCGCCGTCACGTTTAATCACCACGGCCATAATCGGCATCGGCAGAAGCGCCAGCAATGTGAGCTCCCAGCTGATTTGGGTGGACATGACTATCAGCACCGCCAACCCCATGACCAGCGAGTCCACCAGAGTTAGCACCCCTTCCCCCGCGGCGAATACCACGCGATCGACATCGTTAGTCGCGCGCGCCATGAGGTCGCCGGTACGGTGACGGAGATAAAATTCAGGGTGGTGGCGGCTTAGCTGGCGGTAATAGTTTTCCCGCAACTCAACCGCAAGCTGGTAAGACGCCCCGAACAGCAGGACGCGCCAGACGTAGCGCACCAGATAAACTACCACAGCAATAAGCAGCATCAGGCCAATCCACATCAGCACCTGCTGAGAGGAGAGACTCTGCTGCACCACGCCATCCACAATCACGCCCACCACTTTTGGCGGCACGAGCTGCAAAATAGCGATGATAATAAGCAATGCCACCGCGCCGAGGTAGCGTCGCCACTCGCGGGTGAAGTACCAGCTTAATTGAGCAAATAATCGCACGAAGTTTAGATCCTGAAATGCTGCCTGCCGGCCAGGGCAAAAGAGTAGAGGCTACTGTTCCGCACATTGCGGAATCAGGAAGTTAGAGGTAATGCTGTGGTGTATTTTATCTGTTCCATGGCAAAACTCGAAGTGACATCGCTTAATCCCGGGATGCCGTTCACCAGCCGCTTATAAAAGTCGTCGTACCGCTTCATGTCGGCGACCTGAACCCGAATCAGATAGTCATATTCGCCGGCCATGCGCCAGAACCCCAGAACTTCGGGCATGGCTTCCACCACCGAGACAAATTTGCAGTACCATTCGCTGCTGTGCTGCTGGGTTTTAATCAGCACAAACGCCGTCAGGCCCAGGCCGAGTTTTTCCGGGTCCAGCAGCGCCACTTTGCCGCGAATATAGCCTTCGTCTTCCAGACGTTTTAAGCGTTTCCAGCACGGGGTGGTGGTCAGATTAACGGCATCCGCCAGCGCCTGCAAAGACAGGGTACAGTCCTGCTGCAGCATCGCAAGCAGCTTTTGGTCAATTTTATCTATCATGAGACCACCGGAGAGAAATATTTTCTCTAATGGAAGCGCTAAACAGGCAAAATGGCAACTTTTTTATCCTGACTTTGGATTACGCTAAGCACAAATTGATAAATGAGAATTTTCCATGACCAGTACCTGGGTGACCAACGCCATCAGCGAGATCAACGCCGACTATCAACGCTCTGCGGATACGCATCTGATCCGCCTGGCTTTGCCCGCTTTTCCGGGTATTCAGCTGTATCTGAAGGATGAGAGCACTCACCCGACCGGCAGCCTGAAGCACCGCCTCGCGCGCTCCCTGTTCCTGTACGGGCTGTGTAACGGCTGGATTAAAGAAGGCACCACGATTATCGAAGCCTCCTCTGGCTCAACGGCGGTGTCAGAAGCCTATTTTGCTCGTCTGCTTGGCCTGCCGTTTATTGCCGTAATGCCCGCCAGCACCGCAAAACGCAAAATTGAACAGATCGAATTCTACGGCGGCCGCTGCCACTTTGTAGACAGCGCCTGCGAAATTTACGCCGCTTCGGAAATGCTTGCCCGCGAGCTGAACGGCCATTATATGGACCAGTTCACCTACGCTGAGCGGGCAACCGACTGGCGCGGGAACAACAATATCGCCGACAGTATTTTCCGCCAGATGACCCATGAGCCGAATCCGGTACCGGATTACATCGTGATGAGCGCGGGGACCGGCGGCACCTCAGCCACCATTGGTCGTTATCTTCGCTTCCAGGGCCACGACACAAAGCTGGTCGTCGTCGATCCGCAGAACTCAGTATTTCTTGATTACTGGCAGCAGCGCGACTGTGGCCTGAAAAGCGCAGTGGGCAGCAAAATCGAAGGAATTGGTCGCCCGCGCTGCGAGCCTTCGTTTATTCCCGATGTGATTGACGAGATGATGCGCGTGCCGGACGCCGCCAGCGTCGCCACCATGCAATGGCTTGAATCCCAGCTTGGCCGCAAAGTGGGGGCCTCAACCGGCACCAATATGTGGGGCGTATTGCAGCTTGCCGCGAGAATGCGTGAGGAAGGCCGGAGTGGTTCTATCGTGACGCTGCTTTGCGACAGCGGCGAACGCTACCTTGAGTCCTACTACAATTCAGCCTGGGTCAACGATCATATCGGCGATCTCTCACCATTTAAGGCTGAGATTGGCCGTCTGATTAAATAAAAAAACCGGGCTAAATGCCCGGCGCTGTAAGGTCTCAATATTCGGGGGAATAGGTGAGATGTGGAGTGTCCAGCCAGTGCGTCAAATAGTGCGAGACCGCCTGGTTACGGCAGTGGCCGATAACCGGCAGATGGGGTAAATCCGCTTTTAGCTGCGGCATGGCGTTGCCCATAATCAGGCCGTGCCCAACCGCCGAGAGCATTTCGCGGTCGTTCATCGCGTCGCCAAATGCCATGCAATCCTGCAGAGTCAAACCTAAGTGGGCGCTCAGTACATCAAGCGCTGCGCCCTTGTTGCTGCCCACCGGCAGCACTTCCAGGCAGTCCATTGCCGAGAAGCAAAGAAAGGCGCGATCGCCCAGTGCTTCATTGAGCTGAATGCGCAGGCGGCACAGATCGTCATGATCGCCGCAGAAGCAGATCTTGGTGACCTCGTGAGCCGGTAAACGACGAAGATCGACGATATGTGGCCGGAAACCGCTGTATACGTGTGCATGAAGCATTTCCGGGATTTCATGGCTGGTTAGCCAACCTGAATCGTTAAAGGCATGCATGCTCGCTTCGGTATCCCAGTGGCCGTGCAGCACCGTCTCTACCGCCCACGGCGAGAGATCGTTGCGGTGCATTAGCTCACCTTCCATGCTGTGAATGCGCGTGCCGTTGCCGGTGATCAGGAAAGCGTCGAGATCGATCTTGCCGAGAATATGGCGCATCTCCAGCTCGTGGCGGCCGGTTGCAAAAGCCAGGGTTATCTGGCGCTCTTCACGCAGGCGCTTCAGCGTATTCAGGGTTGCTTCCCCAAGGTGATGGTCGGGCAGCAGCAGCGTGCCGTCCATATCAAATGCAGCCAGACGAGCCATGGTTACTCCAGAAGTGATCGTGACAGGCAAAAGTATCCTCTGGAATATACGGAACTAATAGTGAATACTTGGAAAAAAATGTTCCGGGTTTATTATGCGACTTCTGAATCGGCTCAATCAATTCCAGCGTTTATGGCAGCCTTCCGGCGGGGAACCGCAGCAGGTGACCGTTGCCGAGCTGGCCGAGCGCTGTTTTTGTAGCGATCGCCACGTCAGGACGCTGCTTAATCAGCTTGAAGACGCGGGCTGGCTGCGCTGGCGTGCACAGTCTGGCCGCGGTAAACGCGGTGACCTGACGTTTCTGGTTTCGCCGGAAAACGTGCGTTCCGGCATGATGGAGCAGGTTCTGGATAAGGGCCAGCATCAGAATGCGCTGGAGCTGGCTCAGCTTGCGCCGGAACAGCTTCGCCAGTTATTACAGCCGTTCCTCGGCGGCCAGTGGCAAAACGATGTCCCCACGCTGCGCATTCCCTATTATCGCCCTCTCGATCCCGTTGCCCCTGGTTTTCTGCCGGGTAGAGCCGAGCAGCATCTCGCCGGGCAGGTGTTTTCCGGCCTCACGCGCTTTACCCGTGAAAGCCCGGAGCCCCAGCCTGACCTCGCCCACCACTGGCAAATATCAAACAATGGCCTGTGCTGGGACTTTTTTATTCGCTCAACCCTGCACTGGCACAATGGCGAACCCGTAGAAACCCATCAGCTTCAACAGCGGCTGATGATACTGCTCGAGCTGCCCGCCCTGCGGCGGCTGTTTATCAGCGTCAAGCGTATTGAGATCCCTCACGCGCAGTGCCTGCGCTTTATTTTGCATCGGCCGGACTATTGGCTCGCGCATCGCCTGGCGAGCTACTGCAGCCGCCTGGCCCATCCGCAGGATACACAACTGGGCTGCGGCCCATTCCGCATTGTCAGCTTCAGGCCGAACCTGGTGCGGCTGGAAAGCTTTGAAAGTTATCATCTGAAACACCCGCTGCTGAAAGCCATCGAATACTGGATAACCCCGCAGCTCTTCGAAACTGCACTCGGCACCAGCTGTTTGCATCCGGTGCAAATCGCCATCGGCCAGCAGGATGAGCTGGAGAATCTGCGCCCGGTCAGCAGCAGTATCAGCCTGGGTTTTTGCTATCTGGGGATCCGCCCGCAGGGAAGACTCAACGCCGCGCAGGCCAGAACAATCATGCAAATTGTCCGGGAACCGGAGATGATCGCCACGCTGCCGCTTAACAGCGATCTGATCACCCCCAATAGAGAGATGATCCCTGGCTGGCAAATTCCCGGCTGGGATGCGCACACAGCCGTCACGTTACCGAAAAAACTGACCCTGGTTTACCATTTGCCGGTCGAACTTCACGCGATGGCTCTTCAGCTCAAGCGTTACCTGGCAGAACGAGGCTGTGAACTGACGGTAATTTTTCACGATGCTAAAACCTGGGCTGGCTGCGGGGATTTAGCCCAGGCCGATATCGTGATGGGCGACAGGATGATTGGCGAAGCGCCGGAATACACCCTGGAGCAATGGCTTCGCAGCGATGTATTGTGGCCCAATTTATTAAGCGCCGGACATTACGCCCATATGCAGGCCACGCTGGATGCCGTGCAGGCTTCCCCTCCTTCTTATGAACGCAATGAAGGGCTGAAAGACGTTTTTTATGGCCTGATGCGGGATGCCGTGGTCACACCGCTGTTTAATTATCGCTACCAGATAAGCGCCCCACCCGGCGTGAACGGCATTGAACTGAATGCCTGGGGCTGGTTTGATTTTTGCGAAGCCTGGCTCCCGCCGCCGGGAATGACGTGAAGAAGCTGGCTCACGCCCTGGCGGGACGTTACCATAGCCTTTTCCAGACACCCTAATGAACGACAGGATAGAGAATGAAACGTACAGTCGTGGTTTTCAGCGGCGGACAGGACTCCACCACTTGCCTGATTCAGGCCTTACAGCAATACGATGAAGTCCACTGTGTGACCTTTGATTATGGTCAGCGCCATCGGGCAGAAATTGACGTGGCCCAAAAGCTCTCGCTGAAACTTGGCGCCCGTGCGCATAAAGTCCTGGACGTTACCCTGCTGAACGAACTGGCGGTGAGCAGCCTGACGCGAGACAGCATTCCGGTGCCGGGTTACAACCCGGAGGACAAAGGCATCCCAAGCACTTTCGTCCCAGGCCGCAATATCCTGTTCCTGACCCTGGCGGCGATTTACGCTTATCAGGTTGAAGCGGAATCCGTGATAACCGGCGTCTGCGAAACGGACTTCTCTGGCTACCCGGACTGCCGCGACGAGTTTGTCAAAGCACTTAACCATGCGGTAAGCCTCGGGATGGCAAGAGATATCCGGTTTGAAACGCCGCTGATGTGGCTGGACAAAGCGGAAACCTGGGCGCTGGCCGATTACTGGCAGAGCCTGGAAACGGTCCGCCAGGAGACGCTGACCTGCTACAACGGCGTCCAGGGCGACGGCTGTGGCGAATGCGCCGCCTGTAATCTGCGAGCTAAGGGCCTGAACCACTATCTGGCCAATAAACCCGCAGTCATGGCCGCAATGAAGCAAAAAACAGGCCTCAAATAAAACATAACGGCGTGGTCACAAGCCTCTGTCGATAGAAGAAATACCGGACAGTTCGTAAAAAAGACCAGAAAATCAATTCATTGATTTTCTGCTGATGATAACAAAGAGGGAAAACCAGGCTTTTCCCTCTTTGTCGGCGATTTTAGGCACTCATCATCTGTTCCAGTTTCTCACGCAGTTCACCTTCCAGCGGAACGGCCTTTTGCGTCTTTAAATCAATGCAGACGAAGGTCAGCAGCGCGTCGGCCACGGCTTCGCCTTCAGGCTCCAGCGTCACCACCTGGCTCAACACACCGCTTTTACCGTTAATCTGCTGGAGTTTGCTGTCAATGCGCAGCAGATCCCCAAGTACCGCCGGACGGCGGTAGCTAATATTGATGTTCACCACGATAAAAGCGATGTTGTGTTCCGTCATCCACTGGAAGCCCGTCGTTTTTTCCAGCCCTTCCCAGCGGGCCTCCTCGAGGAACTCAAGATAACGGGCGTTGTTAACGTGTTGATAGACGTCCATGTGGTATCCACGAACTTTGATATGTGTCTGCATAGCGCGAAGCCCTTGTTCTGTTCTTGTTGTCATCAGGTGAAGGTAAGCGAGGCCATACCCCGACAACTGGTATGACCTCTAGCTCAGCGTAGCAAACTTTTCTCTTCAGGTGGAAGCCTGAGCACGTAAACTCAAAGTTTTATGCGAGCCAGATTACGTTCTACCAGCGATGCGCCAATGCCCGGGACCTCCTGCAGCTGATCTAGCGTTTTAAACGGGCCGAACTCGTCACGGTAGCTGACGATGGCCTGCGCCTTTTTCAATCCCACGCCATTCATTTTCTGGGCAAGTTCTTCCGCCGGGGCGCTATTGATACTCACCAGCCCCTCCCCTTGCTCTGCCGTTTTGGCGGAGGCGGCTTTAGACTGCGTCGCTGCCGAGCTGACCGAGGCTGAACCGGCTTTTTCTGCGGCAGCATGTGCCGGGGCGCAGCCAAGTAAACCGGCCAGAACGAGGGAAAGTGAAAATGCTTTAATGCCTGATGTCATGCTGTGTCCTCCATGTATGTTGACAGCCCGGTCACCATAGCGAGGATAAAAATCAGGAACAAACGCCGGATTTAAAATGTGGAAAAGGCCGCGAAAGCGGCCTTCAGGTATTACACTGCGTTGCAAAAATTTGCGAGGATTACTGCTGTTGGTCGATGCTATCGCCCAGTTTGATCTTCGCTTCTTTGCGCAGGTTGGACATCAGCGCTTCGAAAGCAATCTGGGCATTGTTCTGGGTGATCCCCTGCACCATCGCTTTTTTCTGCTCGTCCGGCATAGAGCCTGCTTTCACTTCATCCAGAGACAGCAGCACAACGTTGCCCTGCATATCATTGGCGACGCCATAGCTCGGCTTGTCTTTCGCCGGCAGAGGCAGCCCAAAGGCGGCCTGGCTGATCGGATCCTGCCCGGTACGGCTCAGGGTTTTCGCTTCGCCGAAGCTCAGGCCCGCTGCTTTCAGTTCGTCACTGCCTTTGCCCAGTTTCAACGCGTTCAGCAGTTTGTCAGCATCCAGCTTCGCCTGCTGCTCCGCTTTCTGCTGCTTCACGGCGGCAATCACCTGGTCACGCACTTCGGTGAGTGGTTTAACCGCTTCAGCTTTGTGCTCGGAAACACGCAGGACGAAAGCGCGATCGCCATCGACGGTGATAATGTCTGAGTTGCTGCCCGGCGAACCGTTTTCACCCACCAGACCACCGCTGAAGATAGCGTCGGCAACCGGTTTGAAGTTCAGCTCTTCCGGCAGGTTGTCGTGGCCGAACCAGCCAGTTTCAACCGCTTTAACCCCGGCGACTTTCTCAGCGCTTGCCAGAGATTCGTTGTCGTTGCTCGCGGCATCGCTCACTTTCTGCTGCAGCGCATAGTAAGCATCAACGGCTTTTTCCTGCTTCACTTTAGCCACGATGCCATCGCGAACTTCCGCCAGCGGCTTCACAACGGCAGGCTGGATGTCATCCAGGCGAACGATCAGGAAACCAACGGAAGATTTAACGACGCCGGACAGCTGACCTTTTTCTTTCAGGCCGGCATTTTTCAGTTCGTCAGGCGTGGTGGAGGCTTCCAGCCAGCCCATATCACCGCCGTTGCGGGCAGAGATGATGTCAGCAGACTTAGCCTTCGCCAGTGCAGCAAAATCGCCGCCCTTGTTCACCTCGTCGAGAATCGCTTTCGCTTCATCTTCGGTTTTAGTCTGAATCACGCTGTAGCGGTTACGCTGCGGCTGGGTGAATTCGTCTTTGTGCTGGTCGTAGTAAGCCTGAACGTCCGCATCACTGGCCTCTTCCTGCATGGAAGCCGCGTCCAGCTTGATGTAGCTAACCTTAAACTGTTCAGGGGTGATGTAGCGGTTTTTGTTCTGCTCGTAGTTGGCGTTGATTTCCTGCTCGGAAGCGTCTTGCTTCGCGGCCAGCGCTTTCACATCGATTGTGGCTTCACGCACGACGCGCTGCTGGGAGACCAATGCCGCCAGCTCGTCGGTTTCGCCGGTGAGCATAAAGTCGGTGCCGACCACGGCTTTGATCAGCTGGTCGGTGGTGAGCTGATTGCGCAGCGCCTGTGCATATTGGTCGGCAGTTAATCCCATATTGCCGATGATGGCGTTATAGCGAGCGTTATCGAACTTACCGTTAGTCTGGAAGGCAGGCTGGCTGAAGATAGCCATTTTTACCTGCTCGTCGCTGATACCGAGGCCCAGATGTTTGGCGTACTGGTCAAGCAGCGATTCATCAATCAGCTGGTTGAGAACCTGCTGGCGCATTTGCTTCATATAGCCTTCGTTACCGGCAAGAACGGAGAACTGGTCGCCCAGCTGCTGCTGCTGACGATTACGTTCGTTCGCTACGGCATTTTCGAACTGGCCACGGCCAATCTCCTGGCCATTTACTTTTGCGGCATAATTATTGTTACCGCCAGTCAGGTAGCTACCCACGCCAGTCAGAACGAATGACAAGATAATCAAACCCAGAATGATCTTGAGCACGACATGGTTAGCCGCCGCTCGTAAATTGTCCATCATGGTGTAACAACACTCCGCTGTAGTATGACTTGGTAAACCTGCGCAGGCGCTAAGCTGGCATCCTTAATGACTCAAGCTGCCCTGTGCTGCGCGCAAAGGCGTATTGTGACAAGAAACCCGCTGCAAATCATCAACACCTGCGTAAAATTCGGCTTCAGGCAATAAAAAAGGCACATCAAATGATGCGCCCCTGCGATACCTGACACCATCTACCCCAGTCAGTCGGGGCCAATAAATCAGTTAACAGCGTCTTTCAGCGCTTTACCAGCACGGAAGCCTGGTACTTTTGCTGCGGCGATGGTGATTTCTTTACCGGTTTGAGGGTTGCGGCCAGTACGGGCAGCACGCTCTTTAACAGCAAAGGTACCAAAACCTACCAGTGCTACGTCTTCCCCGGACTGCAGAGATTCAGTAACAGAAGCAATAACAGCATCTAATGCACGTCCAGCCGCGGCTTTAGAAATATCAGCACCTGCGGCAATTTTGTCTATCAGTTGAGATTTATTCACTCTTCTCTTCCTCTCTTTATAATTTATATCGCACCTGATATCCCTCAGGCGCGACCGCGCAGCAGTTATAACAGGCTCGTCATGCCCTTACAACAGGAGTTGTGGACGATAAGCTCAGCCAGCAACTAAATTAGCGACACAAAAAAAAGCTGGCAAGTGACAATTCACTTACCAGCCCTAATTTTATTGACTGTATTTGCGTCAGGTCACTATTTTGCGGTGACCACCTGCATGCCGGAAGGCTCATTCTGCAGCGCGAGGGCCAGAACTTCCTCAATACGCTTCACAGGATGAATCGTCAGGTCTGCAATCACGTTGTCCGGAATTTCTTCCAGATCGCGCTTGTTGTCGTCCGGGATCAGCACGGTTTTGATGCCGCCACGATGCGCTGCCAGCAGTTTCTCTTTCAGGCCACCAATCGGCAATACCTGGCCACGCAGGGTAATTTCACCGGTCATTGCCACATCGGCACGAACCGGGTTCCCTGTCAGGCAGGACACCAGCGCGGTACACATTGCGATACCGGCGCTTGGGCCGTCTTTTGGCGTTGCCCCTTCCGGCACGTGAACGTGAATATCACGTTTTTCGTAGAAGTCACCGTTGATACCCAGTTTTTCCGCACGAGCACGGACGACGGTCAGCGCCGCCTGGATAGACTCCTGCATAACTTCACCGAGGGAGCCGGTATAAGTCAGTTTGCCTTTACCCGGTACGCAGGCGGTTTCGATGGTCAGCAAATCGCCGCCCACTTCCGTCCACGCCAGCCCGGTCACCTGGCCTACGCGGTTTTCGCTGTCGGCACGGCCGTAATCAAAGCGTTGCACCCCAAGGTAATCCTTCAGGTTGTCGCCGTTGATTTCGATGTGCTTGAGCGATTTATCCAGCAGCAGCTGCTTCACCGCTTTACGGCACAGTTTGGAGATTTCACGCTCCAGGCTACGGACGCCCGCTTCACGAGTGTAGTAGCGAATGATGCCCACAATGGCGCTGTCATCCACTTTCAGCTCGCCTTTTTTCAGGGCGTTGCGCTCAATTTGCTTCGGCAGCAGGTGCTGTTTGGCAATGTTCAGCTTTTCGTCTTCGGTATAGCCAGACAGGCGAATCACTTCCATACGATCCAGCAGCGGCGCCGGAATGTTCATGGAGTTAGAGGTCGCCACAAACATCACGTCGCTGAGATCGTAGTCCACTTCCAGGTAATGATCGTTAAACGTCACGTTCTGTTCTGGATCAAGCACTTCCAGCAGCGCAGAAGCAGGATCGCCGCGCATGTCGGAAGACATCTTGTCGATTTCATCCAGCAGGAACAGCGGGTTTTTGACGCCGACTTTGGCCATCTTCTGAATCAGTTTACCCGGCATAGAGCCGATGTAAGTCCGGCGGTGACCACGGATTTCCGCTTCGTCACGCACCCCGCCCAGCGCCATACGCACGTATTTACGACCCGTGGCTTTAGCGATGGACTGGCCCAGAGAGGTTTTACCTACCCCCGGCGGCCCAACCAGGCAAAGAATTGGCCCTTTCAACTTATTGACACGGCTTTGGACTGCGAGGTATTCCAGAATGCGATCTTTCACACGTTCCAGACCGTAATGGTCGGTATCGAGGATTTCCTGCGCCTGACGCAGATCTTTTTTGACCTTGCTGCGGGCGTTCCACGGCACCTGAACCATCCAGTCGATGTAGCCGCGCACCACGGTAGCTTCCGCAGACATTGGCGACATCATTTTCAGCTTCTGCAGCTCGGCTTCGGTTTTCTCGCGCGCTTCTTTCGGCATTTTTGCCGCGTCAATTTTGCGCTTCAGCGCTTCATTTTCATCAGGCGCATCGTCCATTTCGCCCAGTTCTTTCTGAATCGCCTTCATTTGCTCATTCAGATAGTACTCGCGCTGGCTTTTTTCCATCTGCTTTTTAACGCGGTTGCGAATGCGTTTCTCCACCTGCAGCAGATCGATTTCCGACTCCATCATCGCCATCAGGTATTCCAGACGCTCGTTGATATCGGACATCTCAAGCACAGATTGCTTGTCCGACAGCTTAAGCGGCATATGGGCGGCAATGGTATCGGCCAGACGTGCAGGATCGTCGATGCTGTTCAGCGACGTCAGCACTTCTGGTGGAATTTTTTTGTTCAGCTTGATGTAGCCTTCAAACTGATTAATTGCGGTGCGAACCAGCACTTCCTGCTCGCGCTCTTCAATCGCCGGCGAGTTCAGGTACTCCGCCTGCGCAGAGAAGTGGTCGCCGTTGTCAGACAGCGTGGTGATACGCGCGCGCTGAAGCCCTTCTACCAGTACTTTTACCGTACCGTCGGGCAGTTTCAGCATCTGCAGAATTGAAGCAACGGTACCTACAGTGAACAGGTCGTTAACACCTGGCTCATCCGTCGAAGCCTCTTTCTGCGCCACCAGCATGATTTTCTTATCATGGTCCATTGCAGCTTCCAGGCAGCGAATGGATTTTTCACGCCCGACAAACAGTGGAATAACCATGTGCGGATAAACCACCACATCGCGCAGCGGCAATACGGGGATTTCAATGCGTTCAGAACGCTCAGGATTCATAGAGCTCTCTCTTAGTTTAATGTCCGCCAGGTGATTTGGTGAACGCTTCCGCTCCACCAACAAGTAAATCAGTATATGGGGCTGTTTCCCGGACATTCAACTGTGGGAATGCAGGAAAAATAAATGGGGGATAAAATCCCCCATTTTCTTATTAACTGACTGGTTATTCTGGCGAATTATTCACCGGATGCCTGCTGTGCTTCCGGCTTACCATAAATTAATAGCGGCTTGGACTGGCCAGCGATGACGGACTCGTCAATCACCACTTTTTCCACGTCGTCCAGAGATGGCAGATCGTACATGGTGTCCAGCAGCGCGCCTTCCACGATGGAACGCAAGCCACGAGCACCGGTTTTACGGATCATCGCTTTCTTCGCAATCGCGTCGAGCGCTTCATCACGGAATTCCAGCTCTACGCCTTCCAGGTTGAACAATGCCTGATACTGTTTGGTAAGCGCATTTTTCGGCTCTTTCAGGATCTGGATCAGCGCGTCTTCGCTCAGTTCGCTTAAGGTTGCGACCACCGGCAGACGACCAATGAACTCAGGGATCAGACCGAACTTGATCAGATCTTCCGGTTCAACCTGGCCGAGCAGCTGGCCTTCGCTGGCTTTCTCAGACTTCGCTTTTACCGTTGCGCCAAAGCCGATACCAGAACCCGTTTCCACGCGGTTGGCGATCACTTTATCCAGGCCTGCAAATGCGCCGCCGCAGATAAACAGAATCTTGGAGGTATCAACCTGCAGGAATTCCTGCTGCGGATGCTTACGGCCACCCTGAGGTGGAACGGCAGCCACGGTGCCTTCAATCAGCTTCAGCAGCGCCTGCTGTACACCTTCACCGGACACGTCACGGGTGATGGACGGGTTATCAGATTTGCGGGAGATTTTATCGATCTCATCGATATACACGATGCCGCGCTGGGCTTTCTGTACGTCGTAGTCGCATTTCTGCAGCAGCTTCTGAATGATGTTTTCAACGTCTTCGCCCACGTAACCTGCTTCGGTCAGCGTGGTTGCATCGGCCATAGTAAATGGCACATCCAGCAGGCGAGCCAGCGTTTCTGCCAGCAGCGTTTTACCGCTACCTGTCGGGCCGATCAGCAGGATGTTGCTTTTACCCAGCTCAACGCCGTTGGACGTGTCGCTGTTGCGTAGACGTTTGTAGTGGTTGTAAACCGCAACCGCCAGCACTTTCTTCGCCTGCTCCTGGCCGATAACATAATCGTCAAGATGATGGCGAATTTCGTGCGGCGTTGGCAACGCACTGCGTTCACGGTGCGGCGCAACTTCTTTAATCTCTTCGCGAATGATGTCGTTACATAAATCGACACACTCATCGCAGATATACACTGACGGCCCGGCAATCAGCTTGCGCACTTCATGCTGGCTTTTGCCGCAAAAAGAGCAGTACAGCAGTTTGCCTGAACCGTCTTTGCGCTTATCTGTCATCAGTAAAACCTCTTCTCTGTTTCTGTGTGCTACCACCGGTAGCACAAGTGCCATTCTACGGCGCAGCCGATAGTGAAGCGTTAAGTCAGGCCGCGACGTTGACTATAGTATAGCGGCCTAAAGCTTCGGGCATTAGTTACGGTGAGTCAGGATCGAATCAACTAAACCGTACTCTACCGCTTCGCTTGCGGAGAGGAAACGATCGCGCTCGGTGTCTTTCTCGATTTGTTCAAGCGATTTGCCCGTATGTTCCGCCATCAGCTCGTTCATACGTGCTTTCACTTTCAGGATCTCTTTAGCGTGGATTTCGATATCCGTCGCCTGGCCCTGATAGCCGCCCAGCGGCTGGTGAATCATGACGCGGGAGTTCGGCAGGCAGAAACGCTTACCTTTTGCCCCAGCGGTCAGCAGGAATGCGCCCATCGAGCAAGCCTGGCCCATACAAATGGTGCTAACGTCAGGCTTAATAAACTTCATGGTGTCGTAAATCGACATCCCGGCCGTAATTACGCCACCCGGAGAGTTGATGTAAAGATAGATATCTTTTTCCGGGTTTTCTGCTTCCAGAAACAGCATCTGCGCCACAATCAGGTTAGCCATATGATCTTCTACCTGACCGGTCAGGAAGATGACGCGCTCCTTAAGCAGACGAGAATAGATATCGTATGAACGTTCGCCGCGGGATGTTTGTTCAACAACCATCGGCACCAGGGCCATATGGGGTGCTAATTGATCTCGTTCGCCACTGTATGACATGTCCGTCTCCTGGAGTAATTAAGCCTACTGTACTGATTCTACTTGAGACGCAGGATATTGACTATGTTCCTTGCGCCGATTCTGGACGGAGTCAGTCAGGGATTGTTAATGGAACCTCACCCGAATAATGGGGATGATTTGCCCTGTTTCAAGCATAACAACCTTTTGTTGTTACGCTAACCCTGAAATGGGGTTTTATTGATGGCTTATCGTGTGATTTAGCAATAAAAAAGCCCGCCACCAAAAGGTGACGGGCCCGATGCTGCGTTTTTTGGCTAATCAGCCAAAAAGCACTTACGCCTGCTGGTTCATCAGCTCGCTGAAAGTGGTCGCTTTTTCGGACACTTTCGCTTTAGCCAGAACGGCTTCAACAGCCTGCTCTTCCAGCGCAACGTTGCGCATGTTGTCCATCAGCTCTTTGTTTTTACCGTAGAACTCGATGACTTCAGTCGGATCTTCGTAAGCAGAAGCCATTTCTTCGATCAGACCTTTAACACGCTCTTCGTCAGCTTTCAGCTCGTGGGTACGAATCACTTCGCCCAGCAGCAGACCAACAACAACGCGACGTTTAGCCTGCTCTTCGAACAGTTCACGTGGCAGTTCCAGAGCCTGTTTCTCGTTGCCACCGAAACGCTGTGCAGCCTGGCGACGCAGAACGTCGATTTCGCCGTCGATCAGCGCAGCTGGCACGTCGATGTTGTTAGCGTTAACCAGACCGTCGATTGCCTGAGACTTGATGCGGTTACGCACGGCGCCTTTCAGTTCGCGATCCATGTTTTTACGCACTTCGGTACGCAGGCCAGCCACAGAACCATCTTCAACGCCGAAACGCTTGATGAACTCTTCGGTGAATTCTGGCAGCTCGCGCGCTTCAACTTTCTTCAGCACGATGTCGAACTTCGCCGCTTTCCCTTTCAGGTTTTCAGCGTGATATTCTTCCGGGAAGGTTACTTCGATAGTGAACTCTTCGCCCGCTTTGTGGCCAACGATGCCGTCTTCGAAGCCAGGAATCATACGACCCTGACCCATTGCCAGCACGAAGTCAGAGGCTTTGCCGCCTTCGAACACTTCGCCGTCAACGGAACCGGTGAAATCGATGGTAACGCGATCTTCTGCAGTCGCTGCAGCGTCGCTGTCTTTCCAGGTCGCCTGCTGCTTGCGCAGGGTGTCCAGCATCGCATCAACGTCTTCGTCGGTCACATCAACAACCGGTTTTTCAACTTCGATGGCTTCCAGACCCTGCAGCTCAACTTCTGGGTACACTTCAAACTCTACCGCGTAGGTGAAGTCTTCGCCCAGTTTGTATTCGCCCGGCACATAGTTAGGTGCGCCAGCCGGATTGATCTTCTCTTTGATGATCGCATCAATAAAGTTGCGGCTCATAAGCTCGCCCAGCACGTCCTGACGAACGGAAGCACCGTAGCGCTGCTCAACGACGGTCATCGGCACTTTGCCTTTACGGAAGCCATCGATACGTACTTTTTTAGCTACGTTGACCAGCTCGCTTTTTACAGCGGTTTCGATGCTGTCTGCAGCGATAGTAATCGTGAGACGGCGGCCAAGGCCCTGAGTGGTTTCAACTGAAACTTGCATCTTGTTACCTCAAAAAATCACAGTGCTCGGTCAACTCTGGAAGCCCTGGTGGCTTCACAGAACCAGGATGTTCTCTGAATCAGAAACACATTCCCTGTCGTCAGAATCATCCCGAAGACATTCAAAAAATAAGACGCAGCATTATAGCGGCATCACAGGGGTGAGTCGAGAACGGCAATAGCGCTCGGCTGCGGCCTTTTTCACACTTCTTTGTCATTTATTCTTCTTTGCCCGCTCCCTTAAAGAGGCAGGCAAAACAAAACGGCCCGCAGGCCGTTTTGGGAAACGCAGTATACATACCGCAACATAACGGAAAAGTTCCCTTAGTTGCAAACGCTTAGCGGTTAATCAGGCAATGCTGCCCGCGCCACGGCAGTTCGGGGAGGCAAACACCGTGTCCTGCAGCCCTTCCCACTCTTTGACGGTGTAAGTATGCAGCGCCAGCGCGTGTACCGGGCCTGCCAGTTCCTCACTTAATGTGCCATAAATCATGCGATGGCGGTTTAAAAAGCGTTCGCCGGTAAAACGATCGCTAACCAGCACCACCTTAAAATGGCTTTCGGAGCCCGCCGGGACATTGTGACGATAGCTTTCATCCACGACTTCCAGGTACGCGGGGGTAAAGGCGGCTTTTAACTTCTCTTCTATCTGCTCGCGTATCAGCATGAACTTTCTCCTCGACAACGTAGAGATGCCACTCATCCCTTTAAATGTTAGCCGCTTTTAGCCAGATTTTGCTTTGAACACAACAAAAATTTAACTTTCGCGGGCCTTTCTTCACCCGGTTATCAGAACGTTCACAGGGTTAAGGCACTAAACCGAATGAAAAGTGTCAGAAGGTTTTGCTGAAGCCCAGAAAAATGGCAACGCGATGAAATTCCGTGCGTTAAGCACTTCCCCTGCACGACCGCAGTGTTATGATGGCGTGATTTTTTATCAGCCTGCCCTTTGAGTACATTGAGAAAGCGAACATGTTAAAAAAATTACTTTTCCCGCTGGTTGCCATGTTTATGCTGGCCAGCTGCGCAACACCGCCAACCACCATTGAAGTGTCACCAAAGATCACCCTGCCACAGCAGGATCCAAGCCTGATGGGCGTGACGCTAAGCATCAACGGTGCCGATCAGCGTACCAGCCAGGCGCTGGCGAAGGTGACCCGCGACAATCAGCTAGTCACGCTAACGCCATCCCGCGATTTGCGCTTCCTGCTGCAGGAAGTGCTGGAGAAACAGATGACCGCCCGCGGTTATATGATTGGGCCAAACAGCCCGGTTGATCTGCAGATCATCGTTAACCAGCTGTATGCTGACGTTTCCCAGGGTAACGTGCGCTACAACATCGCCACTAAAGCGGATATCTCCATCATTGCTACCGCGAAGAACGGTAACAAGATGACCAAGAACTACCGCTCCAGCTATAACGTTGAAGGCGCGTTCCAGGCTACCAATAAAAATATCGCTGACGCGGTTAACTCCGTGCTGACCGATACCATTGCGGATATGGCTCAGGACACCAGCGTTCACGACTTCGTTAAGCAGAACGCTCGTTAATTTTTACCCCGTTGGCCTGCTCACGCGGGCCAACAACAGAGTTTGTACAATTCCCCTATGTCCAATCATTATCTGCGCATCTTTCAGCAGCCAAAATCAGCCATTTTACTGATTCTGGGCTTTGCGTCCGGCCTGCCTCTAGCCCTGACATCAGGGACGCTTCAGGCCTGGATGACCGTCGAAAACATCGACCTGAAAACCATCGGTTTCTTCTCGCTTGTGGGCCAGGCCTACGTCTTTAAGTTTCTTTGGTCGCCGGTAATGGACCGCTATACCCCGCCGCTGCTCGGGCGTCGTCGTGGCTGGCTGCTAATCACGCAAATTCTGTTGTTGGTGGCAATCGCCGCCATGGGGTTCCTTGAACCCTCCTCGCAGCTGCGCTGGATGGCTGCCCTGGCGGTGATCATCGCCTTCTGTTCTGCCTCCCAGGATATCGTCTTTGATGCCTGGAAAACTGACGTTCTGTCTGCCGAGGAACGCGGGACCGGTGCCGCCATCAGCGTGCTGGGCTACCGCCTGGCAATGCTGGTTTCCGGCGGTCTCGCGCTCTGGCTGGCGGACCGCTATTTAGGCTGGCAGGCCACCTACTGGCTGATGGCAGCCCTGCTTGTGCCCTGTATTATCGCCACGCTTTTGGCGCCAGAGCCTACAGATGCCGTCCCCGTCCCTAAAAGCCTGGAGCGCGCCGTCGTTGAACCGCTGCGTGACTTCTTTGGCCGCAACAATGCCTGGCTGATTTTGCTGCTGATTGTGCTTTATAAGCTGGGCGATGCCTTCGCCATGAGCCTGACCACCACGTTCCTGATCCGTGGCGTTGGCTTTGATGCCGGTGAAGTCGGCGTGGTGAATAAAACGCTGGGGCTGTGCGCCACCATTTTCGGCGCGCTGCTTGGCGGAATGCTGATGCAAAAGCTGACGCTGTTCCGCGCCTTGCTGATCTTCGGCATTTTGCAGGGCGTGTCCAACGCCGGTTACTGGCTGCTGTCGGTAACGGATAAAGACATGATTACCATGGCAAGCGCGGTGTTCTTCGAGAACCTCTGCGGCGGCATGGGCACTGCCGCCTTCGTGGCGCTGCTGATGACGCTGTGCAACAAGTCATTCTCAGCCACCCAGTTTGCGCTGCTTTCCGCGCTTTCCGCCGTGGGCCGCGTGTATGTCGGCCCGATTGCCGGCTGGTTCGTGGAAGCCCACGGCTGGCCGACGTTCTACCTGTTCTCCGTAGTCGCCGCTGTACCGGGGATCCTATTATTACTGGTCTGTAAGCGCACGCTGGAGTTCACCCAGCAAAACGAAACCTTCATGACGCGCAGTGAATTTGCTCCGGCTTACCGCCTGGCGCTGCGTATTCTGGGCTTTGGCTGCCTGCTGCTGGCGGCGTGGCTGCTGGTTATTATCAGCAATGCGCTTGGGCTGACCGAATGGGCATTTGGTTTACAGCTGCTGGAATGGGGCGCTTTGTTCGCCATCGGTGGGATTCTGTTTGGCGGCCTGCTGGACTTCCTCGCCCTGCGCAAAACGTCACTTATCTGATAAGAATAAAAAAACCGGGCGGATAAACGCCCGGTCTGAGAAAGCCGGCAAGGTCACCCTGCCGGCTTTTTTATCGCCTTAAGCCAGCGCGTGTGCTGCCGCGTTTTGCCCGGCAAGTGTACCAAAGATGATGATATCGGCGACGGCGTTGCCGCCGATGCGGTTTGCACCGTGAATGCCGCCCACCACTTCACCCGCGGCCCAGACGCCCTGAATCACCTGATGCTGTTCGGTTACCACTTCTGCGCTGGTGTTAATGGTGACACCGCCCATCGTGTGGTGAACCCCCGGCGCAATGCGGATCGCGTAGTATGGCCCAGTGTCCAGTGGGAAACGCATCCCGGTGGTACGCCCAAAGTCTTCGTCCTTTTTCTGCTTCACAAAGCCGTTGTAGCGATCCAGCGTTTGCTGCAGCGCGTGCGCATCCATATTCAGCTTCACCGCCAGCTCTTCCGCCGTTGGCGCGCTGATCACAAACCCACGGGCAATATATTCATCCGCCGCTTTGTTGTTCTGGCGTACCTGCTCATCAAACAGGATCCAGGCACTTTTCTCCGGCAGAGCGATAATCTCTGCGGAAACCTTGTCACGGGTTTCCAGCTCATTGAAGAAGCGCTGCCCTTCCTGACTGACCAGAATAGCCCCGCCGCCGCGAATGGACTCGGAGATCAGATAAGAAGTCGTTTGCTCCACGGTCGGGTGGATCTGGATCTGATCCATGTCCACCGTACCGGCGCCGATCTTCTCCAGCAGGGCAATACCGCTCCCGGTCGCACCTTTATGGTTGGTGGTCACAAAACCTTTCAGCTCAGGGCGGTAGTGAACAACCATTTTACGGTTGGCGCTGAAGCCACCGGTAGCCACAACCACGCTTTTCGCCAGCAGAATATGGTGTTCGTTATATTCGTTCGCGACCTTAACCCCGGTTACCACGCCGTTTTCATGCAGAATCTCTTCCACGGTGGTATCCAGCAGTACGTCAATGCTGCGCTGGTTGACGTTGTTGACCAGGCCGCTTATCAGGAAGCCACCAACGGCCGAGCGGTCTGCCGGGCGGTGTGTACGGTCAATACTCATCCCGCCGGTGATGGTAATGTCGTTCAGGACGATATCCAGGCTTGCCAGCCAGTCAATGGCGCCTGGCGCGCGCTCGACGAACTCTTTCAACAGCTCGGTATTGTTTCTGAATTTACCGCCTTTCAGCGTCTCATCGTAGAACAGCTCTTTGCTATCTTTGATGCCCTTCATCGCCTGGAAGCGCGTTTCCGCGGCGTTCATGCCCACGGAGGCTTTGATGGTGTTGCCGCCGATGGTTGGCATCTTCTCGATGATCACCACGCGGGCACCGGCGTCGGAAGCACGAATAGCCGCCGCCAGGCCTGCACCGCCGCTGCCGATCACCGCCACATCGTAGCTTTGAGGTGCATCCGGGTTGCCGCCTTCTTCAATCACATGTTCTTTGCTGGAGGTGGTCATCGCGCGGGAGACCGCTTTCTTCAGGGCCTCACTTTGTGCCGTTGCCCCGGTCACCGCATCCACATACGGGCTGTTGGCCACCAGCATACGCGAGCGCAAAATTTCGAAACTTGGGGTGAAATCGACATCCACCGAATCGTCCTGCACCAGAGTAATGTCGGTGATACGGTCAGTGTCGAGCGTGACGCTGATTTTGAGCTTGAGCGCTTCGGCCTCCACTTTTTCCTGGAAGACCCCGGCTTTGTATTTGCGGCCAGTGGTGCTGGTGTCGCGGATCATGGCATCGACCAGCGAGAAGCGCCACAGCGGCTCAGGGATCAGCAGCTCTTCACGCTTGGTGCTGTCAATGAACAGATCCAGCGTTTCATTTTTTAGAATGCGATCGGCCCAGTCCGGGTAGGCAATACAGGCTTTCCCGACGGCAATCAGATCGTACCCGAGGCCCAGCGCTTCTTCGGCATCAGTGCGATTAACGACCCCACCCACCCCGATAACCGGCACTTTCGCCAGTGTTTCAGACCGCATCGCCAGATACTTGTTGATCAACATGGTCGGATCTTTGGTATCGACGATCGACGCACGCTTGAAGTAGCCCACGGAGAAGTGCACGTAATCAACGCCCCTTTCCGCCAGCTTTTCCAGCAGGTACATGGTGTCATCGAAGCGGATGCCCGGCACCTCAATCTCTTCCGGCGAGAAACGGTAGCCGATAATAAAGGAAGCATCGGCGAAGCGGCTGGCCATTTTGTGGGTGATTTCGAGCACTTCCAGCGGGAACCTGGCGCGGTTGTCGCGGCTGCCGCCCCACTTATCGTCACGCTGGTTAGAGTTTGGCGAATAGAACTGCTGAATCAGGTAAGTGTTTGCGCCGTGGATCTCCACGCCGTCGAATCCGGCTTTGATTGCACGGTTCACGGCATCGCCAAACTTGGTGATCATCACATCCACTTCTTCGGCGGTCAAGGCTTCTGGCGTGGTGGCCCCTTCACGCGGTGCGGCAATGGCGCTCGGCGCGACGGGCTTCTTGCCGCCAATCAGCTCCGGCTCAACCATTCGGCCGCCGTGATAAATCTGCAGAATGGCTTTAGAGCCGCGGGATTTAATCGCGCTGGCAATTCGCGCCAGGCCAGGAATTTTGTTGTCACTGTCGATAGCCAGAGCACCGGGGAAAGCGGGGCCTTTAGGATCGATAAAGCAGCATTCGACGATAACGGTGCCGATGGTGCCCGCGCGTTCGCGGTAATACTCAACCAAATCGCTGGGCACGCTGCCGTCGTAAAAACCGGTACAGGTGGTCATCGGCGCCATGATCAGGCGGTTTTTCAGCACCGCACCGTTGGGCAAGGTGAGTGGCTTCAGGATCGGAGTTTTGGAGTTCATTCTTTATCATTCCAGCAGGTGAGGTCGACATTGTCCGGCACTCAATGAATAGCCCCGGCAGGCAACACAATTATCAGGGAGTAACGTAATTTGAATTAGAGAACAGAAACGGCAATTTTGCGGAATATATTTTTCGAATGTTAGTCAACGCCTTAAAAAAAGCAAATACAAATAATAACCATAAATAACAAAAGGTTTTATATCACTTTGCTTCTACTGAATAGTCGATGGCAATCAGCGAAGCGGCTTATTTACATCAGGTTACGATTTGATCTTTAACCACTTAAATACTATGGATATAAATGAAGCGGATTTTTTTAGTTAAATAAAATCGTTGGCTTTTTGCTATACAGAAACAAAAATCTAATACCTGACACGGTCAGCAGGAGCGCAAAAGAAGGGATAATCTCCCATTGTTTCAGTATGATGAAGGATTCGAGAAACAATCGCTTATCACTCAATAAATATGAGGTTAAATGGAGGCAGGGAGCAGGTGCGATGGGCGGTCAGATTTGCACCGGTTAAAAAAACTATCATGAATGTATAAAATTCTGCCTATAAAAGATGAGGTGGAAATAAAAGTCGGGAAACAGGTTTTGCAGGGAATATTAATCGAATTCATCATGATAACTTTAAGGCACAGGCTATGACTAACACCTCACCAATAAGCGCGACAGCGAAAGCATCGCCCCCGGACGCGGGGAATAAAAAGCGCTTGATATTGCTATTTTTACCTATCCTTATCAGCATCATTATATTACTGCTTCCGGTTCCGGCCGGATTAGAGCCCTACGCATGGCACTTCTTCGCCATCTTCGTCGGGGTGATTGTCGGGCTTATCTTCGAACCCTTACCAGGCGCAGTTATCGGGCTGACAGGCATCGTGGTTATCGCGCTGTTCAGCCAGTGGCTATTGTTTAGCCCGGCCGAGCTGGCAGATCCTAAATTTAAGCTGGCGAGCCAGTCCTTCCAGTGGGCGGTCAGCGGCTTTAGCAACTCCACCGTTTGGCTGATCTTCGGCGCCTTTATGTTTGCCGCCGGCTACGACAAAACGCAGTTTGGCCGCCGTCTGGCGCTGATCCTGGTGAAATACCTGGGCCGACGCAGCCTGACGCTGGGTTACGCGATCACCTTCGCCGACCTGCTTCTCGCCCCGTTCACTCCGTCTAACACCGCGCGCAGTGGGGGCACGATTTACCCGATTATTGCTAACCTGCCGCCGCTGTATGGCTCTCTGCCCAATGACCCAAGCTCGCGCAGAATTGGCTCTTACCTGATGTGGGTGGCGATCAGCGCCGCCTGTATCACCAGCTCGATGTTCCTCTCCGCGCTGGCACCGAACCTGCTGGCGCTGGCGCTGGTGAAAAGCATCATCGGCTTTGAGATCTCCTGGGGCATGTGGTTCCTGGCCTTCCTGCCGCTGGGCGTGCTGCTGATCCTCACCATGCCGCTGCTGGCTTACTGGTTCTACCCGCCGGAAGTGAAGGTGAATGACGAAGTGCCGAAGTGGGCTGCCGCAGAGCTGGAAAAACTGGGCAAACTGTCGCGCAACGAAATCCTGCTGCTGCTGTTTGTCTGCAGCGCCCTGCTGATGTGGATTTTTGCCGCCGCATGGATTGAGCCTGCTATGGCCGCTCTGCTGGTCATTATCCTGATGCTGTGGACCGGCGTGCTTAACTGGAACGACATTATCAGCAATAAACCGGCCTGGAATACCTTTGCCTGGTTTGCCACCCTGGTGGCGCTGGCCGATGGCCTCGCTCGCGTGGGCTTTATTGCCTGGCTGGGTAAAGAAGGTGCCGCGCTGCTGCACGGCTTCGACCCGCAGGTGTCGGCGGTGATGCTGCTGGTGGCGTTCTACCTGCTGCACTATCTATTTGCCAGCACCACGGCGCACACCACCGCCCTGCTGCCGGCCACGCTGACCATCGCCGCATCCATTCCGGGTATCAATATGCCTGTCTTCTGCCTGATGATGGTGACTTCACTCGGCGTGATGGGGATCATCACCCCTTACGGCACCGGTCCAAGCCCGATTTACTACGGCAGCGGCTACCTGCCAACCAAAGATTACTGGCGAATGGGTACCATCTTTGGCGCTATCTTCCTCTGTTCGCTGATGCTTATCAGCTACCCGTGGATGGTGCTGATGTTCTGATGCACAACGTTTGATGCAAAAGCCCCCGGCATAAACCGGGGGCTTTTTTATTTTATGAAGTAAACCATTTCGATGGTGATGCCATAAAGCATAGGCAGCAATATCATGCCCAATAGATTCACCAGGGGAGGAAGCTGACGGATAAATAAAACCGGGAACATCAGGACAACAACCACAATCCTGACAGGTAAGTTACGCCAGTCGCCACGTCTTTGCCAAAGCGCCCATCCCACCGGGATAACAAGGAAGAGCAGGATAACCAGCGCCCGCATCGTTATGACATCTTTTCCCTGCCATGCGCTCGCTCCACGCCATGCGCTATAAAATGCCATCGCAAGAAGCAGCCACGATGCCAGCCAGAAAACAGTATGGACGCATTTGCTTGCCGCTCCTCCGGATTTAAATCGGCGTTCAAGAAACGGATATCCCCAGAGAAAAGTCGCCACTACGGCCAGCATGACGCCTGACTGAAACGCGGCTTTCGGTGACTCATGGCCCGTTAGCCAGGCCGTATACCCCCAGAAAACTACGGCAATGATGGCTCCCCAGCTTAGCGCCAGGGTTGGTTTTTGCAGCACCTCAAGGAGTGAAGGATTAAGGCGCTCCAACAATGCGGGCGACTGCTGGCGTAATTCCCCCACCTGCTTCGCCAGCTGCGACAGCAGATCGGGAACCAGCCTTACCCACCCTGGAATCGCCATCCCTTTTTCCGTCAGCAGCCGCCATTTCAACTGAGCATAACGATTGCCTCCATATTGCCTGGCCAGATACTGCCAGTAGTTCTCCCGGTTAGTTATCGCAATCTGCTGTTCGAGGGCATGTACCAGCCAGTCAGGAAGTTGAGAGGAGCGGTAGCTGTCAATCTGCCAGTCCATCACCGCAGAGACTTCATTTAACAGGCTGCGGTTAAGCCACTTCTGCTCGCTTAGTGCTTCGGCGAGCATCAGGCTAAACACGTGTCGGGCTTCAAGTGCATCGGGGATTTCATTATCAAGGTAACGATGCAGCGTCCCCAATCCTTCAAGTTCATCCCTGATTAACAGAGTCGAAACTGACTGCGCCTGTTCCCAGAGTTCATTTTTGCTCCAGAGTGTTTGTGGCTGAGAGGTCTGCTCCTGCATCAGTTCCCGAACATAATCCATCATCGGCGTAGGTTCAGGTTTACCCGGGAAATGCTCATCTTCGTCGTTCAGAACAACCGTCGAACTGGCATAGCGTTTGGCGCTATCAAACGCCTCGCGCAACGCCTGAAACCCCTTCGGGTCTTTGTCCGGTCGCCGTAGCTTTAGCTCCCGGGCATAAGCCCGACGAATTTCGCTTTCATCTCTTGTAGGCTCAATGCCCAGCACATCCCATATCGTCGCCATCTTTACAGTCCGTCGTTAAGCTGGTCTAACACCCGACGCAGGTCGTCCCGCGCGGCAGCAATAACACGCAGATCCTGGCGGTCCAGCGCCTGTTCAAACTGCGTCGCATAATGATCGATAATCTGGCGTCTGTCTCCCAGCGTCTGCTCATAGCGTTTTGCCGCTTCGGCAGCCAATTGGCGATTTTCAGGCACGTCCCGGGGATGTTGTTTGAGCGCGTCCAGCTGTTTTAAGCGGTTTGCAATATCCTCAGCGCTGAGCATGCCCGGCGATTTCTCGATAACCATTGTGGACGCGGTTTGCTCGCCGCTGACTCTGCATTCCACTTCCAGGATGCCGTCAAGGGTATAGGTGAAACGCACGTCCACGCTAACTTCCCCCGCTTTGCGCGGCGGGATCTGAATCGACATGCTGTCCAGGCGCAGGTTGTCGCTGACTTTGCGGGATTCTCCCTGATAAACCTCAATCTCGATCTTGCGCTGGTTATCATTCATGGTGCTGAAGGTCTGCATCACGCTAACCGGCACGAAGGCGTTGCGCTCAATCAGCGGCGAGAAAAAGCCTTCTTCTATTTTGTCCCCGTGCCGGCGGGCCACTTCGATCCCCAATGAATAAGGCATCACATCGGTGAGCACCACGTCGTCCAGCGCTTTGTCTTCCGCTATAAGTCCGGCCTGAACGCCGGCGCCCAGCGCCACCACTTCGTCAGGATTCAGTTCATTACGAGGGAAGCGACCAAACATGCGGGTCACCAGTTGGCGAACCAGCGGCATACGGGTTGCGCCGCCCACCAAAATAACGTGGTCGAGTTGCGCAACGTCAAATTGCGCATCCTGTAACGCCTGAACCACCGGTTTTTTCAGGCGGGACAGCAGCCCACTGCAACATTCCTGGAAAGCCTCTTCGGTCATATCCCAGCCGTATTCCTCACCACCGCAAGTCAGTTTCGCAGTGGCTTTTTCCTGATTGCTGAGCTGGCGTTTTAACGATTCCGCCTGGCGGGTCAGTTCTGCGGCAAACGCCGGGTCATCAAGCGTTAGCTGGGGATAGTGGCTTAGCATCCACTGGCGGATTGCTTCGGTAAAATCATCGCCCCCCAGCCAGGCATCGCCGCTGCTGGCGCGCACCTCTATGACGCCTTCAAACATATCGACGATGGAGACATCAAACGTTCCGCCGCCTAAGTCGAAGACCAGGAATTTTTGCTCACGGCTGTCGGCCAGTCCGTAGGCCAGCGCGGCTGCGGTGGGCTCATTAAGAAGGCGCTCAACGTCCAGGCCGGCCATCTGCCCGGCAGCTTTCACCGCTTTACGCTGGGTATCGTTGAAGTAAGCCGGTACGGTAATGGCCGCACGCGTGACGCTGCGGCCAAGCGTAACTTTGGCATCCGCTTTTAATTTTCTCAGCACTAACGCGGCAAGCTCTTCAGCACGAAATGACTGCTGGCCAAGAGTGAAGGTTTTATCGGTGCCCATATAACGCTTGAAACTGGCGACAGTGAGATGAGGATGACTAACCAGTCGGGCCTTTGCCGCCTCGCCAACCAGCAGATGCCCATCGTCATCCAGCCCGACAACGGAAGGGGTTAAACGCTCACCGCGGCGGCCCAAAATTAACGTTGTCCCCGCAGCACCAAACCAGGCCACGGCGCTATTGGATGTGCCGAGATCGATACCAATAATGGGTGAAATATCTCCTGCCATGATCTTATCCCTGATTAAAAAGTGGCTACTTAACGCCCTTAACTCTGTCGTTTTCACCTGCTTTGTGATTAAGAAAATGTAATTAATACCGGATAGTTACTTTTTTTGTCTATTAATTACCCAGGCCATAAAGTGTTACCGTCGAGGACTATTTATCGTAATTAAATACAGTTTTCTTTAATTACTTTGTTCAATAAGCATTAAAAGATTATCCTTAACGATTCAGCCCGGTGAGAAATTAATATTTGTTGGAAACATGTGACAAATGCTGCCGCATTGTTAATTAAATGTATTTTAATTTGACTGGTTATACTCATTTCCCCGGACTATTTCCGCCAACATAGGTTTTCGTTATAACCTGCGGAGCCCGCGCACCAACGCTAGATTTTACAGTTTGTTGCATTCTGTGTGACATCGTAGGCAGAACCCGGTAACACCCTACTGACACTGCGCCATTCATGTTTACAGTAATGTAACCTTCCCGTAAAATGCCGGCACACTTTAAACGACAATAGAGCTCCCTGGAATTGAGGTCGTTAAATGAGACTCAGGAAATACAATAAAAGTTTGGGATGGTTGTCATTAATCGCAGGCGCTTTTTTACTCAGTGGCTGTGATTCTGCACTCCTGGATCCCAAAGGACAGATCGGACTGGAACAACGTTCACTGATACTGACGGCCATCGGCCTGATGTTGATTGTCGTTATCCCTGCAATTGCAATGGCTATCGGTTTTGCCTGGAAGTATCGGGCATCCAACAAAGACGCCAAATACAGCCCTAACTGGTCGCACTCGAACAAAGTGGAAGCTGTAGTCTGGACGATTCCTATCCTTATCGTTATCTTCCTCGCGGTACTGACCTGGAAAACCACTCACTCTCTTGAACCTAGCCGCCCGCTGGAACATGAAGCGAAGCCGGTGACCATCGAAGTTATCGCCATGGACTGGAAATGGTTCTTCATCTATCCGGAGCAGGGTATCGCTACGGTGAATGAAATCGCCTTCCCGGCCAATACCCCAGTGGAATTCAAAATCACCTCTAACTCAGTGATGAACTCCTTCTTTATTCCGCGCCTGGGTAGCCAAATCTACGCAATGGCAGGTATGCAGACCAAACTGCACCTGATTGCCGATGAAGCCGGCACCTACGACGGTATTTCGTCAAACTACAGCGGTAAAGGTTTCTCCGGCATGAAGTTCAAGGCTATCGCCACGCCGGACATGGACACCTTTAACCAATGGGTTGCTAAAGCGAAACAGTCTCCTGAAGTCATGAACGATATGGCGACCTACGAGAAACTGGCCGCGCCAAGCGAATACAACAAAGTCGAATACTTCTCCAGTGTTAAACCTGATTTGTTTAAAGACGTGATTAACAAATTTATGGGACACGGGAGCATGCACATGACCAAGCCGGAAGGTGAACAGGCTTCCCATGACGATATGAAAGGCATGGAAGGTATGGAAGGCATGGACATGAGTCACGCGGAAACCTCTCACTAAGGGGCCGAGGAATAATACGATGTTCGGAAAACTTACACTGGATGCAATCCCGTACCATGAGCCAATTGTCATGGTTACGGTTGCGGCAATCATCGTCGGGGGACTGGCGCTGCTTGCGGCTATCACTTACTTCGGTAAGTGGGAATATTTATGGAAAGAGTGGCTAACCTCCGTTGACCACAAACGCCTCGGCGTGATGTACATTATCGTCGCTATCGTCATGCTGCTGCGCGGCTTTGCCGATGCGGTAATGATGCGTAGCCAGCAGGTACTGGCCTCCGCCGGCGAAGCAGGCTTCCTGCCGCCTCACCACTACGATCAGATCTTTACCGCCCACGGCGTTATCATGATCTTCTTCGTAGCGATGCCATTTGTTATCGGCCTGATGAACATCGTTGTGCCTTTACAGATTGGCGCGCGTGACGTTGCCTTCCCATTCCTGAACAACCTGAGCTTCTGGTTCACCGTTGTCGGCGTGGTGCTGGTTAACCTGTCACTGGGCGTGGGCGAATTCGCTCAGACCGGCTGGGTGGCTTATCCACCGCTATCGGGGATTGAGTACAGTCCGGGCGTCGGGGTCGATTACTGGATCTGGAGTCTCCAGCTGTCCGGTATCGGTACGACACTGACCGGTATTAACTTCTTCGTGACCATTCTGAACATGCGTACCCCGGGTATGACCATGTTCAAAATGCCGGTGTTCACCTGGGCTTCGCTGTGTACTAACGTACTGATTATCGCCGCGTTCCCAATCTTCACCGTGACCGTCGCGCTGCTGACCCTTGACCGCTACCTTGGCACCCATTTCTTTACCAACGATATGGGTGGCAACATGATGATGTACATCAACCTCATCTGGGCATGGGGCCACCCGGAAGTTTATATCCTGGTGCTGCCGGTGTTTGGTGTGTTCTCTGAGGTGGTTGCAACCTTCTCTAAAAAGCGTCTGTTCGGTTACACCTCCCTGGTGTGGGCGACCATCGCGATTACCGTTCTGTCGTTCATCGTTTGGCTGCACCACTTCTTCACCATGGGCAGCGGGGCGAACGTAAACGCCTTCTTCGGTATTGCCACCATGATTATCGCCATCCCGACCGGGGTGAAGATCTTCAACTGGCTGTTCACCATGTATCAGGGCCGCATCGTCTTTAACTCCGCGATGCTGTGGACCACTGGCTTCATCGTCACCTTCTCTATCGGTGGGATGACCGGTGTTCTGCTGGCGGTGCCGGGCGCGGACTTCGTGCTGCACAACAGCCTGTTCCTGATTGCACACTTCCACAACGTTATCATCGGCGGCGTGGTCTTCGGTTGCTTCGCAGGTCTGACCTACTGGTGGCCAAAAGCGTTCGGCTTCACGCTGAACGAAACCTGGGGCAAACGCGCCTTCTGGTTCTGGATTATCGGTTTCTTCGTGGCATTTATGCCGCTGTACGTGCTGGGCTTCATGGGCATGACCCGTCGTCTGAGCCAGCAGATCGATCCACAGTTCCACACCCTGCTGGTTGTTGCAGCCTGTGGTGCGGCGCTGATCGCTCTGGGCATTCTGTGCCAGCTGATTCAGTTCTACGTTTCTATCCGTGACCGCGAGCAGAACCGCGATCTGACCGGTGACCCATGGGGCGGCCGTACGCTGGAGTGGGCAACGTCTTCCCCACCTCCGTTCTATAACTTCGCCCACCTGCCTCACGTTCACGAGCGTGATGCATTCTGGGAGATGAAAGAGAAAGGTGAAGCGTACAAGCAGCCTGCGCACTATGAAGAGATTCATATGCCGCGTAACAGCGCAGCCGGTATCATCATCGCTGCATTCAGCACCGTGTTTGGCTTTGCCATGATCTGGCACATCTGGTGGCTGGCGATTGTTGGCTTTGCCGGCATCGTTATCACCTGGATTGCGAAAAGCTTCGACGAAGATGTGGATTACTATGTTCCGGTGGCTGAAGTCGAAAAACTGGAAAATCAGCATTTCGAAGAACTCACCAAAGCAGGGCTGAAAAATGGCAACTGAGACTGTAAATAACGCCCACGCCGCGGAGCACGGGCACCACGATGCGGGAACCAATAAGGTCTTTGGTTTCTGGATCTACCTGATGAGCGACTGCATTCTGTTCTGTTGCTTGTTCGCGACCTATGCCGTTCTGGTGAACGGCACCGCAGGTGGCCCGGCAGGGAAAGACATCTTCGAGCTGCCGTTCGTGGCCGTTGAAACTGCCCTGCTGCTGGTGAGCTCCATCACCTACGGCATGGCGATCATCGCCATGAATAAAGGCAACAAAAGCCAGGTTATCTCCTGGCTGGCGCTGACCTTCCTGTGCGGTGCAGGCTTCGTTGGGATGGAAATCTATGAATTCCATCACCTGATCAAAGAAGGCTTCGGCCCGGATCGCAGCGGCTTCCTGTCAGCGTTCTTCGCGCTGGTCGGTACCCACGGTCTGCACGTCACTTCCGGTCTGGTGTGGATGGCATTCATGATGATTCATGTTTCCCGCCGCGGCCTGACTAGCACCAACCGTGCGCGTCTGATGTGCCTGAGCCTGTTCTGGCACTTCCTTGACGTGGTTTGGATCTGCGTATTCTCTGTAGTCTATCTGATGGGGGCAATGTAATGAGTCATTCAACTGAACATAGCGGCGCCCACCACGGTAGCGTGAAGACCTACATGACAGGTTTTATCCTGTCTATCATCCTGACGGCTATTCCGTTCTGGATTGTAATGGAAGGCACGGCCTCTCACGGCACCATGCTTGCCGTGATCCTGGTGACTGCAGTCGTCCAGATTCTGGTGCACCTCGTGTGCTTCCTGCATCTGAACACCTCGTCGAGTGAGCGCTGGAACCTGGTGGCCTTTGCCTTTACGGTGCTGATTATTGCCATTCTGGTGATTGGCTCGATCTGGATTATGTGGAACCTCAACCTGAACATGATGGTTCACTAAGAGCGGCATGTATGATTAAGCAATACCTGCAAGTAACGAAACCAGGAATTATTTTCGGTAATTTAATTTCTGTCATTGGGGGATTTTTACTGGCCTCGAAGGGCAGCATTAATTACCCGCTGTTCCTCTATACGCTGGTTGGCGTATCACTGGTGGTCGCATCAGGTTGTGTTTACAACAACTTTATCGACCGCGATATCGACCAGAAGATGGAGAGAACGAAAAATCGGGTGCTGGTTAAAGGCCTGATTTCACCGAAAATTTCGCTGGTGTACGCCACCGTGTTGGGTATTGCTGGCTTCATGCTGCTGTGGTTTGGTGCTAATCCGCTGGCGATGTGGCTGGCCGTGATGGGCTTCGTGGTGTATGTCGGGGTGTATAGCCTCTACATGAAACGCCACTCGGTCTACGGCACGCTCATCGGCAGCTTGTCCGGTGCGGCTCCTCCGGTTATCGGCTACTGCGCCGTGACCAACGAGTTCGACACCGGCGCCGCTATCCTGCTGGCTATCTTTAGCCTGTGGCAGATGCCGCACTCCTATGCGATTGCCATCTTCCGCTTTAAAGATTACCAGGCCGCCAATATTCCGGTTCTGCCTGTGGTAAAAGGCATTTCCGTCGCCAAGAACCACATCACGCTGTACATCATCGCTTTTGCGGTGGCGACGCTGATGCTTTCTCTGGGCGGCTATGCCGGATACAAATACCTGATCGTCGCCGCGGCGGTCAGCGTCTGGTGGCTGGGTATGGCGCTGCGGGGCTATAAAGTGGAAGACGATAAGGTCTGGGCGCGCAAGCTGTTCATCTTCTCTATCGTGGCCATTACCTCGCTGAGCGTCATGATGTCGGTCGATTTTATGGTGCCAGACTCACATAATCTGCTGACTTACGTCTGGTAAGTCGCGAAAAGCATAAAAGGGCACCTCAGTGCCCTTTTTTATCAGTATCATCAAAGTACCTGCCCTGTAATATCTGCTAAATAACTAACGATTTACCCTCCCCTGCCCTCGCACTACACTAAGGCCGACTTTTTATCTGAGGTGGTAATGAACGATTACAAAATGACGCCCGTCGAGCTGCGTGCGACGTGGGGTTTAGGCACTGTCTTTTCCCTGCGTATGCTGGGTATGTTTATGGTATTGCCAGTTCTTACCACCTGGGGCATGGCGCTGCAGGGCGCAAGCGAAGCGCTCATCGGCCTGGCAATCGGCATTTATGGCCTGGCGCAGGCCGTCTTCCAGATCCCTTTCGGCCTGCTTTCTGACCGTATTGGCCGCAAGCCGCTTATCGTTGGCGGGCTGGCTATCTTTGTGCTTGGCAGCGTTATTGCCGCCCTGAGCGACTCCATTTGGGGCGTCATTTTAGGCCGCGCGCTGCAGGGCTCCGGCGCAATCGCCGCCGCTGTTATGGCGTTACTCTCCGATCTAACCCGTGAACAGAACCGAACCAAAGCGATGGCCTTTATCGGCGTCAGCTTCGGGGTAACCTTCGCCATCGCGATGGTGCTCGGCCCGATCATTACTCAGGCGCTTGGCCTGCAGGCGCTGTTCTGGATGATTGCCGTCTTAGCCAGCTGCGGCATTCTGATTACGATTTGGCTGGTCCCGAATAGCAAAACGCACGTGCTTAACCGCGAGTCGGGGATGGTCAAAGGCTGCTTCCGCAAAGTGATGATGGAGCCGAAGCTGCTAAAGCTGAATTTCGGCATCATGTGCCTGCATATCATGCTGATGTCCACCTTTGTCGCCCTACCGGGCCAGCTTGAACAGGCGGGCTTTCCGGCGGCTCAGCACTGGAAAGTCTATCTTTGCACCATGCTGATTTCGTTTGTTTCGGTCGTACCCTTCATTATTTATGCCGAAGTTAAGCGCCGCATGAAGCACGTCTTTGTGGGCTGCGTGGCGGTACTTCTGATTGCCGAGATCGTGCTTTGGGGCGCGGGCCCGCACTTCTGGGATCTGGTGATTGGCGTGCAGCTGTTCTTCCTCGCCTTTAACCTGATGGAAGCGATTCTGCCTTCGCTTATCAGCAAAGAATCTCCGGCGGGCTACAAAGGCACCGCCATGGGCATCTACTCCACCAGCCAGTTTATCGGCGTAGCCATCGGCGGCTCGCTCGGCGGCTGGCTGAACGGGCTGTTTGATTCGCAAACCGTCTTCCTGGCAGGCGCGGTGCTGGCGATGGTCTGGCTATTCGTCAGCTGGACAATGCAGGAGCCGCCTTACGTTAGCAGCCTGCGCATTGAGCTGCCGGAAAGCAGTGCGAACGACGAACATTTGCGTGAAAGGCTGCTGGCTCAGCCAGGCGTGAGTGAAGCGAACATCATTCCAGAAGAACGCAGCGCGTATGTGAAAATCGACAGCAAGCTGACGAACAGATATGAGATTGAGCAGGTGGTGAAAGGATAGAACATCCCTCACCTGATGCGGTGAGGGATTAAGCAGCATGCCCTCTCATGTTTCAGGAGAGGGCGTGAATCAGTCGCGGAAGTTCTTAAACTGGAACGGCTGCCCCAGATTGCCGCCACGAATCAGCGCCATTACGGCCTGTAAATCATCGCGAGCTTTACCCGTCACGCGGATCTCTTCGCCCTGAATCTGGGTCTGAACCTTCAGTTTGCTGTCTTTAATCAGCTTAATGATTTTCTTCGCAACGCTTGCTTCAATACCCTGTTTCAGCTTAGCTTCCACGCTCCAGGTTTTGCCGCTGTGAACAAACTCTTCAGGCACATCAATAGAGCTGCCTTCTATGCCGCGCTTAAGCAGCTTGGCGCGCAGGATATCCAGCAGCTGGTTTACCTGGAAGTCAGATTCGCTGGCAACTTTGATGGTCTGATTTTTTTCATTCAGTTCAAAGCTTGCCGGCACGTTACGGAAGTCAAAACGGGTCGCCAGCTCGCGCTCGGCGTTCTCTACCGCGTTGTTTACTTCCTGCAGGTCGATTTCAGAAACGATATCAAAAGATGGCATGTGTTTTCTCCCTCTCTGGTTTGCGTTGCATAATACCCGCTGGGCTGCGCAAAACAACCTGTTAAAGAGCCGGGAAGCCGATAACGCTATAATAGAAAGTAAGTTTAGCATTCGCGCAGTGTGCGAATGGGGGAGGCAATAATGAAAATCACCGTGCTGGGTTGCGGTGCGCTGGGTCAGCTCTGGTTGACCGCACTTCACAAGCAAGGGCATGAGCTTCAGGGCTGGCTGCGTGTGCCGCAGCCGTATTGCCACGTCAATCTGCTCGATACCACCGATGGCAGCGTCTTTAACGAGTCCTTCACGGCTAACGATCCCGAATTTCTCGCCACCAGCGACCTCCTGCTGGTGACGCTCAAAGCGTGGCAGGTTTCTGATGCCGTGCGCACTTTGGCAGCCCAACTGCCTTCGAGCTGCCCGATATTGTTGCTGCATAACGGGATGGGGACGCTGGATGAGCTAAACGGATTGCCCCAACCTTTGTTGCTCGGATTAACCACTCAGGCCGCGAAAAGAGACGGAAACGTGATTGTGCACGTCGCTTCCGGCATCACTCACGTTGGCCCGGGGAACGCTAAAGCCAGCGACTTTAGCTACCTTGCTGATACACTCCATGCCGCGCAGCCCGATGTGGCCTGGCATAACAATATCCAGCCGGCGAGCTGGAACAAACTCGCGGTAAACTGCGTGATAAACCCGCTGACCGCGCTGTACAACTGCACTAACGGCGAATTGAAGAATCATCTCGATGAGGTGACCAGCATTTGTGAAGAAGTCGCCCAGGTGATGACGCGCGAGGGCCACCACACCTCACCCGAAAACCTGCTGGATTATGTCGGGCAGGTGATAGAAAGCACGGCAGAAAATACCTCATCGATGCTGCAGGACATCCGCCTGGAGCGCCACACGGAAATTGACTATATCACCGGCTACCTGCTGCGCAGAGCGAGAGCTCACGGCGTCCCTGTGCCTGTGAATGCCCGGCTCTATGAGCAGGTTAAACGTAAGGAGAATGAATATGAGCGCACAAGCGCTGGTCTGCCTGGCACCTGGCACTGAAGAGACCGAAGCGGTTACCACTATCGATCTGCTGGTCCGCGCCGGGATCAAGGTGACGACGGCGAGCGTTGCTCCCGATGGCGACCTGAAAATTGTTTGCTCACGCGGCGTGAAATTACTGGCGGATGCACCGCTGGTTGAAGTGGCCGACGGCGATTTTGACATCGTGGTGCTCCCCGGCGGCCTGAAAGGTGCCGAATGCTTCCGCGACAGCCCGCTGCTGGTCGAGACCGTGCGCCAGTTTCATCTGTCAGGCCGCATCGTTGCCGCCATTTGTGCGGCGGCAGGCACTGTTCTGGTCCCGCACGAGCTGTTCCCGATAGGCAACATGACCGGTTTTCCTGGCCTGAAGGACACCATTCCCGAAGGGCAATGGCAGGATAAACGCGTTGTCTGGGACCCACGGGTTAACCTGCTCACCAGCCAGGGACCGGGAACCGCGATTGATTTTGCACTGAAGATTATCGATTTGCTGGTGAGCCGCGAAAAGGCTCATGAAGTGTCGCAGCAGCTGGTGCTGGCGGCGGGGATTTATAGCTTCAGGGATTATCAGTAAGAACCCCTCACCCTAACCCTCTCCCCATGTACGGTCCGGGGACATCGTGAACACTTGTTCGGGGACATGGTAGACACTTACAACTAAGGCATAAGAACCCGTTTATGGAGCCGCTTATGCCGTGGGATGCGAGAGATACCATGTCATTACGTTC
>NZ_JBBCPX010000007.1:0-179476 GCF_037150195.1 Cedecea sp. VD22
CGATCAACAACCTGTTTGACTGCTTCAATTTTAAACTCTTCAGGATAACGCTTACCGCTCATGGGCACCTCTCTTTAAGTCATTTTAAATGACTCTGAGGTGTCTGTTAAACCTGTGGCGATTCACTAAAAGCAAATTCTCATCTTTATCTGCCATATTTCACTGTACTGAAAGGGCTGTTCCTCCTGAGGGAGGAACAGCCCTTTTTCTTTTCTGCCCGATAAGGCGTTTTCCCTACGATTGAAGGTAAATGTGCCCATGTACCAGAGCGAAAGGTATCGATGGCAGTGTGAAGCTCAGTCGTGTCCTTTGGGGAATGGCTTAGAACATGCCACAGCTTGTTTTATGGTTCTTTTTGTCATCCTTCAGGCCTTGTCAGGAAACCAAAGGAACTTTTTATCTTAAGGAACAATTATGTTTGTATTCAATCTGCCCTCTGTATTTCCCGCAAACGAACAGCGGGTGATCCGGCGTGCGTTGCGATTACTGGAGAAATACCAACGGCAACCGGGTGAACAATTTCTCTCCACCTGCTTCACCAAAACCTGGCTCCAGCTACAGCTCGCTCATCAGGAACGAGAAGTTTTTATCGTGATGTATCTCGACAACCAGCATCGTTTGCTTGAGCGGGAAATACTGTTTACCGGCACACTCAGCCATATCGAAGTCCATCCCCGAGAAGTGGTTAAATCGGCCCTGAGGCATAACGCTGCTGCGGTCATTCTGGCCCATAACCATCCCTCGGGTTCGGCAGAAATCAGCCAGCAGGATAAACATATTACTCAGCGGATTGTGAAAGCGCTGGCACTGGTAGACGTGCGGGTACTGGATCACCTTGTGGTTGGCAATGACGTGGTTTCTTTTGCTGAGCTGGGTTTGCTTTAAACGGAGGTCTTCTGGCGTCCAATAATATCGTTTTAGTTATTCTTCTCTCAGGACTCAACTTATGCACATCTTATCTGTACCGGCCACGGTGCCGGTTCCATCACGCCTGCCGCCCGTCCAGGTCTGGCAGCAGCTGTTAACGTATCTGCTGGAACACCATTACGGTCTTACACTCAACGATACGCCATTCCATGAGGATTCCGTCATCCAGGAACATATCGAGGCAGGAATAAGGCTTGCCGATGCGGTGAACTTCCTGGTTGAACGTTATGAACTGGTACGCACTGACCGCAAAGGGTTTACCTGGCAGGAGCAAACACCCTTTCTGACGGCTGTCGATATTCTCAGAGCCAGGCGAGCGACGGGATTAATAAATACTTAAATTCTTCGAGCTTCACTCCTGATTTATACCTCCAGACTTCTCTCCTTTTTTATTCACCGCATAATGCACCTGCCACTTCCGGCAGGCGTGTTTGCTTTTATGGACGATTAACTATGCAGACAGAACCCGACGTATTAACGGATCACAATGACCTTATCCTTTCGACAAATATTGAACGTGTAGTCACTGGCCGTGATACAGCGCTGGTCCAAATTGAGCAACTCATCCGGCAACTTGATGCTATATCAGGGTTAACGGCCGAGATCGGCGGGGGAACTGCGCAAGACTGGGCCATGAAGTCAGGGCACCGTTACGATAGCTGGCTGACAGAAAAGACTGATAAAGCGATGCCGGTAATCACCCGTAATATCGACCGCAGTATCTGGCGTGATTTGATGCTGAAGTCCGGCATGATGGCCTTGATGGATGCACAGGCGCGTGACCAGTGGCATAAAAATCTTGAGGAAGGCGAGCTACCGGCTATTAGTGAGGAGAATATTCTCAGCACCTTTGAACAGTTACATCTCAACAAAATGGATGTCTTTGAACGTGGCGTTATTAATGTCTTCAAAGGCCTGTCGTGGGATTACAAAACCAATAGCCCATGTAGCTTTGGTAAGAAGATCATCATAAACAGTCTGGTGACGCATAACCGCTGGGGGTTCAGCCTGAACTGGGGCTGGCGACGTGATCAACTGGCGGACCTGGAAAGAATGCTGTTTTTACTGGATGGCAAACCTATTCCCGACAACCGAGGTGATGTCTCTACCCGATTGATGGAACATATTCGCGATAATCCGGCGAAGGATGCTTACGAGGATGAGTTTTTCAGTATTCGTTACTTTCAGAAGGGAACAGCGCATCTGACATTTAAGCGTTTGGAGCTGATAGAGAGGATGAACGACATCATCGCCAAGCATTATCCGGACATGTTAGCTAAGCCCCGTTGAAGCGGAGGGTTTCAATTGGTTCCTGCTGGAGAAAATGGCTTAAAAATGGGAATATATGCATTGTTATAACTCATTGATTTTACATGGTAGCTAACTAAAATTGATTGAGTATACAAGTGAGTATACAAAGCAACATTTTATTGGTTTATATTTATGTAATTCAGTGTATTAGGTTGATTTGGCGAGTCCGGCCTTCGCCACATATAAGTGGTTTGTCCCAAAACTTTTACGACCAGGCAATCACTGAGACGAAGGCATTAACTCCCGATTCCCGCGAAGAGATCTCTCACGATCTCCCCATCAGCCCCAACATACCGCTCAGGCCATATCTCACTCGGGTGAACCTCAAGCGCCTTAGCAATCAAAAACTCACCTTTCGGCCAAGGTCGCATAAGTGCATTTGCCAGCGCTGAAGAAACCAAGCCTGATTCTCGTGAAAGTGCTGCCAGGGATGTTCCTTTCTTGCGTAAACCGGCGATGATATCCGCCGGATGCCAACCTTTAGTCATGATTCCCTCCAACTATTAATTTAACGGTTATTTCTTAGTTCGGTAGCTAACTTAAAAGAAAAAGAAATCGCTGGATATTACGCAAACGTAGTTTTATCCTCATGAGAAGTAGAACGAGATAACGCTATCTTTCGATATTGATTTAATAATTCATATACATGACTTTTTAATTGGTAAAGATATTTGATGGGTATTGTTTAAATAATAAATTACGTTCTATGAAAAATTATTTCAAAACTTGCTTTCCTTCATTAACGAACGCTGACTTGTGATCATTATCTGAATTTTTACTATTTAAGAATAATCTTCCGACTGGGTGTTATCTTTTGTTATCACGGTGTAGTACGGTGGATAATTAATGATAACACGAAAAAGGGATTTTTAATGACAGTTGGTGAAAGGACAAAACCTACATCGGGAACACCTATAACTCCCGGGGGAGTCAGGCAGTTAACATTAAGTGAGATTGCATTAGCTAAGACACTTTATGGTAACAGTATCAATTACAGCAGGGTTTGGGTTCATAGGAAAAGTTATCTTCCCTTCAATCTACAGCCAGTTGGTGTTGCCATGAGCCCAAATGGAGAGATGTGGTACAGGGAAGGTACATATTCACCGGATTTTTCGTTAGAGAAAGAGATACAAAAAAAGCACTTATTCATGCATGAGATGATGCATGTATGGCAATCCCAAAAAGGGATGTTTGTAAGAACAAGAGGAATGTTCTCCCGGTTCGTCGATTATAGCTATAGTCTGGATAAAGCTGATTTACTTCGCTACGGATTAGAACAGCAAGCATCAATAGTCAGTGATTATTGGTTATTGTTAAATTATGGCTTACAGGGTCATAGCGACTTGCATGAATATCGTAATTACAATGTTAATGAACCTGTTCATTCATTGATCTCAAGATACAAATCGATTTTAAAGGGGTTCCCCGGGTGAGGAAAATAGCGTCTATATTTACGGTTGTCATTATGCTTACAGGTTGCCCAGGGGGTAAACCTGCGCCACAGGCAAGATATACGTACATCAATGAAGAAAAGCTCTGTTTCAGCGTTGATAAAAATGATGTATTGAATTATTACCGAATAGAAACAACTCAGGAAAAAGGATACACCGTAATAAAAAATGATGAAGGGCTACATCTAACATATCCCGATAATTGTATCAATGTGAAATGGAAGTACGGCTATAGCTATGCGATTTCTTATGGCCTGAATGATAAACGCTATATACACCGATTTTTTATTGACAACAATGGGCAGCTCACCAATATGGACTATTAATAATGTCTTTGCCTGCTTATTTCTTTATAGCAAAAATGGAATGTAAATTGTAGGTGATTATATACTGCCTGCCGGGGGCTAAAAATCTGTAAGCAGAATCTAAAAGTCAGTGAATTTTCTTGGGAATGAACCACACGATCGGTGCCGGATTAAACAGGGAATGGATTATGCCAAACAACTCGGTTATTTAGATCTGCACTGTGCGTTAACCGTTGTACTGTTATTGCTGGTTGCTGGTTGCTGGTTGCTGGTTGCTGGTTGCTGGTTGCTGGTTGCTGGATATGCGGTATATCAGTATTACTTCAATGGCTCGCCGAATGAGGTGTTTTTCGCCCGCCAAAAAGTCACCGATGCTACGTTCTTATATATTACCCGCTACAACGGCGGAGGCGCTACGGTTTCGGATGTCTATCGCTATTATCTGGACGGCAATCTATCTGGCGATCCAGTGGAGCATCTGAAGAATCGTGCCCCGTTTTTGATATCAGCAGTAAGCAATGCGAAGGTTACGGGTTATGGCAGCCACGTTAACGTCACGCTCACCGGTCGTGTGTATTCGTTTACCAACTCTGACTTGTTCTATTCCGATGGCGTCGCGATTATGCCGGTTATCAGCTTTACGGCTAACGGCAGTCGTTATAATTCCCGCACCAATCGCGCCGGGCTCCCAACATAAACCCCAGCCACCAGAATATCTTTCGTCACCACGCTGCCTGCGCCAATCACCGCGCCGCTGCAAATATGCTCCGTCAGGATAGTGCTGCCGCTGCCTATGGTAACGTTATCGCCGAGGGTAATGGCTATCCAGTTCTCCGGGTTGGGGTCTGGCCTGCCGCTGCGAAACAGGTCGTTGGCGAAGGTGACGCCGTGGCCGATAAAGCAGTTTTTGCCGGTGGTGACATTTTCGCACAGGAACGAGTGGGACTGGACGCGGGTACCAGAGCCGATCATGCAGTGGCGCTGGATCTCAACAAAAGGCCCGACGAATACGCCGCTCTGCAGCGTGCATTCGTAGAGGTTGACCGGCTCCACAATGGTGACGTCGTCGCTGGCAATTACGTCGCGGATACCGCTTTTTAGTATTTTCATAGTGGTCTGCCCCGGTGAATAGAATGAATTTTATTGAGCATAACTCATGGGCTTTTATGATCCCAATTTATCGTAGAGCCATTGGTGGCGATATAAATCAACATTTCTGATATGAACAAAATCGCAATTAAGAAATCTGAATTCAGACTCTTAATAATGTACAACATTTACACAGTGGCAAGCGACTGTTTATCATGCCTGGCTACCGGGATGGAAGAGACAACAATATACAAGGACGTGATTTATGTCGGCCTTACAATTTCCCTGCAAGATATTTGAAACCCAGAAAAAGATGGATGATAAAAACGCCAAAGATATGAAGTCCGGCGATCTGTCCGAAATCGATCTGAAGGCAAAATTCCACCTGACAGATATTTCTACAAGTGTAAATCCTTACACGTTGACGGAGATCCCTTCATATGAGCATCCGATGGTGCAGTTCTTTCTCCCTAAGAAGGAGGTAAAAAAACTGACAAAATGGGAGTGTGCTCGCATCCTCTTTGATGAGTTCCGGTATTTATCACGTCCTTTTTCGAGGGACGGTCCTTACACATCTTTGATCGAACTAATGATCACGCACATGCAAAAGTGTGGCGGGAAGTCTTTCTGTCATCCATTACTGAACAGTGCGCTGAAGGAGCAAATATTGAGCGATCGCTCGGAGGAAAACAGTACGCGGCTCCGCCTAAAGGTACTAATATTGACTGGGATAGAAAATGCTATCCAGCAGAACAAAAAAAGGATCTGAGTGAGGCTATTATGAACGGCAGGCTGCCAAAATTCGATCGTCTTCGAGATCGGGTGAATGGCATGGGGATTACCGTGCATGATACCTGGGCAACGCATATCACAATTAAGTCCCTAGCGATTGATAACGAAAAATATCACGCTGAAATTCACTATAAAGTTCAGGATCATTTTGGATTGGATGATGATGATATTTTAAAAATAAAATTCAAAAACATTCGATTATTTCGCATATGGTTTGTCCTGCAACGCTACAGCGAGTTTGCCTTCAAACCCTTTATTACCAATATGGAAGCCACTATTCATATTATTGGGAAGCGCAATGGAATTAAAAAATAAAATAATAATTAGCCTGTTATTATCTGGTGGTGTTTTTTTAGAGGGTTACTTATGGTTGTTATTTCGTCCGGTAGAAATTATTGCCGTACACCAGAGAAATAGCTATAGCGATGTCTTAGTAAGTAACTTTCCTTTTACTAACAAAGGTAAAATAGACTGGTGGTTGAAAAATAAAGAAATGCTAAAGACGAAGTATGATATTCCTAAGCCTTCATCCTACGGTAGTTCTAGTGTTGTTTTTTGGCTGTTTAATGATGGTTATAAAGAAGAGGGGAAATATGATCGGCTTTGTTTCAATGATATGGCAACAAAAGGAAACTGCATTGATAAAAACACAGTGCTTACTGTCGGTAATAGCAAGAGGTATGGAACCAGATTTACTCTCTCCGATGGGATTTATCGAATTGATGAAAATGGCAGGGTTATAAAAATCAATAAATAATGGTTGGTTGTACGGCAGAGATATTGATAAGAAATTTTAATTATAAAGGTTTAATAAGCATGACAGTACCCGAATTGTTGAGACGTAGTATACAGGGACTAAAATTTCTAGCTGGCGGTCTATTGGCTGGATACTGCTTATGGTTAGCATTTCGACCGGTAGAAATTGTTGCTGTTCATCAGAGAAATAGTTACAGCGATGTATTAGTGGAAGGTTTTCCTTTTACAAAAAAAGGGAAAGTACACTGGTGGTTGAAAAACAAAGCCATGCTCAAAGAAAAATATGGTGCTCCAGGGCCAGAGAAGGATGGTTTTTATGTAATTACATTTTGGTATTTTGGGGACGGTTATGTAGAAACGGATGGTTACGATCGGCTATGTTTTGACGATCTGGATCCACCGTTAAATTGCATCGATAAAGATAAAGCTTTTACGGTGTGGCAGGATAGATATAAAAATACAGTAGTTATTTTTCGTGATGGTCAATATCGATTAAGCGAAAAAGGGGATCTGATAAAATATCAGTGAACGCCCGTTCCCCTGAAGACAACTCCGTCAGCACAAAGCCCCGGCCTTTCAGACAGGACTTTGCATGCCGCTACTTCGTATAAAACTTATAAGTCGCCGTATAAGGCACTTTCAGCGTCGCGCCAAAGGTCGCCGGGTCGCAAACCGTGGGGCCGGTTACGCCGCCACGAGTTTCCACGCGCTGGATGTTGCTCACGTTGGCAAACAGGCCTGGCTGCGTTTCGGAAGCGCCGGTCAGCAGCAGCCATGGAATCGAGCCTTTATCTTTCGACGGGCGAGTGGCGCTTAGCGCTCCGGCCACCACGCTGCCGTCCGTCCCCTGTCAGTGTGGGCCGTCGAAGTGTTTGCCGACGAGGTGCTTCAGGCCTTTGTCGCTGAACATAACCGGCTCAATCACGGTAACGTCTTCGCTGGCAATCACGTCGCGGATGCCGCTTTTCAGGATTTTCATCTTGGTTTGTCCTGGCGAATAAAGTGGTCTCCATTAGACAGAGGTCACTGCCCAACGGCCACAACTTTTTGCAATCACCGGCTACATAACATTTTTTTATCCCATAAATTTCTAAGCGCCAAATTCTGACTATCGAAAAATAAGAAATCGGGACATAGATTATATTGAGCGTTGGTTTTATGCTGTGGAAAAGCAAACCTTAAGGAAAAGGAATGAGCGCACAGGCGGAAGAGGGCAGCCTCAGAAGAATGACATTGGGCGAAATTGCAATGGCTCGCCGGGTTTTCGGAGATTCAATTTCTTACAGCCGAGTATGGATTCATTGCGACAGCTATCTCCCGTTCGGCCTGCAGAAACAAAACTACGCGATGACGCCAAACGGAGAATTGTGGTACCGCAAGACGATGTATAAAGATGATTTCTCATCTGGCAGCGTCTTTCTTGAAGATAAATATGTTTTTATCCATGAGCTGGGCCATGTGTGGCAACATCAACACGGGCAATGGGTAAGGCTAAGGGGGGCTTTTAGCTGGGCGGCTGAATATACCTATAAATTAGATAAAGAGGCGCTAACAGATTATTCCCTGGAGCAGCAGGCCTCCATTTTAGCGGATTACTGGCTGTTATTGGTTTATGGTATAGACGCGTGGTCCTACTACCAAAGGCCCGGGCGGATGGGGAAATACAGAGGTACAGACAGTAGCCGTGAAGTTCCGGTGCTGTATCGCAAAATAGTCACAGGGAAGGTGAGAACAACGCTATGAGAAAATGTTTGTTAGCCGCTGCCGTGCTCTTGCTGGCCGGGTGTCCTGGTCCGGGCGACAGAATGGTGCCGCGTCAGCCTGCAGAAGTCGTGGCCAAAGGTAATATTGTTTGCGTGGTGTCTCCTCTTGGCAGCGGCGAGCGCATAACGGCCGTACAAATTAACGAAGGGCATGGGAACGTGCAGTACAAGACTTTCGATGATGCTCCAGTTTATGTCGCGAAGGGAGACTGTCTGCCCGCCTTTGGTTTTACCTTCTCTCCCGGCAAAAAATACTCAGTCGCTTACGATGTAAAATCTGATAATTCTTCCTCTCATCTGGTCACAGCAGAGTTTTCTATCACGGAGAACGCTTCCGGCGGAATAAGTATTCAGCACCCGAATTAGTGCTTACTCTCTGAATTGATCCCAGCAGCATAAAGCCCTGGCAGTAAGGCCAGGGCTTTATGCTGCTACTTCGTATAGAACTTATAAGTCGCCGTATAAGGCACTTTCAGCGTCGCGCCGAAGGTCGCCGGGTCGCAAACCGTGGGGCCGGTTACGCCGCCGTGGATGTCCACGCGCTGGATGCTGCTCACGTTGGCGAACAGGCCCGGCTGTGCGTCTGAAGTGCCGGTCAGCAGCAGCCACGGAATCGAGCCTTTATCTTTCGACGGGCGAGTGGCGCTTAGCGCGCCGGCCACCATTTTGCCGTCCAGCATGCCTGGCCCGCAGTTCGGATTAGTGTACACGTGGAAGCCGTGAATGCCCGGCGGCAGGCCTTTCAGGGTACCGGCTCCGATCTAGCAGTGGCGCTGGGGAGCGACGTAAATCAACATCTCTGATATGAATAAAATCCCAATTAAGAAATCTGAATTCAGACTCTTAATAATGTACAACACTTACACAGCGGCTAAAGACTGCTTATCATGCCTGGCTACCGGGATGGTAGAGACCAAAATATACAAGGACGTGATTTATGTCGGCATTGCAATTTCCCTGCAAGATATTTGAAACCCAGAAAAAGATGGATGACAAAAACGCCAAAGATATGAAGTCCGGCGATCTGTCCGAAATCGATCTGAAGGCAAAATTCCACCTGACAGATATTTCTACAAGTGTAAATCCTTACACGTTGACGGAGAGCCCTTCATATGAGCATCCGATGGTGCAGTTCTTTCGCCCTAAGAAGGAGGTAAAAAAACTGACAGAATGGGAGTGCACTCGCATCCTCTTTGATGAGTTCCGGTATTTATCACGTCCATTTTCGTGGGACGGTCCTTACACATCTTTGATCGAACTAATGATCACGCACATGCAAAAGTGTGACGGGAAGCCCTTCAGTCATCCATTACTGAATAGTGCGCTGGAGGAGCAAATATTGAGCGATCGCTCGGAGGAAAACAGTACGCGGCTCCGTCTGAAGAAAGTTTTTGATATCCAAATTGATTGGGAGCGTAGATGTTATCCTGCAAAATATAAAAATGAGCTAACAGAAACAATTATGAACGGAATACTACCAAAATTCGATCGTCTTCGGGATCGGGTGAATGGTATGGGAATTACAGTGCATGATACCTGGGCAACGCATATCACAATTAAGTCCCTAACGATTGATAACGAACAATATCACGCTAAGGTTCACTATAAAGTTCAGGATCATTTTTGATTGGATGATGATGATATTTTAAAAATAAAATTTAAAAGTATTCGATTATTTCGTATATGGTTTGTCCTGCAACGCTACAGCGAGTTTGCCTTCAAACCCTTTATTACCAATATGGAAGCCACTATTCATATTATTGGGCGGCGAAATGCAGTTAAAAAATAAAATGATGGTGGGTTTTTTCTGTCTGGCTGGATGTATAGTGGCGGTATACTGCTTATGGCTGTTCTTTCGATCTGTTGAAATCGTCGCTGTTAATCAGAGAAATAACTACAGCAGTATTTTGGTCAAGAACTTCCCGTTCACAGACAAAGGTAAGATTGACTGGTGGTTAGAAAATAAGGATGCACTTAAAGCAAAGTATGATATTCCAAAGCCTGCATCTTATGAGGCTTTTACTATCACTATTTGGCTTTTTAAGGATGGCTATAAAGAAGAGGGTAAGTATGACAGGCTTTGTTTTGATGATATGAATACCAAAATAAACTGCATTGATAAAAACTCTGTTTTTACTATAAGGAAAAGTAAAAACAGAGGAATTACATTTACTGTGGATGATGCTATTTATCGAGAGGAAGAGAACGGTAAGATTGTCAGGCTTGAATATTAGAATATAATGTCTGCAGTTTTGAATAAACAGAAAATGCTTTATATTTTAGTCAGTTTTTTGGAGTGATTAAATTGAAAGGTAACATAATAAGGGGACTGAAATTTCTAGCTGGCGGTCTATTGGCAGGATATTGCTTATGGTTAGCATTTCGACCGGTAGAAATTGTTGCAGTTCATAAGAGAAATAGTTATAGCCACATTTTAGTGAAAAACTTCCCCTTAACAAATAAAGGTAAAGTACACTGGTGGTTGAAAAATAAAGATATGCTCAAAGAAAAATATGATGTTCCAGGTACAGGGAAAGATGCTTTTTTGAAATTATATTTTGGTATTTTGGGGACGGTTATGTAGAAACGGATGGTTACGATCGGCTATGTTTTGACGATCTCGAGCCACCGTTAAATTGCATCGATAAAGATAAAGCTTTTACGGTGTGGCAGGATAGATATAAAAATACAGTAGTTATTTTTCGTGATGGTCAATATCGATTAAGCGAAAAAGGGGAGCTGATAAAATATCAGTGAACGCCCGTTCCCCTGAAGACAACTCCATCAGCACAAAGCCCCGGCCTTCCGACCAGGACTTCGCAGGCTGCTACTTCGTATAGAACTTATAAGTCGCCGTGTAAGGCACTTTCAGCGTCGCGCCAAAGGTTGCCGGGTCGCAAACCGTGGGGCCGGTTACGCCGCCACGGGTGTCCACACGCTGGATGCTGCTCACGTTGGCGAACAGGCCTGGCTGGGCCTCTGAGGTGCCGGTTAGAAGCAGCCATGGAATCGAGCCTTTATCTTTCGACGGGCGAGTGGCGCTTAGCGCGCCGGCCACCACGCTGCCGTCCGTGGCCTGCCAGTGTGGGCCGTCGAAGTGTTTGCCGACGAGGTGCTTCAGGGCTTTGTCGCTGAACAGATCGGCTTCCGGGGCCTGGAATACCCAGCTCCCGGTTTTGGCTTCGGCGTCCGCCGCCGCGCAGCGGTAGATCTGCACGCCTCGGGCATAAAGCTCGGTTTGCAGGTGCTCACCTTTGGGCGCGTCGATGGAGGTATCAGCCGCGTTCGCCAGGGTCGGAAGTCCGCCCATCATCAGCGTGAAGCACGCCGTCGTTAAGAAGCGCTTGCTCATGACGTCACTCCGCAAACCATACGCGCACCGCCGCCGCCGAGCATTGCCGGATGGTCAGAGTGGTTGTCGCCGCCGGCGTGGATCATCAGCGAGTGGCCTTTTAAGTCTGACATGCGCAGGCGAGGAGCCAGCACCGGATAGGTCGCGGTACCGTCGCTGTCGACGTACAGCGCAGGCAGATCGCCGAGGTGGCCGTTGCCCCACGGGCCTTCATGTTTGCCGGTGTGGGCCGGATCAAGGTGGCCGCCCGCCGCCAGGCCAGCCACCATTTTGCCGTCCTGCATGGCGGGGCCGCAGTTCGGATTAGTGTGAACGTGGAAGCCGTGAATGCCCGGCGGCAGGCCTTTCAGGTTCGGCGTAAAGACCACGCCGTACTGGGTGGCGTGGTATTCAATGGTGCCCGCCGGGGTGGAAGTGCCGCTGGCGTCGACGGTGTTCATGGCGACAGTGGCGGCCTGTGCCAGCCCGGTGCAGGCGAGGGCGGTAATACTCAGCGCCAGTTTTAATGTTTTTAACTTATTCATCGTTTAACCCCGTACTTTTATTAGAAGGTGCAAAAAACAGATGTCGCAAAATTTTGTGCTGCGGGCTTATACGCGGCAGTCAGCTGGTTATAACAAACTGTTTTGCGAGTTGTTTGATTGCTCTGATAGGTAAAGTTGTGGGTTGAAATTCAGCGTGAAGATTTTTAAAAATAATATTTTCATGAGGTTATCCTGTGGTCTTGAGCGATTAAAGGGAGCGGCCTGAATGAAAATAAAAACGGATAAGGCAGTAAAAAGAGAGAGTGAAAAAGACCTGCTAACGATCGTTAAAAATTATCTCGCTGCTGTGCCTGAAATAAAGTGTAGATGAATACGCTGAGGGAGTTGAAAGCGGTCGCTGAAAATCGCGAGATTTTTAAAAAGCTTTTTATTTTCATCCGGCTTGATAAATGAGATATATCTGAACGGGAAAAAGGGCCGCTAAGCGGCCCTTGATGTGAATAAAACGATTCAAGCCAGAGGCCGGGAGCCGATCGAGCGGGCGCTCTTGATCCACGCCATGGACCCCATCACCGCAATGGCCGTCAGCAGGATGTACTCGAGCGACATGGCATATACGCCCTGAATGGCGTAAATCACCACGCTAATCACGTCGATAACCACCCAAAGCAGCCAGTTTTCGACGTATTTACGCGTCATCAGCACCATCGCGGCAATCGACAGGATTAGCATCGCGGAGTCCCACAGCGGGAAGGCATCCGGCTGGAGCTGCGGCATCTGAACCGGGACGCCAAGACTCTGCATAATGCCCACTGCGATGTGGGTCAGCACGGCGAAGACCGGGTCGATAAAGAAGGTCATCAGCGCGATGGCAACCAGGCAAACCGCCGCCAGCGTGAACGCCTTGCTGCGCGGCAGCCAGCGGATCTTCAGCGCGGCCTCGTTGGCCTCGTTCTGGCGGCTCCACGCGTACCAGCCGTAAAGGTTGGCGGCGAAGAAGAACACCTGCAGCAGCAGGCTGGCGTAAAGCTGGATCTGGAAGAAGATCGCCGCAAACAGCGTGACGTTAATCAGGCCGAACAGGTAGTTGATGATCTTCTCTTTGCTGGCGAACCAGATGCAGAGCAGGCCGAAGACGGTGCCGATGGCCTCGATCCACGAGAGCGCGTAGCCGCCCTCGCCGAGCGGAATGGTGACCATCACATTCTTAATGCTGAAGAAATCCATGATTACTGCTCCTGGCTGTCAAGGTAGAGCGCTTCGAGGGCGAGTAAAATCTCGCGGGATTCACCCTGCAGGCAGGAGTGTTCCTGCTGCTGGTAGTTGTTAATGCCTTCTTCCAGATTGCCGCTGTGCTCAACCACCACGTTAAGCACGGAGGCGATGCGCAAACCGCGCAATGCGCCAACTACCATCAACGGTGCCGTTTCCATATCCGCAGCCAGAATGCCCTTGCCGGACCAGAACTGGTTAATCTCGTCTTCGCGTTCGGTGTAGAAGCTGTCGTGGCTGCGCACATAGCCGCAGTGGCTGGCGTAGCCCTGGTGCTTGGCCTGCTGAGTCAGGTGGTGCACCAGGCCGATGTCCGCGCAGGCCGGGTAGCCTTTGTCGATGTACATCTGGCTGGTGCCTTCGTCCCGCACGGCGGCGGTGGCGATCACCAGGTCGCCGAGGCGGATGTGGTTTTGCATCGCTCCGCAGCTGCCGATGCGGATGAGATTGGTGACGCCAATCTGGCGCAGCTCTTCCACGGCGATGGCGGTAGAAGGCCCGCCCATGCCGGTGGACATCACCAGCACTTCCACGCCGCGGAACCAGCCGCGCAGGGCGCGATATTCCCGGTTGCTGCCGAAGTCTTCCACGTTGTCCAGAAACTGCGCGACGTGTTCCACGCGTTTCGGATCGCCCGGCAGGAGCGCATAACGGGCGTGCGTCATCTCCCGGCTGAGCCGGATATGGGGCTGGAGTTGGGTCATGATAGTTACCTGGCGTTAAACGAGCCATTTGGGATGGCTCAGGATTGGCTGCTGTTATTTAATGTTCGGCGTGCTGGCGCAGGCGCTGAGGGTCGAGAACCTGAATCTGCTCGCCGTGAATCGCAATGATATTGTCTTCCCGCAGTTCGGATAAAATGCGGTTAATGCTGCGCGGAGCCACCGCAAACTGCTCGCTTAATTGCTGCTTATTAAGCGGAATACTGCCCTGTATTTGCTGGTATTTCTGCCACAGCACCAGGCAAAGACGCTGATGTAACGAATAAAGAATGTCTTCCCCGGCCTTTTTGGAGAGCTGATAATATTGATCGCTCACGGCCTGTAATATTTTTTGATTAAAGTAATTGTCTAACCCCAGCCAGCGAATAAACTCTTCCCGCGTCAGCACTAAAAGCGCCGCGTCGCTAACCGTTTCTACCGAGCAGATGTATTGCCGTCGCTCGAAGATTTCCAGCTCCCCCAGAATGTCGCCTTTTTTATAGAGCGCCTGGGAATATTTTCGCCCGTCGTCGGCGGTGGTGAAAACGTCGATTTCCCCTTTAACAATCAGGTGGAATTCATCGCAAATTTCCCCCTGGCGAAAAATCAGCGAGCCGCGTGGGTAATGTTTTAGCTGCCAGCTGCGCAGAATATCCAGCGGGCAATACTTCAGCAGCTCATACAGCACCGGGTCGCCGGTCACGCGTTCAATGACGTTCAGCCAGTCGCCGGGTCTGTTCTCGTTTTTCATGCTGTTCACTATAAAATTTCCCGTCAAATAAGGACAGGACGCCCGTCCCGCGTTGCCCACAGATTAGCGTGAAAACTGCCAGCGGGATCTTAAATCCGCATCGTGGCCGGGACATTTGTCCCGCCAGGGCGCAGGTGGGGTGGGCGATTTGTTTGTTTTTCGTACATACTGTTTTTGACGTTCACCCAATCTATTAACTGTTTATGATTTTAATCAAGGAGTTAACATGTCTGGTTGGTTCGAATTAAGCAAAAGCAGCGACGGGCAGTTTAAGTTCGTGCTCAAGGCGGGCAATGGCGAAGTGGTCCTCACCAGCGAGCTGTATAAAACCCGCGCCTCGGCGGACAACGGTATCGCCTCCGTGCGAACCAACAGCCCGCTGGAGGAGCGCTACGACAAGAAGGTTGCCAGCAACGGGAAGTTCTACTTCAACCTCAAGGCCGGCAATCATCAGGTGATTGGTACCAGCCAGATGTACGCCACGGAGCAATCCCGGGATAAAGGCATTGCCTCGGTGAAAAATAACGGTGGAACCGAAACGGTGAAAGACAAGACTTAACCGGAACCAGGGCGGCGGGGCAATCCGCGAGCATTCACCTGGGTGATGTTTTCGCGTGATGCTGCCCCGGCCGCCTTTTCCCGGTCGCAGCCTCAATGGCTTGTTGTTTATCGCCGGGAGCCTGGCCGTAAAAATGAAAGTTGAATCCTCCCCTGCGGCGTATCGCCCTTTAGAACTTCACCTGTCCATAGCGAGTCAAACGCCCGGCACGGATCTCCCGCAGCTTGTCTCACACATCAAAGGCAAAACCGGCATCGTGCCTGAGCACCTTATCCCGCTTCAAAAAGTCGCCTCGGAACACAATTGCATCATTGCCGTTCGCCCGGTGGACAAGCTGGCAACGGCGCTGATTGAGGCCGGGTATCCGACCAAAGGATTTCACATCAAGGGGAAAAGCGCCTCGTGGGGGCCGCAGGCGGGGTTTATCTGCGTGGAGCAGCGGTTCAGCAAGCTGGAGAATGCCTCGCCCGAGCGAATCGCGAAGTTTAACCTGCAAACGCAGGCCTGCATTGTTGACGGGCATGCTGCCGCCGTGCCGCTGGAAGTTTCCCAGAGCCGCCTGCACGACCTGTTTGAGCAGGGGCTTATCGACAAGCTGTCACCTGAGAGCGCCGGCGGCGTGAGTCATCTCAGGGCCAGCGGGCCGGGCGGGGAGCTTTATGCGTTTGAGGCCCGGCGCCTGCCGGGCAGCGGAGAAGCGCGGTATCAAATTTCCCATCACGGTGTACCCCTGCAGGTGCTTGCCCCACACGCTGAAGCCCGGCCCTTCACCGCGGATTATGATCTGCTGGTCATCGCCCCGCACGTCAGCGAGTTAGGGCCTGAGGATAATTTGCAGGTGCCGGATGTGTCGCATCAGGTATTTCGCCAGCGGCTGGAAAATTACCGCACGCTGCCTGAGCACCAGGCGCTGCGCGGGGACTATGACAGCCCGGCGAGTTTCTACCGCAAGAGCGACGAGGAAACGGGCAACACGAGCGAGCGCGCCCGCAGGATGATTGGCGTGCTAAACCAGGCGCTGGTGGGGGACGGGGAAAAAGTGGTGCATCACGCAACGGACAGCGCCAACCCGGTTACCGATCCTGAGAGCAACTACCCGGCCACGTTCGCGCTGCCCCATAAAATCGGGCGCTTTGCACCTTTGTGCATTATTGAAAACAAAGACGATCTTGCGGAGCTGGTGCTTCAGGCCAAGAACGCGGGCTACCACGTGCCGCTGAATCCGCTGTGGGAAAAGGAGGTCCTTGGCGTGCGCAGCGACAGGTTTACTGCCGCAAAGTTAACGCTGGAGGCGGCGCAGTTCACAAGGCCGATTCGGCAGCGCTAAAGTCGCGTTTCGATATATCGCAGGGAGAAATCCCAAAAGCGCATTCATTGTTCAAAAAATAATCGTCGGCGGGTCGATACTGAAACCAGAAGCATATGACTTACCCAAAAGTTAACTCACAGAGGGATATGCTGATGAACAGAGATCTACAGGCAGTAAAGAATTTTGATTTTCTGGCGCGCAGCTTCGCGCATATGCAGGCTTCGGGGCAGCAGGTGAATCTCCAGGCCGTGACAGGCAACATGAGCCGTGAGCAGAAAACGTGGTTCTGCGAACGCTTCAACCAGTATTGCGAAGAAGAATTCCGGGCCGCCGAGCTCGAACATTGAAATAACGGGCCATGCGGCCCGTTAAAGTTGCAGACAAAGAAGGAAAAAGCGTGGTTTTTCCTTCTTTGTGGCGAGCAGCCGAAAATCAATGGATTGATTCTCCAGTTTATTTTCAGGTAACAGATTGCAGAACTTTATCCGCATGAGCTTTGTCATCAGTCTCGACGGGCCAGATGGCCCGTTATCTGTTTTAGCCCTTCAAAACGCCTGTTTCATCCAGACTCTCGTCAATTACCTGTTATCCGGCTGGGCGCGAACGTTGTTCAACCCGCTGGTGTTGATCCGGTATGGCAGCCCGTTGCTGGATTTAATCAGCTTCTTGGTTCTGAGCTTTTTGAACACGGCCAGCGTGCAGTCGCTAAGCAGTAACCCTTCGCGGGAGTAACATTCAACGGCGGTGACGCGGCCTGACGAGTCGCGAGTGTGAACGATGCGTCCCCCTTTCGCTAAAATGTGAAGGGTACGCTGTTCCTGACGGGATAAATTCATGCTGAAAAACCTTTTATCATCATGTGCAAAACGTGCCAACACAACGCGTGTGTTCGCATAAGAGTTAAGCGCAGTGATAATCAGTCCGGCCTGTGACAGGCGGGGCACTGATTATCAGATGATGACATTCTCCAGCATCAAGCCTCTGAGTAAGTTCGGTAGAAACAACGGGCGGATAATAACACAGAAAAACTAAAGGGAAATAATTAAGGGATCCAGTTGTCCCACGCTGGCTGCGGCGAAAGCTCCCCCACAAGGAAATCAATAAACGACCTGACCTTAGGATTGCTGTATTTGCTCGGGAAATAGAGGGCGTACAGCGCATGGGTTTCGTAAGTGATGATGCCGTCCAGCAGCAGCGGGGTTAGTTCATCCTTTTGAATATGGTCGCCAATCAGATAGGTGGGCAGGTAGGCGACGCCCTGATTTTCCAGTACGGATTTAAGCAGTACCAGGCTGCTGTTGGCCTGGATTGGCGTACGCATTTTTACCAGGTGCTGCCGTTCGTGCTCGTCTGTAGTTTTAATCTGCGGTGTCAGCCCTGGGTAAACCAGGCAGTCGTGCGTGACCAGATCCGTGCGTTTGCCCGGCATCCCTTTCTTGCTGAGGTAGTCTGCGGTGGCACAGTAAGCCCAGCGAACTGGAGCCAGTTTGCGCATGGCGTAATTTTGCGGCGGAGAGGTGGATATTCGCAGGGCGATATCGAAGTCGGATTCATTAAGATTAATAAAGTTATCGTTGAGATCAATATAAAGATTCACATCGGGGAAGTTCGCCCGGTATTTATCAACAAGGTTGACCAGCCTGGCGTAGCCAAACGCAATAGAACAGGTGATGCGCAATTCACCCTGCGGATTGTTGTAATAGCTTGATGTGGTATTTAGCGTGTCGTCGAATTCTTTAATTAACTTATTAGCGCGGTTAAACAAATATTGCCCCGCATCGGTTAGCGTGATGCTGCGGGTCGTTCTTTTGATAAGCGTTGTGCCCAGTAAATCCTCCAGCGCCGCCAGGCTCTTGCTCACCGCCGAAGGCGACACGCTGAGCTGTGCCGCCGCTTCAGACAGCCCGCCGCAATCGATAATTTTGACGAATACCTCGAGATGCTTGAGTGAAATTGGCGCGCTCATTTTTTCCTTTTATTCACAAGTGATTTGAGGAAACGGTATTAATTCCCCATACCAATCCAATTTCAAAAGTGTAACTATTGCGCTGTAGTAAATAAATAAGTTGGAAAATGAATTTTATACATTATTAGTGATTTTCATCACAAAAGTCCGGGGATTTAATTACAGCAGTTGGTAATTGTGATTTTCGTCCCAGTTATTATTACTTTTATTGAGAAGGTATCCTTTATGTGGACACGCCTCGAACCTTACAAATCATCTTTTGTTCTTTTATTTGCTCTCATTGTCGGCGGCTTGCTGGGTATTTATGCCCCAACTTACGCCATTAAATTACAACCTGTCGGGCAAATATTCCTCAACCTGTTGTTTGTGATTATTGTGCCGCTGGTTGGCGTCAGCGTGATGTCATCTATTGCCGGCATGACCGACCTTAAACGGTTAGGCCGCATCATGGTGGTTATTTTTATTGTTTCCATCGCCATGGCGCTTATTCCCGCCGCAGGCATTGTGCTGCTGGCGCTTTGGTACAACCCGGCACAGGGCGTGACCATCGATCTTTCCCATTCGGTGAAAGGCGGCTCAGGGGAGATGGATTTTGTCAGCATGGTGACCACCAGCGACTTTGTCGGGTTGTTCTCCAAGTCGAACATCCTGGCGCTGATCGTGATTGCGATTATCGCCGGTGTAGCGATTGGTCAGTCGGCGGATGCGGGTAAACGCATCGCCGCTCTGCTGCAGGACGCCAATACCGTTATCATGAAAATTGTCTCTATTATCATGAAGGTGGCACCTGTCGGCCTGGGCTGCTACTTCGCTGCAACCATGGCGAGCCAGGATGCTTCGCTGCTGATGACCTTCGCTCGAGCCATCGGATTATTTATGGCGGCAACGCTTATCTATTACGTGCTTGGCTCCATTTTCTATTCGTGGATTGGCGGCGGGCTTCCGGCAGTAAAAGCGTTCTGGAAACACGCGATTGAACCTTCCGCGACCGCGCTGGGCACCTGCTCTTCGCTCGGTACTCTGCCGGTTACGCTGCGTGCGGGCAAGGCTATGGGCATCAACCCTGAAATCGTCGATGTCTCGATTCCGCTGCTGGTGAACCTCAATAAAGGCGGCGTGGCGATGATTGCCGCGTTGAAAATCGTCTTTATCTATTCAGTTCTTGGCCTGCCATTTACCAGCGAAACCTTCTTCCTCGCGATGCTGATTGCCGTGCTGTCGGCCATCATCGTTGGCGGCGTGCCGGGCGGCGCGTTCCTCGGGGAGATCTTTATTGTCACGACGCTGGGGCTGCCGATGGAAGCCATCCCGCTGCTGGTGGTGCTTGGCACCATTACCGATGCACCGGCCACGCTCATCAACGTGATCCACGATCTTAATGCGGCACAAATCGTGGAACGCTTCGCCGGAAAGAAGCGTGGTGAACCGGAAACCAGCGCTCCGCTGGCCGCAAACAGCCTCGCTGGCTAAGCCCTCTGAATGGAATGAATCAGGAAATAACGGGAGAATTTTATGAAACAGAAAAGTCATCTTGAAACTCAGCTGATCGTCGCCGGGCGTGAAAAACGCTACACCCAGGGGGCGGTAAATGCGGTTATCCAGCGCGCGTCCTCGCTGGTATTTGACAGCGTGAAAGCCAAAAAATTTGCCACTGCCAACCGGGCAAACGGCGAACTGTTCTATGGCCGCAGAGGCACGCTGACGCATTTTTCCTTCCAGAAGGCGATGACGGAGTTAGAAGGCGGTGCCGGGTGCTCGCTTTATCCGTGCGGCGCGGCGGCGGTCACCAATGCGATTCTGGCTTTTGTCAGCGGCGGAGATCATATCCTGATGACCGGCGCGGCCTATGAGCCAACGCAGGATTTCTGCAACAAGATCCTGAGCAAATTCAACGTCTCAACAACGTATTACGATCCGCTGATTGGCGCCGGGATCGCTGAGCTCATCCAGCCGAATACCCGCGTTGTTTTCCTTGAGTCTCCGAGCTCAATTACCATGGAGGTTCAGGACGTGCCCGGCATGATTAAGTCTATTCGCGCCGTTAACCCAGAAATTGTTGTCATGCTGGACAATACCTGGGCCGCCGGGGTGCTATTCCGTGCGCTGGATTGTGGTGTAGATATCTCGATTCAGGCCGGGACCAAATACACCATCGGCCATTCGGACGGCATGTTGGGGACGGCGGTTGCCAACGAACGCTGTTGGGATCGCCTGCGTGAAAACTCGTACCTGATGGGCCAGACGCTGGATGCCGATACGGCGTATATGGCTGCCCGTGGCCTGCGCACGCTGGGGGTGAGGTTGAAGCAACATGAGGAAAGCAGCCTCGCGATTGCCCGCTGGCTGTCGGCTCATCCGCTGGTGGAACGGGTTAACCATCCCGCGCTGGCTGAATGTCCGGGACATGCGTTCTTCGAACGCGACTTTTCCGGCAGCTCCGGCCTGTTCTCCTTTGTGCTAAAACAGCGCCTGACGGACGAGCAGCTTGCGGGTTACCTGGATAATTTTACGCTGTTCCATATGGCGTATTCCTGGGGCGGGTTTGAGTCACTGATCCTGGCCAACCAGCCGGAAGAGCTGAACGACATTCGTCCGGCAGGCAAAGTTGACTTCAGCGGCACGCTGGTGCGAGTCCATATTGGCCTGGAAAACGTTGAAGAACTGATTGCTGACCTGGAAGCCGGTTTTACCCGCATCGCCTGATTCCCTCTTTTGCCGCCCGCAAGGGCGGCTTTCTCGCCCGAGTTATTCTGCTATTTCCTTTGTTTTGGAATAAAATATTCGTGATTGTGTTCACGCACATGGAATAAAATATTCCATACTATGCACAACAGAACACACATAACGGATGTCCCGATGAAAATTAACTTAACCAAACTGGTCACCGAAGGCCGCAATCCGGCCAGCGCGGAAATCGACACTCTGCCCACCTTAGAGATGCTTAAAGTTATTAATAATGAAGACAAGCAGGTGCCGCTGGCGGTGGAAGCCACGCTGCCGCAGGTCGCTCAGGTTGTCGATAAAGTGGTGGCGGCTTTCGCCCAGGGCGGCAGGCTGATTTACAGCGGCGCAGGAACGTCCGGCCGTCTGGGGATCCTGGATGCAAGTGAGTGCCCGCCAACCTTTGGCACGCCGCGTGAGCAGGTCGTCGGGCTGATTGCCGGTGGGCACCCGGCCATTTTGCAGGCGGTAGAAAACGCCGAAGACAACCGTGAAATGGGTGAGCAGGATCTGCGTAACCTGAACTTCAGCGCGCGTGACGTGCTGGTAGGGATTGCCGCCAGCGGGCGCACGCCTTACGTACTGGGCGCTATGGCCTATGCAAAAAGCGTGGGGGCCACCGTCGCCGCAGTCTCCTGTAATCCGGGCAGCGAAATGAGCCTGGCGGCGGATATCGCCATTGAACCGGTCGTCGGCCCGGAAATCGTCACCGGCTCTTCACGCATGAAGGCCGGGACGGCGCAAAAGCTAATCCTGAATATGATCACTACCGGGTCGATGATTCGCAGCGGCAAAGTCTACGGCAACCTGATGGTGGATGTGGAAGCCACCAACGCCAAGCTGATCCAGCGCCAGGTCAATATTGTGGTGGCGGCGACCGAATGCAGCCCGGAGCAGGCCGAAGCGGCGCTTAGCGCCTGCCGCCGCCACTGCAAAACGGCGATCTTCATGCTGCTGAGCGGCCTGTCAGCCGAAGAGGCAAGCGATCTGCTGGCGAAAAAACAAGGCTTTATACGTGAAGCATTACGGGGGTTAAACGGGTAGCTATGGCGAAAATCACCGGCTCGATGATGGCAGACATCCTGCGCCTGACGGGCGGCAGCGGCAATATCCTTGTCTGCGGCAACTGCATGACGCGCCTCAGGCTGACGCTCAAAAACAGAGATCTCGTTCAGCACGACGACCTGAAGAAAATCCCCGGCGTGATGGGCGTGGTCAACGGCGACGACCAGCTGCAAATTATTCTCGGCCCCGGCAAAGCGCAAACCGCCAGCGAGCTGATGAATGGCCTGTTAAAGCAGGAGGGCTTAAGCGAGCCGGAGCGTGGCGAAAGCGCGGACCTGGCCGCGCTCGCCAGCCAGAACAAACAGCAGATGAAGGCGAAGCAGAACAGCGCGGTGCATAACTTCCTCACCAAGTTTGCCACCATCTTCACGCCGCTGATCCCGGGCTTTATCGCCGCCGGGCTGCTGCTGGGTATTGCCACGCTGCTGCAGCAAACGCTGATCGTTGAAGGCACAGCGCCTGCGGCCTGGCTGACCCAGCTTATCGCCTATATGAAGGTATTCAGCATCGGGCTGTTTACCTTCCTGAGCATTCTGATTGGCTTCAACACCCAGAAAGCTTTCGGCGGCACCGGCGTGAACGGGGCAATCATCGCCTCGTTGTTTATTCTGCGCTACGTGCCGGAAGGCAAAGTGGGCTACTACGCCGGGATGGATACCTTCTTCGGGCTGGCTATCGACCCGCGCGGCAACATTATTGGCGTGCTGCTGGCCTGTATGCTCGGAGCGTGGATCGAACGCCAGGTTCGACGGATGATCCCGGACAACCTGGATATGATCCTCACCTCGACGATCACCTTATTGATCACCGGGGCGATCACTTTTGTGGCGATCATGCCCATCGGCGGCGAGCTGTTCAAAGGCATGTCCTGGCTGTTTATGCACCTGAACGGCAACCCGTTCGGCACGGCGATTCTGGCCGGGCTGTTCCTGATTGCCGTGGTGTTTGGTATTCACCAGGGATTTGTCCCGGTCTACTTCGCGCTGATGGATGCCCAGGGCTTTAACTCGCTGTTCCCGATTCTGGCGATGGCCGGTGCGGGGCAGGTGGGCGCGGCGCTGGCTCTGTTTGCCCGCTCGCCGAAAGGCTCGGTCCTGCGTACGCAAATCAAAGGGGCGATTATTCCCGGCCTGCTGGGCATTGGTGAGCCGCTGATTTACGGCGTGACGCTGCCGCGCCTGAAGCCGTTTATTACCGCCTGTATCGGTGGCGGCATCGGCGGGTTCTTTATCGGGCTGGTGGCCTGGCTGGGGCTGCCCGTCGGACTGAATACGGTGTTTGGGCCGTCAGGTTTGGTGTCGATTCCGCTGATGACTTCCCATCAGGGGATCTTCGCCGGGATGGCGGTTTACGTTGCCGGGATTGTTATCGCCTATGTGGCCGGGTTTATCATGACCTGGTGTTTTGGCAGTAAGAACGTTGATTTGACTTAAGTTAATATGACTCTTGCCCGCCCGCCTTCTGCGGGCGGCGTTATTCCCGCTCAGCAGCTAACCTTGCCCACTTTTTTTCTAAGGACGGAAAGGCATTAGCGATAATTTTTTATTCTTTTATGGAATCGTTGCCGTTGGAAATACTGCTCTCTCCCCCGAGACAGGAGCAGAATCATGGCAGCAAAACGACACTCACTCTGGCTGGTTGCACTGGCCCTAATTGCGGCTCAGGCCCACGCGGTGGACGTTACCGTGGCGTACCAAACCTCCGCCGAACCCGCCAAAGTTGCGCAAGCCGACGACGCTTTTGCCAAAGATAGCGGGGCGAAAGTGGAATGGCGTAAGTTCGACAGCGGCGCGAGCGTGGTGCGTGCGCTCGCCTCGGGCGATGTGCAAATCGGCAATATCGGCTCCAGCCCGCTGGCCGTTGCCGCCAGCCAAAACGTACCGATTGAAGTCTTCCTCCTGGCCTCCCAGCTCGGTAACTCTGAAGCGCTGGTGGTCAAAAAAGGCATCAAAACGCCGCAGGACCTGATCGGCAAACGCATCGCCGTGCCGTTTATTTCTACTACCCATTACAGCCTGCTGGCTTCCCTCAAGCATTGGGGCATCAAGCCGGATCAGGTTCAAATTCTAAATCTTCAGCCTCCGGCAATTATTGCCGCGTGGCAGCGCGGGGATATCGATGCCGCTTACGTCTGGGCTCCGGCGGTGAACGAGCTGGAAAAAGACGGCAACGTGCTCACGGACTCGGCGCAGGTGGGCAAATGGGGCTCCCCGACGCTTGACGTCTGGGTCGTACGTAAAGACTTTGCTGAAAAACATCCTGATGTGGTCACCGCTTTTGCCCGCAGCGCCGTTGCGGCTCAGAAAGGCTACCTCGACAATCCTGACGGCTGGCTTCAGCAGCCGGACAACCTGAGCAAGCTTTCGCGCCTGAGCGGCGTACCGGAAAACGACGTCCCGGGGCTGGTGAAGGGCAATACCTACCTGACGGCGAAGCAGCAGGTTGAGCAGCTTAGCGGCCCGGTGAATAAAGCCATCGTGGACACCGCGCACTTCCTGAAAGAGCAGGGCAAAGTGCCGGCGGTCGCCACCGATTATAGCCAGTTTGTGACCGACCGCTTCGTGAAGCCGCTGGCGCAGTAAACAGGAGACACGGCGATGCTACAGGTTTCGCATCTCAGCGCGGAGTACGGCGGCAAGCCGGTACTCGACGACATTAATCTGACGGTGGACGAGGGCGAGCTGCTGGTGGTGCTCGGCCCTTCCGGCTGCGGTAAGACCACGCTGCTTAACCTGATCGCCGGTTTCGTTCCCTATCATTCCGGCAGCATTACGCTTCAGGGCAAAACGGTTGCAGGCCCTGGCGCCGAGCGCGGGGTTGTTTTTCAGAACGAAGGGCTGCTGCCCTGGCGATCGGTACTGCATAACGTGGCCTTCGGACTGCAGCTTGCCGGGCAGGCTAAGCCCGAGCGGGAAGAGATTGCGCTCGACATGCTGCGCAAGGTTGGACTGGAAGATAAGGCGAAAAACGCCATCTGGCAGCTTTCGGGCGGGCAGCGGCAGCGGGTGGGCATTGCCCGGGCGCTGGCGACGAAGCCCCAGCTTTTGTTGCTGGACGAGCCGTTTGGTGCGCTGGATGCCTTTACCCGCGAGCAGATGCAAACTCTACTGCTGAAGCTGTGGCACGAAAGCCGTCGGCAGGTGCTGCTGATCACCCACGACATTGAAGAGGCGGTCTTTCTGGCGACGGAACTGGTCTTGCTCTCGCCAGGCCCTGGCCGCGTACTGGAGCGGCTTCAGCTTGATTTTGGCCGTCGCTTTGCCGCCGGAGAGCCGTGCCGAAGCATCAAATCCGATCCAGAATTTATCGCCAAACGTGAATACGTGCTGAGCCGCGTGTTCGATCAGCGGGAGGGCTTCTTATGAGCATAGTGATTCCGGACAAACCCGTGCGCCGCAGGCTTGCCTTGCGCTGGCCGTTTTCGCGTCAGCTTACCCTGAGCGCAACCACGCTGGTGGCGTTGGTGCTGCTGTGGTGGTGGGTGGCGGCGCAGCATTGGATAAGCCCGCTGTTTCTGCCGCCACCGGGGCAGGTGCTGGCGAAGCTTATCACCATCGCCGGGCCGCAGGGCTTTATGGACGCCACGCTTTGGCAGCATCTGGCCGCGAGCCTGGGGCGCATTCTTACCGCGCTTGCCGCTGCGGTGTTGATAGGCATCCCGGTGGGCATTGCAATGGGGCTGAGTCCCACCGTGCGCGGCATTCTTGATCCGCTGATCGAGCTTTACCGCCCGGTGCCGCCGCTGGCCTATTTACCGCTGATGGTGATTTGGTTTGGCATCGGCGAGACATCCAAAATCCTGCTGATTTACCTGGCGATTTTTGCGCCGGTGGCCATGTCCACCATGGCGGGCGTGCGCAGCGCGAAGCAGGTACGCATTCGTGCGGCTCAGGCGCTCGGGGCATCTCGCTGGCAGGTTATCTGGCATGTGATTTTGCCGGGCGCGCTGCCGGAAATTCTGACCGGATTTCGCATTGGGCTGGGCGTGGGCTGGTCCACGCTGGTGGCCGCAGAGCTTATCGCCGCCACGCGCGGGCTGGGCTTTATGGTGCAGTCCGCCGGTGAGTTTCTGGCGACCGACGTGGTGCTGGCCGGGATCGGCGTCATTGCCGTCATCGCATTTTGTTTAGAACTGGGGCTACGGGCGCTACAGCGCCGCCTGACCCCGTGGCATGGAGAAGGGCAATGAGTGAAAAAGTGAACATTAAGCCGTTGGGGCCGTATATCGGGGCGCAGGTTGACGGCGTGGATTTAACGCGCGGCCTGAGCGACAACCAGTTCGAGCAGATTTACCACGCGCTGATCCGCCATCAGGTGCTGTTCTTCCGCGAGCAGGAAATTACGCCCGAGCAGCAGCGCGCGCTGGCTCTGCGTTTCGGCGATCTGCATATTCACCCGGTTTACCCGCATGCCGAAGGCGTGGAAGAAATTATCGTGCTGGATACCCACAACGATAATCCGCCGGATAACGACAACTGGCACACCGACGTGACCTTTATTGAAACGCCGCCTGCCGGAGCGATTCTGGCGGCGAAGCAGCTGCCGGAAACCGGCGGCGATACGCTGTGGACCAGCGGGATTGCCGCTTATGAGGCGCTGTCCGAGCCGTTTAAAAAGCTGTTGTCCGGGCTCGAGGCCGAGCACGATTTCCGTAAATCGTTCCAGGAGTATAAGTACGCCCACAGCGAAGTCGAACACCAGCGCTGGCGCGAAGCCGTGGCGAAGAACCCGCCGCTGCGCCATCCTGTGATTCGCACGCATCCGGTCAGCGGCAAGCAGGCGCTTTTCGTCAACGAAGGCTTTACCACGCGCATTGTTAACCTGACAGAAAAAGAGAGCGAGACGCTGCTGGGCTTCCTGTTTGCCCACATCACCAAACCAGAGTTCCAGGTACGCTGGCGCTGGCAGCAAAACGATATTGCCATCTGGGACAACCGCGTGACGCAGCATTACGCCAACGCCGATTATCTCCCGGCTCGCCGTATCATGCACCGCGCGACAATCCTCGGGGATAAGCCTTTCTGGCGCGGCTGAGCATCCGAAGGTGTGATTGATATTCGCTCTTTTGGTGGTTATTATAACCACCAAATTTCACTTCATGGATGAAGGAATGACAAGTGCAGAGCTGATAAGGATGTTGAAAAAGTTGGGATGGCTACACGTGCGTACCAGAGGCAGCCACCACATTTTTGAAAAAGAAGGTGAGGCAAACCCTGTCGTGGTACCCCACCCAACCAAGGATTTGGCCCCGGAACGTTGCATAAAATTCTTAAGCAACTGGGTGAGAAATGAATAAGTGGCGTGCCAACGAGTAGCGCTTTCAGGAGAGAGGAACGTATGAAATATCCTGTGTATTTGCACCAGGCCGAAAGTGGAAGCTGGTCAGGGTTTGTGCCGGATATTGAAGGCTGCTATTTCGCCGGAGACACCATCGATGAGGCTATCGATGACGCCCATGGCGCGATTAATGCTCATCTGGAATATCAAAGCGAGAAAGGCAGAGCGGTGCCTGTTGCTCTGACGATTAACGATCATAAAAATGATGAGAGTTGCCAGGGGGGCGTTTGGGGATTTGTTGATATCGATATTACCCGGTACGAAGGTAAATCGGTAAAATTGAATATTACGTTGCCACAATCCTTGCTGGCGAGAATCGATAGCTATGTCAGTGGTAATAGGGAGTACGCCAGCCGAAGTGGTTTTTTAGCAGAGCTGGCTCGCCGTGAATTAACTAAACGCCTGTAGCTTCTCATCACGAATATGGCCCGCCAGGTGCGGGCCTTGTTGTTTTTACAACTTAAGCCCGCACCTTCACCGTAACCAGCACCGCTGTCAGCAGCATCAGGCTGCCGGACAAGATAAGCGGGGCCAGCAGGCCGAGGTTATCCAGCGCGAGGCCGCCTATTGCCGCCCCGCAGGTGTTGGCCAGTTGAATTACGGCCACCTGAATTGACCCGGCTTTTTCCGCCTGATCTGCCAGCGAGCGGGTGATCCACGTTGACCAGCCGACCGGTACGAGGGCAAAGGCCAGCCCCCAGACAATAGCAATCACCGATGCCACGGCTTTGTTCGTCCCCCACAGCACCAGTATCGCCGCGCTGATAGCGAGAATTAATGGCGCGCAGGCCAGGGCCAGCTTGAGCGATCGTTTCAGGATCGGGGCGGAAAGAGAGGTGCCGACGAAGCTGGCAATACCGAAGCTCAGCAGCACCAGCGTCAGGCCGTCCACGTCAAAGCCCGCCAGGGTCATATAAACCGGGCGAATATAGGTAAAGAACGAGAACTGCCCGGCGAACGCCATGAAAATTGCCAGCATACCCGCCAGCACGCCCGGGCGTTTGAGCAGGCCAAACATGTTTTGCTTCTGGTGCGCCGCTTCCCCTGGCAGAGAAGGCAGCGCTTTCCAGACCCAGATAATACAGGCGACGCCCATCAGGGCGGCGGCGTTAAAGACGTTGCGCCAGCCGATGATCCCCCCGAGGAAGCTGCCCAGCGGGGCGGCAATCACTAGCGCAATCGAGACGGCTCCGAAGATAACGGACAGCGCCTTAGGCACCGTGCGCGCGGGCACAAGGCGCATGGTCAGCGAGGCCGACATTGCCCAGAACCCGCCCAATGCCAGCCCAAGACAGGCGCGACCAAGCAGCAGCAGAGAGAAGTTGCCCGCGAACGAAACCAGCAGGCAGGAGGCGGTGAGCAGCACGGCAAAAAGCAGCACCACGCGGCGGCGATCGGTCGATCCAATCAGGTTGGTGACAAACAGGCTGGCAAACATCGCCACAAAGGCGGTGACCGTGACCGACTGCCCGGCAAGGCCTTCGGAGATATTCAGTTCCTGCGCCATCGGCGTCAGCAGGCTAACCGGCAAAAACTCAACGGTAATCAGGCAGGCCACGCAAAACGCGATGGCAAAGACTGCCGACCAGTTGGGGCGTGTTACTGAGGTTGCCGGAATGGTATGGGGGGCGGTTTCATTCATCCTGAAGTCCTGGGTCAAAGTTTGGGGCAAGCCTTCCAGTGTATCACCGCTTGCGCAACGTCTTTAACCTTTTGGCAACTTCACTCAGTATTGCGCGGCAGGCGTTCAAGATCCCTTTATCTGAATCAAACAAAAAATAAACAAATTTAACAAAAAACGAACAATTTTCTGGGGCTAAGAGAATAATATAACCCCCTAAATTAACGAGGCTTTTATCTCTCCAGAATCATTTTCCCGAAAGGTTTACCTGGTCATTTCTTAGGCGTTATTAAGACTGAGCTTATGCAACATAAAGAATTGGTATCTATTACTTAAATAAAATTTAGCTTAATTTAGCCATACTTCGTAGCCCATCACGAATATATAAAAATTTCATCTTGAATTATTAAAGATAACTTTATACGGCACATTAAATTATGTGCTGGGGAAACGTTTGTCTTTAATTCTAATGAAACCACTGAGCATTCTAAGGAATTCCCACAGGATGTGGGGAATGCGTTATGCGGTCATTTAAGACCGATGATGATTCAAACGGAGTCATGAAGGATGCCTGACTCCGATGTGCGTTTTATATATGAAGGAATACCCATGAAATTAAGCAAAATCGCCTCTTCTCTGATCGCAACCGTTGCTCTGGTCAGCAGCGCCGCTAACGCAGCAGATCCTGTTATCGTTAATGGCGGGACCGTGCACTTCCAGGGCGAGCTGGTTAACGCCGCTTGTGCGGTAAGCACTCAGTCCGACGGCCAGATCGTTAAACTGGGCCAGTACCGTACCGCCGCTTTCACCAAAGTGGGCGATACCTCTTCCCAGATCCCATTCAACATCGTTCTGACCGATTGCGATAGCACCGTGGCGGCCACCGCTTCTGTGGCATTCACCGGCCAGACTGATGCGACCGACCCAACGCTGCTGGCGGTAAACTCCAGCGGGAATGCAACCACCGCGAAAGGCGTGGGTATCGAGATCCTGGATCGTACCTCTAAGACCCTGTCTCCGAACGGTTCTACCTTCTCTACCGCTCAGACTCTGAACGACGGTGAGAACACCATTCCGTTCACCGCTCGCTATAAAGCAACCGCTGCCACCGCGACTGCCGGTGCTGCGAACGCGGACGCAACTTTCGTTATGAAATACGAATAATCAGCCACGGCTGAGAGCACAGGGATGATTCAGCCTCACGGATGAGGCTTGTCCGACGCGAGTCCAGAGAGGACGATGATGATAAGGAAAATCCTGCTCCTGGCGATGCTGGCTGCGGTGAATCCCGTTCAGGCAAAGCGCATTGTGGTTATCCACGGTGGGGAAGTGCATATGCAGGGTGAGCTGGTTAACGGCGCCTGCGCCGTCGCACCTGAAAGTCAGGAAATGACGGTGCAAATGGGCCAGTACCCGAGCAACGTATTTAAAGATGTTGGCAGCTACGCGCCGCCCAGCATCCCTTTTACCCTTCGGCTGACGGACTGTCGCCCGGAGGTTTATGACCATGTGGGCATCGCGTTTCAGGGATCTACTCCTGCGGAAGATCCTCTGGTCTTTCTGGCCACGTCCAGCGTAAGTGGCAATGACGCCAGCAGCGGCATTGGCCTCGCATTATTCGACCAACAGCAGCAGCTGATTATTCCCAATAGCGAACCGGCGTCTTATTCGGAAATAACTACGCAGGAAATGAGTTTTCATTTTACTGCCCGTTATCGCGCGGTTTCTAAGCATATGTCGCCCGGAAATATTCGCTCTGACGTCTGGTTCACGCTGGTTTATCCCTGAACCTCTGCTTTTCCATTCTGGCTATTTTGATGGTACCTGTCGTGATGAACAAATTATATAAAGCCGCTTCGGCACTGATGCTCTCTTTAATGATGATGACTTTTAATGCGCAGGCTGCGGGCGGTATTGCCCTGGGCGCTACGCGCGTTATTTATCCGGCCGACGCGAAACAAACTTCGCTGGCCATCACCAACAGCGATCCGAAAGAGCGCTTCCTGGTGAACTCATGGATCGAGAACGATCTCGGCCAGAAAGAGAAAAGTTTTGTGGTTACGCCGCCGCTGTTTGTCAGTGAGCCAAAAAGCGAAAACACGCTGCGTATTATCTATGCCGGGCCGGCGTTACCGACGGATCGCGAGTCTATTTTCTGGATGAACGTGAAGGCCATTCCTTCCGTGGATAAAAACAGCGTTGAGGGAAAAAACGTCCTTCAACTGGCGGTGCTTTCCCGCATCAAACTGTTTGTACGCCCTAAAAATCTGCAGATGCAGCCGGAAGATGCGTTGAAAGAGATTCGCTTCGCGCGCAACGGTCAGTACCTGAAGATCAGTAACCCGTCGCCTTACTACGTTTCACTGGTCAACCTGAAAATGGGGAGTGAAAAACTGCCTAACACCATGGTGGCACCGAAAAATAGCGTGCAGGTTGCCGTACCGTCTGGCGTTCAGGGGGCGGTGAGCTTCCAGACTGTGAACGACTACGGCGCGGTGACCAAAGCACAAGCGGGTGTCATGCAGTAACGCCAGGCGGGCAAAGGGAAGCCGATAAATCATGAAGAGATCAGTCTCGCGTAAAGTGTTTACGCTAGCGCCGCTGGCGGCGACCATTGTGGCCTCATTTTGGCCCGCGTTCGCTGCCGCTGAGAGCTATTTCAACCCGGCATTTTTGTCGGACGATACCGCGGCGGTGGCGGATCTGTCTCGCTTCGAAAAAGGCAGCAGCCAGCCGCCGGGCGTTTATCGCGTGGACATCTGGCGCAACGATGAATTTGTTGCCACCGAAGACGTGCATTTTACGGCGACGGAATCGAAAGTCCCTGCTTCTGAAGCCGTGAAGTCCGGCGGGCTGACGGCCTGCCTCGACGTCGACTGGCTCAAGCGGCTCGGGCTGAATATGCTGGCGTATCCTGAGCTGGCGAAATATAAGTCCGGGGAGTGCGTCCCCGTGATTACGGCCGTGCCAGGCGCTGAAATGAGCTATGACTTTTCGCGTCTGCGACTGGATATTAGCCTGCCACAGGCCTCTTTAATCAACAGCGCCCGCGGTTACATTCCACCGGATCAGTGGGATGAAGGGATCCCGGCGGCGCTGCTGAACTACACCTTCACCGGCAACCGCGGCACTTACAACGACAGCTACTATCTGAACCTGCAAAGCGGCCTGAATCTGGGCCCGTGGCGCCTGCGCAATAACGGGGCCTGGAACTACACCAGCGGCGATGGCCACCACCAGAATCAATGGCAGAATATCAGTACCACGCTGCAGCGCACGATTATCCCGCTCAAGGGCGAGCTGGTCATGGGCGACAGCAACACCGGCAGCGATGTGTTCGACAGCCTCGGGTTTCGTGGGGCGCGCCTCTATTCTTCCGACAGCATGTACCCGGACAGCCTGCAGGGCTACGCGCCAACCGTGCGCGGGATTGCCCGCACCAACGCCAAGATTGTTGTCCGCCAGAACGGCTACGTGATTTATCAGAGTTATGTCTCTCCGGGCGCGTTTGCCATCAGCGACCTTAACCCGACCTCTTCAAGCGGTGACTTAGAGGTTACGGTAGAGGAGAAAGACGGCTCTGTGCAGAAATACTCCGTGCCTTATTCCACCGTGCCGATGCTGCAGCGTGAAGGCCGATTTAAATATGATGTGGTGATGGGGGATTTCCGCAGCGGGAATAACCAGCAGGATAAGCCGTTCTTTACTCAGGGTACGTTGATTGCCGGTCTGCCGAACGGCTACACCGCCTATGGTGGGACACAGCTGGCAGAACGCTATACCGCCGTTGCGTTAGGTGCCGGGAAAAACCTCGGTGACTGGGGGGCGATTTCGCTCGATCTTACCCATGCGCGCAGCAAGCTGGCGGATGACAGCGATCATCAGGGGCAGTCGCTGCGCTTCCTGTACGCCAAATCCCTGAGCGGCTACGGAACTAACTTCCAGCTGCTGGGCTATCGCTACTCCACGCGCGGTTTTTACACTCTGGATGATGTGGCCTACCGGAATATGGAAGGCTACCAGTACGAGTGGCAAAACAATGACAGCAACCGGCAGGAGCTGGTGGCGACCAGCTATCACAACCTGCGCTACAACAAAAAGGGCCGATTTCAGGTCAATATCTCCCAGTCTCTGGGGGATTACGGCTCGGTCTATGTTTCCGGCAGCCAGCAAACTTACTGGGGAACCGATCAGGACAACACCTGGTACCAGCTGGGGTACTCCAGCGGCTGGCGCGGGATCAGCTACTCGCTTTCCTGGTCGTGGAGTAAGTCGCTCGGCCTGGCAGACACCAACCGGATTGTCGCCTTCAACCTTTCGATTCCGTTTAGCACGCTGCTTGGGCACGGTTATTCGCGCGATACGGCGCTGGATCGTGCCTACGCCACGATGGCCACAAGCCGCAGCTCTGACGGCAAAAATAGCTGGCAATCCGGGGTCGGCGGCACGCTGCTGGAAGGTCGCAACCTGAACTACAGCGTGAGTCAGGGGCATACCAGCAATAACGGCTATTCCGGCAGCGCCACTGCCAACTGGCAGGCCACGTACGGCACGCTTGGCCTGGGCTACAACTATGACCGCAACCAGCATGACTTCAACTGGCAGGCTTCCGGCGGCGTGGTCGGCCATGCGGACGGGGTGACCTTCAGCCAGCCGCTGGGCGACACCAACGTGTTGATTAAAGCGCCGGGCGCTTCCGGCGTCAGCATTGAAAACCAGACCGGGGTGAAAACCGACTGGCGTGGCTATGCCGTTATGCCGTATGCCACGGTTTACCGCTACAACCGCGTAGCGCTCGACACCAACACAATGGACAACCACACCGACATTGAAAACAACGTCAGCAGCGTAGTGCCGACGGAGGGTGCCCTGGTCCGCGCCACCTTCGATGCCCGAATTGGCGTGCGCGCCATCCTCACCGTTAAACGCGGCGACCGCCCGGTGCCGTTTGGTTCCGTGGTGCGGGAAGAGCAAAGCGGTGTGACCAGCATGGCCGGTGACGACGGGCAGATTTACCTCAGCGGCCTGCCGCTGAAGGGCAAATTGCTGATCCAGTGGGGCGACGGGAAGGGTTCCCAGTGCCGCGCCAACTATTCCCTGCCGGAAGAGAGCCTGAAACAGGCTATCGTCATGGCAACCGCCACCTGTTCATAGCGTGCGGAGAGATTCAGGAAGATGAAAATGAAACTGAGCAATGTTATCGCGGGTGGCTTGCTGCTGGCCTGCGCAGGTCCTGCTGCCGCAACGGTGTGCTACAACTCCAGCGGCACCGTCACCGATGTCTCTTATGACCTGTCGGACAAATTTAACAGCAGCAATAACAACGTTGGGCAAGTCGTTACCCTGGCGGAAAAAACGCAGTGGGTCGGGGTAAATGCCAAATGCCCGGCCGGCACGATCGGGAACACGACGATGCGAAGCTACAAGACGGAGCTGCCGGTTCAGGAAGTGGTGGGCAGTTATCAGTACCTGAAGATTAATGATTATCTTAACGGGGCGATGCAGATCACCGACAGCTATGCTGGTACGTTCTACCCGCCGCGCAATTATATTCAAATGGGGAGCCACCCGAACGTCTCTAAGCAGCAGCCTTTTGGCGTACAGGATTCGAAGCTGGTGTTTCGCCTTAAAGTCACCCGCCGTTTTATTAACATGGTGCCGATTCCACGCCAGACGATGTTCCGGGTCTACGTAACGACCACCTCTGCGGACCCGTTAGATACGGTCGTTTACACCATCAGCTACAGCGGCAAAGTTGAAGTCCCGCAGACCTGCGAAATCAACGCCGGGCAGGTGGTGGAGTTTGATTTTGGCAGCATCGGGGCATCGTTATTCAGCCAGGCCGGAGCCGGTAACCGCCCGCAAAGCGTGACGCCGCAAAGTAAAACGGTCGGCATCAAATGCACTAATATCGATGCCCAGGCTTACCTCACGCTGCGCCTTGAGGCTGAGAAAAGCAGCGGCAATATGATGATATCCGATAACAGCGATCTGGGCTTTATCGTGGCGAACGCCAGCGGTACGCCGCTGACGCCAAACAACCTTGGCAGCAAGATTAATTTCCAGCTTGATGATGCCGCTGCGGCCCGGGTGGGAATTCGCGCCTGGCCGGTCAGCGTGACGGGCGTTAAGCCGAAGGAAGGGCCGTTCACGGCTCGTGGCTATCTGCGCGTTGATTTCGACTAAGGGGACCTGATGAACAAGTTTATCCTGAGCGCGCTGGCGCTGGTCCCGATACTCTGCGTGCCCTCAGTGAAAGCGGCTTCGCCGCTGGGGGAAATCAACGTTGAGCTGCATGGAACAATCGTGGATTACACCTGTGTCGTGGAGACGGGCGGGGACAATAAGACGGTGAAGCTTGGCTCGTGGCCGACCAAACAGCTGCGCACCGCCGGGAGCACAACTCAGGCAATGCCGTTTAACCTGAAGCTAACCGGCTGCCCGCCGAGCGGTACCGCCTCTATCACCTTTAATGGCAAGAGTACCGGCACGGGACTGCTGGCGCTAAACGCTGCCAGTACGGCGAAAAATGTGGCCATTGAGCTACTGAATGAGGATAAGTCCCGATTGTTGTTGAATGATGCCAGTAAAACGATGCCGGTTGATGCCAACGGCGATGTGACGCTCAAGTTTTGGGCAAACTATATTGCCACGGCGGACAACGCGGATGCCGGGCTGGCCAATGCGGATGCGACGTTTCTGATTAACTACAATTAAAGCATCGTTAATGGTTCCAGAAAATAACCGGGAGGAGTCTTCCCGGTATTTCCGCTTCCGGTGCGTAATGGTCCTTTATAGCAGTTCATGCACCTTGGCATAGTCAATCAGCTCGACAATGGAAGTGAGTCCGAGTTTAGAGAATATATTAGCTTTATGTGCGCTAATGGTCTTGTTACTCAGTAATAGCTGTTCGGCAATCTCTTTATTCGACAGACCGTTTGCCAAATAACGCAAGACTGTGATTTCGCGGTTGGATAACGGCATATCGTCCATCGTTCCCCGGCGTGATTTATGGCTGCTGATAAAATGCAGCGTTTCCGAAGGGAAAAAGGAGTAGCCAGAAAGCAACATTTCAACCGCGTTAAATATATCTTCCTGTTCCTTACGTTTGCTCACAAATCCGTTGGCGCCGGCCTGAATAGCGCGCCCTGCGTAAAACGACTCTGATTTTGACGACAGGAAAAGGATTTTGGTTTTTTCCTGTAATCCTTTGATTCTTTTAAGTAATGTAAAGCCATCTGTGTTGGGGAGTTCAACGTCAAGAATCACCAGATCGACTGGATTCGCGCGCATATAGTCGATAACTTCCCGACCATCATCTGTTTTTAAAACAACATTAATATCTTTATTTTTCTGGAGGAGAACTTCTATCGACATTCTGACAATAGGATGCTCGTCCATAATGATTACGGATGCCGGTTTCATTTTTTTTTGCCTCGATTGTTTGATAAAAACATCGCTTTGACACAGCGTCAATGGCAGCGAAAGTGATAAACAGTGAGTTGGCGGTTGCCGGTCTTTATGCGGGAACCTCCTTGTTTTTTTTAACTCTCTTCCTTTTTAAATTCGTTATTGTCGGCGGGAGAATGACTGCCTAAATAACTTCACATGTAATCCTTATAGATGCCATGGCAAATATAAATATGTGATGAGGTGATTATACAGCGCAGTTTTTGTGGGAAAAGTCTGATGTTCCTGGAATAAGTCTAAGTCAATACGAAATGCTGTGTAGTTAATTGACCTTTTTCTAAATTGAATTAACGAACCTAATTTTTTAGTTAAGGTGGGTTAAAAGACTTTTTATTGGAGAAAAAATGACATTTAGTTCTGAATGTTGTTATTTTGTTTTGGATCAAAAAGTGCTGAATGGCGTCATAGCGGAATAATTGCTTCCAGGAATAGTTGTAATTGTTAATTTTTTGTTTGTTTTTAACTCAATTTGAACATTGAAATTAAGTAAATTCTTAAAATATCTTATGCCTCAGTAGGTTAGTTCGATAGCCAATGTGCGCTATTTGCAACAGAAATTTCATGTAGAAGGTGCAGCAATTTACTGCGGTTATCGAGCGCCAGTCGGGTCAGCAAAACGTTGAAGCGATAAACGACGTAATGATAGGGTTTCTCAAGTAAAAGGGCGATTGATTTCAATGACTCTCCGCGGCTCAGCGCCAGTAAAATCGCCCACTCTCTGAGGGAAAAAACCTGCGTGTCGTAACTCGCCGCCAAATCTGGGGCGCCGGGGCTTAAAGCCTGTTTCAGTTTGTCCGGGGGCAGACGACGCTGGACAATCTTGCAGCCAACGGCTTGCTGAATAAATCGTGTTATTTCGGGCTTTCGCTGCGCGCTAAGCAGCATGATTTGGTGTTGCGGCGTGGTGATAATTTGTTGGCGAATGGCCTTCAAAACGTCAAGTGTGGGGATCTCCAGGCTGTCGAGGTCGACGATCAGTCGCGGTACGGGAGAGTGCACCTGATGCGCGATAACGTCATCCAGCGAAGAGAGCACGGGAATGTTAAGGCGATGGAAAAGCGTGCCGGTGATTGCGCTGCTGAGGAAATTGTCGGCAGAAACGAGGATGGCGTCGGGCTTCTTTGGTTTTTGCCCCCCAATCAATTGCTGTTGAATATATTCGAGTCGATCAAAAAAAAGTGGCGCGGTGGAGTTGGCGGGGTTTAGAAGATAATCAGTCCTGGTACGACGGTGTTTATTTCGCCTCATAGCTGCGCACATAAGCCTGCTCACAATGACAAGGTATCAGAGAGCAGCCAGCGTTTATGCGGCCATAAATAGCCTTGCCCGAAGCTGGCACCTGACTGGAGAGCGAGCTCGAGATGATGTGTGTCTTCGATACCTTCAATGATAATGTGAGGTGAAATGTCCGCGCACCGTGCGACCAGGCGTTGAAGTGCCCTGGGATTTTTACCGAGCGTCCAGAATGCTTGCTTATCAATTTTTACTCCGCCGACATCAATGGCGTAGCGGTGGAAGCTTTCAATACAGCCCTCGGTAAGGTCATCCAGCCATACCGATATCCTTTGTTGCTGTAACAGCTTAATTCGCTCCCGCAGGCAAAGCTGATGCCGCCTGGAGCACGTATCAAAAAGTGGAGCATCCTGTATCTCAATTGTTATCCATGATTCACAAACATCAAGCAGCCGGGCGAATAGCCGCTCGTCAATCAGCGCCATAATGGGAAGGTTAAGGAAGAAGCTACCGGATGCCTGTCGGGACTTCAGCAGGTTGGCCTGACGGCAAAAAAGCGCCACGCTGTCGGCTGCCGACAGGTTTGCAAAAAAAACCTCGGAATCGCGTGATGGCGCGGCGAGCTGGCTGAGTACTTCGTGGCTAATAACGTGTCCGCTAAATAAATTAACAATCGGTTCCAGACGGAAACCGGAAATATGCTGGTCAACAGATAATAAATTGTTATCTCTAGAAATATTTATCATTATTTTGTCGCTAATTGTGACAGCTATAACTGAATTGCTGAGCAATCAATGCCCTGAGAGGAAGAGGTGGTGTGCTTTCAGCAAATTTGGAGATTTTTCTGAGCGTATTCTCTCAGCGCCTCGAATGAGTGAATACCGGGGATGGCTTATTCCAGGTTGCGAAAATTCGCAACCCTGAAGAGTGAGGGGCGCGTTTTTTTTATAATTAAGAGTAATTCCCTGGCATAATAAGAAAATACTTAATTAAATAATTCAATCCAGCAAGAACGGCAGGTTGAGTTTGATATAATTCATGAGTTTATATTGGCTCTTGATATTAAGTTTTTTCATAATCGACAGTCGTTTATCCCGCGCAGTATTTTCATCAATATGCATAATAAAAGCCGCGTCAATCAGCGAGTAACCACAGGCCATTAGCTTCAGTAATTCACGCTCCTGCATGTTGAAATGCCGCGTTGTGCAGTAGTGGCAAATAGACGTAGGCACGGGCAGGGTGTTTTTTTTGCGCCGTTCTGGATCTATCCAGGGGGCCAGTTTGAGCCTGACATCTTCGACCTCATCCTCACGGTAGATAGACGGCAGCATATACAGGCAGGGACGAAACATCAGGTTCTCCTGATCCTGCTTTTTGCAGATGAGGATCACCCGCTGATGGCGCGTCGTCTGCGGTATTTTGTAGCAGTTGGCGGTTGACCAGTTGTCGTCTAGCGCGAAAAAAACCAGATCGGCGACGTCCTGGTGCGCCAACGGTAGGAAATGATAAGTCTCGCTAAACTGACGGCAGAGCTGCTGGATAATAATTTTAATGCCATTGGCAAAATGGCTATTTCTTTCACAGATAGCAACGGTAAGCATGCCTTCCTCCGGGCTGGTTGACTATTAAAAAAATGATAGTGAAAAAAACTCGGATTATGAATGTGTTACGACTTAACCCCGCAGGTGTGGAGGATGAATTATTGCCAGGCCATTTCCTGGGAGTAGCAGAAAAAACGGCAAAAAAACGCTTTGGGTAAAGTTTTCTGCTGTTACGCCGATGATTAAGACTTGTCTTACAGGGAATGAGAAGCAATGTTAAACCGTATCAAAATCGTTACAAGCTTACTGGTCGTCCTGGGGCTGTTTGGCATTTTGCAGATAGCTTCCGGCGGATTGTTCTTCAATGCGCTGAAGCAGGACAAAGAAAATTTCACCGTTCTACAAACCATTCGTCAGCAGCAGTCAACGCTGAACGGCAGCTGGGTCGCGCTGTTGCAGACCCGTAACACCCTGAACCGCGCCGGTATTCGCTACATGATGGATGCCAATAAAATTGGCAGCGGTGCAACCGTTGAAGAACTGATGGCGATTGCCAGCACTTCGCTGAAACAGGCTGAGGTTGAGTGGGCGGCTTATGAAGCTTTACCGCGCGATCCACGCCAAAGCGACGCGGCCGCACAAGAAATTAAGCGCAACTACGATATTTATCACGGTGCGCTGGCAGAGCTGATTCAACTGCTTGGCGCGGGGAAAATTAATGAATTCTTCGATCAGCCAACCCAGGGGTATCAGGATGGCTTTGAGAAGCAATACGTTAACTATCTGCAGCAAAACGACCACCTTTATCAGGAAGCGGTCGACAGCAGCAACAGCTCCTACAGCATGGCGATTTGGATCCTGATTGGTGTCCTGATTGTGGTGCTGGTGGTGATCCTTGTGGTCTGGCAGGGGATCCGCACCACGCTTATCTCTCCGCTGAATCGCCTGATCGAAAGCATTCGCCACATCGCCAGCGGCGATCTGGTGCGCAAAATCGACGTGGAAGGCACCAACGAAATGGGGCAGCTGGCCGAGAATCTGCGCCATATGCAAAACGAGCTGGTGATTACCGTGGGTGAGGTTCGCAACGGCGCGAACGCCATTTATAGCGGCGCCAGCGAGATTTCCATCGGCAATAACGATCTCTCTTCTCGTACCGAACAACAGGCGGCTTCGCTTGAGGAAACGGCCGCGAGCATGGAGCAGCTGACTGCCACGGTTAAACAGAATGCTGAAAACGCCCGTCAGGCTAGCCAGCTGGCGCTAAGCGCCTCTGAAACCGCGCAGCGCGGCGGTAAAGTCGTAGACAATGTGGTGCATACCATGAGCGAAATTGCCGGCAGTTCGCAGAAAATTGCTGACATTATTAGCGTCATTGACGGCATCGCCTTCCAGACCAACATCCTGGCTCTTAACGCCGCCGTTGAAGCTGCCCGTGCGGGTGAGCAGGGACGTGGTTTTGCCGTGGTAGCCGGGGAAGTGCGTAATCTGGCGCAGCGTAGCGCGCAGGCCGCGAAAGAGATCAAAACCCTGATTGAGGATTCGGTTAGCAAGGTGGATACCGGCTCAACGCTGGTTGAAAGCGCCGGGGAAACCATGGGGGAAATCGTTAATGCGGTGACCCGCGTGACCGATATCATGGGCGAGATTGCCTCTGCTTCTGACGAGCAAAGCCGCGGGATCGATCAGGTTGGATTAGCGGTTGCAGAAATGGACCGTGTGACCCAGCAGAACGCCGCGCTGGTGGAAGAGTCTGCCGCCGCCGCCGCTGCGCTGGAAGAACAGGCCAGCAGGCTCACGCAGTCCGTTTCCGTATTCCGTATCGCTCAGGAACGCCAGGCCAAAGCCCAGGCCGCTGCGCCGAAGGCTGTCGCGACGACGACTGCCCCGCGTAAAGCCGTGGCTGCTACGTCTGACGATAACTGGGAAACCTTCTGATTCGAGCTGTATAGGAACAACAAGGCGGGTAGCTCAATGCTGTCCGCCTTTTTTATATCCTCGCTACCATTTCCAGCGCGTCGCTGTCCTGAAGCCAGTCGCGCGAATTGATCCTCAGCATTTCCATAAAGGTCGTCCCTGCGGTGGACAGCCGCCCTATACTGGGGCAAACGATGTTCACGCTGGTTGCCGGCAGCACTTCTTTAAGCGTCAGTGGCCGAAGGTTTTTTTCATAGCCAGGAAAGCGAAGCCTGACCGAAGTCCACATGCTAACAATGGGCGCCTGTTCCATCATGCGCGCCATAATCCACGGCGAGGAGCAGTGCACAATCGTCGGCGGTAGCGGCAGGTTATAGCGGCGGAAGACCTGGCCCAGAATAGAGTGCTCTCCCGGCTCATCCCAGTCCAGCCAGGGAAATTGCATCAGGCTTTTCAGCGTGGTGGTGTGGGTGACGGGATGATGCTCGCCGGCAATAATGGTGTTGCTGAGGGCGTAGAGCGTTTCCTGGTAAAACGTGCCGATGGGCGTTCCGCTGGCACTGGTCATCACCGCCATATCCAGCCGCTGATTAGCGAGCGCATCCAGAATCTGGAGCGGCCTGCCTTCCATGGCGATTAACTTCACGCCGGGAAAGCGGCTCTGGTACTGGCTCATTGTGGTGCTAAAGGGACCGTAAGAGGCGGCGGAGGTAAATCCAATGCGCAGCTGACGCATGGCTTTTCCGAGCAGATTATCGATTTCATCCCGCGCCTGATGTAACGAGCGATCGATATCCCTGGCATGGCGCAACAGCACTTGCCCGTACTCATTTAGCGTCACGCCCCGTGATGAGCGTTGCAAAATTGGCATGCCGATTTCCGTCTCCAGCTCCTGAATGGTTTTGGAAATAGCGGGTTGAGTGAGATGCAGCGCCCGGGCAGCCTTGCCTATGCTGCCCTGTGCGGCAACTTCTAGTAATACATCTAATTGATTTATTTTGATTTTCATTTGTCACTCCGCCATCGGCTTTCGCCATAGTGCAAAAAATGCACTTTCAGGATACGAAGAATATAACCAAAGCCATAACTAATTTTTATGTTTGCGATGTTCTTTTTTTATGCAGATAGTCGAATCACCCTCAGAAGTCACAGCCCGACATGCAAAAAATAATGAGAAGGAAGTGAGCATGAAATCATCTGCAAGTATTGCCTCAGCGGCTAGCGGGTTGATCGCCGCGATGCCGCCTCAAAGCCGTCCTCTGGAAGAGCGAACCAGCGCTAAGTCTCTGGTGGCGGTAACATTGGGTAACGGATTAGAAATCTATGATTTTGCGGTTTATAGCTTCTTTTCAGTGATCATTGGCCACCTTTTTTTTCCCTCCAGTAATGACTATGTTTCGCTGCTGCTGGCGGTAGCGACCTTTGGCGTCGGTTTTGTGATGCGCCCATTGGGCAGCCTGGTGCTGGGTAACTATGCGGATAAGCATGGCCGCCGTTCCGGGATGACGTTGATCCTCGGACTGATGGCCCTTGGCGTGATGCTGGTGGCGTTTGCGCCGACTTACAGCCAGGTCGGAATACTGGGGCCCATCGTGTTGATTGCTGGCCGCCTGCTGCAAGGTTTTTCCGCCGGGGGCGAAATCGGCGCGGCAACCAGCTGGCTGATGGAGGCCGGAGATAAATCCCGGCGCGGGCAGCGCGTGAGCTGGCAGATGACCAGCCAGGGCGGCGCGGCACTTTTTGGGGCGGCAATGGGAGCAGGATTGAGCCACTACCTCAGCGAAGAGGCCCTGTACGATTGGGGCTGGCGCGTGCCCTTTATTCTGGGTCTGGCGATCATGCCCATTGGGATGTACATCCGGCGCCATTTGCCGGAAACGCATCATACTGAAGCGACTCCCCAAAAGGAGAACTCGGCCAAAATCCTCTGGCGGGAGCATCGTCGGGCTCTGCTGTTGGGCATTTTGCTGATAATGAAAGGCACGACAACGTTCTACATCATCATTTATTACATGCCTGCATACATGGTGAACACGCTGCACATGCCGGCGGCGACCTCCTATTGGATAAGCCTGACGGCGGCGCTGATGACGCTCCTGATCCCTTTTTTCGCAGGAAAGTTGGCGGACAGGCTGCCCAGACGTAAGCCGATCATGACGTTCTGCTTTGCCGTTTCACTCTTGTTGGTTTGGCCAATCTTCGCGTCGATTTTGAACGGTATGCCGCTGTGGATCACTATTGCGTTAATCGCTGTCGATCAGGTGCTGGCGAATGTGTGCACGGTGGTGCTGTTCCTGCTGCTGCTCGAAGCATTTCCGAAAACGGTTCGGGCCTCGGGCATCAGCATTGTGTATGCCGTTGGCGTCACCCTATTTGGCGGCTTTGCGCAATTTAACGTGACCTGGTTGCTTAAAGCGACGGGTCAGCCGATGACGCCGGCCTGGTATCTGATTTTTTGCTCTTTCGTTTCGCTGGCGGCGCTGCTTGTCTGGCGGGAACGGAAAACGCAACCTGACGCTTAATACAAGGAGCTACCTATGTTGATTAAAGAGATTCTGGATCGTGAAGAAGAGATGATCGCCCTTCGGCGTGATTTCCACCAAAACCCGGAACTGGGGTTTGAAGAGTTCCGCACCAGCGATCGTATTGCTGAACTGCTGACCGGCTGGGGTTATGAAGTACATCGCGGGTTAGGCGGCACCGGGGTGGTTGGGACACTAAAAGTGGGAAGCGGCAGTAAAAGATTGGGGATCCGCGCCGATATGGACGCGCTGCCGATGCAAGAGCAAACCGGGCTGCCCTGGGCAAGCCAGGTGGAAGGTAAGATGCATGCCTGCGGGCATGACGGCCACTGCGCCATTCTGCTTTCTGCGGCTCGCTACCTGGCGGAGAAGAAGCCTTTTAACGGGACGCTGCATCTGATCTTTCAGCCCTCGGAAGAAAAGATCGGCGGTGCTAAGCGGATGATCGACGACGGTCTGTTCAGGCTGTTCCCGTGCGACGCGGTGTTTGGGCTGCATAATTTCCCCCTGATCCCCGCCGGTCAGTGGGTGACGAAGCCGGGGGCGCTAATGGCCTCTTCTGACAGCCTGACCATCACGCTGGAAGGTAAAGGTGGGCATGGCTCGATGCCGGAGCACTGTATCGATCCTACGATTGCCGGAGCCTCTATTGTGATGGCGCTGCAAACTATTGTCTCTCGCAATATCGACCCGCAGGATGCGGCGGTGGTGACCGTGGGCAGCCTGCAGAGCGGCACAACACACAACATTATTCCGCACACAGCCGTGCTGAAGCTGAACATGCGTGCCTTTAAAAAAGAGGTTCGTGAGGCGCTCAAACAACGGGTTGAAACCCTCGTCCACGCTCAGGCGGAAAGTTTTGGCCTGAAGGCCTGTATAGAGGTGGATTTTGGCTATCCGGTGACGATAAATAACGAAGCACAGACGGCATTCGCGCTTCAGGTTGCCCGGGATACGTTCGGCGCGGATAACGTCGCGGATCCTCAGCACGTGAAGAGCATGATGGGCAGCGAGGATTTCTCTTTTATGCTGGAAGAGGTGCCGGGGTGTTATCTCTGGCTGGGTACGGCGACGGGGAAAGACGACTATTCAGTGCATCATCCTCTGTATCAGTTTAACGATGCCTGTATTTCGGTGGGGGCTACATATTGGGTTCGGTTGAGTGAGGCATTTTTACGCTGAGAATTTCCCCCTGACGCTTTCCTTTGCGGGAGCGTCAGGGGGCGGAGCGTTACTCGGCGTCTTTCGGGGCTTCGCGGTTTTCCAGTTCGGTCAGTCGCTGCTCCAGCAGAGCCAGTTTTTCGCGGGTGCGCAGCAGGACCTGAGTTTGCACGTCAAACTCCTCGCGGCTCACAAGGTCAAGGCGGGTTAACTGAGACTGCAGGATCTGGCGTACTTTCTTCTCCACATCATCCCCGAACTCACGAATCCCTTTCGGCATTGACTCATGGACCTGGCGGGCGATTTGTTCAATTTTTTTCGGGTCAATCATAGCGGCTTCCATTATCTGGCGAGTAATAGGGCTAATTGTAATGCCTGATTGCCAGGGGATAAACTGGAAATGTTGCCTGTGTAATCGTTGCCCACAAAAATGATTAGCGCTATAGTGAACCTGCTTATTCTCAGGGCGGGGCGAAACTCCCCACCGGCGGTAAATCAGCGAACGCTGAAAGCCCGCGAGCGCTTCAGGCTTTGCCTGAAGGTCAGCAGATCCGGTGTAATTCCGGGGCCGACGGTTAAAGTCCGGATGGGAGAGAGTAACGATCACGTCAGGCCCTGGCCTGCCCGCGTTATTTTTTTAGCTCCTAAGACTGCCCTGATTCTGGTAACCATAATATTAATGAGGTTTTTATTACCATGAATCAGACGCTACTTTCTGCATTTGGCACCCCGACTGAGCGCGTTGAGCGTGCTCTTGATGCGCTTCGCGAAGGCCGTGGCGCCATGGTTCTCGACGATGAAAATCGTGAGAACGAAGGCGATATGATCTTCCCGGCTGAAACCATGACCGTGGAGCAAATGGCGCTGACCATTCGCCACGGGAGCGGCATTGTTTGCCTGTGCCTGACCGACGAACGCCGTACACAGCTCGATCTGCCTATGATGGTCGAAAACAACACCAGCGCTTTCGGCACCGGGTTTACCGTGACCATCGAAGCCGCTCACGGCGTGACAACCGGCGTTTCCGCAGCCGACCGTCTGACCACCGTTCGTGCAGCTATTGCCGACGGCGCTAAGCCGAGCGACCTGCACCGCCCTGGTCACGTTTTCCCGCTGCGTGCGCAGCCGGGCGGCGTGTTAACTCGCGGCGGCCACACCGAAGCCACTATCGACCTCGTTTCCCTGGCCGGTTTCAAACCTGCGGGTGTGCTGTGTGAACTGACCAACGACGACGGCACCATGGCGCGTGCGCCGGAGTGCATCGAGTTTGCACGCAAACATAATATGGCGGTTGTGACCATCGAAGATTTGGTGGAATATCGCCAGGCGCAAGCGCGTAAAGCCAGCTAAAAAAGTAAAGCCCGGTCAGCACGATCGGGCTTTTGTTCTTCACGCCCGCCTCGCTGTTTTCGTCTTTTCAGACCTGTTCAAAATTTCTGATGATCATCATCATGCTTATCTGAGTTCTTCCCACAAAAATTGGGCGTAATCTGTGTGTATTGAATCTTAGCCATTTAAGGACACCATCATGACAAGCCCACGTATGCCCGCGCTGTTCCTTGGCCACGGTAGCCCGATGAACGTGCTGGAAGATAACCGCTATACCCGCGCCTGGGCTCAGCTCGGCGAAACGCTGCCGCGGCCAAAAGCGATTGTGGTGGTGTCGGCCCACTGGTTCACCCGTGGAACGGGCGTGACCGCGATGGAAGCACCGAAGACGATTCACGACTTTGGTGGTTTTCCTCAGGCGCTGTATGACACGCATTACCCGGCACCTGGCTCGCCTGAGCTGGCGCAGCAGCTGGTTGAATTATTGGCACCAACGCCGGTGGCGTTAGATAAAGAGGCATGGGGCTTTGACCACGGCTCGTGGGGAGTGCTGATCAAGATGTACCCTAACGCGGATATCCCGATGGTGCAGCTGAGCATTGACAGCACGAAGCCGGCAGCCTGGCATCTGGAGACTGGCCGCAAACTGGCCACGCTACGTGACCAGGGCATTATGCTGGTGGCGAGCGGTAACGTGGTGCATAACCTGAGAACTGCGCGCTGGCACGGTGAAAATACACCTTACCCCTGGGCTGAGTCGTTTAACGACTATGTTAAAGCCAACCTGACCTGGAAGGGGCTTGCGGAGGAGCATCCGCTGGTGAACTATCTAAGTCATGAAGGCGGTTCACTGTCTAACCCGACGGCGGAGCATTTCCTGCCGCTGCTTTATGTCCTGGGCGCGTGGGACGGCAAAGAGCCGGTGACGATTCCGGTCGACGGCATAGAGATGGGATCGCTGAGTATGCTGTCGGTTGTGGTAGGATAAACAGAAAAGCGCCCAATGGGCGCTTTTTTAATGCTCTATTCCACAAAGATATGTGGATAGAAACGGGAAAGATCCTGCGTAATAAGCTCGCGATCCTCACGAATCCCGATCCCTGCAGGCTGATCGTTAATAAGCCAGCTGCCAATCAGCGTATAGCTGTCGCCGAATTTTGGTAGCGGATAGAACTGCTGGACGATCATGCCTTCTTCGCCGTACGGCCCGTCAACGCGCGCGATCTCCTGGCCATTCTCGATGATCTTCACGTTGGCGCCTTCGCGGGAGAAGATTGGCTTCACGACGTATTTTTCCATCGGCGGGAAGTTGTCCTCGGCGAAATAAGCCGGCAGCAGGTTAGGGTGGCCCGGGAACATCTCCCACAGCATCGGCAGCAGGGCTTTGTTGGAGATAATGCTTTTCCAGGCTGGCTCCAGCCAGCGCACGCCGGCATCTTCCAGCTTGGTGGAGAACATCTCGCGGAGCATGAATTCCCAAGGGTAGAGCTTGAACAGGTTACTGATAACCTGATCCTGCAGATCGGTAAACTGACCTTTTTCGCCGAGGCCAATTTCCTCGATAAACAGGAACTCACTGGCGACGTCAGATTCGGCGGCGCAGTCCTGCAGATACTGCACGGTGCCGCGATCTTCTACCGTGTCCTGACAGCAGGCAAAGTGCAGTAGATTGAAACCATGCTGCTGCTTGAGTTCGGCGAAACGTTCGATCAGCTTTTCCTGCAGGCTGTTGAACTGGTCTGCGCCTTCGGGCAGATTGCCCGCAGCCACCTGATCTTCAAGCCAGATCCACTGGAAGAAAGCCGCTTCATACAGCGACGTTGGCGTATCGGCATTGTTTTCCAGCAGCTTGGGTTCACCCACGCCATCCCACGCCAGATCCAGGCGGGAATAAAGGGAGGGCTGCTGGCTGCGCCATGACTGGCGAACAAATTCCCAGGTGTGTTTCGGAATGCGGAAACGGGCCATTAGCTCGTCGCTGGCCACCACTTTTTCCACAACCTGCAGACACATTTGATGCAGCTCGGCGGTGACCTCTTCCAGGCGTTCAACCTGAGCCAGCGTGAGCTTGTAATAGGCGTCTTCACACCAGTACGGCTCCCCGTACATGGTGTGAAAATTGAAGCCGTATTCCGTGGCTTTTTCGCGCCAGTCCGGGCGTTCAACGAGAGAAACTCTTTCCATGATTTATCAGCCGCCCATCGAACGGCTGCTGCCGGAGGTGGCGCTGCTGCGCTGCATGGTGGATTGCTTGGCCACTGACTCACCAAAGCCGCCACGAGTCACCGTTGAGGTGGTCGCAGGTTTTGGTGCCATCGCGCTTTTCGGAACGGTTGTCGTCCGGCCAGGGGTGGCCGCGCCGTAGCTTTTACCGCTGGCATCGGCGTACTTGCCGTAAGCCGGGCTGGCCGGGTTTTTTGAGGTAAACAGCGGCTGCTGCGCAAAGCCCGCGCCGCCGCCCATCAGACGGCCCATCATGTAGCCCGCCATCAGCGGCATCCAGAAGCTGCCGCTTTGCTGCGGTTGAGCCTGAGCCTGGCTTTCGCCGGCAAGGCTTGCCTGAGCAGGGGCTGGCTGGCACTGGCCTTCGCCAAACTCGGCCACGCAGGCTTCACGGGAAGCGTACTTCGGTGCCGTGCGCTCGGCTTCTTTCAGAGCGTTATTATAGGCGGTGGTACATTCCGCGCTTTTGCTCGGGTTTGCCTGCGAGCAGTCGTCCGCGTTTTGGTACATTGAGACGGTTTCGTCGCTTTGTTCACAGCCGGCCAGCATAAAGACGGCGGTGACCGCCAACGCCACCGGCGTTAAATGGCGTGCGTTCCAGCTTTTGCGGAACGATGAATGATTTATATTTTTTGTCCGTTTCATTTAATCAGTCCTGAGCCCAGTAGGTTTGGTGCTAAGGATAGGGGATGAGCGGTTGAAATTGAAGCGATGTTGGCCTGTTGGCAGGAGATCTTTACGTTGCCTTACGTTCAAACGCGAGACAGAAAAAAAGGGGCGTAAAAATACGCCCCTTTCGTTGGCATTCCGGCGATTAATTAGCGAATGGGTTCGCTTTTTTCCCGCTGGTGGCCGCAGCCGGAGTGGCATGAGTTGCCTTAGTGGAAGCCGTCGCTGGCGCGGTGTTGTAACCGTCAGCGCGGGCATCCTGCTCTGGGTTTTCCGGCGCAACGCTGTCCGCAGAGGTTGAAACCGGTTTGCCCAGCGTATTGTTCAGCGCAATCAGATCTTGCTCGTTCAACGTACCCAACGCTGATTTAATATTCAGCTGGTTAATCAGGTAGTTATAACGAGCGCTGGAGAGTTGCTGTTTGGCGTTATACAGCGTGGTGGTCGCATCCAGCACGTCAACGATAGTACGGGTACCCACCGAGTAACCGGCTTCCATCGCATCAAGGGAGCTTTGCGCAGACACCACGGCCTGTTTATAAGCGTTGATGGTGCTGATAGAGGCATTCACGTTGTTGAAGGAGGAACGCACGGTCTGTACCACGCTGCGGTGCGCGCTTTCCAGCTGCTCGCTGGCACCCACAAAGTTGTACTGAGCCTGTTTAACCTGAGAGTTAACCTGGCCACCCTGGTACAGCGGCAGGGAGAAGCTCAGGCCAACCTGGTTCTGCCCTTTATAGCTGTTGTCATACTGAGAATTGCCGGAAGTTTTAGAACCATTGTAGCTGCTGTTAGTGACGCCGCTGGATGCGTTCAGGCTCAGCGTCGGCAGATGACCATCTTCAGCCAGGCGAATTTGTTCGCGCGCCAGATCCTGGCTCAGACGAGCCTGAAGCAGGCTAAGGTTGCGTTTTTCAGCATCTTTTAGCAGGTTGTTGACCGCATCTGGCTTGGTGGTTTTGAAACCGTCTACGTTCAGAGAAGCCAGGCTCAGATAGTCGTTCCCGGTGACCTGACGCAGTGATTCCACCGCGTTGTCCAGGTTATTACGGGCGGTGACTTCGTTCGCCAGCACGGTGTCGTACTGCGCGCGGGCGTTCTGCACGTCAGTGATGGCGACCAGGCCTACGTTAAAGCGCTGAGTCGTTTGATCCAACTGGCGGTAAATGGCCTGTTTCTGCGCTTCAGTATAGGAAAGCGCGTCAATGGCGCTCAGCACGTTGAAATAGGCTGTGGCCGTGTTCAGGATCAGAGACTGCTGATCGGTCTGGAAGCTGACGTCCTGAATCCCTGCGGTTTTTTCCTGCAGGCTCAGTGCGCGCCATTTCGACATATCAAAAATGGTTTGCGTCAGCTGTAACGTTGCGCTGGTCGTGTTGGAGTTAATACCGTTAGAGTCGCGGAAACCGTTACCGTAGGTGTAATCTGCACCCAGGCCCAGCTGTGGCAGTAATGGGCTGCGTGCTTCATTAATTTTTTCGAATGCGGCGTCACGGTCAGCAGCGGATTTACGCAGGTCCGGGTTGCTGGTGCGCGCCTGTTGATAAACCTGCAGCAGGTTTTCTGCCTGGCTCATGGCGCTGAAACCCGTTAGGCTCAGACCGATAAGAATGGGGAGCAGTTTCTTCATTTGCATTCCTTGTTGTGAAGCAGAATTATTTTGTTTAACGCCGACAGGAGTCAAAGATGATCGCCGATTCTACAGATTCCGTCAGCCGGGCAGGTTGGCGTAAAGTGCCATCTACCTTAATTTTCACCAATCTACCACATCAAAATTGAAAGGGCAGTTACGCAGGGTTGAAATCGCCCGGCCAGCGCCCATTTGTCATCAGGACATCATCTATGAACAAGTCAGAAAAGCTAGCGGCTACTTTCGCCAAAAAGGATGTAGAAATTATTGCACGGGAAACGCTTTATCGTGGCTTTTTTTCACTCGATCTTTATCGTTTTCGTCATCGTTTATTCAACGGCGAAATGAGTGGCGAAGTCAGGCGCGAAATTTTTGAACGCGGTCACGCTGCGGTACTGCTACCCTATGACCCTGTGCGTGATGAAGTCGTGCTGATAGAGCAGATTCGTATCGCCGCCTGGGACACCAGCGAAACCCCATGGCTGTTAGAAATGATCGCCGGCATGATTGAAGAGGGCGAAAGCGTAGAAGATGTTGCGCGTCGTGAAGCCGTAGAAGAAGCTGGCCTTGCTGTGGGCCGAACCAAACCGGTTCTGAGCTATTTAGCCAGCCCCGGCGGCACCAGCGAAAGGTTGTCTATTTTAGTCGGCGAAGTGGATGCCACTCAGGCCAAAGGTATTCATGGCCTGGTGGAAGAAAACGAAGATATTCGTGTTCATGTGGTGAGCCGGGAGCAGGCTTACCAGTGTGTCGAAGAGGGGAGCATCGACAACGCGGCAACGGTCATCGCTTTGCAATGGCTGCAGCTGCATTATGAGCAACTAAGAAAAGAGTGGAATCACTGATTATGAAGCGCTATACCCCTGACTTCCCCGAAATGATGCGTTTGTGCGAAACCAACTTCGCGCAGCTGCGCCGCCTGCTGCCGAAAAATGATGCGGCGGGCGAAACGGTAACCTATCAGGTTAATAGCGCCAGATATCGATTAACTATTTCAGAATCAACACGTTATACCACCCTGGTGGAAATAGAACAAACGCACCCCTCGGTGAGTTACTGGAGCCTGCCGTCAATGTCGGTCAGGCTGTATCACGACGCGATGGTCGCGGAAGTGTGTTCAAGCCAGCAGATCTTTCGCTTCAAAGCGCGATATGATTATCCGAATAAAAAGTTGCATCAACGCGACGAAAAGCATCAAATTAACCAGTTTCTTGCTGATTGGCTGCGCTACTGTTTAGCGCATGGAGCAATGGCCGTGCCTGTGTATACCTAGTTTTTTTAGGGTTGAGGACGGTTAACGGCACAACGCCCTGAATAAATGGATGATATTGATACCCTGAATGAATCGAGCTGCCGCCTGGATATCAGCAGCTTAAGTGTGGTGGGTAGTGAGTGCGTGAAACCTAAGGACACCATTTGGAAAGCCTGTTAACCCTTCCTGTGGCCGATGGAGGCCGAATCAGGATATTGCAAATAACCGATACCCATTTGTTCGCTGGAAAGAACGAAACGCTGCTCGGGATTAATACCTGGAAGAGCTATCAGGCGGTCTTGACCGCTATTCTGGCCGAACAGCGTGCCTGCGACTTACTGGTGGCAACCGGGGATTTGGCCCAGGATCACAGCGTGGAGGCTTATCAGCATTTTGCTGAAGGAGTCTCCAGCATTTCTGCGCCTTGCGTTTGGCTGCCGGGTAACCACGATTTTCAGCCTGCAATGTTTAACGCTCTGCAGGAAGCGGGTATTTCTCCGGCCAAGCGCGTTTATATCGGCGATCGCTGGCAAATCTTGCTGCTGGACAGCCAGGTCTTTGGCGTTCCCCACGGTGAACTGAGCGACTATCAGCTGGAATGGCTTGAGCGTCAGCTGGCTGCGGCTCCAGAGCGCCACACCCTACTTTTGCTGCATCATCATCCTCTTCCTGCGGGTTGTAGCTGGCTGGATCAGCACAGCCTGCGCAATGCTGCCGCACTGGATGCCGTGCTTAAGCCCTGGCCGCAGGTGAAAACGCTGCTTTGTGGGCACATTCATCAGGAACTGGATCTCGACTGGAACGGTCGCAGAATGCTGGCCACGCCTTCGACATGCGTCCAGTTCAAACCTCACTGCGCCAATTTCACGCTCGACACCATTGAGCCGGGGTGGCGCTGGCTCGATCTTTATCCTGACGGCAGCCTGACGACGGAAGTTTGCCGTCTGCAAAGCGGTAAATTCAGCCCTGATACGGCTTCTGAGGGTTATTAATGCCTGCGTTACTGTATCTGCACGGGTTTAATAGCTCTCCGGCCTCCGCAAAAGCGACCCGTTTTAAGGCGTGGTTGGCTCAGCATCATCCTGAAATTGAGATGATTGTGCCTCAGTTACCGCCTTATCCGGCAGAGGCTTCCGAGCTGCTAGAGTCGCTGGTGCTCAAACGTGGAGGAGAGCCACTGGGCATTGTGGGGTCTTCCCTCGGCGGTTATTACGCGACCTGGCTTTCGCAGTGCTTTACGCTGCCTGCGGTGGTGGTTAACCCGGCGGTTCGCCCTTTTGAGCTGCTTGTGGGTTACCTTGGTAAAAACGAGAACCCCTACACCGGGCAGCAATATGTGCTAGAGTCACGCCATATTTACGATCTGAAAGTCATGCAGATTGACCCGTTGGAAGCGCCAGACCTGATTTGGCTGCTGCAACAAACGGGCGATGAGGTGCTTGATTACCGCCAGGCCGTAGCCTACTACGCGCTCTGCCGCCAGACGGTGAAACCCGGTGGCAATCATGCCTTCACGGGCTTCGAAGATTATTTCACACAGATTGTCGACTTCCTCGGCTTGCGCTGAGGCCTGACGGCCGATTTCCTGTTTCGCTATCTGAATGAATAAACCATGACGCAATCCTATAATGCCGATGATATAGAGGTACTCACCGGGCTTGAGCCTGTTCGCCGCCGCCCGGGGATGTACACTGACACCACTCGTCCTAACCATTTAGGACAGGAAGTCATTGATAACAGCGTGGATGAGGCGCTGGCAGGTCACGCTAAGCGCGTGGATGTCATCCTGCACGCCGACCAGTCGCTGGAAGTCATTGATGACGGGCGCGGGATGCCTGTTGATATCCATTCCGAAGAGAAGGTCCCGGCCATTGAGCTGATCCTTTGCCGTCTGCATGCGGGCGGTAAATTCTCGAATAAAAACTACCAATTCTCCGGCGGCCTCCACGGCGTAGGGATCTCTGTGGTTAACGCCCTTTCCAAACGCGTTGAAGTGACCGTCCGCCGCGACGCTCAGGTATACAGCATCGCTTTTGAAAACGGCGAGAAGGTGCAGGATCTGGAGGTGATTGGCACCTGCGGGAAGCGCAATACCGGGACCAGCGTGCATTTTTGGCCGGATGAAAGCTTCTTCGACAGCCCGCGCTTTTCCGTTTCACGCCTCAGCCATCTGCTGAAAGCGAAAGCGGTACTGTGCCCGGGGGTTGAGATTACCTTTACCGATAAGGTGAATAATACCGAGCAGCGCTGGTGCTACCAGGACGGCCTGAACGACTATCTGTGCGAAGCCGTAAATGGCCTGATTACCCTCCCGGAAGCGCCGTTTATCGGCAATTTTTCGGGCGACACCGAAGCCGTTGACTGGGCGCTGCTCTGGTTGCCGGAAGGCGGTGAGCTGCTGACGGAAAGCTACGTAAACCTGATCCCAACCATGCAGGGCGGTACTCATGTTAACGGCCTGCGTCAGGGGCTGCTCGATGCCATGCGTGAGTTCTGCGAATACCGCAATATTCTGCCGCGTGGCGTGAAGCTCTCTGCGGAAGATATTTGGGAACGCTGCGCCTATGTGCTGTCGGTCAAAATGCAGGATCCTCAGTTTGCTGGCCAGACGAAAGAACGTCTCTCCTCACGCCAGTGTGCGGCCTTTGTCTCCGGCGTAGTGAAGGATGCTTTCAGCCTGTGGCTGAACCAGAACGTACAGGCGGCAGAACAGCTGGCAGAGCTGGCTATTTCCAGCGCTCAGCGCCGCATGCGCGCCGCGAAGAAGGTTGTGCGTAAAAAGCTGACCAGCGGGCCAGCGCTGCCGGGTAAGCTGGCAGACTGTACTGCGCAGGATTTAAGCCGGACCGAACTATTCCTGGTGGAAGGGGACTCGGCGGGCGGCTCCGCGAAACAGGCTCGCGATCGCGAATATCAGGCGATCATGCCGCTGAAAGGGAAGATCCTGAACACATGGGAAGTTTCTTCTGACGAAGTACTGGCCTCGCAGGAAGTGCACGATATTTCTGTGGCGATCGGTATTGATCCAGACAGTGAAGATCTGAGCCAGTTGCGCTATGGCAAGGTCTGTATCCTTGCGGATGCGGACTCCGATGGTCTGCACATTGCCACGCTGCTGTGCGCGCTCTTTGTGCGCCACTTCCGGGCACTGGTGAAAGGTGGTCACGTTTACGTGGCGATGCCGCCGCTCTACCGCATCGATCTGGGTAAAGAGGTTTATTACGCGTTGGATGAAGAAGAAAAAGCCGGCGTGCTGGAACAGCTTAAGCGCAAGAAAGGCAAGCCAAACGTGCAGCGCTTTAAAGGGCTGGGCGAGATGAACCCGCTTCAGCTTCGCGAAACCACGCTTGATCCGAATACGCGCCGTCTGGTTCAACTGACCATCAGCGATGAAGACGACCAGCGCACGCTGGCGACAATGGATATGCTGTTGGCCAAAAAGCGTTCGGAAGATCGCCGCAACTGGCTGCAGGAAAAAGGCGACATGGCCGATATCGAGGGCTAAACGTTTTTCTCCAAAACGTAAAAGGGATGGCTCAGGCCATCCCTTTTTGCATTCTCAGGCGCCAGTTACTTCACGGCTTCTTCGAGAATGCGGATATGCACTTCCAGCACGTCGTCTTTCACGCGGGCGCTATGTTCTTTCATGTGGGCCGTCTCAAGATGGGCTTCCAGATGCGCAACGCTTTCCCATTTTTCCAGCATGAAGATGGAGTCCGGGGCGGTAGTCTGGAACGCGACCTGGGCGTTATGATCGACCAGCGGCGCGTAGCCGTGGCAGCCTTCTTCCTTCAGCACGGTTGGAATAATTTTCTCAAACGCTGCAATTACCGCCTGGCGATGGTGTGACCCAGGACGTGTACGAATTTCTGCAATCACTGTCAGCATGACTAACTCCTTATGTTATCCGGCAAACAGTTAAGCAAAAATACCAGCCAGATGCTTGCGATATTCTGCTACATAATGTGGCACGTCAGGTGCCTTGATGACGTCATTAGCGATAAAGGTTGGCAGCCCTTCCATGCCCAGAAACTGGTTAGCCTTGTGGAATGGAAGATAAACACCGTCTACGCCAACGCCATGGAAAAACTGATCTTTTTCGGTGAAAGCTTCTAAAGGTGCGTTCCAGGTCAGGGACATCATGTAGGTTTTGCCCTGAATCAGGCCGCCGGAACCATATTTTTTAGAGGCGTCTGAACGGGTACGGCCGTCGCTGGCATACAGCGAACCGTGGCCCTCGGTGAACACATCGTCAATGTACTTTTTGACCGTCCACGGGGCGCCCATCCACCAGCCCGGCATCTGCCAGATGATGCTGTCTGCCCAAAGGAATTTCTCAACTTCCGCTTTAACGTCATATTCGCTGTCTGCGCGGGTGACCTGGACATCATGCCCGAGGTCGCGCAAATAGCTTTCCGCGACTTCGGTCATGGTGTCATTAAGCTGGCCGTTGGAATGACCGAATTTTTTACCGCCGTTGATAATCAGGATGTTGCTCATTGTTAGCCCTTAAATAATTACGTTTGCCAATCATTATAATGAGAACCTTACTGTGAAAAAATGACCAGGATGTGCAAAGACTTTTGCTGCACGAGCAATAATCCGGCTGAAATTTCTCAGTTCCAACGGATGCGAACCCTAAAACCACCGCTTTCTGCGTTGCCGAAAGTTGCCCGCATACCGTGCAACGCCGCAATTCGACTTACGATTGACAACCCCAGCCCGCTGCCGGTTTTTAGCTGCCCTGGTGGGCGGAAGAAGCGTTCCCCCAAAGAGGCAAGATATTCAGGGTTCACGCCCGGTCCATTGTCGGTAACCTCAAGCTCATTCTCCTTAAGTACGACGTTCACAACGCTGCCTGCAGGGCTGTAGCGGACGGCGTTATCAATGATATTGCGCAACATCAACCCAAGCAGAAGTGGCTGAACGAGCTGGGTTACTGGTTTTTCCGGCATCTGCAGGTGGATATCAATATGCTCTCGCTGGGCCGCGTGCCAGGCTTCCATCACGCTTTCCTGAAGCAGAGTCTGCAGTGACACGTCCTGGACATCATTCAGTTCAGCCAGAGAGTCCAGCCGGGAAAGCGTCAGCAGCTGTTCAACAAGACGGGAGGCTCGGTCAATGCCCTGATGAAGCTGGTTCAGCGCTTGATCTCTGACTTGGGCATCATCTTCCGCCAGTTGAGCCACCTCTGCCTGTACCTTCAGGGCCGCAAGCGGGGTTCGGAGTTCGTGGGCGGCATCGGACGTAAAGCGCCTTTCACGCTGCATAAATGCTTCTGTACGCTCAAAGAGCTGATTTAAGGCATCCACAAGGGGCCTGACTTCCAGCGGGAGAGGCTGAGTCTCGAGTCTGCTGTTGTCACCGGGGGGGCGACGCTGTAGTTTTTGCGCCAGTTTTCGCAGCGGTGCCAGCTCTCTGCTGACTAACCCAATCAGCAGGATCAGCATCAGCGGCAGTGCTATTAACCAGGGCGTGAGCTGAGCGGACACGATATCCAGAGCCATATCGTTCCTGTAGTCCCACTCCTGACCGACCACGATACGATAACGACCATCAGGCGTTGTCAGCCAGACCAGACGCCAGAGATCGTCATCATCATCGAGTTGCCCATCAGTAAATCCGTCCCTATGCCATGAATAGATCAGTCCTTTACCGCTGTCGCCGTCATTGAGCACAAGCCTGCCCTCAGCGGTAAAAATGGCGAAGGCTAATGTGTCATCATCGAGCTTACCGCGATGTTTTTTCAGAATGTTTTTACTGCGAGGAAGCTGTGGCTCGGCGCTGTTTGCGCCATCGAAATCCAGCACGCTTAGCCGCTTAGCAAAAAGCAGTTGTTGGGTATCGAAGAGCTTGTTGAGCGATTTACGGGCTTCATACCAAGCGGCGGCACTGGCAAAGGCTGCTGCTGCAAGGGTCAGCACTATAAAGCCTACGGTCAGGCGTGTGCGTAAGCTTTTGGTCAACGTTCTTAGCATGCATCACCTAACGTATAGCCGATGCCGTGTACGGTGCGAATAAAACCGCTGCCCAGCTTTTTACGGAGATGATGGATGTGAACTTCAAGGGCGTTGCGCGAGACTTCATCGTCCCAGCTATAGATTTTTTCCTCGATCAGTGTACGTGGCAGAACACGCCCGACATTACGCATAAGCAACTCGAGTAAAGCGAATTCCTTAGGCTTTAGCTGTAGGGGCTCGCCGTTGAGAGATACCGTATGGTTTTCCGGAGAAAGTACGACATTTCCGTGGGTAATCTCTGGCTGCGCGTGGCCGTGTGCCCGGCGGATGAGTACCTGCAACCGCACTGCCACTTCTGTCAGGGCGAATGGTTTGCAAAGGTAGTCGTCCGCACCCAGCTGTAATCCTTCAATGCGCTCTTCCAGCGAGTCTCTGGCAGTCAGGATTAGTACGGGCTGACTGTGCCCCTCTTTACGCCAGGCGCGCAGAATATCCAGGCCATCCATGCCCGGGAGACTGAGATCCAACACTACGGCGTCGTAGGGGGCCAGGCCAAGTGCGGCTTGCCCCTTTGGCCCATCACTAAACCAGTCAACTGCAAACCCCATTTTGATTAATCCGGCTTTAATGCCGTCACCAATTAGTGGGTCATCCTCAATAAGTAACAGGCGCATGGCGCACTCCTTGTTGCTGCCGTTAAGACGAGCAGTAAATACCTGTCGTCTTTGTGTGTACAGAAGAAAAGCCTGCTCCTTCGGCAAAGACCGCAAATTTGTAATAAAAAAACACTTCCTGCCGAGGGGTTAAGATCTCGTTAAGATTTGGGCGCTTTACTAGGGGCTAAGAAACGAAAGGAGAATTACATTATGAAAAAGACAGCCGCTTTATTTGCCATTATCGCTTTAACTTCAGCCCCTCTATTTGCTGCTCAGACCGGGGGGTTTGTTGACCCTAATGCCTCGGTACATACTCAGCCTATACAGCAGGGCGGCTTTGTGGGCCCAACGGGGAGTAAAACCACGGTAAAACAGGCCAAAACGTTATCTGATGACACTTGGGTGACGCTGACCGGTAAAATTGAGCAGCGCATTGGTGGTGAAGATTATATTTTCCGCGATGCAACCGACAGTATCAACGTAGACATTGACCATAAGCGTTGGAACGGCCAAACGGTCACCCCTCAGGACACCGTGGAAATTCAGGGTAAAGTGGATAAAGACTGGAACTCGATAGAAATCGACGTAAAGCAAATTAACAAACTGAAGTAACGCTGAAAATGCGGCTTGCCCATATGGGCTGCCGCTTCGTATAAAGCTATTCATCGCTATGACTCAACAGGCCAGATAAGGTACTATCGGCGGCAATTACGCCGATTGTGGCCACAATCGGTTCGTCAGTTTGAGGATGAATGAGCAATGAGTGATTTGACTCATGATGGTGCTGAGCGTCTTGCGCTGCACGAATTCACGGAAAATGCGTATCTCAACTATTCCATGTACGTCATCATGGACCGCGCTCTGCCGTTTATTGGCGACGGGCTCAAGCCGGTTCAGCGTCGAATCGTATATGCGATGTCGGAGCTGGGGCTAAACGCCAGCGCAAAATTCAAAAAGTCAGCCCGTACCGTGGGTGATGTGCTGGGTAAATACCATCCGCACGGCGACAGCGCCTGTTATGAAGCGATGGTGCTGATGGCGCAGCCGTTCTCTTACCGCTATCCGCTGGTGGACGGGCAGGGGAACTGGGGCGCGCCGGACGATCCTAAGTCCTTTGCTGCCATGCGTTATACCGAATCCCGCCTGTCGAAGTACGCGGAGCTGCTGCTCAGTGAGCTCGGGCAGGGAACGGTAGACTACATCCCGAACTTTGACGGAACGCTGCAGGAGCCAAAAATGCTGCCTGCGCGTTTACCGAACATCCTGCTTAACGGGACAACCGGCATTGCGGTAGGGATGGCAACAGACATTCCTCCGCATAACCTGCGCGAAGTCGCTCAGGCCGCCATAACGCTGATTGACCAGCCAAAAACGACGCTGGACAGCCTGCTGGATATCGTCAACGGTCCGGATTATCCGACCGAAGCGGAAATCATCACGCCGCGTGAAGATATTCGCAAAATCTACCAGAACGGGCGCGGCTCCATCCGCATGCGTGCGGTGTGGCGCAAAGAAGACGGCGACGTTGTGATTACCGCGCTGCCTCATCAGGTGTCAGGCGCTCGCGTGCTGGAGCAGATTGCCAGCCAGATGCGTGCGAAAAAGCTGCCAATGGTTGAAGACCTGCGCGACGAGTCGGATCATGAAAACCCGACCCGGCTGGTGATTGTGCCTCGTTCCAATCGCGTAGACGTTGAGCAGGTAATGAACCATCTGTTCGCGACCACCGATTTGGAAAAAAGCTATCGCGTTAACCTGAATATGATTGGCCTGGACGGTCGCCCGGCGGTGAAAAACCTGCTGGAGATCCTCAGCGAATGGCTGGTCTACCGTCGTGACACGGTGCGCCGCCGCCTGAACTACCGTCTGGAGAAAGTCCTTAAACGCCTGCATATCCTCGAAGGTTTGCTGGTAGCGTTCCTCAATATCGACGAAGTGATTCATATCATTCGTACCGAGGATGAGCCGAAGCCGGTGCTGATGTCTCGTTTTGATATCAGCGAAACGCAGGCCGAAGCGATCCTTGAGCTGAAGCTGCGTCACCTCGCCAAACTGGAAGAGATGAAGATCCGCGGCGAGCAGAACGAGCTGGAAAAAGAACGCGATCAGCTGCAGGGTATTCTCGCTTCAGAGCGCAAAATGAACACGCTGCTGAAAAAAGAGCTGCAGTCGGATGCCGATACCTACGGGGACGACCGTCGCTCTCCGCTGCACGAGCGCGGTGAAGCGAAGGCGATGAGCGAGCATGACATGGTGCCGTCTGAACCGGTGACGATTGTGCTGTCGCAAATGGGCTGGGTGCGCAGCGCCAAAGGCCACGATATTGACGCGCCGGGCCTGAGCTATAAAGCCGGTGACAGCTACCTTGGCTCAGCCAAAGGTAAGAGCAATCAACCGGTGGCGTTCATTGACTCCACAGGGCGAAGCTACGCGCTGGATCCTATCACGCTGCCGTCAGCACGTGGTCAGGGTGAGCCTCTGACCGGTAAGCTGACGCCACCGCCGGGTGCGACGGTTGACTATGTGCTGATGGCCGCAGACGATCAGAAGCTGCTGATGGCTTCGGACGCAGGCTATGGCTTCGTCTGTACCTTTAACGACGTTGTTTCACGCAACCGCGCAGGTAAAACGCTGATTTCCCTTCCGGATAACGCCCGCGTCCTCCCTCCGCTGGAAATTCACAGCGCAGACGACATGCTGTTGGCGATCACCGCCGCCGGGCGCATGCTGATGTTCCCGGTGAGTGACCTGCCGGAACTGTCGAAAGGCAAGGGTAATAAAATTATCTCTATCCCGGCAGCCGAAGCGGCGAAAGGTGAAGATAAGCTGGCACATCTGTTTATCCTGCCGCCGCAGAGTACGCTGACGCTGCACGTCGGGAAGCGTAAAATTAAGCTGCGCCCTGAAGAGTTGCAGAAAATTACCGGTGAGCGAGGCCGCCGCGGGACGCTGATGCGTGGCCTGCAGCGTATCGACCGCGTGGACGTCGATTCCCCAATGCGGGCTGGAGCTGGAGACAGCGAAGAATAATCCGGGGTACGGCGGCAGCGTTGCCGCCGTCCGGTGTGTTTTACGCTAAAGCCGATATACTTATCAACGGCTTCGGCTCATGAGGTAGTTATGCTAGCGATTGTACGTTTTATTATTGTCGTTATTTACTGCATCCTGGTATGCATCTTTGGTTCAATTTATTGTCTGTTTAGCCCGCGTAATCCGCGCCATGTGGCAACTTTTGGGCACCTTTTCGGGCGTCTGGCGCCGGTATTCGGTCTCAAGGTTGAAACCCGCTTACCTGCCGGGGCAGAAAACCATCCCACCGCGATTTACATCGGTAACCATCAAAACAACTACGATATGGTGACGGCTTCGAGTATCGTGCAGCCGCCGACGGTAACGGTTGGGAAAAAAAGCCTGGTGTGGATCCCGTTTTTTGGCCAGCTTTACTGGCTGACTGGCAACCTGTTGATTGACCGGGATAACCGGGCAAAAGCCCACGGTACTATCTCCCAAGTTGTCGAGCAGATTCGCAAACGTAATGTTTCTATCTGGATGTTCCCGGAAGGGACCCGCAGCCGTGGTCGAGGCCTGCTGCCGTTTAAAACCGGGGCGTTTCATGCCGCGATTGCCGCGGGCGTGCCGATTATTCCGGTGTGCGTTTCCAATACCAGTAATAAAATTAAGCTAAACCGTTGGAACAACGGGTTGGTCATCGTCGAAATGCTGCCGCCAATTGATACCAGCGCTTATGGGAAAGATCAGGTCCGTAAGCTGGCCACTGACTGTCGTGAACTGATGATGGCCAAAATCGACGAACTCAATCAAGAAGTTGCCGCGCGTGAAGCCGCCGGCAAAGTTGAAAAGAATCAGGCGAGTTAAATGCCGCCTTTGGCGGTACGGTTTGTATCGCCTTTCGTTATTCAGTTTTACATGGAGCAATTATGTCACTCAGTCGGCGTCAGTTTATTCAGGCATCCGGAGTTGCGCTATGTGCCGGCTCGGTGCCGCTGAGGGCAAACGCGGCAGGGCAGCAGCAGCCTTTACCTGTTCCCCCTCTGCTTGAATCTCGTCGCGGCCAGCCCTTATTCCTGACGCTGCAGCGCGCTCACTGGTCATTTACCGGCGGCGCTAAGGCGCCCGTTTGGGGCTTTAACGGGCGCTATATGGGGCCAACCATTCGCGTCTGGAGCGGGGATGACGTGAAGATGATCTACAGCAACCGTCTGCAGGAAAATGTTGCGATGACGATTGCTGGCCTGCAGGTGCCGGGGCCGCTGATTGGCGGGGCCGCACGTATGATGTCGCCGAACGTAGACTGGGCGCCCGTTTTACCCATTCGCCAGCGAGCCGCTACGCTGTGGTATCACGCCAACACGCCGAATCGCACCGCAAGGCAGGTTTACAACGGCCTCGCGGGGATGTGGTTAATTGAGGATGAAGTCAGCAAATCTCTGCCAATCCCTAACCATTACGGCGTGGATGACTTCCCGATTATCATCCAGGACAAGCGACTCGACAACTTCGGTGCGCCAGAGTATCAGGAGCCAGGCAGCGGCGGTTTTGTTGGCGATACGCTGCTGGTGAACGGGGTGCAAAGCCCGTACGTGGAAGTGTCCCGTGGTTGGGTGCGTCTGCGTTTGTTGAACGCCTCAAACTCGCGTCGCTACCAGCTGCAAATGAGCGATGGTCGCTCCATCGCGGTGATTTCCAGCGATCAGGGGTTCCTGCCGGCACCCGTTTCGGTCAAGCAGCTGTCGCTGGCCCCGGGAGAGCGGCGAGAAATTCTTATCGACATGACCGAAGGCAAAGAGGTCTCGATTACCGCCGGTGAAGCGGCGGGGATCATGGATCGCATTCGTGGTTTCTTTGAGCCCTCGAGCATTTTGATTTCCACGCTGGTGTTAACGCTGCGTCCTACCGGGCTGTTGCCGCTGGTGACCGACACGCTGCCAATGCGCCTTCTGCCGGAAGAGATTATCGGCGGTAACCCAACGCGCAGCCGTGAAATCACCCTCGGTGACGATCCTGGCATTAACGGCCAGCTGTGGGATATGAAGCGGATTGATATTCAGACTCAGCAGGGCACCTGGGAACGCTGGACGGTGCGCGCTGATACGCCGCAGTCTTTCCACATTGAGGGCGTTAGTTTCCTGGTGCGCAACGTCAACGGGGCTTCGCCGTTCGGGGAAGATCGCGGCTGGAAGGATACCGTGTGGATAGACGGGCAGGTTGAGCTGCTGGTCTACTTTGGGCAACCTTCCTGGGAGCATTTCCCGTTCCTCTACTCCAGCCAGACGCTGGAGCTTGCCGATCGCGGCTCCATCGGTCAGCTATTGGTTCAGCCCGCACCCTAGTTTTTACCCTCACCCTAACCCTCTCCCTACAAGGGAGAAGGGATAGCATGGGACTCTACGCAGAGTCTTTTTCCCCTCGCCCCTTTGGTGAGAGGGCCGGGTGAGGGGCGTAAAACACCGAATAACCCTTCAAAGATTACTGCTAATAGGCGTATAATCGCCGCCCTTTTGTTCATTTCTACATCATCTCTTCGGAAATATTATGAGCGTCAAAAGCCTGATCCAGCCGGAACGCGAACTCTTTTCATGGCCTCAATACTGGGCCGCCTGTTTTGGTCCGGCCCCGTTTTTACCCATGTCTCGAGCGGAGATGGACGAACTCGGCTGGGACAGCTGCGACATCATTCTGGTCACCGGCGATGCCTACGTGGATCACCCCAGCTTTGGGATGGCCATCTGTGGCCGTATGTTAGAGGCGCAGGGTTTCCGTGTCGGTATCATTGCTCAGCCGGACTGGTCTTCTAAACAGGACTTTATGCGCCTCGGCAAGCCGAACCTGTTCTTTGGCGTGACCGCCGGGAACATGGATTCGATGATTAACCGCTACACGGCGGACCGCAAGCTGCGCCACGACGATGCCTACACGCCGGATAACGTGGCAGGCAAGCGCCCCGATCGTGCTTCTCTGGTTTACACCCAGCGCTGCAAAGAAGCGTGGCGTGATGTGCCGGTGATCCTCGGTGGCATCGAGGCCAGCCTGCGCCGTACCGCGCATTATGATTACTGGTCTGATACCGTGCGCCGCTCGATTTTGGTTGATGCCAAAGCCGATATGCTGATCTTCGGCAATGGTGAACGTCCGCTGGTGGAAGTGGCGCATCGTCTGGCTAACGGAGAAGGGATCGCTGACATTTGCGACGTGCGTAATACCGCCATCATGCGCAAAGAAGCGATGCCCGGCTGGGCAGGCGTCGATTCCACCCGGCTTGATACGCCAGGAAAAATCGACCCCATTCCGCATCCTTACGGGGACGATCTCCCCTGTGCCGACGGCAATAAACCGAAGGACAAGAAGGCGGATGAAACCAAAGCGGTAACCGTGCAGCCGCCGCGACCAAAGCCGTGGGAAAAGACCTATGTTCTGCTGCCGTCCTTTGAGAAGGTGAAGGCCGATAAGGTGATGTATGCCCACGCTTCGCGGATCCTGCATCATGAAACTAACCCCGGTTGCGCCCGAGCGCTGATGCAAAAGCACGGCGATCGCTATATCTGGATCAACCCTCCGGCAATCCCGCTTTCTACCGAAGAGATGGATAGCGTGTTCGCGCTCCCCTACCAGCGTGTGCCTCATCCTTCCTACGGCAAGGCCCGCATTCCGGCCTATGAGATGATCCGCTTCTCGGTGAACATTATGCGCGGCTGCTTCGGCGGCTGCTCTTTCTGCTCCATCACCGAGCATGAAGGCCGCATTATTCAGAGCCGATCCGAAGATTCCATCATCAGCGAAATCGAAGCGATGCGCGACAGCGTGCCGGGCTTTACCGGCGTGGTGTCCGATCTCGGTGGCCCAACGGCCAATATGTATATGCTGCGCTGCAAGTCGCCGCGCGCGGAGCAAACCTGCCGTCGCCTGTCGTGCGTTTACCCGGAAATTTGCCAGCATATGGACACCAACCATCAGCCGACCATCGATCTCTACCGCCGTGCCCGCGATCTGCAGGGCGTGAAGAAGATCTTGATTGCCTCCGGCGTGCGTTACGATCTGGCGGTTGCCGATCCGCGTTACATCAAAGAGCTGGCCACTTACCACGTGGGCGGTTATCTCAAAATTGCCCCGGAGCATACCGAAGAAGGGCCGTTGTCGAAGATGATGAAGCCGGGGATGGGCAGCTATCATCGCTTTAAAGAGCTGTTCGATACCTATTCGAAGCAGGCTGGCAAAGAGCAGTATCTGATCCCATACTTTATCTCCGCGCACCCTGGGACGCGTGATGAGGACATGGTGAACCTGGCGCTGTGGCTGAAGCAGCATCGGTTCCGCCTCGATCAGGTTCAGAACTTTTATCCGTCGCCGCTGGCTAACTCCACCACCATGTATTACACGGGTAAAAATCCGCTGAGTAAGGTGAACTACAAAAGCGAGGATATCGTTGTGCCTCGCGGTGACCGCCAGCGCCGCCTTCATAAAGCTCTGCTGCGCTATCACGACCCGGCTAACTGGACGCTGATCCGTGAGGTGCTGGAGGCGATGGGGAAAAAGCACCTGATTGGCGGCAGACGTGAATGCCTGGTGCCTGCCCCGACCCTGGAAGAGATACGTGAGGCCCGCAGGCATGCTCGTCACGCCCGCCCGGCGCTGACGAAACATACCCCGCTTGCGCACCAGCGCCGTCCGGCAGCAGCAGGAAAGAGGAAGCCGCATGTGAAGTAACCCGTGCTTTCATGCCGCTGTCATTTTTTTCTGCGACAAAGAGAAGTGGGAATCCCTGCCCGTCGGGTCTGGTGCTAAGCTGCCCGGCGGCCTCTTTGCTGAAATGAGAAATGAACATGTCTAACCCGCTGTACGTTTTTGACCTCGACCACACCCTGATTGACGCCGATTGCAGCACTCTCTGGAGCCGCTTCCTTTCTCGCGAAGGGCTGATCAAAGACCCTGATTATCTGGCCAAAGAGCACAAGCTGATGCTCGACTACCAGCGTGGCGAAATGAACATTCACGAATACGTTGGCGTCACGCTGGCCCCGCTGGCCGGCATGACAGTTGCCGATATCGATACGCTGGTGGCTCGCTGCGTAGAAAATGATGTACTGCCGCTGGTTTACCCGGAGGCGAAGCGCCTGATTGAGCAATTACACGCTCAGGGCCAGCAGATGATGATCATCTCTGCGTCGGTCAGCCTGCTGGTGAAGGCCATTGCGCCGCGGCTGGGCATTGAACACGCCATCGGTATCGACCTGGTGACCGGCAATAACGCCTACACCAGCGTGATAAGCGGCGTGCCGAGCTATCAGGCAGGTAAAATTACCCGTCTGAAGGAGTGGCTGACGGTGAACCCCGAATACAGCGGAGAACTGACGTTTTATACCGACTCTATTAACGACCTACCGCTCTGCCTTGAGGCCGATAAAGTGCTGATGGTAAATCCTTGCCAGAAGCTTGCGGCGCAGGGCGCTCGCTACGGCTGGCAAACGCTGAGCTGGTCTTTATAGCGAAACCGGGGCATGGTGAAAACCGTGCCCCGTTTAGGCGTTATTGCGGAGAATACAGCGGCACCGGCTTCCCGGTGATATAGCGGCGGCGCAGCCAGGCAGAAATAGCATCCATCGCCATTACCACGCAGACCAGAATCAGGGTGATAAACATCACCACGTCCCAGTTCCACAGCCGCATGTTCTCGGCATAAACCAGGCCGACACCGCCCGCGCCGACAAAACCCAGCACCGCCGCTGAACGGGTGTTGGACTCAATCTGGTACAGGCTGAGGGAGAGAAACGCCGGGAACGACTGGGTGAAGATCCCGAAGCGGTGCTTCTGAATGCCTGCCGCGCCCACGGCGGTTAATCCCCGGCTCGGAGAGCGTTCTACCGCTTCGTGCCCCTCGGCATACAGCCTGCCCAGTAAGCCGGTATCCTGCATGATAATTGCCAGTACGCCAGCCAGCGGGCCAAGCCCCACGGCGCGCACAAATATTAGCCCCCAGATTGCCATATCCACGCCGCGCAGCAGGTCGAACAGGCGGCGCACCAGCAGCGCAATGACCCTTGCCACCGGGCCCTGCATGATATTGCGGGCGGCAAAGAACGACAGCAGCAGCGCCAGCACAGTGGCGGTTAGCGTCCCGGCAAAGACAATGGCGAGCGTAATAGCGATTTGCGAGAAGTAATAGGCGAACGGCCAGTTAACAAAGTCATGCCAGACAAACATACGCAGGAAATAGCGCCCGAGCTGAGCGATGCCGGTCAGGATTTGCCCGGAGTCGATGCCGAAAGTGAAGAAAAACCAGACGTAGTAGCCGAGGATGGCGGCGGCCAGCAGGCCGATGTGACGCAGATAGCGTCCCTGCATCCGGTAAAGTTCGCGGTGCTGCTCGCGGCTTTTAGCGATATCCGGTGTTGCCTGTGAAATGCTCATTTTTTCCCCTCCAGAACCCAGCGGCGCAGCCTGCCGGACAGGACATCGAGGATGGAAACCACCACGATAATCAGCAGCAGCGTGATGCTGACCTGGTCGTAGCGGTCGAGTTTAATGTTGGTCATCAGCTCCTGGCCGATCCCGCCCGCGCCAACGAGGCCGAGAATGGTGGAGGAACGGAAGTTAATTTCAAAGCGCATAAAGCTGTAGGACAGGAAGATCGGTTTCACCTGCGGCCACAGAGCGAAGCGCACGCGCTGAAGTGGCGTGGCACCGCAGGCCACCAGGCCGCGCACAGGTTTGTCGGACGCGCTTTCGATGGCTTCGTAAAACAGCTTGGTCAGGCTGCCAATGGTGTGCAGGGCCAGCGCCAGAAACCCCGGAATAGCGCCGATACCAAAGGCCATCACGAACATCACCGCCCATGCCAGCTCCGGCATGGTTCTCAGGAAGGCAACTGAAGCACGAACGCCGAAGCGCACGGCGGGCGGTGTCCAGGTATTACCGGCGGCCAAAAATGCCAGCACAGCGGCAATGCAGGTCGAAATCAGCGTCGACGCCAGCGCCAGCTGCAGCGTTTCCCAAATCAGCGGCAGCTGAATCGGCAGGCGGTATCCCCAGTAGGCCAGCGAGCCTTTGGTGTGGACGTCGGCCAGCAGAACCGGGAGGTGCAGCGTCGGCAGGGTTTCGAACATGTAGTCGAGGAAGTTTGGCAGCGATTGCCAGATGGTGGTCAGGCTGAACTCTGCGATATGACCGGCGGTAAGATACAGGCCTACCAGCAGCAGGGACCAAATCAGGGTGTCGCGCTTCTGGCGCATTCTGACCTGGTGATAGTAACGCTCAAATTCCGTATTCAACATCATCACTTATTATCCGGTTTGTTTCCGGTGACGGGTTGCCCCGTCCTGATAAAAAAGCACCCAGGCAGGCTGCCGGGGTGCGATTTTTATGCGGTGGGCATCAATTAGCGGGCGCTAACCAGCTCACGCTTCATGTCGATGATCTGCTGGAAGTCAGCCACAGATGCCGGGCCAATGTGCTGGGTGCCGCCCATTGCCTTCACGAAGCAACCGTGATCTTCTTTATCAAGCTTCTTCACTGCATCCACCACTTTGGCCTTGAAGTCAGCTGGCAGCTTGTTGCTGACCAGGATTGGGCCGTTAGGGATCAGCGGGGAAGTCCAGATGATGCGGATCTGCTTCATCAGGTCAGGGTGATCCATACGGATCAGGCGGTTAAACGCCCCGGCGGTGTAGCCGTCGTTATAGTCGCCAACCATGGAAGCCCAGGTCACCGCGCCAGCAAACTGGCCGTTCAGCACGCCCAGGATGTCCTGTTCGTGGCCGCCGGAGAAGGTGACGCTGGAGAAGAAGTTGTTGTATTTGTTGTCCGCGGTGCCGCCGAGTTTCTGTTTGAACTCGTGGTTCGGGATCAGATAGCCAGAGGTGGAGTCCGGATCCGCGAAGCCGAAGGATTTGCCTTTCAGATCTTCGATGGTTTTGTACGGACTGTCGGCTTTCACGATCACTACGGAGTGGTAGCCGCGGGACTGATCTTTATCGTCAACCGCGATGCCGACGATATCCACCGCTTTCGGGTCGTTCATGTACACCGAAGCGTAGGAAGAAGGAGACATGCTCAGCACCAGGTCGACTTTACCGCCGATCAGGCCCTGAATAACACCAGAGTAGTCAGAAGAGTTACGCAGTTTAGTGTCGACATTCAGTTCTTTATCCATGAACTGCTTCACACACTGGTTATCACCAATTTGCTGGGTCGCATTCTGCCCGCCGAGGATCCCGAGGTTCAGTTCGCGCGGCTGGTCAGCAGCCATAGCGTGGCCTGCAATCACAAGGCCAGTAATCACTGCGGATAAACGTAATGCGCCAGTCAGTTGCTTTTTCATTATCATTGCCTGTGTTGTATCAATTGGAGAGAGAATTAATGCACTTGATTGATTTCATCGCCGTACAAGAGATGCAGCACGTCGTCCGTTAACATCGACGGATGACCGTCAAACACGATATTTCCTTTTGCAACCCCGATAACGCGGGTGCAGTACTCTTTCACCAGCTCGATGGAATGCAGGTTCACCATCACGCTGATGCCTTGCTCACACACTTCACGCAGCACTTTCATGATGCGTTGGGTATTTTTCGGGTCGAGTGAAGCCACTGGCTCATCGGCCAGCAGAATGCTTGGGTTTTGCATCAGCGCGCGGCAAATAGCGACGCGCTGCATCTGGCCGCCGGAAAGGTTCTCGGCGCGCTGCAGGGCGTGGGGCAGCATGTTCATCCACTCCAGAAGCGAAATAGCGCGGGCGCGGTCTGCTTCAGGGAAAACCTTAAACAGGGATTTCAGCGTGGAGGTCTGGCTCAGGCGACCCAGCAGGACGTTAGTCAGCACGTCCAGTCTTGGCACCAGGCAGAAGTCCTGGAAGATCATGCCGCATTCGGTGCGCCACTGGTTCAGGGCGCGACCGCTGAGTTTAGACACATCGTGCGGCATCCCGACTTCCGGAAAGCTGAGGATCTCGCCCGACGTGGCAGAATGCGTACCGTTAAGAATATGCAGCAGCGTAGATTTACCTGCGCCTGAACGGCCAATCACGCCCACCAGTTCACCGGCATGCAGGTCGAAGTTAATGTCGTGCAGCACGGTCTGGTGTGCGTTATAGGCCTTACTCAGACTCTTAACGCTCAGGACTTTACGCCCCGGCGCGGGCGCAAACTGCGGCAGCGACTCCAGGTCAGAGTTGGTAACTACGGCAAGGGATCTGTTCATAACCATTCCAAATGAGTTAGCGAAGCTGGCCCTATTTATCGTGGTGTTGTGTGACTTTTTGATTACGGCTAAAAGAACAAATAATGAACGCCGTGAAAATTCACGCGACGATCAAACAGATGTGTTACACGTAGAAAGCGCTGGAGCAGGGGGTGTGCGGGAAATAAAAAACCACCCTGCGGGTGAAGGCGAAGGTGGTTTTGGGGACGAAAAGAGAAGCCGGATTTAGCCGACAAACACGTCCGGGTCTGGCCCAAGGCGTTTGCCGCTGTCGAGCTTCGCAATTTCAGCCAGTTCTTCTTTGTCCAGGCGGAAGTCGAACACGTCAAAGTTTTCAGCAATACGGGCAGGCGTGACCGATTTAGGGATAACCACCAGCCCGCTATCGAGGTGCCAGCGAATCACCACCTGAGCCGGGGTTTTACCGTATTTGTCCGCTAAATCACGAATGATTTTCTGATCAAACACGCCTTCACCGCCCTGGGCCAGCGGGCTCCAGGACTCGGTCTGGATTTTGTGGGTCGCGTTCCAGGCGTGGAGCTGGCGCTGTTGCAGCAGAGGGTGCAGCTCAATCTGGTTGATCACCGGGCTAACGCCGGTTTCGTCGATCAGCCGCTGGAGATGATTAAGATTGAAGTTACACACCCCAATACTCTTCGCCAGTCCCTCTTTTTGCAGCTCAATCAGCCCTTTCCAGGCTTCGAGATAATGATCTTTACTCGGCACCGGCCAGTGCAGCAGGTAGAGATCGACATAATCAAGCTGCAGTTTTTCAAGGCTGTCTTCCAGCGCCTGGCGGGGCCGCTGCTGGTCGCTGTTCCAGAGCTTGGTGGTAATAAACAGATCGTCACGCGCAATGCCTGCGCTTTTCAGCGCGGCACCTACGCCGTCCTCGTTTTTGTAGGCGGCGGCGGTATCAATGGAGCGGTATCCCACTTCCAGGGCTTTCTCAATGGCCGTTCTGACCTGGTCGTTGCTGGCCTGCCAGACACCGAGCCCAAGCTGCGGCATTACGTTGCCATCCTGGAGCTTGATTAAGGTTGGATGAGTCATGCGTACCTCCTTAATAGTGCGAAAAACACCGGGCAAGCCCGGTGTAAGTTTTGTATTAAGTCTAGTCGAAACTCAGGCGATCAAATCGCTAACCTGGATTCTCTTAGCGCGCGGCTTCGTAAATGCGGCGGCTAACGTCCAGCGTAATGTCCTGATGTTCGCCCAGCTTAGTCATGCCTTTTTCTTCCAGTTTCACCAGCAGAGCAGGGATGGAGCTGCCGTCCAGGCCGTAGGCGGACAGGCGAGTCGCGGTGCCCATTTTCTCGAAGAAATTGCGGGTTGCTTCGATGGCCGCATCAATACGCTCTTCTTCGCTGCCGGAGGTGATGTTCCAGACGCGTTCTGCGTATTGCAGCAGTTTGGCGTGCTTCTCGTTACGCTTTTCATTCATCAGCGAAGGCAGAACCACCGCCAGCGTTTGAGCGTGATCCAGGCCGTGCATCGCGGTCAGTTCGTGGCCCAGCATGTGGGTCGCCCAGTCCTGCGGCACGCCAGCCCCGATCAGGCCGTTCAGCGCCATTGTTGCAGCCCACATCACGTTCGCACGCACGTCATAGTTTTCAGGATCTTTCAGCGCTTTCGGGCCGTCTTCGATCAGCGTCAGCAGAATGCCTTCCGCAAAACGATCCTGCACTTTGGCGTTGACCGGGTAGGTCAGGTACTGCTCGATGGTGTGAACAAAGGCATCCACCACGCCGTTAGCAACCTGTTTAGGCGGCAGGGTGTAGGTGTAAACCGGATCCAGAACCGCAAAGACAGGCTGCACGAAGTCAGACATGAACGCCTGTTTGTCGCCGGTAGAGCGGCGGGAAACCACTGCGCCTTTGTTAGATTCGGAGCCGGTGGCCGGCAGCGTCAGCACGGAACCCATTGGGATCGCACTTTTCACGTCGCTACCGCGGGTCAGCAGAATGTTCCACGGATCGATATCCTGCGGATAGTGCGCCGCAGCGGCGATAAATTTAGTGCCGTCGAGCACGGAGCCACCGCCGACTGCCAGCAGGAAAGTCACGTTTTCTTTACGCGCAATCTCTACGGCTTTCATCAGCGTTTCGTAAGACGGGTTAGGTTCGATGCCGCCAAACTCCAGCACGTCGAGGCCTTTCAGCGCGTCTTTAACCTGGTCCAGTACGCCAGTTTTAATCACGCTGCCGCCGCCGTAGGTAATCAGTACGCGAGCGTCGGCTGGGATCTGGTCACGCAGTTCTGCCAGGGAGCCTTTACCAAACAGGATGCGGGTTGGGGTATGAAGATTGAAGTTATTCATGATGGGTTTCCCGTTCGTTAGATGAGTCACATTGCTAAATCTGATGGCGCTTATTGTGGTCCGCCACGCTGCCTCTCTCAATGCATATTCCTGCCTTTATCTTGCCTGTTTCTCCAAATGACTGGAGAAATCGCAGAATCCATCGCACACTGTAAGCCGGATAAAAAGCGCCGTGGAGACGTAGGAAATGAACCGCCAGGCTATCTGCCAGCAGCTGACGGATAAAATCAATCAGCTGATTTTAAAAGAAAAGAGTGATGTATTTTTTGATGGCGTACGGCTGATGTACGGCACCAAACCGATGGCGCGTACCCCGGTCATGTACGAGCCGGGCATTGTTTTTCTCTTTTCGGGTCATAAAACAGGTTATCTTAATGACCGCGTATTCCGCTATGACGCCAATGAATACCTGCTGCTGACGGTGCCTTTACCCTTCGAGTGCGAAACTTTTGCGACGGCAGACGTACCGCTCGCCGGAATGCGTGTGAAAGTGGATATCCAGCAACTGCAGGATTTGCTGATGGACATCGGAGAAGACGATCTCTTCCGTCCGCAGTCCTGTACCGACGGGATAAATTCTGCCGAACTGTCGGAAGAAATTCTTTGCGCTGCAGAGCGGTTGCTGGATGTATTAGAGAGGCCTCTCGATGCCCGAGTCCTGGGCAAGCAGATTATCCGTGAGATCCTTTATCACGTTTTGACGGGCCCAAGCGGCGGGGCGCTACTGGCGCTGGTAAGCCGCCAGACGCATTTTAGCCTGATCAGCCGCGTGCTGCGCCGGATTGAAAACCAGTACACCGAAAACTTGTCGGTGGACCAGCTGGCAGCCGAGGCTAACATGAGCGTTTCTGCGTTTCATCACAACTTCAAGTCGGTGACCAGCACGTCGCCGCTGCAATACCTGAAAACTTACCGTCTGCATAAGGCAAGAATGTTAATGCTGCATGACGGTATGAAGGCAAGCGCGGCGGCTATCCGCGTGGGCTACGAGAGCGCGTCTCAGTTTAGCCGGGAGTTTAAACGCTATTTTGGCGTGACGCCGGGGGAAGATATGGCGCGGATGCGGGTTATTTAATGAGGCAAAAGCGAAGAGCGAATAAGTCGGGCTTATCCGCTCTTTCTTCATCAAGCAGGGTTACGCGGCGCTAACCTTTTTTTTCAGCACCACAAACACCGTGCCGACCAGGCCCACAATCAGCAGAGCAACCGGCAAAATCATCAGGAAGGTCATCACCTGATCTTCATGGCGCTTAACAAAGGGGATCATGCTGAGCGCGTAGCCCAGGCTAATCACAACGCCGACCCACAGCAGGCCGCTTAGCCAGTTAAAGAACTGAAAACGGCGGTTGCTGAGGCCGGAAATCCCCGCCATGGTAGGCAGCAGAGTACGAACAAAGGCCAGGAAGCGGCCCGCGAGCAGCGCCAGTAAACCGTGGCGGTCAAACATTTGCGTGGCGCGCTGGTGGTACTGGGTTGGCAGCTGTTTCAGCCAGCCTTTAACCGTGCGGGTATTGCCGAGCCAGCGCCCTTGTAAATAGCTAAGCCAACAGCCCAGGCTGGCTGCGATGGTTAAAATCACCAGCGTCGGTACAAAGCCCATCACGCCTTTGGCGATCAGCGCTCCCGCGAGCAGCAACAGGCTATCGCCCGGTAAAAATGAAGCAGGAAGTAGCCCATTTTCCAGGAACAGCGTCGCAAACATAACGCAATAGACAATGCCAATCACATGGGGGTAGGCCAGCGCAGCAAAATCGTGATGCCAAAGCGCCTCGACAATATTTTGTATAACAGCCATAGGTATTCCTGTGGAACCGCTTATTGAGTTCGCCCCGAGTATTACACCCGCAACTTAGGCTCACCTTAATTTCTACACATTGTACTGCTAAAATCTTCTCGACACCTTGATCCCAGGCTCAACAAAATCCCGATAATGGCAAAAAACTGTTCCACGATTACCGATAAACGGATTTTTTAGGCAATACGCTGGAAACCCGCTTCCAGATCCGCCATCAGATCGTCCACGTTTTCCAGGCCAATATGAAGGCGAACCAGGGTGCCGCTAAAGTCGACGCCGCCTGCCGGGCGGATCTCCGCCAGCTCATCGGGCTGATTAGCGAGAATAAGCGATTCATAGCCGCCCCAGGAATAGGCCATGCTGAAATACTCGAAATGATTGAGGTACTGTTCATACTCTTCATCACTCAGCCGCTTTTTCAGCACAAATGAGAACAGCCCGCTGCTGCCCGTAAAGTCACGTTTCCAGTATTCATGCCCCTTGCTGCCGGGCAGCGCTGGATGATTCACGCGCTCAACCTGCGGATGCTGTGCCAGCCATTCGGCGACTTTTAAGCTGCTTTCTTGATGCTGACGCAGGCGAACACCCAGGGTCCGAATACCGCGGCTGGTCATATACGCGGTGTCTGCATCCAGCATTTGCCCCATCAGATAGGCATTCTCGCGCAGCTGATCCCAGCATCGGGCATTGGATACCGCGGTGCCAACCATCGCATCCGAATGGCCAATTAAATATTTGGTTCCCGCCTGAATGGAGATGTCGATGCCGAACTCCAGCGCTTTAAACAGCACGCCAGCCGCCCAGGTATTGTCGATCATGATGATAGCGTCGGGGGCAACGCGCCTTACCGCTGCGACAATCGCCGGAATATCGTGGACTTCCATCGTAATGGAACCGGGGGATTCCAGAAAAACGACTTTGGTATTCGGCTGAATCAGGCTGGCAATATCGGCACCAATCTCCGGCGCGAACCAGCCAGTGCTAACCCCAAGCTTTGAGAGAATTTTGGTACAGAAATCCTGCGTTGGTTCATAGGCCGTTTCGGTCACCAGAACGTGATCGCCCTGTTCAACAAAGGCCAGAATTGTATTAGCCACCGCGGCGGCGCCGCAGGGAAAGAGGGCACAGCCCGCGCCGCCCTCAAGTTCACACATCGCTTCCTGCAACGAGAAATGGGTCAGCGTGCCGCGACGGCCATAGAACAGCTCGCCCTTAGCGCGGTTAGCGGTGGCCTGCTTTTTGGCCTCAACGCTTTCAAAGACGAGGGAGGAGGCGCGCTGAATCACGCTGTTAACCGAACCCTGAGTAAACTTCTTGCTGCGCCCGGCGTTGACCAGCGCCGTTTCGATGTGTTTTTCCGCCATTTCCGCTTCCCCGTCTAACCATCTGGATGTCTGGACGTAAATTAACACAGAATGGGCAAAGGGCATCATGGCGTTTTCTCAGGTTGGCGAAAAAAGTCATCATTTCGCCAGGTGGGCGCTTTTCCTGCGTAAGCGCAAGGAATGCTTCAACAATTTCCGGCAGTCTGCAAATACTAATGAGAACGACTATCAATTCGATAGTTTTTTGATATATTAGTCTCAGTTTTGACATTTATTTCTCGCTGGAGCGTAAGACGTGACGAGTAATCTGATGCAGACGGATCTGTCCGTTTGGGGCATGTATCAACATGCTGACATCGTAGTGAAGATCGTGATGATTGGCCTGATTCTGGCCTCTGTTGTCACCTGGGCCATCTTTTTCAGTAAGAGCGTGGAGCTGATCACCCAGAAACGTCGCCTCAAGCGAGAGCAGCAGCAGCTGGCTAACGTGCGCTCCCTGAACGAAGCGAGCAGCGTGGCAGAAGCCTTTGACAGTAAAAGCCTGAGCACGCTGTTAATCAACGAAGCCCAGAACGAACTGGAACTTTCAGCCGGCGTGGAAGATAACGAAGGCATTAAAGATCGTACCGGCTTCCGCCTTGAGCGCCGCGTGGCCGCCGTTGGGCGTCACATGGGGCGCGGTAACGGATTCCTGGCCACCATCGGTGCGATTTCACCGTTCGTCGGCCTGTTCGGTACCGTTTGGGGCATCATGAACAGCTTCATCGGTATCGCTCAATCCCAGACCACTAACCTTGCGGTCGTTGCCCCGGGCATCGCAGAAGCGCTGCTGGCGACGGCAATCGGCCTGGTTGCTGCCATCCCGGCGGTGGTTATCTATAACATCTTCGCGCGTATGATCGGCAGCTACAAAGCCAGCCTCAGCGACGTTGCCGCGCAGGTTCTGCTGCTGCAAAGCCGCGATCTGGACCTGGATGGTACCGCTCAGCCGCGTCCGGTGCGTAATACCCAGCAACTGCGAGTAGGTTAATGCCCCATGGCAATGCGTCTGAACGAAAACCTCGATGACAATGGTGAAATGCACGAAATCAACGTTACGCCGTTTATCGACGTGATGTTGGTGCTGCTGATCATCTTCATGGTGGCGGCGCCGCTGGCAACGGTGGACGTGAAGGTTAACCTTCCGGCCTCCAGCAGTGAACCACAGCCACGCCCTGAGAAGCCGGTTTATCTGTCGGTAAAAGCCGATCATTCGATGTTTATCGGTAATGACCCGGTAACCAAAGAGTCGATGGTCAATGCGCTGATTGCCGCAACCGAAGGGAAAAAAGACACCACCATTTTCTTCCGCGCGGACAAAACGGTGGACTACGAAACGCTGATGGACGTGATGGATACGCTGCACCAGGCAGGGTATTTGAAGATTGGCCTGGTCGGCCAGGAAGTCACGAAAGCGAAGTAAGTGGGGATGACCCTCATCACGGCCCTCTTCCTCTTGGGAGAGGGTGAAAACAACTCAAGTTTATTCTCTCCGTAGTTGTTACGTTCACCCGTAAATCTGTTTCCCCTGCGCGTTCAGAGCACGGTGAACGTGTCCGGGGGATAACGCCATCCCCCGGACAGCCCCGGCGCCCGGCGAGCTCATCGCCGCTGAAGCGGTAAACCCACCGGCTATCACCCAAACATTCGGGGTCGTTCGCGATTCGTTCCTGACGATCGCTCTCTTTCGCTGTTCCCGACAGCTCAACCCCGCCTGAGTTGGGTCATCACCGGGGGCGATGAGAGCCGGGGACAAGGGCGTGTCGGTGTGACTTGCAGCGACTGTTGCGTTCAGCGTTGCTTTGAGCTTAAAGCGAGGCTCGATTCCGGCTTAAATCGCCTGCGTTTTCTCTCCGACTGGCCAGCCTCCGGACGCCGGGAGCGGCCGGAGGCTGAGAGCGTCGGGAGCGCATCTCAGCCGACCCAGGACTGGGAGATAAAACGGAGGTCTGCCGCTTCAGAGGTCGATTTATTTGGCCGGGAGTCCGGGGTCTCGGGGGAGTGACGGTGACTCCACCGAGTCGTTCACAAGTTTGGGGGCTGCATAAAAAGCTGTGCTTGAGGTGAACGGAACCTTAGCTGAACCTTCATATAGCTTATTTGTGACTAACAGACAGCCAAAGAGAGAAATCGTTAAATTTTATTACTCTTTATATTCCCTCGCCCCACTGGGGAGAGGGCCTGGGAAAGGGGCAAACCCCACTCACAGCGTAGAACTTTTCCACGTCTTCTCTGCAAGACCACGGGTCATCGACAGCGTCTGGGCTTCCTGCTCCTTCAGGCGCTGATAATGCCCTTCCAGCCGCTTAAGAATCTGCTCTTTAAGCTTTGGATGATGGCTGAGGATCTCTTCCAGCACCGCCCCATACACCTCTTCTTTGGCGCGCCACGGGAAGATTTCACGGCGGTTCATCCACTTCAGATCGATAAGCGCCGAAGTAATATCCGTAACTTCCTGCGTATTACGGGTGATATTTTCATTCTTAAGGCGAACCAGAATCGCTATATTTTTACTTAACGTAAATTCATGGTCTTTATTTTCATCAGCGCTAATTAACAAGGGCTGTTTTTTTAGAGGTTCTGCCATAGCACTACTCCTCAATTGAATAGCATAATGGCCAGGGTTTTTCTTGGGTCATTTGATTAACCCAAATTTCCTGCTCCTTGCTACTCACCCAGGCGGTTTTGTCTTCGATAAGCATCTGCAAATCGGCGGTACTAATAAGTTCTTTTTCAACCAGTTCGCCTATCAGGGCATGTAACGCCTCTATCCTAACCGCGCACAGCAGCCGCTCTTTAATATGACGGTCGGTTTCTTCAAGCAGGCGGTTCTTGGCCTGCCCGGCATAATGACTGCCGCTCAGGATGTTTTTTTCCAGCGTTAAAATCTTGTCCTGAACGACTTCCGACGTGGTACTATTTTCAGCTTCTGCAGGGAGCGTTGACGGTGCAACAACGGGATAGCGCCGTGGTAAGAAGTGTTCAGGCAGCATCGAATGTGATCCTTTGGAATCGGTTCAATATTCAGGTTCAGAGATTCGCGATATGATGCCTCAATTCAAAAATAAAAAAAACAGGAGTTTCTTATGCACAGCATATTTTATTCTATTGTCACCATTTTGATTTTGTTGTGTGCTGTATTGGTTATGCTCAAGGAGTTTAGCGCTTCAAATAATAAGAAAAATCGTGCGGCGGGTGAAATACAACCCATCACCACCAGCGAAGAGCGTGAAGATTATTTTGGCATGCTGATGTCTAAAATTACGCCCAGCTATTATTGGCGTATTAACAGTGAGTATATTGATTTTACTCACGCCACAATTAAAAAAATGCGTATCGATGAACTGACTTCCCAGCCGGTTTTATTTAGCGCCCAGCGCCGCTGCAGTGATTTAAATTCGGCGGTGTATAAATATTATGACAATATTAAAAAACGCTGTGCCGAAGGTGAGCAGGTGCCATTGTCAGATATTGAAGTGCTGAACCTGCGCCAGTGTTTTAACGAGTTTAGCCGAGACGCTTATCCTGCACTGGTCGCGTTGGTATGGCCACAGTATCAGCGCCCGGAGATCGACCTGAACAGCGTGTGAGCCCTGTAATCCTGCGTCCGGGGCTCACGCTTAAACGCCGGAATTCGCTATAATGACGCCCTTTTGCTATTTCCAGACAGGACATTATGGAACGTTTTATTGAGAATGCGATGTACGCCTCGCGCTGGCTTCTGGCCCCGGTTTACTTCGGGTTATCTCTGGCCCTGCTTGCGCTGACGGTGAAGTTTTTCCAGGAGATCATTCACGTTCTCCCGAATATCTTCTCGATTGCGGAGGCTGACTTAATTTTGACCCTGCTCTCGCTGGTGGATATGGCGCTGGTCGGCGGCCTGCTGGTGATGGTGATGTTTTCCGGCTATGAGAACTTTGTCTCGACGCTGGATATTTATGAAGGCAAAGAGAAACTAAGCTGGCTGGGGAAAATGGACTCTGGCTCGCTGAAGAATAAAGTCGCGGCATCCATCGTGGCCATCTCTTCTATCCATCTGCTGCGTATTTTTATGGACGCTAAAAACGTGCCGGACAACAAGCTGATGTGGTACGTGATCATCCACCTGACGTTTGTGCTGTCGGCGTTTGTGATGGGCTATCTCGACAAGCTTTCCCGCAGCGGGAAATATTAAAAACTAAGCCCCTGTTTACAGGGGCTTAGGCTTTTATTTGTCGGACGATGCCTGCCACAGATTTAGCTCGCCATCGGCGACGTGGCGGTCAATTCGCTCCAGCTCTTCTGCGGTAAAGTGCAGATTATCCAGCGCTTTCACATTCTCTTTCAGCTGTTCTGCCCGGCTCGCACCGATCAACACTGAGGTGACGCGCTCATCTTTCAGCAGCCAGCTCAGCGCCATCTGTGCCATTGTCTGGCCACGCTCCAGCGCCATCTCGTTGAGTAAGCGCAGGCTACTGAGATTCGCCTCGGTCAGCATCTTTTCATTCAGCCCGCGAATTTTATTGCCTTCCACCTGCATCCTTGAGCCTTCCGGGATGCCGTTCAGGTATTTGCCGGTCAGCAGGCCCTGGGCGAGCGGGGTAAAGGCGATACAGCCGCTGCCGTTGTGCTGCAGCGTGTCCAGCAGGCCGCTTTTATCGACCCAGCGGTTTAACAGGTTGTAGGAGGGCTGGTGAATAAGCAGCGGAATTTTCCATTCTCGCAGCAGATCGGCCATTTTCTCTGTTCTTTCGGCGGAGTAAGAGGAGATCCCGACGTAAAGCGCTTTGCCGCTTTGCACCGCATGTGCCAGGGCGCTGGCCGTTTCTTCCATCGGCGTTCTCTCATCCACGCGATGGGAATAGAAGATATCGACATACTCCAGCCCCATGCGCTTCAGGCTCTGATCCAAACTTGCCAGCAGGTACTTACGTGAGCCGCCGGAACCATAAGGGCCTGGCCACATGTCATACCCCGCTTTGGTGGCAATAATCAGCTCGTCGCGGTAGCTGCCAAAATCCTGCTTCAGCAGGCGGCCAAAGTTTTCTTCCGCCGAGCCCGGAGGCGGCCCGTAGTTATTCGCCAGATCGAAATGCGTAATACCCAGATCGAACGCGGTGCGCAGCAGATCGCGCTGGGACTCCAGCGGACTCACGCCGCCAAAACTGTGCCACAAGCCGAGAGAAAGCGCGGGCAGCTGCAGGCCGCTCTGGCCGCAGAAGCGATACTGCATGGATTGATAACGCGACGGGCTGGCTTCGTAGGGCATGGTGTCTCCTTAGGGTAAGAGTTATTTTTGAAACGTTGTTTCCATCTTAACCCTGCGGAGACATTCGGCAATCCGAAAATCAGGCCTCCGGCGAGAGCGCGCTGTGGGGCGTGCCCTGATAATACGCGAGCGCCACCATCAGCGACTGCACCAGGCAAAGCGTGGCGGACTGCGAGCGGAAGGCGTCTACCTGCGCCTCTTTCACCACAAAACAGAGATCGCTAAACGTGGCGAATGGGCTAATTTGGCTGTCCGTGATCACTATCTGGCGAGCGCCCGCCTGGGCGGCAATTTCACTCACCATCAGCGTCTCTTCGGCATACGGGGAGAAGCTTATCGACACCACAATATCTTTCGCTTTCACCCGGTTAACCTGCTCACGCAACATGCCGCCAAGCCCGTCCAGCAGCACGGCGCGGCAATCCAGATGGCTCAGAGCGTAGGTCAGATAAGCCGCCACGCTAAAGGAGCGGCGCAGGCCGACAACGTAGATCGTGTCTGCTTCGGCCAGCAATTCCACGGCACGCTGCAGCATTTCCGGTTCGGTACGGGCGGCCAGCTGCTGCAGGGCCTGAGCATTTGAGCGGGCAAACTCCTGCAAAATATCCAGCGGCGTTTCCGGCACGGCTTCGCTGCCCAGCTCACGGAACAGCCTCGCCCGATCGGTATAGCTGGCCGTCTCTTCCACCAGATTCATGCGAAACAGCTGTTTCATTTCGTTGAACCCGCTGAAATCAAAGGCATTAGCAAAGCGGATAAGCGTTGAGGGCGGCACCTCCGCCCGTTCGGCAATGGCGGCCACGGTATCAAATGCCACGCTATTGGTGTTATCCAGCACGTAGCGGGAAACCTGCTGCAGCCTTTTGCTCAGGCTGTCGTAGCGGTCGCGGATCTGCTGCTGGAGTTCGCTCAGGGTTGTCGCGGTGGTCAATTTGCCATCCTCAAAAGTATTCGCTGAAACGTATTTAAGCGTAGTACTGGCAAAAATGAAACAGATGCACCAAAACTGGCGGGGGCTGAAACGACACTGACGTCTCAGTCTTTGCACCTCATTCTGCGGGTTAACATAAAAACGAAGTGTTGATCACAATAATCAACATTTATTTTATTTGAACTTAAAATGGAATGTTTGTTTCATATACAGTGTTCGGGAGACAACCCTAACAGCAAGAGGCCAGAGATGGAGACGGTAGCGAATTTTATCCACGGTGAATGCGTCGCGGGCGAAGGCCAGCGGGTACAGGCGATCTTTAACCCGGCGACCGGCGCGCAGATCCGCCAGGTCGCCATGAGCACGGCCAGGCAGACGGAGCAGGCCATTGCCGCTGCCCAGCAGGCGTTTCCAGGCTGGGCTCGCCAGTCTCCGCTTAAGCGCGCCCGCGTGATGTTCCGCTTTAAAAGCCTGCTTGAGGAACACATGGACGGCCTGGCGAAGCTCATCAGCGAAGAGCACGGCAAGGTTTATTCTGACGCGGTGGGCGAACTGACCCGCGGCCTTGAAGTGGTGGAATTCGCCTGCGGCATCCCGCATCTGCAAAAAGGTGAGCATTCGGCCAACGTGGGTACGGGCGTGGACAGCCATTCTCTGATGCAGCCGCTTGGCGTCTGTGCGGGGATCACGCCGTTTAATTTCCCGGCAATGGTGCCGATGTGGATGTTCCCTATCGCGCTGGCAACCGGGAATACCTTTGTGCTCAAACCGTCGGAAAAAGATCCGTCTCTGTCGCTGCGTCTGGCTCAGTTGCTGAAGGAAGCCGGGCTGCCGGACGGCGTGTTTAACGTGGTGCAGGGCGATAAAGAAGCCGTGGACGTATTGCTGACCGACCCAAGGATTCAGGCCGTTAGCTTTGTCGGCTCTACGCCGATTGCCGAATACATTTACCAGACCGCTTCTGCCCACGGCAAGCGCTGTCAGGCGCTGGGCGGGGCGAAAAACCACTGTATTTTGATGCCGGATGCCGATCTGGAGATGGCAACTAACGCCATTATGGGGGCGGCTTTTGGTGCCGCGGGGGAACGCTGCATGGCGCTTTCGGTGGTGGTTGCCGTGGGGGATGAAACCGCAGATGCGCTGTGCGCGGGGCTGGAAAAACAGCTTGCTACGCTGCGTGTGGGGCCGGGCCTTGGGCAGGAGCCGGAAAACGAAATGGGGCCGCTCATTTCTGCACCGCACCGGGCCAAAGTGCTGGGCTATATTGATAGCGGAGAGCAGCAGGGCGCGACGCTGCGCGTGGACGGTCGGGGCCTGAGGCTTGCAGGCCATGAAGGCGGCTATTTTGTTGGCCCAACGCTGTTTGACCATGTCACGCCTGAGATGACCATTTATAAAGAAGAGATTTTCGGCCCGGTACTGAGCGTGGTGCGCGTGCCGGATTACGCCAGCGCGCTGGAACTGATCAACAAGCACGAATACGGCAACGGCACGGCGATTTTTACCCGTGACGGTGGTACTGCAAGGCGATTCACCGAAGAAGTTCTGGTGGGCATGGTCGGCGTGAACGTGCCTATCCCGGTGCCGATGGCTTTCCACAGCTTTGGCGGCTGGAAGCGTTCTATCTTCGGGCCGCTGAACGTGCACGGCAGCGACGGCGTGCGTTTCTATACGCGGATGAAAACCGTCACCGCTCGCTGGCCGGAAACCAGCCATCAGCAAGGATCTGCATTCTCAATGCCGACGCTGGGCTAAGGGGAGGAAAGATGACCACACACCGCATGACCATGGCGCAGGCGCTGGTCAGGTTTTTAAATCAGCAGTACGTTGAAATCGACGGGCAGGAAGCGCCCTTTGTGGAAGGCGTAATGACCATTTTCGGGCACGGCAACGTGCTCGGGCTTGGGCAGGCGCTGGAGGAGGACCCCGGCCACCTGAAGGTGCATCAGGGCTGTAACGAACAGGGCATGGCGCATATCGCCACCGGCTTCGCCAAGCAACACCGGCGGCAGCGTATTTATGCCGTGACCTCCTCCGTGGGGCCGGGGGCAGCCAATATGGTGACTGCCGCCGCAACGGCCACCGCCAACCGTATTCCGCTTCTGCTCTTGCCCGGTGATATTTACGCCAGCCGCCAGCCGGACCCGGTGCTCCAGCAAATCGAGCAGTTTCATGACCTGAGCATTAGCACCAACGACTGCTTCCGGCCGGTGTCCCGTTACTGGGACAGAATCAACCGCCCGGAGCAGCTGATGAGCGCCATGATTAGCGCCATGCGAGTGCTTACTAACCCTGCGGATACCGGCGCGGTAACGATTTGCCTGCCGCAGGATGTGCAGGGTGAAGCCTGGGATTATCCGCAAAGCTTCTTTGCCCGGCGAGTGCACCATATCGAGCGGCGTCCGCCGGATGAAAATCGGCTGCATGCCGCGCTAAAGCTCATTGCCAGCAAGCGTCGTCCGCTGGTTATTTGCGGCGGTGGGGTTCGCTATTCCGGCGCGCATCAGGTTTTTCAGGATTTTGTGGAACGCTTCGGGCTACCGTTTGCCGAAACCCAGGGCGGAAAAGGTGCGCTTGTAAGCGAGCACTCACTTAATTTGGGAGGCCTCGGCGTGACGGGCGGCCTGGCGGCTAACCTACTGGCCCCGCAGGCGGATTTAATCATCGGCGTCGGCACCCGGCTGACCGACTTTACCACCGGCTCTAAATCGCTGTTTTCACCCGAGGCTGAGTACCTGCTGCTAAACGTAGCCGAATTCGACGCCCTGAAGCTGGACGCCACGCCGCTGGTGGCCGATGCTCGGATTGGGCTAGAGCAGTTGACTGCCGGGCTGCATCAGGCTGGCTATCACGCCGCCTGGCAGAACGAAGCTGCTAACGCTCAAGCAGCCTGGTGCGAGGAGTGCCAGCGGCTGTGGACTCGGCAATGGCAGGCGGGAGAAGCCCCTGAAGTGGCGGGCCATCTGGACGAAACTTTGCAGGAATACAGCCGTGAGCTAGGTACGTCATTGACTCAAACCCGCGTGCTGGGCCTGGTGAATCAGCATATTGAAGATGACGCTATCGTGGTGGGCGCGGCGGGTTCGCTGCCGGGGGATTTACAGCGCCTGTGGCAGGTAAAAACGCCGGACAGCTATCACCTCGAATACGGCTATTCGTGTATGGGCTACGAGATTGCCGCGGCGGTGGGGGCAAAGCTCGCGAAGCCGCAGCAGCCAGTGTATGCGATGGTGGGGGACGGTTCTTACCTGATGCTGCATTCCGAGCTGCAAACCGCCGTGCAGGAAGGGATAAAAATCACCATTCTGCTGTTCGATAATGCCGGGTTCGGCTGCATCAATAACCTGCAGATGGGCCACGGCATGGGCAGTTTTGGTACCGAAAACCGCCATCGAAATCCACACAGCGGCAGGCTGGATGGCCCGCTGGTGAAGGTCGATTTTGCCCAAAATGCCGAAAGCTACGGCTGCAAAGCCTGGCGGGTCAATAGCGAGGCGGAGCTGCTTGCCGCGCTGGAGGCATCCCGGCATGAGCCTGGGCCAACGCTGCTGGATATCAAAGTGCTGCCTAAAACTATGACCCACGGCTACCAAGCCTGGTGGCGTACCGGAGACGCTCAGGTTGCTCGCTCGAGCACGGTGGCCGATGCCGCTGAACAAACCGCCGCTAAGCTCAAAAACGCCCGTCAGTACTAACCCTTCAGCATTCCGCTGGACTGTCTGGCGGAATGTTTATTTCATTTTTGCTTTATTCTCTTCTCGTACTGGAGCATGGGCGCGCTCTTCCTCTCAAATCCCTTCTCTGTGCAGGTTTTAATTCATTCGGTGTTGTGATTTTGCTAACAAAATACAGCCGATAAATTATCAAAATGTTAACCTCTGCGCAAAAATGAAACTTTCACTCTGCATTAAAATGAAATAAATGTTTTATTTAAGGCGTCGTTATTCAGCTGCATGTGAAAGCCGGAAGATCCGGCTCATGACCCTACTGCAACACCACTTTCGGGAGCCGCCATGTTTAACATTGCTTTACTGGGCGCGGGCCGTATCGGCCAAATCCACGCCGCCAATATTGCCGCCCATCCCCATTCCACCCTCTGGTCCGTTGTCGATCCTAATGCAGAAAACGCCGCGCGCATTGCCGAAAAATACCAGGCGCGCCAGCAGAGCGTTGCCGAGGCGATGAGCGACCCGGAGGTTCATGCGGTGCTGATCGCCTCGGCGACCGACACTCACGCTGACCTGATTGAGCTTGCCGCCAAACACGGCAAAGCGATCTTCTGTGAAAAGCCGGTGCATTTGGATCTGGCCCGCGTGCGCGACTGCCTGAAAGTGGTGAAAGCTCATAATGTGCCGCTGTTTATCGGCTTTAACCGCCGCTTTGACCCTCAGTTCCGCAAGCTGAAAAACGAAGCGCTACAGGGGCGCATCGGCACGCCGGAATCGCTGGTGATTATCTCCCGCGACCCGTCGCCGCCGCCCGCTGAATATGTGCGTGTCTCCGGCGGCATGTTCCGCGACATGACCATTCACGACTTTGATATGGCTCGCTTCATCATGGGCGAAGAGCCGGTGGCCGTGTATGCCCAGGGCAGCAATCTGGTAGATCCGGCGATTGGTGAGGCAGGCGACATCGACACTGCTTTTATCGTCCTGAAATATGCCTCCGGGGCGCTGGCGACCATTGTGAACAGCCGCCGCTCGGCCTATGGCTACGACCAGCGTCTGGAGCTGCACGGCGCTAAGGGCCTGCTAACAGCGGGCAATATCCTGGAAAACCAGGTTCAATTCTTTGGCGACGGCGGGAACACCAGCGCGTTGCCAGAACACTTCTTCCTCCAGCGCTACAAAGATGCCTACGCCGCCGAATGGCAGCACTTTGTTGCCGTCCTGCGCGGCGAGGCCAAACCCGAGTGCAGCGGCGATGACGGTGAACGCGCCCTGTACCTGGCCGACAAGGCGCTGGAGTCAATGCGTAGCCAGCGCGAAGTTGCTTTGTAACCTCCGAAGACCCTACACATAGAAGAGAGATAACAATGAAAAAGCTGATCCTCGCCGCCCTCATCGCCCTGGCCACGGCTCCGGCGCTGGCCGAAAACGAACAGATTGTTTTTAGCACCCCCAACCTTGCGATGCCGTTTGAAGTGCATATGCAGCGCACCGCTGTGCAGGCCGCCAAAGAGATGGGCGTCAAGCTGCAGGTTCTCGACAGCCAGGGCAGCTCTCCTAAGCAGGTCGCGGACCTGGAAAACGCCATCACCCGTGGCGCTCAGGGCTTTATCGTTTCGCCAAACGACGTTAACGCCGTGTCGAGCGCGGTAGGTGAAATTCAGGATGCCAAGCTGCCGGTGGTGACACTCGACCGCTCGGTTGTTAGCGATAAGCCGGTGCCGCACTTTGGCGCCAACAACTATAAAGGCGGCCAGGCGGTGGCGGACTTTGTGAAAGCCAAATTCCCTGACGGCGCGGACATCGTGCTGCTGACCGGGCAGCCTGGCTCCTCCTCCAATATCGAACGTACTAAAGGGATCCGCGATGGTCTGAAAGCCGGGGGCGATAAATACAAGATCGTCGCCGATCAGACCGGGAACTGGATGCGTTCCGAAGGCATGCGCATCGTTGAAAGCGTTCTGCCGTCTCTGCCGAAAAAGCCTCAGGTGATCCTTTCCGCCAACGACGATATGGCGCTCGGCGCGATTGAAGCGCTGCAGGGCCAGGGCATGAAGCCGGGTGAAGTGCTGGTAACCGGCTTTGACGCAGTGCCGGAAGCGCTGGCCCGCGTACGCGATGGCTGGATGGCGGCAACCGCCGATCAGCGCCCTGGTTTTGCGGTGAAAACGGCGATGAGCCAGCTGGTGGCCAACATCCGCGAGAAGAAGGCGATTACCGGGGCAGATTACGCGCCCACGATGATCACCAAAGATAACCTCGATCAAGCAGAGCGTATCGGCGAAGCCGGCAAATAAATCTGAACGTGCCCGTCCGCCTGCGGGCGGGCGCAACAGAGGAGCAGTCTGATGTCGCAACCTTTACTGAAAGTGACCGACCTGGCGAAGAGTTTCTCCGGCGTTTGGGCGTTAAGCAGCGCGCAGCTCAGCGTCGGGCAGGGGGAAATCCATGCCCTGCTGGGGGAAAACGGCGCGGGAAAATCCACGCTGCTGAAGGCGCTGGCCGGGGCGCAGCCGCAAACGCGCGGTGAGATCTGGTTCAACGGTGAAACGCTTTCTGCGGATGACTCGCCGGTAGCGCGCCAGAACAAAGGCATTATCACGATTTATCAAGAATTTAACCTGCTGCCCAATATGACGGTGGCGGAAAACATGTTTCTTGGCCGCGAGCCGCGCCGCCGCAACCTGATCGTCGACAGCAAAGCGGTGAACCAGGAAGCGCAGGTCATTCTGGATTATTTGCAGCTCAACGTTGCGCCGACGACCGCCGTGGCCCGCCTGAGCGTTGCCCAGCAGCAAATGGTGGAGATTGCCAGGGCGCTGACGCTGAACGCCCGGCTGATCATTATGGATGAGCCATCCGCTGCCCTGAGCGACAGCGAAGTTGAGAGCCTGCACCGCGTGGTGCGCGAGCTGAAAGGCCGTGGCGTCAGCATTATTTATGTGACTCATCGCCTGCATGAAGTCTTCCAGCTTTGTGACCGTTTCACCGTATTTCAGGATGGCCGCTATACCGGCTCCGGCGACGTGGCGGGCACCAACGTGGAGCAAATTATTCGCCTGATGGTCGGCCGAGACGTGGTGTTTAACCGCCGCGATGCCAGCCTCACGCACCATGCAGACAAGCCCATCCGTCTGGCGGTGAAGGGGCTGAGCCGTGAAAAGCCGCCGCTTGATCCACACGGCATTGCGTTGAAAGACATCAGTTTCCACGTGCACGCCGGAGAAGTGCTGGGCATCGCCGGACTGGTAGGTGCCGGACGCACCGAGGTTGCTCGCTGCCTGTTTGGCGCAGACAAATTCACCACCGGCAGTTTCGAGCTGGACGGCAAACCTTACCGGCCACAAAACCCGATGCACGCGCTGGACCAGGGCATCGCGCTGGTGCCGGAAGATCGTAAAAAAGAAGGGGCGGTGCTGGGCCTGTCGATCCGCGACAACCTGTCGCTCTCCAGCCTTTCGTCCCTGCTGACCTGGCGCTATTTCGTTAGCCCGCGTAAAGAAGATGCGCTGATTGAGTCCTACCGGCAGGCGCTGCAAATCAAAATGGTTAACGCCGAGCAAGAGGTGCGCAAGCTCTCCGGCGGGAACCAGCAAAAAGTGATCCTGGCGCGCTGTATGGCGCTGAATCCAAGGGTGTTGATCGTCGACGAGCCGACTCGCGGCATTGACGTAGGCACGAAATCTGAAGTGCATCAGGTGCTGTTTGATATGGCTAAGCGAGGCGTGGCGGTGATCGTGATCTCTTCCGACCTGCCGGAAATTCTCGCGGTGTCGGATCGGATCATCACCCTCAGTGAAGGGCGAGTGACCGGCGAACTGCACGGCGACGAAGCCAACGAAGAACGGCTGATGACCCTGATGGCCATCAACCATAGCGCCTTAAGAGCCGCATAACGGGGGAGCCCATGACGCAGATGATTACCAAAACCCAGACGCCGGCAAAAAGTGCCTCACGCTTCGATCCGATCGCTTTCTTCGAGCGCTTCGGGGTGCTGATCTTCATGTTCCTGCTGCTGATCTTCTTCCAGTCGCAGAACAGCAACTTCCTGTCCGAACGTAATATTTTCAACATCCTGACCGAGGTTTCTATCTACGGGATCATCGCGGTGGGCATGACCTTTGTCATTCTCACGGCGGGTATCGATCTGTCGGTGGGTTCGATCCTGGCCGTGTGCGCGATGACCGCAGCCTACGTGATCAAGGGGGATAACTTTACCACTGTCGATCCGAACGCCTGGGGCGGCTTTAGCTGGCTGCTGGGGTTGGGGATTTGCCTGGCGCTCGGCACGCTGATTGGGTTCCTGCACGGTCTGGGCGTCACTCGGCTGCGTCTGCCGCCGTTCATTGTCACGCTGGGCGGGATGACTATCTGGCGCGGCCTGACGCTGGTGATCAACGACGGCGCGCCAATTGCCGGGTTTGATGCCGGCTACCGCTGGTGGGGACGCGGCGAAATGCTCGGCATCTCGATACCTATCTGGATCTTCGCCATCGTCTCGATTCTGGGCTATCTGGCGCTGCACAAAACTCGCTGGGGGCGCTTTGTGTATGCCATCGGCGGCAACCCGGAAGCGGCTCGCCTCGCCGGGGTTAACGTGAGGCGCGTGCTGGTTAGCGTGTATGTGGTGATTGGCTGTCTTGCCGGGCTGGCGGGCTTTGTGCTCAGCGCCCGATTGGGCAGCGCTGAAGCGGTAGCGGGGATCTCCTTCGAGCTGCGCGTTATCGCCTCGGTGGTGATCGGCGGGACATCGCTGATGGGCGGCTACGGGCGGATCAGCGGCACGATCATCGGCGCCATCATCATGGGGATCCTGATTAATGGCCTGGTGCTGATGAACGTGTCGGCCTACTACCAGCAGATCATTACCGGGCTGATTATCGTACTGGCGGTGGCGTTTGATACTTACGCCAAGAACCGGCGCGGCGCGCTGTAGGGATTGCCCCTCATCCTAACCCTCTCCCATTCAGGGAGAGGGGTGGGGTGAGGGTACAAAGGCTAGTCACGACTTCAGGAACAACACATGAAAAAGGTCAGAATTGGTTTAATCGGCACCGGCTACATCGGCAAAGCCCACGCCATCGCCTACGCCCAGGCGCCGACGGTCTTTGACCTGCAGGGCGAACTGGTGCGTGAAATGGTAGCGGAAATCACGCCGGAGCTGGCGGCAAAACGCGCCGCGGCGTTTGGGTTTAATCGCTCCACCGGCGACTGGCGCGAACTGGTAGCGGACCCGAACATTGACGTGGTGGACATTTGTTCCCCAAACCACCTGCATAAAGAGATGGCGCTGGAAGCGATTCGCCACGGCAAGCACGTCTATTCAGAAAAGCCGCTGGCGCTTAACGCCCGCGACGCACGCCTGATGGTGGATGCTGCCGATTTGGCTGGAGTGAAGACATTGGTCGGCTTCAACTACATGAAGAACCCGACGGCGCAGCTGGCAAAGCAGATCATTGCACGCGGTGAGATCGGGGAAGTGATCCACTTCTACGGCACCCACAATGAAGACTATATGGCCGATCCGCTTTCGCCGATCCACTGGCACTGTTTCAAAGAAACCGCCGGGCTTGGCGCGCTGGGGGATCTGGCGGCGCACATTGTCAATATGGCGCAGTACCTGGTGGGCGATATCCACGAAGTCTGCGGTGACCTGAAAATCGTGATGCCGGAGCGCCCGGCTTCCGCTGGCAGCAGCGAAATGATCGCCGTGGAAAACGAAGATCAGGCCCACGCGATGGTGCGTTTTGAAGGCGGCGCCCAGGGCGTGATCGAAACGTCACGTGTCGCCAGCGGTAGAAAAATGGGGCTGACCTGGACAATCACCGGCACGAAAGGGGCGTTGAGCTTTACCCAGGAACGCATGGCGGAGCTGAAACTTTATCTGCAAAGCGATCCCGAAGGCCGCCAGGGGTTCCGCACGCTGCTGGTTGGTCCGGCTCACCCGGATTACGGCTCGTTCTGTATGGGGGCGGGGCACGGCATTGGCTTTAACGATCAAAAAACGGTGGAAGTACGCGATCTGATCGACGGCATTGCCACTGATAAGCCGATGTGGCCGGACTTTGAAGAGGGCTGGAAGGTGTCGCGCATTCTCGACGCTATCGCCCTGTCACACCAGCAGGGGCGCTGGGTCAACGTATCTGACATTGTCTGAGGACGAAGCATGAAAGAAAAGCAGTTGGATCTGATTTGCATGGGGCGGGTCGCGGTAGATCTCTACAGCCAGCAGATTGGTGCGCGGCTGGAAGATGCCAGCAGCTTCGCCCGTTATCTTGGCGGCTCCTCCGGCAATGTGGCCTACGGTACCGCTCGCCAGGGGCTGAAATCTTCCATGCTGGCGCGCGTTGGCGACGAGCACATGGGGCGCTTTCTGCGCGAAGAACTTAGCCAGGTCGGCTGCGACACCAGCCATTTAATTACCGACAAAGAGCGGCTGACGGCGCTGGTGCTGCTGGGCATCAAAGATCGCGACACTTTCCCGCTGATTTTTTATCGCGACAACTGCGCGGATATGGCGATTACGGCGGACGATTTCAGCGAAGAGTACATTGCCTCTGCCCGCTGCCTGGCGATTACCGGCACGCACCTCTCAAACCCGCGTACCCGTGAGGCGGTGCTGACTGCGCTGAGCTATGCCCGCCGGAACGATGTTCGCACCGTGCTGGATATTGATTATCGCCCGGTGCTGTGGGGGCTGACCTCCCTCGGCGACGGCGAGACGCGCTTTGTTGAAGCCGAACAGGTCACAACCCAGCTGCAAACGGTTCTGCATCTTTTTGATGTGATTGTCGGCACCGAAGAAGAATTCCACATTGCCGGCGGGTCAATCGACACGCTCGCGGCACTGAAAAAAGTGCGGCAGAACACCGAGGCGACGTTGGTCTGTAAGCGAGGCGCGCAAGGTTGTTCCGTGTTCCTCGGGCTGATCCCTGACTCGCTGGATGGCGGGATAAACGTCAGCGGCGTGCGCGTGGAAGTGCTCAACGTGCTGGGCGCGGGGGACGCGTTCATGTCCGGCCTGCTGCGCGGCTACCTCAATGACGAAGGCTGGGAGCAGGCCTGCCGCTATGCCAATGCCTGCGGTGCACTGGTGGTTTCACGCCATGGCTGCGCCCCGGCGATGCCGAGCAAAATTGAGCTGGATGATTACCTTTCGCGTGAACATCAGGTGCCTCGCCCGGATCTCGACGCACGCCTGAATCACCTGCACCGCGTTACCACGCGTCGACGCCAGTGGCCGGAACTCTGCGTGATGGCGTTCGATCACCGCAGCCAACTGGAAGAGATGGCGCTGAAAAGCGGCGCGGATTTACGCCGAATTCCGGTGCTTAAACAATTGATTTTACAGGCTAGCCGCGAAGCCGCTCAGCGTGCCGAGCTGGAGGGCAAAGCCGGGCTGTTGTGCGATGGCACCTTCGGCCAGGACGCGCTGAATTCCATCACCGGTGAAGGCTGGTGGATCGGTCGCCCGATTGAGCTGCCAGGGTCACGCCCGTTGGAAATGGAACATGGCAACATCGGCTCGCAGCTGATTAGCTGGCCGCAGGAACACATTGTTAAGTGCCTGGTCTTTTTCCACCCGGAAGATGCCCACGCTCTGCGTCTGGAGCAGGAGCAGAAGATTGCCGAAGTGTACCGCGCCTGCTGCCAGTCGGGCCACGAGCTGCTGCTGGAAGTTATCCTCCCGGCGAATATGCCGCGCAGCGACGAGCTTTATCTCAGAGCCGTTTCCCGCTTCTACAACCTCGGTATCTACCCGGACTGGTGGAAGCTGCCGCCGCTGAGCAGCGCTGGCTGGGCGGCCCTGAGCGAGCTGGTGGATAAACGCGATCCCCACTGCCGCGGCGTGGTGATCCTCGGCCTGGATGCCCCGGTAGAGGTGCTGCGTGATGGCTTCAATGCCGCCGCTAATTACCCGATTGTGAAAGGCTTTGCGGTAGGGCGCACGCTGTTTGGCGAAGCCTCGCAGGCCTGGTTAAAACGCGATATCGACGATGCGCAGCTGGTGGCGCGCATCCGTGACAATTACCTGCGGCTGATCGCCCTGTGGCGCGAGCGCGGCCAGCATAAACAATAAGGAGAGCATTATGACCGTGCATTTAGGTATTAACCCGCTGACCTGGACCAATGACGATCTGCCTTCTTTGGGCGCCGACACGCCGCTGGACACCTGCCTGAGCGAAGGAAAAGAGGCCGGATTTGAAGGTTTTGAACTGGGGAATAAATTCCCGCGAGAGGCCGGCGTGCTGGGGCCGATTCTCGATAAGCATGATTTGAAGCTGGTCTCCGGCTGGTATTCTGGCCGTTTGCTTGAGCGCTCCGTTGAGCAGGAAATTGAGGCCGTGCAGCCGCACCTGACGCTGCTGCGCGAACTGGGGGCGAAGGTGTTGGTATTTGCCGAAGTCACCCACTGCATTCACGGTGAGCAGCAAACTCCGGTGCATTTACGGCCCCGTTTCCCTGCCGAACGCTGGCAGGAGTACGGCGAAAAGCTTACCGCGTTCGCCCGTTATACCCAGCAGCAGGGCGTGCAAATTGCCTATCACCACCATATGGGAACGGTGATAGAGAGCGCGGATGACGTGAATAATTTGATGGTTCACACAGGGCCGGAAGTCGGGCTGCTGCTGGACACCGGGCATCTGACTTTTGCGGGGGCCGATCCGCTGGCGGTGGCCGAGCGCTGGATCTCGCGCATTAACCACGTGCATTGCAAAGATGTGCGCGCTGGCGTGCTGGCGGACGTGAAAAACCGCAAAACCAGCTTCCTGGATGCGGTCCTGAGCGGCGTATTTACCGTGCCGGGCGATGGCTGCGTGAACTACCCGCCGATCATGGCGCTGCTGAAAAAGCATGGCTATCAGGGCTGGCTGGTAGTTGAGGCCGAGCAGGATCCGGCGGTGGCACACCCGATGACCTACGCGCGGCTGGGCTACGCTAATTTGAGCCGTTTTGCTCGCGAAGCCGGGCTGATTTAAGGAGGGAGAATGGCCGAATTACTTTCCCGCTGGCAGCAGCCGGACGCGCAGGGGCAGACGCAGTGCGTCACGCCGGAAAACGCGGGCTGGGGCTACGTGGGATTTGCCGCTTATCAGCTTCAGGAAGGGCAGGTTCTGGAACTGCCCGCCGTGGAGGAAGAGCGCTGCCTGGTGCTGGTCGCAGGACGTGCGACGGTGGACACGCCGCTCGCTCGCTTCCCTGAAATAGGCGACCGCATGAGCCCGTTTGAGCGCCGTAAACCCTGGGCCGTGTACGTGACGTCCGGCGAGGGGGTTAAGGTTCTGGCGCTCACCGCGCTCGAACTGGCCGTTTGCTCCGCGCCGGGTAAAGGGACTTATGCCACGCGGCTCATTGCCCCGCAGGATATTGATGCCGAGGCGCGCGGTAAAGGCCACAACCAGCGCTATGTCCACAATATTCTGCCGGAGGATAAGCCCGCCGACAGCCTGCTGGTGGTGGAGGTGTATACCAACGAGGGCTGCACCAGCTCGTACCCGAGCCACAAGCACGACACCGATAATCCGCCCAACGAAACCTATCTCGAAGAGACTTATTATCACCGCCTCAACCCGCCGCAGGGGTTCTGTCTGCAGCGTGTGTATACCGATGACCGCTCGTTGGATGAGTGCATGGCGGTGTACGACAAAGACGTGGTGAAAGTGCCGAAAGGCTACCACCCGGTGGCGACGATGGCCGGATACGACAGCTATTACCTGAACGTGATGGCGGGGCCGGTACGCAAGTGGATGTTTACCTGGGAGAAAGATCACGCCTGGGTTAACGGCAGCGAGTACGGGAACAAATAAACTGGCTGAGTCACTTTTAAACAAAGGCTGCCCGCTGAGGCAGCCTTTTTCTTTGGGCCCCGACCTGCCGGAATATGTCTGTTTAAACGAAGCGCGACTGCACAAAACCGTTGGCAGAGGTGTATGATAACGGCTTCTCTGTCAGGTTAATTTTAACGTGCAGACGACAATCCGCGTGACCTTTGCCGCCTGCCTGATTTAGGTTGGACACATGCATACAGGAACACCAGACAACGATTCGCCCTTTGGTACACTTCTGGGCTATGCGCCGGGTGGCGTAGCGATTTACTCCTCTAATTACGGCAGCCTCGACCCGAAAAATTACCCCGAAGACGCGGAGTTTCGCAGCTACATCGGCAACGAATACATGGGCCACAAATGGCAGTGCGTAGAGTTTGCCCGCCGCTTTCTCTTCTTAAACTACGGCTTTGTCTTCACTGACGTTCACATGGCGTGGGAAATTTTCTCGCTGCGATTTTTACGTCAGGTGGTGAACGACAATATTCTGCCGCTGCAGGCCTTTGCGAATGGCTCAAAACGAGCGCCGGAGGCGGGCGCGTTACTTATCTGGCAGAAGGGCGGCGAATTTCATGAAACTGGCCATGTCGCGGTGATCACTCAGCTTATCGGCAATAAAGTGCGCATTGCCGAGCAGAACGTGATTCATGCGCCGTTACCCGTCGGGCAGCAGTGGACGCGCGAGCTAATCCTGGTTGAACGCGACGGTCACTATACGCTGCAGGATACGTTTGCTGACACGTCGATTCTTGGCTGGATGATTCAAACTGAAGAGACGACCAACAGCGAGCCACAGCCGGAAATCGGCGGTGAAGCGCTAAAAATTGGTGGGGCTCGCCTGGCCAATAAGCGCCAGTTCGACGGCAAATGGCTGAATGAAAAAGATGAACTCCAGCTGGCCTATATACAGGCCAATGGCCACATTATTAATAAAGATCCTTGCCAGTATTTCACTATTACCGAAAGCGCCGAGCAGGAACTGATCAAGGCCACCAACGAGCTACACCTGATGTACCTGCACGCCACGGATAAAGTGCTGAAAGACGACAGTCTTCTGGCACTCTTTGATATTCCCAAAATTCTCTGGCCGCGTCTGAGGCTTTCCTGGCAATGGCGCCGCCACCAGATGGTCAGCGGCCGCATGGATTTTTGCATGGATGAGCGCGGGCTGAAGGTGTACGAATACAACGCCGATTCAGCCTCCTGCCACACCGAAAGCGGGCTTATCCTTGAGGAGTGGGTTAAGACGGGATACCGGGGCACCGGGCATAATCCGGCGGAAGGGTTGCTGGAAGAGCTTACCGGGGCCTGGAAGCACAGCAGCGCCCGGCCGTTTGTCCATATTATGCAGGACAATGACGCCGAGGAGGATTACCACGCGTTGTTTATGCAGCGTTCGCTGTTGCAGGCCGGGTTTGACACCAAAATATTGCACGGCCTGGGCGAGTTGAACTGGGACAGCGCCGGGCAGCTTATTGATAATGATGGCCGGGCGGTGAACTGTGTCTGGAAAACCTGGGCGTGGGAAACCGCGATTGAGCAAATTCGTGAGGTTAGCGAAACCGAATATGCCGCCGTGCCGATCCGTACCGGCCATCCACAGGGAGAAGTGCGCCTGATTGACGTCTTGCTTCGCCCGGAAGTGCTGGTGTTTGAACCGCTGTGGACGGTGATCCCCGGTAATAAAGCCATTCTGCCGGTGCTCTGGCAGCTGTTCCCGAACCACCGTTACCTGCTGGATACGGATTTCGAGGTGAACAACCTGCTGTCAAAAACCGGCTACGCGGTGAAGCCAATTGCCGGGCGCTGCGGCAGCAATATCGATCTGGTCAGCCACCATGATGAACTGCTGGATAAAACCAGCGGCAAGTTCGTGGATCGCAAGAATATCTATCAGCAGCTGTGGTGCCTGCCGAAGGTGGATGGCAAATACATCCAGGTCTGCACTTTTACCGTGGGTGGCAGCTACGGCGGCACTTGCCTGCGTGGCGATGATTCGCTGGTGATTAAAAAAGAGAGCGATATCGAGCCGCTGATTGTGGTCAAAAACAGGTAGCGGTTGATCGTCCCTAAGGATGAGTTGATGGCCCGGATGCTGCTTCGATCCGGGCAAGTCGCCCGCTTATACCACGGTAGTTCATCTATTCTGTTTCAGCATGGCCTGCGCTATTTTTTATTTCTATCGTGGTTATCCATTTTATTAATCTGCGATTATTTTAATAAAATTAACGCCAGGCTGTAGATAGGGCTTCTTTGATTTTTTTGTTGATGTATTTTTTTGTTTACATTTTAAATATAGGTAATTCAATTAATTGCGATTTTTTCTTGATGATTTTAAATTTTTATTGTCTGGGGTTGAGGCTGGATATAACATAACCGCACTGCGGTATTGATGGTGTTTATATAAAATATGCGAATCATAATTTATGTAAATGCTTTATCCGGAGAGCGTGGTTTTCCTGGCGGAGGATATTACCAGGCTGGTGCGCTAAGATATCCTGGGTGGATTGAACGAAATGCAGGGATTTTGCTGTCGTAGTAATGTTGAGACAGCAGTTAAAGGGAGTTTTTGTGAGAAAAGATAAAAAAATCATTCTTGGTGATAATGTTCTTAATGCTTCTAAAAAGAGAATCGATTGGGTATTCGATACCTTTGATCAGGTCTGCGTCTCTTTTTCCGGTGGAAAGGATTCCAGCGTGCTTTTTCACCTTGTGGCTGAAATCGCTCGCCGCCGGGAGCGTCAGTTTGACGTGCTGTTTATCGACTGGGAAGTTCAGTTCCAGTATACCATCGACCATGTATTGCGACTCAGGCAGCAATATGACGATATCGTTGGGCATTTTTACTGGGTCGCTTTGCCGCTAACCACGGTGAACGGGGTTTCGCAGGCTCAGCCGGAATGGATTTGCTGGGAGGAGGGCGTGGAATGGGTTCGCCAGCCGCCGGAAGACGCCATTACCGATCCAAACTTCTTCCCCTTCTATCGCTATGGCATGACCTTTGAAGAATTTATGCCAGCGTTCTCACGCTGGCTTTCCGGCGATAAAGGTCTGGCCACGTTAACCGGCATCCGGGCCGACGAATCCCTCAACCGTTTTTTAGCGCTGGCTTCACAAAGCAAAACCCGCTATGCCGATGATAAGCCCTGGACTACGGCCAGCCGGGAGGGCAATTTTTGTGTCGCTTATCCTTTGTACGACTGGAAGGTACAGGATATCTGGATTTTTAACGGCAAATATAAAGCTGCCGGGAATCCGCTTTATGACCTGATGTATCGCGCCGGTGTCCCTATGAAAGCGATGAGGGTGTGTGAACCTTTTGGCCCGGAGGCGCGCCGTGGGCTTTGGCTCTACCATGTTCTGGAGCCTGAAACCTGGTCCCGGGTATGCATGCGCGTGGCTGGCGCCAACAGCGGCGCTATTTATGCGCATCAGAGCGGTTCTTTCTATGCCCGCAATACTAGCATCACAAAACCGAGCCATTTAACCTGGCAAGAGTACGCCATGTTTTTACTGGCATCGATGCCGGAAAAAACAGCGGAGCATTACAAGAATAAAATTGCCATTTATTTAAAATGGTATAGAGAACGAGAGTTTCCAGAAAATATTCCTGATGAGCAGGATAAAGATTCCGGCTCGAGAGATATACCCTCGTGGCGAAGGATATGTAAGACGCTATTGAAGAATGACTTTTGGTGTCGGACGCTATCATTTAGCCCTAATAAGCCACAGCACTACAACCGGTACCTTGAAAGGATACAAAAGAAACGACAAATGTGGGGGATCCTCTGATGCTTAATACGCTATTAAAACAACTGGATAATTATCTTTCTTCCGTCGAATCGGATGAGTCAAAAGTGGACGCAATCAATGAAGTCAAAAAAGTCATGCATCAGCACAGCCCTTTTAAAAAAGAGCCGGTTGATTGTGTCCTTTGGGTTCGTGAGGGCGATATTGTGGCCAATGATTATAACCCTAACGTTATGGCACCCGTTGAACGAAGCTTGTTACAGCTTTCAATTGAGACAGATGGATTCACTCAGCCTATTGTGGTGACGCCGCTGAAAGATAAGTTTCAGGTCGTGGATGGGTTTCACCGGCATTTGGTAGGAAAAACATCGCCTGTGGCAAAAAAGAGGATCAACGGTTTTCTTCCTATTACGGTGGTAAACCTGGAATCCAGTGGTGAAGCCGAATGTATTGCCGCGACGGTGCGCCATAACCGGGCGCGTGGAAAACATCAGGTAACGGCGATGTCCGATATTGTCCGCGATCTTTCCCGTCTGGGCTGGGATGATTTGAAAATCGGATCAGAATTGGGGATGGACGCTGATGAAGTGCTGCGCCTGAAGCAGATTAGCGGCCTGTCTGAGCTGTTCAGTAGCGAACAGTTTAGTGATGCGTGGACGATAAAATAGCGCGTTTTAAATAGTAAAAAAAACGCTTTTGGGGGGCTTTAAGTTGTGTGTCTGGACGATAAATATTGTAGGTGAAAATAATTAATGGCGTTACAAGAGTCTTAATTAATGTATGTTAATGTTTTAATGAACGTATTTGGAAGTAGTTAAGCCAATTTTTGTTGAATTTATATTTGATGGTGTTTAATGTGTTTTCAATGTTCACCATTTGTTAATGTAAGGTTTTTATGTTAAATATTAACTTGAAAAAGTTTGGCGAGAAACTTGATAAGAATAAAATTGCAAGGTTTAGAGATGAATATCTAAATAAAAGATATAGTGAGCTAGAGACCAAGAGAATACTCGATGGTTGGCGGCGGCGAATCGATATAAATGGAGATCTTAAAATTATTCATACTATCAGTGGCATCTGTAGTATGAGTCGAGCTGGTCGAAATGTTATATCTCCATTCGAGCAACGTTCTGCTGAGTCGATCTTAAATAGTTGGGATGTTATTTCATGCTGCTGCGTTGTAAAAAAAATACCGGCTCGTTTAGCGGGATGTGGTATAGCACCGCTCCCTATTGCATTGGATTTAAATGTACCTGTGCAAAATATTCTGGGCACTCACCTACAGGATGTGGCATTCCCTAATTTTGCGGGTAGAGAGGGAGCTGTTCCTTCAGGAGCACTGGTCGATAGTTACGCTTTGGCAGACGCTATATTTCAAGGGAAAAATAGGCCTACTAAAGGTAACTTTAGAATGAATAAACCTTATAATACTTTGTTATCCGTTGAGGAAATTCATCGTCAAATTAGGCGTCAACAAACTACGGCCGAGTACAATGAGATTTTAGTTGTTGGGCGAACTGGCCTGAATATATATTCTGGACTTCCTGCAACAGATAGAATCAGATTAAATGGAATATCTTACCGTCCTTTTTATGCAGGGATAAAAAGTCTTCTCTCCAGTGGACGGGTCGGTCCTCAACTGATAGAGATGGTTCTTAAAGATTTAGAATTTATTAAAAAATTACTGCGAGTAAATAATCTTAATGAATTTACTTGCTGTTGGTCGAAGGGAGGGTTGTTGCGCATAAATCCATTGAACCAGGTTATTATCAATGCTGGATTTGAGCAAAGCTCTTATTCTCCTGAAGTTTTTAAATTATCAAATTATAGTTTTGCCTAATATGCATTCTCAATATTAGCCCTGAAAATTTGTATCGTGTAAAACGGGAGCGTTTTTGAACAGCGCTTGCGTTGGACCCTTATGGGGTGAGTCTCAGGGATGAAACGAATACTAAAACGTCGGGAACGTTTTTGAACAGCGCTTGCGCTGGCCCCGAAGGGGTGAGTCTCAGGGATGAGACGAATACTAAAACGTCGGGAACGTTTTTGAACAGCGCTTGCGCTGGCCCCGAAGGGGTGAGTCTCAGGGATGAGACGAATAATCGACTTTCAGTTCGATGCAGAGTCCGTTTCGCCAAAAGCAAAAAACCCGCCATAGGCGGGTTCTTCTAAATAGTGGTGCCCGGACTCGGAATCGAACCAAGGACACGGGGATTTTCAATCCCCTGCTCTACCGACTGAGCTATCCGGGCAACGGGGCGCATTAAACCGTAAACCCCATTCCGCGTCAATGGCTTTGTTGCACGGCACGGTGCGTTTGCCTGATTTATGTGCGGGCTGTTACAGACTTCATGTTGAACCCCCTGGCAGAAGGTGCCATGATTGCGCCAGTTTTCTTATCCACTACGGGGCGCCTTGATGTTCACTCTCAATTCCCATGCATCTTTCGGGATGGCGCTCGTCCGTGCTGCTATAACCTTCCGAAGTCCCTTGCTCACCATGCGGTGAGGGCAATGCTTGCTCGCTGCAGGACATCAGTAAAATCAGGAATCGCCTGGTTTTACTGATGTCTGGCGGTCGAAGTGGATTCACACCTAAGACCTTCAGAACGCCTTCGTTGGGGAATTTTCCCTTTGCCGTGCCGGATGGCACTCACTCATCCTTGCAGACGGGGATTTGTGCTTATGAAATCACTGAAAATTGCCGCCAGTCACGACGTGGCTGCATTACTCTCAACGCATCGTGAAGTGGTCACGCTCGACGAGACCGACTTCACCGATGTGGCGGCAGTTGTCATCTCCGTTGCGGACAGCCGCAGCGGCATTCTGGCCTTGCTTAAACGCTCGGGTTTTAATTTGCCGGTGTTTATTTTTAGCGAAACCGCCGTTGACGGTTTGCCTGCGGTAACCGGCGTGATTGCCGGGAAAGCGCAGGATTATCTGGAGCTGGAAACCGCGGCCAGCGGCTACGAAGAAGATCTGTTGCCACCGTTCTTCAACACGCTGACCAAATACGTGGCGATGGACAACAGCACTTTTGCCTGCCCTGGGCACCAGCACGGGAAATTCTTTAAAAAACACCCGGCGGGACGGCAGTTTTATGATTTCTTTGGTGAGAACGTATTTCGTGCAGACATGTGCAACGCGGACGTTAAGCTGGGTGACCTGCTGATCCACGAAGGCTCAGCTAAGCACGCGCAGAAGTTTGCCGCGAAAGTTTTCCACGCCGACAAAACTTATTTCGTGCTTAACGGTACCTCTGCGGCGAACAAAGTGGTGACCAATGCTCTGCTGACACGCGGCGATCTGGTGCTGTTTGACCGCAACAACCATAAATCAAACCACCACGGCGCACTCATCCAGGCCGGTGCTACGCCGGTTTATCTGGAAGCTTCCCGCAATCCCTTTGGCTTTATCGGCGGCATTGATGCGCACTGTTTTGATGAGAAATACCTGCGGGAGCTGATTTCGGAAGTGGCACCTGAACGAGCTCAGGAGGCAAGGCCTTTCCGCCTGGCGGTGATCCAGCTCGGCACCTATGACGGCACAATTTATAACGCTCGCCAGGTGGTAGATAACATCGGCCATCTGTGCGATTACATCCTCTTTGATTCGGCCTGGGTCGGCTACGAGCAGTTTATTCCGATGATGGCGGACTGTTCGCCGCTGTTACTGGAGCTGAATGAAAACGATCCGGGGATCTTTGTCACTCAGTCGGTTCACAAGCAGCAGGCCGGATTCTCCCAGACTTCGCAGATCCATAAGAAAGATAACCATCTTCGCGGTCAGGCCCGTTTTTGCCCGCACAAGCGGCTTAACAATGCTTTCATGCTGCATGCTTCAACCAGCCCGTTTTACCCGCTGTTTGCCGCGCTGGATGTAAATGCCAAGATCCACGAGGGCGAAAGTGGTCGTCGCCTGTGGGCGGAATGTGTGGCACTGGGCATTGAAGCGCGCAAGGCGATTATCGCCAACTGTAAGATGATCAAGCCGTTTATTCCGCCGGAAGTGGCCGGGCGGCCGTGGCAGGATCACCCCACGGAGAAGATTGCTCAGGAGCGCCGCTTCTTCAGCTTTGAACCCGGTGAGCGCTGGCACGGTTTTGAAGGTTATGCGAAGGACGAATATTTTGTCGATCCCTGCAAGCTGCTTCTAACCACGCCGGGCATCGATCCCGAAACCGGGCGCTACACCGAGTTCGGTGTGCCAGCGGCAATCCTCGCTAACTATCTGCGTGAAAACGGAATTGTGCCGGAAAAGTCGGATCTTAACTCGATCTTGTTCCTGCTTACCCCGGCGGAGAGCCACGAGAAGCTGGCTCAGCTGGTGGCCATGCTGGCGCAGTTTGAACAGCATATTGAGGACGACACGCCGCTGGCGGATGTGCTGCCCACGATTTATCAGAAATACCCGGTGCGCTACAAGGGTTACACCCTGCGCCAGCTTTGCCAGGAGATGCACGATCTGTACGTGAGTTTTGAGGTTAAAGAGCTGCAGAAAGCGATGTTCCGCAAGGAGAGCCTGCCTGCCGTGGTGGTGAACCCGCAGGACGCAAACATCGAGTTTATTCGCGGCAACGTGGAGCTGGTGCGCCTGAGCGAATCTGAAGGACGTATCGCGGCGGAAGGCGCGTTGCCTTATCCTCCGGGCGTGCTTTGCGTGGTGCCGGGTGAAGTTTGGGGCGGGGCGGCACTGCGTTACTTCCTGGCGCTGGAAGAGGGCGTGAATATGCTGCCAGGCTTCTCCCCTGAGCTGCAGGGCGTGTACAGCGAGACGGATTCGGACGGCATTAAGCGGCTGTACGGCTACATGCTGAAGTAAGAGGGAATAGCCCCTCACCCCAGCCCTCTCCCCAAGGGGGCGAGGGAGGAAAGAAGGGTGAAGAAGTGTATTCCCGGAAAGTCCCCTCTCCCTTTTAGGGAGAGGGTTAGGGTGAGGGTAAATTACCGCCGGCGATAGCTCTTCTGGGCGTTATTCACTTTGTACAGGTAACGACGAGACTCTGCGGACGGATGTCGCGTGGTCAACGTTTGATAGACATCGCCCGGCGCCATGCTGTTAATCAGGCTAAACGCCTGCATCTTATCGTTAGAGAACACCCGCAGCACGCTGCCCGCGCCGCCGTTATAGGCCGTAATCACCGCATAGCGACGTGACGTTGGGTTATCAATCTGCCCCAGATAGCTGTTCTGCAAAATCGCCAGATAGGCCGTGCCGGTATCAATGTTGCTTTCCGGGTCGAACAGGAAGCTGCGGCTTGGTTTGCCCCATTTACCCTGCGCCTTAAACACGTCAACCCCGGCGCTGTGCTGAACAACCTGCATCAGGCCCAGTGCATCCGCGTGGCTTACCGCATACGGGTTGAAGCTGGATTCCGTCTGCATGATGGCCAGAATCAGCGACTCGTCCACGCCGTATTTCTTCGACGCTTTACGCACCATACCGATGTATTTATGTGCTCGTTTGTCGAGGTGGTTAGGCACAAGATTGATGGTCACGCTATAGACGATTTTCAGCCCGGTACTGCGCTTTTGCAGGCGCGTTTGCAGCAGATAGTCGGCAAACTTCGTCGCACGGCCTTCCCAGCGAATGGGCTGGCCAGTGTTATCCACGACCTGGCCGTAAAGGAACGGCTCTTTGGAGATCTGGACGTCGTTGGCATCGGAATAGAGATCTATTGAGCCAGGATCGTCCCCCATCAGCAGGGTGGTAATGATGGCCTGGCGCAGGTGCGCGGCAGGATCGGTGCCCGCGATGGTCTCAACGGTGATGGTACCTTCATCAAAGTTGATATGGCTACGCGTCAGATATTGGTCGGTGTATTTGACGTAATCTTTCGGGCCTGCGATCAGGACCTCTTTCATACCCCAGATATTTTCGATGTTGTTGGCAAACTGCCCCATCAAAATATCAAACCCGTTGGTGTCCTTTACGTAGGCTTCGTTAAAAGCGTCATCGCCTTTTTTACTGGAGCAGGAGATCAGCAACGGGGCCACGAGAGCCAGCGCGAGAAGTTTTTTCATCATTCCGTGTATGCGTGTTGTGTTTGCAAAAAGGTGCCGACGATTACTGTTTTTCTGGCGGGGTAAAGCCTTCGATATGGACTTCTTTCCCTTCAAACAGGAAATTGACCATCTCGTTTTCCAGCTCTTTGCGGTGTTCCGGGTTCATCATGCTCATCTTTCTTTCATTGATCAGCATGGTCTGCTTGGACTGCCACTGCGCCCAGGCTTCTTTGGAGATTTCGTTGTAGATCCGCTTGCCCAGTTCGCCCGGGTACAGCTGGAAATCCTGGCCTTCAGCATCGCGCTGCAGGTAAGTACAAAAAATCGTTCTGCTCATGATTATTCCTCTTCTTCGGCACGAACGGGCGCTAAGGCAACCGGTTCGGCTCGTAATTGTTGTAGCAGGCGTTCCACGGGAGCCGCCAGCCCGACAGACGGTGGCTGGCCTAAGTTATACCAGAGAGCGGGGCCTTCATCCATGCAGGCGTCCATGGACGACACCGGAAGCCACATCGGCACAATGTCTAAATGGAAATGGCTAAAGGTGTGGCGGAAAGCCGTTAACTGCGTGAGATTATCTGCCGGAATACCTCTCTGCTCCAGCCAGCGATGTAATTCCTGTTCTTCAGCGAACTGTGGGAAGCAGAATAGGCCTCCCCATAGCCCGACCGCCGGGCGCTGCGCCAGGAAGACTTCATCGCCATGCTGCATCATCAGCATATAGCCGGTGCGTTCAGGCAGCGTCACTTTAGGCTTCTTGCCGGGATAGTTCGCCCAGCTGTGGTTGGCATAGGCCACGCAGCCGTTGTTCAGCGGGCAAAGCTCGCATTTTGGCTTTGAGCGGGTGCAGACCATGGCCCCGAGGTCCATCATCGCCTGATTAAACTGGCTAACGCCCTGTGCAGGGGTTACGCGTTCGCTGATTTCCCAGAGGCGGTTTTCAACCTCTTTTTTGCCCGGCCAGCCGGAAACGGCATAGCAACGGGCGAGCACGCGCTTTACGTTGCCATCGAGAATCGGGAAGTGTTTACCCAACGAAAGAGACAGAATCGCGCCTGCGGTTGAGCGCCCGACGCCAGGCAGGTCGGCCACTTCGTCATACGTTTCAGGGAAAACGCCACCGTGTTTATCGGCAACGTGTTTAGCGGCTTTATGCAGATTGCGCGCACGAGCGTAATAGCCCAGCCCCGTCCACAGGTGCAGCACTTCGTCCAGCGGGGCGTTCGCCAGGTCGGTCACGGTGGGGAAACGCGCCATAAAGCGCTCAAAATAAGGGATGACCGTCGCGACCTGGGTTTGTTGCAACATTACCTCAGAGAGCCATACTTTATAAGGCGTTTTCTCCTGCTGCCACGGCAGGGTTTTGCGCCCATACTTGTGGTACCAGTCGAGGACTTGTTGGGCGAATTGAGGAGCTTGCATGGTCAACGCGGGATATCCGGCAAAGGTGTAATAAAGGAGCCGATTCCAGCACAGCGGCGTAAAGCTGTAAACCGGAACTTTCTGCCACTTGCTTCTCATCCTTAACTTTGGATAATGCCCGTTTCCCGAACACTAAGCGAAGCGTTAAGAAAACCATGAAGAATGACGTCATTTCACCGGAATTTAATGAAGAAGGCCGTGTGCTGCGCCGCATCCGCAGCTTTGTCCGTCGCCAGGGGCGTCTGACAAAAGGCCAGCAGCACGCGCTGGATAACTACTGGCCGGTGATGGGCGTTGAGTTCCAGGCCGAGCCTGCCGACTTTAGCGAGATTTTTGGCCGCGAAGCGCCGGTCACGCTGGAGATCGGTTTTGGTATGGGCACCTCGCTGGTAACCATGGCACAAACCAATCCGCAGCATAACTATCTCGGTATTGAAGTGCATTCGCCGGGCGTGGGCGCCTGCCTGGGCACCGCGCATGAGGCTGGCGTGGAGAACCTCCGTGTGATGTGCCACGACGCGGTGGAAGTGCTGGAAAACATGATTCCTGACAATTCTTTGAACATGGTTCAGCTGTTTTTCCCTGATCCATGGCATAAAGCACGTCATAATAAACGCCGTATCGTTCAGGCACCGTTTGCTGACCTGGTAAAACGCAAGCTGAAGCTGGGCGGCGTGTTCCATATGGCCACCGACTGGGAACCTTATGCTGAACATATGCTCGAAGTGATGTCCTCTATCGAAGGGTATAAAAACCAGTCGGAGAGTCACGACTACGTACCGCGTCCGGACTCACGTCCGGTAACCAAATTTGAACAACGTGGCCATCGTCTTGGTCACGGCGTATGGGACTTAATGTTCGAGAGGGTGAAATAATGGCAAAGAATCGTAGCCGTCGTCTGCGTAAGAAAATGCATATCGAAGAGTTCCAGGAACTGGGCTTCTCGATTGCCTGGCGCTTCCCGGAGGGCACTTCCGAAGAGCAAATTGATAAAACCGTGGACGAGCTGATCGCCGAAGTGATCGCGCCGAACAAGCTGGCGTTTGACGGCAGCGGTTACCTGGTCTGGGAAGGTCTGGTGTGCATGGAAGAGATTGGCAAATGCACCGAAGAGCATCAGGCGCTGGTGCGTAAATGGTTAGAAGACCGCAAACTCGAAGATGTTCGCATCAGCGATCTGTTCGACGTCTGGTGGGATTAAGCTTTAGCAAAAACAGGCTGGTTAATTAACCGGCCTTTTTTTCAGGAGCTGATTTTTCAGGAGAAAATATGATCCGTAAGGTCCTTTTAGGCGCGCTGCTGGTCACCGCCGCTTCGGCACACGCGGACTATCAGTGCAGCGTCAATCCACGTGATGACGTGGTGATTAACCCGCAGTCCGTGCAGGTTGTGGGTGAGAACGGCAATCTGGTCATCGCGCCTGACGGCAGCGTGCAATACAACGGTGTTCAGAAGACGCTGACATCCGCACAGCGCCAGCAGGCGCTGAACTACCAGAAAGCCCTGCGCACGGATTTACCGTGGATCGATAATGGGGCTCGCTCTCGCGTAGAGAAAAGCCGCGTCGCGCTGGACGGCATTATTGCTAAACAGGTTGGGGAAAGCAGCAGCATGCGTAATCGCCTGACCAAGCTGGATGCCCAGTTAAAAGAGCAGATGAACCGGATTATTGAGCGCCGCCAGGACGGGCTGACGTTCCATTATAAAGCGGTCGATCAGGTGAGAGCCGATGGTCAGCAGTTGGTGAACCAGGCGATGGGCGGCATTCTGCAGGACAGCATTAATGAAATGGGCGCGCAGGCGGTGCTGAAAGGCGGCGGCAACCCGCTGCAGAATGTGCTGGGTAACCTGGGCGGTCTGCAAACGGCGGTTCAGAACGAATGGAATAATCAGCAGGCTGATTTTGAACAGTTCGGCCACGAGGTGTGTAACCGGGTGGTGTCGCTGGAAAATCAGCGTAAAGGGCTTGTGGGGGCGCTGAAGTAATTTTCCCCTCACCCTAACCCTCTCCCCTAAGGGGAGAGGGGATAAACCGAGTTCCCCTTCACCAGTTCTCTCCCCAAAGGGGATAGGGGATAAACCATGTCGCCCATCACTTGTTTTCCCCCTCTCCCTCTGGGAGAGGGCCGGGGTGAGGGTAAAAACTTACGCTTCGTCGGCTAAAAACAGCTCCAGCAGGGAATTTAAAAACAGTTTCCCGTGCTCGGTTATCTGCCAGTGTTCATCCGTTTCCGTCATATAGTTTTTCGCCAGCGCCTCATCCAACTGCGGGCGAATTATCGCTTCATCTAAACCGGTATAAAGCGTGAACTCACTGCGTGGTGCGGCCTCCAGCAGGCGGAAACGGTTCATAAAGAATTCGAACGGTTTGTCTGCCTGCTCAACGTCATGCTGGCGGTCGAGGTACTTTCCTTCCATATAGCCGCGCGGATGGCGCGTTTTCGCCGTGCGCGTAATGCGCCCGTCCGGGGAGGTGATTTTGCCGTGCGCGCCGCAGCCAATCCCCAAATAGTCGCCAAAGCGCCAGTAGTTCAGGTTGTGCTGACACTGATAACCGGGCTTAGCATAGGCTGAGGTTTCGTATTGCTGGTAGCCCGCGGCGGTCAGTAGCTTATCGCCTTGCTCGAAGATATCCCACAGCGCGTCGTCGTCCGGTAACTTCGGCGGACGTGATCCAAACAGCGTGTTCGGCTCGATGGTCAACTGATACCAGGAAAGATGCGGGGGATTCAGGGCAATGGCCTGGCGCAGATCGTCCAATGCCTCTTCGAGCGACTGGTCAGGTAGGCCGTGCATCAGGTCAAGGTTAAAGCTGCGCAGCCCCAGGCCGCTTGCCAGGTTCGCGGCACGTTTGGCTTCACCCGCATCATGAATACGGCCCAGGCGCTTTAATTTGGGCTCGCTAAAGCTCTGAACGCCGATAGAAATACGATTCACACCCGCTTTCTGGTAGCCAACAAAGCGGTCGGCTTCGACCGTGCCGGGGTTGGCTTCCATGGTGATTTCTGCGTCGTCTGCCAGCTTGAGGCGTGAGCGCACGCCGTCCAGCAGCGTTTGCATGGCTTCGCTGGAGAGCAGGCTTGGCGTACCGCCGCCAATGAAAATAGTCTTTACCTCACGCCCCTGAGCAAGCGCCACGTCGCGGTCGAGGTCGTGCAGCAGATGGCTCACGTATTCGTCGTGCGGCACGTCGCCTTTCAGCGCGTGGGAGTTGAAGTCACAGTACGGGCACTTCTGTACGCACCACGGGATGTGAATGTAGAGACTAAGAGGTGGCAAATTAGCCATTACGCATTGCTTCCAGTAACAGTTTCAGCGCTTGCCCACGGTGGGAGATCGCGCTCTTTTCATCGCGGGTTAGCTCCGCCGCGGTTTTACCCTCGGAAGGAACGTAGAAGATAGGATCGTAGCCAAAGCCACCTTGCCCTGCTGGCGCCTGGGTAATCACGCCCGGCCAACTACCGTGAAACACCAGCGGCGTTGGGTCTTCCGCGTGACGCATATAGACGAGCACGCAGTGGAACTGAGCCTGGCGTTTATCGTCCGGCACGTCGTTGAGCGCTTCCAGAAGCTTGTCGAGGTTCTGCCGATCGCTGGCATCCTCGCCCGCGTAGCGTGCGGAATAGATACCCGGTGCGCCGCCCAGCGCATCCACCGCCAGGCCGGAATCGTCGGCCAGCGCCGGTAGCCCGGTCACTTTAGCCGCATGGCGAGCCTTGAGAATCGCATTCTCAATAAAGGTCAGGCCGGTCTCTTCGACAGACTCTACGTTCAGCTCGGTTTGCGCGACCACATCGAAGCCAAAATCCGCCAGCAGATTGGCGAGTTCACGCACTTTACCGGCGTTACCGGTAGCTAATACGACTTTTTGCATAGTCAGTCCTGTGTTATTCGAGGGGGGCAATCAATGCCGCGACTTCCGTCGGGATCTGCTGCGGGCCGATAATTTTAACTTGTTTATGGCGACCAAGTTCGCCTTTCTCTATCACGACCTGGCCTTTCGCTACCCTGAATTGTTTGGCCAGATATTTTACCAGGTGAGCGTTGGCCTGCCCGTCTACCGGTGGTGCGGTGATGGCGACTTTTAACTCGTCGCCATGCATACCGACCAGGCTATCGCGGCTGGCCTTGGGCTGAATATACAGCCGCAGAACCAGCCCGTCAGGCTGCTGTGTCACAGCACTCAAATCGCGTACCAAAGGCCAGGGAACAGGTCCATACCGAGGTAATTCAGCGCATAAAGAATAAGAATGACCACCATGGCGGAGAAATCAATGCCGCCCATCGCAGGCAAGATGCGGCGAATCGGCGCCATCATTGGCTCGGTCATTTGCATCAGCACGTATTCAATAGGGCTGCGGCCCTGGCTTATCCAGCTCATCAGGGAACGAACGATGATCACCCAGAACACCAGGGTACCGGCTGATTTCAGCAGCGACAGCACGCCGATGAGTAAGTTTAATGGATCGAGCGACAGCCCGCCGGACTGGATCAGCAGCAGAATAGGGAATTTCAGCGTGGTGAGTATAAATGCCACCAGCAGGGATGAGGTGTCAATAGGGCCCAGGGATGGCAGTACGCGACGAAGCGGTCCGACAACGGGCTGGGTAACTTTAACGATGAACTGGGCAAACGGGTTGTAGAAATCACAGCGCGCCCACTGCATCCAGATACGGATAAGCAGCACCATTACGTAAAGCTCAATCAGGGTTTTGACCAGGAAAGTCAACGTAAGCATGGTTTTCCTCAAAAATGATGGTGATTAACGAGCGGGATAATCCCGCGCGCCGAAAATAGCGGTTCCAATGCGCACCATGGTGCTGCCTGCGGCAATCGCGGCTTCCATGTCATCGGTCATGCCGAGAGATAATGTATCGATCGTGGTAAAGCGGGCTTTGAGTGCATTACAGGCCTCTGCCATTTTGCGGCAAACGGTAAGCTGGCGCTCGTAATCCGGTTCTGGCGCAGGGATGGCCATCAGGCCTCGCAGCGTCAGTCCCGGTAAGGCCGCCACTTCGGCAGCTAACTGCTCCAGCTCACTCAGCGCGATGCCGGACTTACTGTTTTCGTCGCTGATATTAATTTGAATCAGTACGTTTAGCGGCGGCAACGTCGACGGGCGTTGTTCGCTGAGTCTACTGGCAATTTTCAGCCGATCGACGGTATGGCACCAGTCAAAATTCTCCGCCACAAGGCGGCTTTTATTCGACTGCAGCGGCCCGATAAAGTGCCACTCCAGCCCTGTTACACCTTGTTCAGCAAAGTGGTGAATCTTATCCACGCCTTCCTGCACATAGTTTTCGCCAAAGGCGCGTTGCCCGGCAGCAATCGCTTCTGCGAGGGCGCTCGCAGGCTTGGTTTTGCTGACTGCAAGCAGAGTCACTTCTTCGGGGCTTCTGCCGCAACGTGCCGCAGCGGCTGAGATTTTCCCATGTACCTGTGCCAGATTGTGCGCTATCTCATTCATGATCGTTGGAAGTGATATGGATATCGAAGAAATTGTGGCCCTTAGTGTAAAGCATAATGTCTCCGATCTACACCTGTGCGCGCGCCAGGCGGCACGCTGGCGAAAGTGTGGCAGGCTGGAAGCGTGCCCGGAGAAGGTGCCGGAAGTCGAAGAGGTTCTCAACGGATGGTTAAATGAGGAGCAAAAGTTGCAGCTTAGTCGCGCCGGCCAGCTCGATTTTTCCCTCACGCTCGCGAACGGCATCAGGCTACGCGGCAATGCTTTTCTCCATCAGGAAGGTTATTCGCTGGCGCTTAGATTACTCGCATCTTCTTGCCCGGATCTGCATACGCTTGGCGCACCCTCCCAACTGAAGGCGCTTTTACGGGAAAGTGAAGGGCTGATACTGGTGACTGGAGCTACCGGGAGCGGGAAGTCTACAACCCTTGCCGCGATGATTCAGCATCTCAATCAGCATCTTGACGGCCATGTGCTAACGCTGGAAGACCCCATCGAATTTATTCACGCCTCTGGCCGCTGCCTGATTCAGCAGCGCGAGCCCGGCCTGCACTGTGAAAGCTATGCAGCAGCGCTAAAAGCCGCTTTAAGGGAAGATCCGGACGTCATTCTGCTGGGTGAGCTCAGGGATAGTGAGACTATTGGCCTGGCGCTGACCGCGGCAGAAACAGGGCATTTGGTTCTGGCGACATTACACACACGCGGTGCTGCTCAGGCGGTGGAACGGCTGGTGGACGTGTTCCCTGCTCAGGAGAAAAGCCTGATTCAAACTCAGCTTGCCGGAAGCCTGAAAGCGGTGCTGGCACAAAAGCTTGTACCGGCGACTGACGGTGGCCGGGTGGCGCTGTACGAACTGTTGGTCAATACCCCGGCTATGGCAAATTTGATTCGTGAGGGGAAGACGCATCAACTGCCTGGCGTGCTGCAAACCGGCCAGCAGCATGGCATGCAAAGCTTTGCCCAGAGCGAGGCGCTGCTGCTGCGTGAAGGTAAGATTGTTGGACACGATCGGGAATTCAGCGTGCCATGGGAGGCGACATTTTGAACGCCTTTATTGCCTTAATGTGTATTGGTGTGTATATTATCCATCATTCAGGGTGAGCATGATGACCTCTGCTGAGCTGATAAAGGAATTGAGGGCCACGGGGTGCGAACCCGTCAGGCGTTCTGGGGGTAGCCACTGGATCTGGTGGTCACCTACAACCGGAAAAACGTTCCCCGTTCCGCATCCCAAAAAGGATTTGCCCGTCGGTACCGTCAAATCCATTCGTAAAATGGCAGGCATTTAGCCTGTCGCTGCCGGAGGTTGATGATGTTTTTTTCCGTTGGTGTGGAATTACCCGCAACTGAAAACGAAGCGTTTGGCCTGGTCGTGCCCGCGCTATGCAATGATGAATTTGGCTGCGTATCGGCCGCAGACAGTCAGGCGGATATCGCCCCGATGGTGCAGGATGCGGTGCTGTCGATTGTGGATTTAATGGTGGAGAGCGGCAAAGACATTACTCGATTGTGTGATGCCGGGCCTTTTGCTTATGCCGCAGACCCGGAGTACGGCTACTGCCAGCAATGGCTGCTGGTTGATGTGGATTTATCCGCGCTGGAAGGAAAGCAGCAGCGGCTAAACATCATGCTGCCAGACGCGCTGCTGCGGCGTATTGATTCCCGGGTAAAACAGCCCTCTTCAGGCTACCGGGACCGCAGCCATTTTTTGGCGATTGCCGCAAGGCATGAACTGCTGAACGCAGGGAACGACGCGCCCGGCAGTTAAGCCCTTCACGGGTGGTACTCGAACCAGCTTTCAAGAATAATCACCGCAGAAGCGGAGTCGATGCTGCCTTTGTTGAGGGCGCGGAAACCACCGTGTTCGAATAACCCGGCGCGGGCTTCGACGGTGCTCAGCCGCTCGTCCTGCAGGGAGACTTTCACGCCAAAGCGGCCGTGCAGGCGGTTCGCAAACTTGCGGGCTCTCGCCGTCAGGGGTTGTTCGGTGCCATCCATATTCAGCGGCAGGCCGACAACGACTTCTTCCGGCTGCCACTCCTTCAGGATTTTTTCTACCGCATTCCAGTCCGGAGTGCCGTCCTGCGCCTTAAGCGCGGTTAACGGGCGCGCAGTGCCGGTAATGCGCTGGCCGATGGCGACGCCGATACTTTTGGTGCCGAAGTCAAAAGCCATTAAAGTTCCACTGCTCATCAGGCGTGCCCCGCTTCGCTTGGCATGGTGTGGATATCGATACCAATCAGACGGGCGGCCTCGCGCCAGCGCTCTGAAATGGGCGTGTGGAACAGGATCTCAGGCGAAGCAGGAGCCGTCAGCCATGAGTTTTCCATGATCTCCTGCTCAAGCTGCCCCTTTTCCCAGGAAGCGTAGCCGAGGGCAACAATCACCTCTTTCGGCTGTTTGGCCGTGCCTAACGTTTCCAGCACATCACGGGAAGTTGTAATCACCGTGTCGTCGGAGATGCGAATGCTTGAGCCGAAGTTGTCCGGCGGCGAGTGCAGAATAAACCCGCGATCTTCCGCCAGCGGGCCGCCGATAAATACGGGTTTATCCAGTCGAATCGTAGCGTCGCGCGGGTCTGGTTCTATTTTTAGCTTTTCGAGAACGCCATCCACCTGCAGGTTTTCCAGCGGTTTATTGATGATAATGCCCATCGCGCCTTCATCGTTGTATTCACAGATATAAACTACGGAGCGCTTAAATAAAGGGTCCTGGAGAGCCGGCATGGCAATAAGAAAGTGATGCTGTAAATTCATTGTCAGAGGTTCTGATCCCGGTTGATAAAAGCGGCAGTGGCTGCGCGAAGTGTGGCCAGCTTACCACTAATGAAGGAAGGCGGGCTACCCGCCGTGAATCGTGCCTTCGAAGGGGGAAGGCGGGTAACAGCTACCCGCCAGATGCGCTTAGTGAGCGAGGCGTTTTTCGATGGCGTCGAACAGCATCCCGGTGATCGACACAGGGAATTCAGCTTCGATTTCGCGGATGCAGGTTGGGCTGGTGACGTTAATCTCGGTCAGGCGATCGCCGATAATATCCAGACCAACAAAAATCAGCCCTTTGGCTTTCAGCGTAGGCCCAACGCGGCGGGCAATTTCCCAGTCGCTGTCGGTCAACGGACGTGGTTCACCACGGCCACCGGCGGCCAGGTTACCGCGGGTCTCACCGCCCTGCGGAATACGAGCCAGGCAGTAAGGTACCGGCTCGCCGTCGACCACCAGCACGCGTTTATCACCGTCTTTAATGGCAGGCAGGTAGTTCTGCGCCATGCAGTAGCGGGTACCCAATTCGGTCAGCGTTTCGGCGATAACGCCGATGTTTGGGTCATCCTGTTTCACGCGGAAAATAGAGGCGCCACCCATACCGTCCAGCGGTTTCATAATGATGTCGCCGTGCTGCTGCCAGAAGGCTTTCAGCTGAGCTTTGTTACGGGTGACCAGCGTTTCCGGCGTTAAGTCGGCAAACCAGGCGGTGAACAGCTTTTCGTTACAGTCGCGCAGGCTCTGCGGTTTGTTAACGATCAGCGTGCCTTTCTCTTCTGCGCGCTCAAGAATATAGGTCGCGTAGATAAATTCAGTGTCAAACGGCGGGTCTTTGCGCATCAGCACCACGTTCAGATCGGCCAGGGCGATATCCTGCTCGGTGCCAAACTCATACCACTTATCGTAGTTCTGCTCGACGCTGAGCAGGCGCGTGCGGGCGCGCGCTTCGCCGTTGTTCAGATACAGGTCGGCCATTTCCATGTAGTGCAGTTCGTAACCACGACGCTGCGCTTCCAGCAGCATGGCGAAGCTGGAGTCTTTTTTGATGTTGATGTGTGCGATGGGGTCCATCACGATGCCGAGCTTGATCATTGTTGTTCTCCTTTAGCCCAGGTCGCCAAAGCGCACCTGCAGTGCGGTGATGGCGGTGAGCGCGGTGGTCTCAGTACGCAGAACGCGCGGTCCCAACAGAATATCAGTAAATTGGTGCTCTGCGGTCATGGCAATCTCATCCGCAGACAGGCCGCCTTCCGGGCCAATCAGCAGGCGGACGCGCTCGACCGGCTGCGGCAGAGTGTTGATACTGGCGCTGGCTCGCGGATGCAGATTGAGCTTCAGGGCGTCATCCTGCTCGGCGCACCAGGCGGCCAGATCCATCGCCGGGCGAATGTCTGGCACCCGGTTGCGGCCGCATTGTTCACAGGCGGCAATCGCAATCTTTTGCCACTGCTGGAGTTTCTTGTTCAGCCTTTCCGCATCCAGTTTTACCCCGCAGCGTTCGGAAAACAATGGGGTGATCTCGTTCACACCCAGTTCCACGGCCTTCTGAATGGTGAATTCCATTTTTTCACCGCGGGACATGACCTGGCCGAGATGCAGCCAGAGCGGTGACTCACGGTCGTCCTCGTTGCCCGCCAGGATTTTAACGCGCACGCTTTTTTTATCCGCCTGCACGATTTCCGCGTCGAACACCTGATTGCTGCCGTCGAACAGCTGAATAGCCTGGCCCGCGCTCATGCGCAGCACGCGTCCAACGTGGTTAGCCGCATCTTCGCTCAGGGCAACGTCCTGGCCAACGGAAAGATTTTCAGGATGGTGAATGCGGGGTATACGCATGAAGTGAGTTCCGGTTAGTTGCGCTGCAGGAATGGGCTCTTATCCTGACTCTATCCCAAAAAGGGAGAGGGGATTTTCGCCCCCTTGTTCTGTAGGTCGAGGGCTATATTCGTCACAGCAAATAAAGAATTGCCGCTAGTGTAGGTTAGCTGTTTCGCGCCTGGCAAGCCCGCAGCACATATGGATTATGATTGCCCTGGACTTTCGCAATGCGCTCATCCCGCTCGCACTCCCAGGTGTTGACCGGGTAGCGTTTATCCCAGGCCTGGAATAATTGAGTCTGCTGGCGAGAAAGCGACAGCTGGTATTGGTCGCGCATGTAGAAATAAGTGCGCGCAATTGCGCCTCGAGCGCGTTCCGGCGGCTCGGCCACTTTATCCTTAAAATCAATTTTCATTGCGCACTGGCCGTATTGGCCTTCGCCGCCGTTCCATTGGCTGTACATGAAGTTATTTCTGTCGGCGTTAACCTCGCCCACGGCAGGCTGCAGGTTATGCATATCGCTTTCTATTTTGCGGTATACCGGATCTTTGGCGCAGTTTTTACGTCCGCCGTCTTGCCAGCACTGCAGCAGGTGGCCGAACTGCCAGGCAGGCATGACGTGCTCCCATTCAATGCGGGTGGCCCGGTTTTCATTCTTCCGCACTTTATAGCCACAGGACTCCAGGTCCGGGATACCCTTTTTACCCTGCCAACTAATTTTACAGCCGCAGTAGAAGTCGCCCGGAGCATCGGCGTTGACCTTGACGCCTGCGGTTTTGGCTTGTGCGAAGCTATTGATGCCGTTGCTGAAGGCGGGAAGCGAACTGAAGGCTGCAACGAATGCAACAGCCCAAGAAATTTTGCGAGACATTTCCAGAATCCTTACTAAAACGTGCCCGCACCCTACCTGATCGGATATCCAGTTTCAATCAGGGGCAGTGTAAAAATTCCAGAAATAAACGATTAATTACATGGGGTTGTAACGTCGAGTTTTAATAACTGGCCGCAATGAGTGCAGCGATATTCGGCTTCGCCGCGCAGCACCCGATTGTGGCGGCGCACGGTGAGCTGATGCTGCTGGCAAGGGCAGCGGTAGGGGAAGGTATTTTTGCGTACCGAATCGACTTCAAATTTATGCGTGCGGCGGGCAGGGACGCCGAGCACGGTTTCCATCATCCATTTCCATTCCTTGCCGTGGGGGGCGACGCGGCCAAAGTGCTTCCATACCAGCAGGTGAGCCAGCTCATGGGGGACAACTTCTTCGACAAAAGCCTGCTGATTTTCCATCAGCAGCACCGGATTCAGGCGAATTTCGTTGCTTTCCAGCCAGGCAGTGCCGGCGGCGGTGCCGCGCTGATGATAGACCACTTTGGGCTCAGGATAATGAGTGCCTAAATGCGCGTTGGCCTGCTGAAGTTTTTCACGCAGGCAGCGCATAACGGCTTGCTGGAGAGCGATAGGGAGTCTGAGGGCTTTCATAACGGCAGAGAATAATGGGGCAGGAAGCGCGGTGCAAGCCCCTCCCGTTACCGGGAGGGGCTTTCAGGACTCAGTTGTGTGCGCCGATTTCGCGTAATTTACGGCCTTTCATCAGGTTACGTTCGATGTGTTCCAGAGAGACATGTTTCGTCTCAGGAATAAGCCACAGCGTCAGGACGATAAAGAACAGGTTCAGCGCCGCATAAACCCAGAAGGTGTTAGCGTTGCCCAGCGTGTTCAGCATAGTCAGGAAGGTGGCGCCGACAATCATATTGGCAATCCAGTTGGTGGCGGTGGAGCAGGTGATGCCGAAATCGCGCCCTTTGAGCGGCTGGATTTCCGAGCACAGCACCCAAATCAGCGGGCCAGCGCTCATGGCGAAGCCAACGATAAACATCAGCAGCATGGCAACCGCAAAGTACTGCGCGCCCTGGGAATGGATGCCGACGTGTAGCATGGTGCCCAGCACGCCCATGCCGACGGCCATGACCAGGAAGCCGAGCACCAGCGTAGGTTTACGTCCCCAGCGGTCAACCAGACCGATAGCAATAAAGGTAGCCAGCACGTTAATCAGGCCCACGATCACGGTGCCCCACATTTGCTGCGTGGTATTCGCGAACCCGGCAATTTCGAAGATTTTTGGTGCGTAGTACATGATGACGTTCATGCCGGTGAACTGCTGCATGACCTGCAGCAATACGCCAAGAAAGACCGCCCGGCGGAAGTTCGAGTTGTCCTTAAACAGCGACCACCCGCTTTGTTTCACCTTCAGGCTTTCGCGGATTTCTTCCAGCTCACGTTTCGCCTCTGCGCTGGTATCGCGCAGGCGCAGCAGCACGCGTTCAGCATCGTGGAAGCGGCGCTTGGCGGCAAACCAGCGCGGACTGTCCGGCAGGAAGAACACGCCAACCAGCAGTAGCAGAGCGGGAAGGGTGATCACGCCCAGCATCCAGCGCCAGGATTCGGTGTAGCTGAAAGCTGTATCGGAGAGATAAGCGCCCAAAATACCGATGGTGATCATCAGTTGGTACATGGAGATCATGCTGCCACGGATCTTCTCCGGCGCAATCTCTGACAGGTAAAGCGGGGCGGTGTAGGAAGCGACGCCAACGGCCAGGCCCAGCAGGACACGAGACACGATCAACACTTCAACATTGGGCGCAAAGGCCGAGAACAGGGAACCGAGCACAAACAGCACGGCACCTATCATCAGGCTGTATTTTCTCCCCAGTTTGAAAGAGAGCCAGCCGCTGCCGATGGCCCCGACGGCTGCCCCGAACATCATCGAACTCACCACCCATTCCTGGGTGTGGGAGGTGATGGCAAAGTCTTTAGCGATAAACGGCAGCGCACCGGCAATCACCCCAATGTCCAGGCCGAACAGCAGGCCGGCGAGCGCGGCGAGGAAGCAGACAAAAAAGGTCATGCTTTTGTTGGAGCGCCCGGTTTTTTTATTGTCAGGCATATCGCCCTCCACGTGGATTTTTTCGGATTTGACGTTTTTAAGGGTAGGGCAGTAAACGGCGGAAGTGTGTGATGATAATCACAGTGATGTAATCGTTTACACTAGAGGTCTAAATTGAGAGGAAACTTAATGTTGATAAGACAGGGAATTTACGGCTAATAAAATCCGTCCTGCGGTTAAAAATCGGTGTTTGATGAGCTGTTATGTAACAAATGATGTGCCTGAACGCACATATGAATAAAAGTGGCAATAAAGGCTATTCCTGTTATGTGTAATCGGTTTCAAATTGTTGCCGGTGATAGCAGGGAGCCAGGAGAAGAGAAATCTGTAGGTACAGAACCAAAAAGCAAAAGGCCAGCATAAGCTGGCCTTTAAAGTACAAAGCGGTGGCGGGTTATTTCAGGCCAGCGGCTTCACGCAGCAGTGCGGCTTTGTCGGTTTTTTCCCATGGGAAATGTTCGCGACCAAAGTGACCGTATGCGGCGGTTTCTTTGTAGATCGGATGCAGCAGATCCAGCATCTGAATCAGGCCGTATGGACGCAGGTCGAAGAACTCGCGTACCAGCAGGGTCAGCTGCTCGGTAGAGATTTTCTCGGTACCGAAGGTTTCCACCATGATGGAAGTAGGTTCTGCCACGCCGATAGCGTAAGAAACCTGAATTTCGCAGCGGTCAGCCAGGCCAGCGGCGACGATGTTTTTCGCGACATAACGCGCAGCATAGGCAGCAGAACGGTCAACTTTAGACGGATCTTTACCTGAGAATGCGCCGCCACCGTGACGAGCCATACCGCCGTAGGTATCAACGATGATTTTACGCCCGGTCAGACCGCAGTCACCCATTGGGCCACCGATAACAAAACGGCCAGTTGGGTTGATGTGGTATTTGGTGGAGGCGTTCAGCCACTCGCCCGGCAGAACTGGTTTGATGATCTCTTCCATCACCGCTTCCTGCAGGTCTTTCAGCGCGATGTCTTCAGAGTGCTGAGTGGACAACACTACCGCATCAATACCGACGATTTTACCATCGTCGTACTGGAAGGTGATCTGGCTTTTCGCGTCCGGGCGCAGCCACGGCAGGGTGCCGTTTTTGCGCACTTCAGCCTGACGCTGCACCAGACGGTGGGCGTAGGTGATTGGCGCTGGCATCAGCACGTCGGTTTCGTTGGTCGCATAGCCAAACATCAGGCCCTGATCGCCCGCACCCTGTTCCAGCGGATCGGTACGGTCAACGCCCTGATTGATGTCCGGGGATTGTTTACCAATCGCGCTCAGAACAGCGCAGGAGTTGGCGTCAAAGCCCATATCTGAATGCACATAGCCGATTTCACGCACGGTTTTGCGGGTGATTTCTTCGATATCAACCCACGCGCTGGTGGTGATTTCGCCGCCAACCAGAACCATACCGGTTTTGACGTAGGTCTCACAGGCTACGCGTGCTTTCGGATCCTGCTCGAGGATTGCGTCAAGGACGGCGTCGGAGATTTGGTCAGCGATTTTATCAGGATGCCCTTCAGATACAGACTCGGACGTAAAGAGGTGTTTAGCCATATTTTCTTCACCCTAAGAGGATTTATTTAGTTCAGGCTGCTGCTCTACGCCACAGCGGTGGCGAGATAGACCAACCCGGGAACTTATTGCCACAGATTGAAAAACAGGCAGTCTAACAGTTAATCAGTATAGATGGATTAACATCTGGACGGCCATTTTAGATTAGACAATCGGCAGATAGCCAGAATTTTTTAGGGTAACGGCAACATGTGATAAATCTTGAGTGGAAAGTGGAGCTGACACTGCTGGCAATTTACACATTTTGTTTTGCTTTTTACCCCTTATATGGGTATAAAGCGGCGCGCGCGGCTTAATCAAAAGCACACGATTCGTGTTGCCCACTTCCAGCCGGGTTGAGCAATTATTTAGAGCCTGTCAGGTACAGCGTTCGCAGCTTTGGCTTGTCGCATACATATTCAACGTATGCGTGGAGGTGATACAAGTAATGAACCGCCGTCATTCATATAACCCAGCACGCCGTTCTGGCGCGCGTATGCTCCTCGCAGCCTGCATCTCATGTTTTCAAACTTGCCGATGTTTTACCCATCTCGGCGCTTCTCAGGATCCCCGGGCCGGTCTGTAATCCGCCGTGGTAACTGAACAAGGGCGCTCTTGTATTACAAGAGTTTTCTCGTGGTTTCGCCGTCCTGTCATACAGGGTTCGGATACGTGTTTTACAATGATATGAAAATGAAACCGGTCGCACAGCCTGGCTGTCAGCGTCTTGTGCTGTCAATGCGCGCTGTTAATGGGTTGTTATTGCAGGATACCCCTGCGATAGTAGTCAACTGTTTTGCACAATCGACAAAATTTGAGGTTCGCCATGACTGACAAAATCACTTCTGTTTCGGGTTCGTCAGTGGGCGAGCAGGATGTACATCGTTCCATTCAGGAGGTTGCCATGAGCTCCGAGGAAGCCAGCAAGATGCTGCGTACATACAATATTGCCTGGTGGGGCAATAACTATTATGACGTTAACGAACTGGGCCATATTAGCGTTTGCCCGGATCCGGACGTTCCGGAAGCTCGCGTGGATCTCGCCGAACTGGTGAAAGCGCGTGAAGCTCAGGGCCAGCGCTTGCCTGCGCTGTTCTGCTTCCCGCAGATCCTGCAGCACCGCCTGCGTTCGATTAACGCCGCCTTTAAGCGTGCGCGTGAATCCTACGGCTACAACGGCGATTATTTTCTGGTTTACCCGATCAAAGTTAACCAGCACCGCCGTGTGATTGAGTCGCTGATTCATTCCGGCGAACCGCTGGGCCTGGAGGCGGGTTCTAAAGCCGAGCTGATGGCCGTGCTGGCGCATGCGGGCATGACCCGGTCGGTTATCGTCTGTAACGGCTATAAAGACCGCGAATACATCCGCCTGGCGCTGATCGGCGAGAAGATGGGCCATAAGGTCTACCTGGTTATCGAGAAGATGTCCGAAATTGGCATCGCGCTGGAAGAAGCCGAGCGACTGAATGTGATTCCTCGCCTGGGCGTTCGCGCACGTCTGGCCTCTCAGGGATCCGGTAAATGGCAGTCTTCCGGCGGTGAGAAGTCCAAATTTGGCCTGGCGGCAAACCAGGTTCTGCAGCTGGTGGAAATCCTGCGTGAACGCGGCCGCCTGGACAGCATTCAGCTGCTGCACTTCCACCTGGGTTCGCAGATGGCGAACATTCGCGATATCGCCACCGGCGTTCGTGAGTCGGCGCGCTTCTACGTTGAGCTGCATAAGCTGGGCGTGAACATTCAGTGCTTCGACGTTGGCGGTGGCCTGGGCGTGGACTACGAAGGGACTCGCTCCCAGTCCGACTGCTCCGTTAACTACGGCCTGAATGAATACGCGAACAATATTATTTGGGCAATTGGCGATGCCTGTGAAGAAAATGGTCTGCCGCACCCGACGGTGATCACCGAGTCTGGCCGCGCCGTGACCGCGCACCACACAGTGCTGGTTTCCAATATTATCGGCGTGGAGCGTAACGAATATACCGAAGCAACTCCACCTGCGGTTGACGCCCCTCGCGCACTGCAAAGCATGTGGGAAACCTGGGAGGAGATGCATCAGCCTGGGACTCGCCGCTCGCTGCGTGAATGGTTGCACGACAGCCAGATGGACCTGCACGATATCCACGTCGGCTACTCCTCCGGAGCATATAGCCTGCAGGAGCGTGCCTGGGCAGAACAGCTTTACCTGAACATGTGCCACGACGTGCAGAAGCAGCTTGATCCAAGCAACCGCGCGCACCGTCCAATTATCGACGAACTGCAGGAGCGCATGGCGGACAAAATGTACGTCAACTTCTCGCTGTTCCAGTCGATGCCGGATGCGTGGGGGATCGATCAGCTTTTCCCGGTACTGCCGCTGGAAGGGTTGAATCACGCGCCTGAGCGCCGTGCGGTGCTGCTGGACATTACCTGCGACTCCGATGGGGCAATTGACCACTATATTGATGGCGACGGCATAGCCACGACGATGCCGATGCCGGAATACGATCCGGAGAACCCACCGATGCTGGGCTTCTTCATGGTGGGGGCGTACCAGGAAATCCTGGGCAACATGCACAACCTGTTCGGTGACACCGAAGCGGTGGACGTCTTCGTCTTCCCTGATGGCTCCGTGGAAGTTGAACTGTCTGACGAAGGCGATACCGTGGCGGACATGCTGCAGTACGTGCAGCTCGATCCGAACAAGCTGCTGACTCAGTTCCGCGACCAGGTCAAGAACACCGGCCTTGACGATGCGCTGCAGCAGCAGTTCCTCGAAGAGTTCGAAGCGGGTCTGTACGGTTATACGTATCTGGAAGACGAGTAAGCTATCGCTTTCCCTCTCCTCTTCAGGGAGAGGGGCAAAGAGCGAGCAATAGCCTATACTCTCTTGAACCTGTATGAATTAGCGGCGATAATCCGCGCAATAAATAGTAGTCACCCAATCCAATCCCTTCCTCGTCGGGTTTAACGACGCGGAGGGGATTTTTTTTAGGCGTTTTTTAACCCCAACCGAGAGGTCAGACAATGAGCACCTTAGGCCACAAATACGATAACTCCCTGGTATCTAATGCCTTTGGTTTTTTACGTTTCCCGCTGAATTTCCAGCCGTACGATAGCGATGCAGACTGGGTGATCACCGGCGTTCCGTTTGATGCGGCAACTTCCGGTCGCGCAGGCGGCCGCCACGGCCCGGCAGCGATTCGTCAGGTATCCACCAACCTGGCATGGGAAGGAAACCGCTTCCCGTGGAACTTCGACATGCGCGAGCGTCTGAACGTTGTGGACTGCGGCGATCTGGTTTACGCCTTCGGCGATGCCCGTGAGATGAGCGAAAATCTCCAGGCGCACGCTGAGCGTCTGCTGGCTTCCGGCAAGCGTATGCTTTCCTTCGGCGGTGACCACTTCGTGACTCTGCCGCTGCTGCGTGCTCACGCGAAGCACTTTGGTAAAATGGCGCTGGTTCACTTTGATGCTCACACCGACACCTACGCGAATGGCTGCGAGTTCGACCACGGCACAATGTTCTACACCGCGCCAAACGAAGGCCTGATCGATCCGAACCACTCCGTGCAGATCGGTATTCGTACCGAGTTCGACAAAGATAACGGCTTCACCGTGCTGGATGCCTGCCAGGTAAACGATCGCGGCGTAGACGACATTATTGCCCAGGTTAAGCAGATCGTCGGCGACATGCCGGTTTACCTGACTTTTGACATCGACTGCCTGGATCCCGCGTTTGCGCCGGGAACAGGTACGCCGGTGATTGGTGGCCTGACGTCCGATCGTGCTATCAAGCTGGTTCGGGGCCTGAAAGATCTGAATATCGTGGGGATGGACGTGGTGGAAGTGGCTCCGGCCTACGACCAGTCTGAAATCACCGCGCTGGCTGCGGCAACGTTGGCGCTGGAAATGCTGTATATCCAGGCGGCCAAGAAAGGCGAATAAGCTTTTAAATACCGCCCCGTTGGGGGCGGTATCGCTTTATTTAATCCCATCCGCTGCCATGCGGTCGCGGATATGCTGGGCACGAGCGGCAGACGCCGGGTGGTCGTCCAGCATGGAGCTTTGACGGCCCTCGTCGAGCTTAGCCAGTTTCTCGAAGCTGGTGGCAAGACCGGTCGGGTTGATGCCGCGTTTGCGCAACAGATCGTAAGAGTAGTCGTCCGCTTCAGATTCCTGACGCTGGGAGAACTGAGCGTTCACCAGTTTTTCGCCTAAATCCCCAAGCTGAGACTGCGACAGGTTGCCAATCACGCCGCCTGCGGATGCGGCAGCAACGCGGGCTGCGTTAGCCCCGAGCGCGACCTGCATCCCTTTTTTCACGTGGCCCAGCGCGACGTGCCCCATTTCGTGGCCAATCACCGCTTCAACTTCGTTGTCGTCCATCATGTCCATCAGGCCGCTGTAGACGCGGATGCAGCCGTTCGCCATGGCGAAGGCGTTGACGTCTTTGGTCACATAAACTTTATAGTTAACCGGCAGACCGTTGATGTTATCCCCCAGCGCGGAGGCAATTTTGTTCAGCCGCTGGGTGTATGGGCTGTCTGCCGGGGCTATCGTAGCTTTGCTGTCCTGCTGCTTACAGGCATCATCGCTCAGGGTTTTCACCTGCGCATCGCTTAAAGTGTAGGCCTGGAAAGCTTCGGCTCCAGAGGTCAATAGCCCGTTGGAATCCATTCCCTGGCAGCCGCTCAGCAGGGCTGCGACGCTCAGGCTCAACAATATTGGGCGCATCTTCATGGCCATTTTCCTTTCTTTATAATAGGTAAAAACAGAATCGGATTTACCGCAGGCGTGGCGGCTCCAGAACCAGTATAAAGAAGAATAAATGGCCTGCGCATCAGGTTGCGCAACTTGCGAGCGTTATCCAGAGATTTCTTACCCTGTCAACGGCACGCCGCATGTACATGACCATTCCCCTGGTGTACATTGTTGTCACATTTTCGGGCGTAGCCCATAACGCATCGTAGTCAAGGCGCGACCTTCAACCATCCGATCTGGAGTCAAAATGTCCTCTCGTAAAGAGCTTGCCAATGCTATTCGTGCGCTCAGCATGGACGCAGTACAAAAAGCCAAATCCGGTCACCCGGGTGCCCCTATGGGCATGGCCGACATTGCCGAAGTCCTGTGGCGTGATTTCCTGAACCATAACCCACAGAACCCTTCCTGGGCAGACCGCGACCGCTTCGTGCTGTCCAACGGCCACGGTTCTATGCTGATTTACAGCCTGCTGCACCTCAGCGGTTATGATCTGCCGATTGAGCAGCTGAAAAACTTCCGTCAGCTGCACTCCCAGACTCCGGGCCACCCGGAAGTGGGCTACACCGCCGGTGTTGAAACCACGACTGGCCCACTGGGTCAGGGTATTGCGAACGCGGTCGGTATGGCTATCGCAGAGAAAACGCTGGCGGCACAGTTCAACCGTCCTGGCCACGAAATCGTGGACCACTTCACCTATGCATTTATGGGTGACGGCTGCATGATGGAAGGCATCTCTCACGAGGTTTGCTCCCTGGCTGGTACCCTGAAGCTGGGTAAACTGGTTGCGTTCTATGACGACAACGGCATCTCCATCGACGGTCACGTTGAAGGCTGGTTCACCGACGATACCGCAAAACGCTTCGAAGCCTACGGCTGGCATGTCGTGCGCGGTGTAGACGGCCACGATGCCGCGGCTATCAAACGTGCAGTAGAAGAAGCGCGTGCGGTGACCGACAAACCATCCCTGCTGATGTGCAAAACCATCATCGGTTTCGGTTCCCCGAACAAAGCCGGTACCCATGACTCTCATGGCGCCCCGCTGGGTGATGCAGAAATCGCACTGACCCGCGAAGCGCTTGGCTGGAACCACGCACCGTTCGAAATCCCTTCTGACATCTACGCGCAGTGGGATGCGAAAGAAGCGGGTCAGGCTAAAGAAGCCGCATGGAACGAGAAGTTCGCTGCCTACGCGAAAGCCTTCCCGCAGGAAGCCGCAGAGTTCACTCGCCGCGTGAAAGGCGAAATGCCTTCTGACTTCGACGCAAAAGCGAACGAGTTCATCGCTAAGCTGCAGGCTAACCCATCCAAGATCGCCAGCCGTAAAGCGTCCCAGAATGCTATCGAAGCGTTCGGCCCGCTGCTGCCGGAATTCCTGGGTGGCTCCGCTGACCTGGCGCCTTCTAACCTGACTCTCTGGTCTGGTTCTAAAGCAATTAACGAAGATACCGCCGGGAACTACATCCACTACGGCGTGCGCGAATTCGGTATGACCGCTATCGCCAACGGTATCTCCCTGCACGGCGGTTTCCTGCCGTACACCTCTACCTTCCTGATGTTCGTAGAATACGCCCGTAACGCGGTGCGTATGGCTGCGCTGATGAAACAGCGTCAGGTGATGGTGTATACCCACGACTCCATCGGCCTGGGCGAAGATGGCCCGACTCACCAGCCGGTTGAGCAGGTTGCTTCCCTGCGTGTGACCCCGAACATGAGCACCTGGCGCCCATGTGACCAGGTTGAGTCCGCAGTCGCGTGGAAGTACGGCGTTGAGCGTCACGACGGCCCGACCGCGCTGATCCTTTCCCGCCAGAACCTGGCTCAGCAGGATCGTACCGAGCAGCAGCTGAAAGACATCGCTCGCGGCGGCTACGTGCTGAAAGATTGCGCAGGTCAGCCAGAGCTTATCTTCATCGCTACCGGCTCTGAAGTTGAGCTGGCGGTGGCCGCATGGGACAAGCTGACTGCCGAAGGCGTGAAAGCGCGCGTGGTGTCGATGCCGTCTACCGACGCGTTCGACAAGCAGGATGCGGCTTACCGTGAATCCGTGCTGCCGAAAGCCGTTTCTGCTCGTGTGGCTATCGAAGCTGGCATCGCTGACTACTGGTACAAATACGTTGGCCTGAACGGCGCTATCGTGGGCATGACCACCTTCGGTGAGTCTGCTCCAGCGGAACTGCTGTTCGAAGAGTTTGGCTTCACCGTGGAAAACGTGGTGAAACAGGCTAAAGCGATTCTGTAATCCGTCTCGCTAACTATCAGGGTCGCTTCGGCGGCCCTTTTTTATGCCGATTATTCCACTTATACCCTGTTCTTTATTCCACCATCGGGGCGCTCAGTTGCAGTTATTCCACCAAAACTGTGATGTACATCAGAAGTTGAGCGGAGCATGTTGGGGTATCGTTCCTTTTATTCCCGCTTTCGCTTAACATAGCTGAAGCGTTTCAGTCGAATAAATGTTCGACAATTAAGCAAACAAGTGCAGTTTCATGAGTGCGAGGATTCCCCTCAGGCGGTTGCTGGATTACTCTGTCAGCCACTAAATCCCAGGGATTCTGGCAGGAGAGATATGACCGTACGCATCGCTATTAATGGCTTCGGTCGCATTGGGCGCAACGTGGTACGTGCTTTGTACGAATCTGGTCGCCGTGCGGAAATTACCGTGGTAGCAATCAACGAACTGGCAGACGCTGCGGGTATCGCGCATCTGTTGAAGTACGATACCAGCCACGGTCGCTTTGCCTGGGATGTTCGCCAGGAGCGTGAAGTCCTGTTTGTGGGCGATGACAGCATTCGCCTGCTGCATGAACCGACCATTGAAGCGCTCCCGTGGCGTGAACTGGGCGTTGATATCGTGCTGGACTGTACCGGCGTGTTCGGCTCCCGCGCTGACGGTGAAGCCCATCTTGCGGCAGGGGCGAAGAAAGTCCTGTTCTCACACCCTGGCGGTAACGACCTCGATACAACCGTCGTCTACGGCGTGAACCATGAGCAGGTCGAAGACAGCCACCGTATCGTCTCCAATGCCTCCTGCACCACAAACTGTATTATTCCAATCATTAAACTGCTGGATGAAGCGTTTGGCATTGAGTCCGGGACGGTCACTACCATCCACTCGGCCATGCACGATCAGCAGGTGATTGACGCTTACCACCCTGATTTGCGACGCACTCGTGCGGCGAGTCAGTCGATCATTCCGGTGGATACGCGTCTTGCGGCCGGTATCACGCGTATTTTCCCACAATTTAATGACCGTTTTGAGGCGATCGCGGTACGCGTTCCCACGATAAACGTGACGGCCATTGATTTGAGCGTGACGGTCAGAAATTCAGTAAATGCATGTGAAGTCAACCACTTGCTGCAAAAAGCGGCACAGGAAGCATTTCATGGTATAGTTGACTATACGGAATTACCGTTGGTCTCTACTGATTTTAACCACGATCCGCACAGTGCAATCGTCGACGGCACGCAAACGCGGGTCAGTGGGCAACATCTGATTAAAACTCTAGTCTGGTGTGATAACGAATGGGGCTTTGCCAACAGGATGCTCGACACCACGTTGGTTATGGCTCAATGGATTTCAGGTAAGGCGCACGTTGCGTCTGCAAAACTTTAAGAATCAACGAGAGGATTCACCATGTCTGTAATTAAGATGACCGATCTGGATCTGGCGGGCAAACGCGTATTCATCCGTGCCGATCTGAACGTGCCGGTTAAAGACGGGAAAGTCACCAGCGATGCGCGTATCCGTGCATCTCTGCCGACCATTGAACTGGCGCTGAAACAGGGTGCTAAAGTCATGGTGACTTCTCACCTGGGTCGTCCGACCGAAGGCGAGTACAACGAAGAATTCTCTCTGCTGCCAGTGGTTAACTACCTGAAAGACAAGCTGTCTAACCCGGTTCGTCTGGTAAAAGATTACCTGGACGGCGTAGAGGTTGCTGCCGGTGAGCTGGTTGTTCTGGAAAACGTTCGCTTCAACAAAGGCGAGAAAAAAGACGACGAAGCACTGTCCAAAAAATACGCTGCACTGTGCGACGTGTTCGTGATGGATGCTTTCGGGACTGCACACCGTGCGCAGGCTTCTACTCACGGCATCGCTAAATTTGCTGACGTTGCTTGTGCAGGCCCGCTGCTGGCTGACGAACTGGAAGCACTGGGCAAAGCTCTGAAAGAGCCGGCTCGCCCAATGGTTGCTATCGTTGGCGGTTCTAAAGTTTCTACCAAACTGACCGTGCTGGACTCCCTGTCCAAAATCGCTGACCAGCTGATTGTTGGCGGCGGCATCGCGAACACCTTCGTTGCAGCCCAGGGCCACAACGTAGGTAAATCCCTGTACGAAGCAGACCTGGTTGATACCGCTAAAGATCTGCTGACCCGTTGCGATATCCCAGTACCAACCGACGTGCGTGTGGCAACCGAGTTCTCCGAAACTGCGACCGCAACCCTGAAGTCTGTGAACGACATCAAAGACGAAGAGCAGATTCTGGACATGGGCGACGTTTCCGCTGAGAAACTGGCCGTGATCCTGAAAAACGCGAAAACCATTCTGTGGAACGGCCCGGTTGGCGTATTCGAATTCCCTAACTTCCGTAAAGGGACCGAAATCGTTGCCCGTGCTATCGCAGACAGCGAAGCCTTCTCCATTGCAGGCGGCGGCGACACTCTGGCTGCTATCGACCTGTTCGGTATCGCAGACAAAATTTCCTACATCTCTACCGGCGGCGGCGCATTCCTTGAGTTCGTGGAAGGCAAAGTACTGCCAGCTGTAGCAATGCTCGAAGAGCGCGCTAAGAAGTAATTCCTACGGGCAGGGTAACCTGCCCGTTGATTTATTGCCGCCCGGCAAGATTCAGGACGGTGATTCGATTTTTCCAAGGCCTACAGGACACATCAACATGTCTAAAATTTTTGATTTCGTAAAACCAGGTGTTGTAACTGGCGACGACGTACAGAAAATCTTCCAGGTAGCAAAAGAGAACAACTTTGCTCTGCCAGCCGTTAACTGCGTCGGTACCGACTCTATTAACGCCGTTCTGGAAACCGCTGCGAAAGTAAAATCTCCGGTTATCGTTCAGTTCTCTAACGGCGGTGCTGCATTCATCGCTGGTAAAGGCGTGAAAACTGATGTTCCACAGGGTGCTGCTATCCTGGGCGCAATCTCTGGTGCACACCACGTACATCAGATGGCTGAACACTACGGCGTGCCGGTTATTCTGCACACTGACCACTGCGCTAAGAAACTGCTGCCGTGGATCGACGGCCTGCTGGACGCGGGTGAAAAACACTTTGCCGCTACCGGTAAACCACTGTTCTCTTCCCACATGATTGACCTGTCCGAAGAGTCTCTGGAAGAAAACATCGAAATCAGCTCCAAATACCTGGCTCGCATGTCCAAACTGGGCATGACCCTGGAAATCGAACTGGGCTGCACCGGCGGTGAAGAAGATGGCGTGGACAACAGCCACATGGACGCTTCTGCTCTGTACACCCAGCCAGAAGACGTTGATTACGCTTACACCGAACTGAGCAAAATCAGCCCACGTTTCACCATCGCAGCTTCCTTCGGTAACGTACACGGCGTGTACAAACCAGGTAACGTGGTTCTGACCCCGACCATCCTGCGTGATTCTCAGGAATACGTTTCTAAGAAACACAACCTGCCGCACAACAGCCTGAACTTCGTCTTCCACGGCGGTTCCGGTTCTTCTGCTCAGGAAATCAAAGACTCCGTCAGCTACGGCGTAATCAAAATGAACATCGATACCGATACCCAGTGGGCAACCTGGGACGGCATCCTGAACTACTACAAAGAAAACGAAGCTTACCTGCAGGGTCAGCTGGGTAACCCGAAAGGCGCTGACCAGCCGAACAAAAAATACTACGATCCACGTGTCTGGCTGCGCGCAGCTCAGACCTCTATGATCGTTCGCCTGGAGCAGGCATTCAAAGAGCTGAACGCGGTAGACGTTCTGTAATTTGAGCTAATATTTGCTTCGATAAAAACCCGCCTTGGCGGGTTTTTTTATATTCAAATATAAGCGTAATATTTGCAGCCATTTTTAATTCTTTGTTTTATGCACCTTACTCTGAGTAAATAAACGTCAATATTGATAAGTTTTCAGTCTGAATAAGAGTTTATGGCTGGTTATATGAATTTATTATCTCCATAAATTTCTTTTATTCAGGATGTTTAGGTTGACCTTAATCATGGAAATAGCAAATTATAAAACATTAACTCATTGTTATTTATGGGTTTATATTCATTTGGTTGCTTGTTGTACTGATGAGGGTTGAGCTCTTGTGAGTCGCCGCACATAACATAGTAGGGAGAATACGTAAGATCGCCGCCATTGATAACTTATTAGGCATGGCGCTTTATGGATAATACGACATTACCTAAAACACAGCACCTGGTTGTATTTCAGGAAGTGGTAAGAAGTGGTTCATTTGGCTCTGCGGCGAAGCAGCTAAGTTTGACTCAGCCTGCGGTAAGTAAAATTATCAGCGATATGGAAGCCTTGTTTGGTCTGGAGCTTATCATTCGCAAAAATACCGGTGTTCAGCTTACGGCTGCCGGTAAAGTACTGCTCGGTTACGCCGAGTCGATTACCCGCGAAATGCGCAACATGTGCAACGAAATGAACAGTCTGGTCGGTAGCGAAGCGGTAGATGTTTCATTCGGCTATCCTTCACTTATCGGTTTTACCTTCCTGCCGGGCATGATGAAAGCCTTTAAAGAGCAGTATCCACAGGCTGAAGTTTCAATGTTTGAAGCCCAACTTTGCTCCTTCTTACCGGCGATACGTGACGGCAGGCTGGATTTTGCCATCGGTACGCTGAGCGATGAGATGCTGCTTCAGGATTTGCATATCGAACCCCTGTTTGAATCAGAGTTTGTTCTGGTAGCCGGACGAACACGAACGCGCGGAGGCGTGATGACGCTCCGCTCATTAAGCCATGAGCAGTGGGTGTTGCCTCAAACCGAAATGGGCTACTACAGTGAACTTCTGACCATCCTGCAACAGAACCATATCACCAGCGATAAAATCATTAAAACCGACTCAGTTGTCACTATTTATAACATGGTGTTGACCGCCGGTTTCCTGACGATTATTCCCCGTGAAATGATCGCACCTTTTGGCTCTCAGGAGTTTGTTCAAATTCCATTAACGGATGAATTACCTGTTGCACGCTATGCTGCGGTATGGTCGAAAAATTGCCGTATAAAAAAATCAGCGGCGACTCTGGTTGAATTAGCCAAAGTGCATTCAGTGCGTAGTAAATATCAATTTAATAAATTAACGGTGGTGGCTTAGCTTACTTAGCATAATCACTTTTTATCACTCATTAAATTAAAAAGGCGAGTTTTTATTATTCGCTACGAATATCTTTTATTGCTTTGATGCGGAGATCAACATGCATATAGATAATGAATTGCCAGTCACAATTAACGATGTTCTTGAAGCGAAAAAAAGAATATCTGGATTTGTGTATAAAACCGGGATGCCTCGCTCTAATTATCTTAGCGAATGCTGTAAGGGCGACATCTATTTGAAATTTGAAAACATGCAGCGTACCGGTTCGTTTAAAATGCGCGGTGCTTTCAATAAACTCAGTTCACTGAGTGAAGAAGAAAGAGCCCGGGGCGTGGTGGCCTGTTCTGCGGGTAACCATGCTCAGGGTGTTTCATTGTCATGTGCGCTGCTCGGTATTAACGGCAAAGTGGTGATGCCTAAAGGTGCACCGAAGTCAAAAGTTGCCGCCACGACTGACTATTCAGCTCAAGTGATTATCCACGGCGATAATTTTAACGAAACCATCGCCAAGGTCAGCGAAATTGTTGAGACGGAAGGGCGTATCTTTATCCCACCTTACGATGATGAAAAAGTCATTGCCGGGCAGGGGACGATTGGCCTGGAAATTCTTGAAGACCTTTACGACGTCGATAATGTGATTGTGCCGATTGGCGGCGGCGGCCTGATTGCCGGCATTGCGGTAGCCATTAAATCCATTAATCCAACAATTAATATTATTGGCGTGCAGGCGGAAAACGTCCACGGCATGGCTTCCTCTTTCCGTACTGGTGAAATTACCGCGTATCGGGCAGGTAGCACGTTGGCTGACGGCTGTGACGTTGCCCGCCCAGGAAAGCTAACCTTCGAAATCGTTAAAAAATTAGTCACCGATATTATTTTGGTCAGTGAAGACGATATCAGAAATAGTATGGTCGCACTTATTCAGAGAAACAAAATTGTCACTGAAGGTGCTGGTGCGCTGGCTTCTGCTGCATTATTAAGCGGCAAGCTTGACCAGTACATTAAAGGCCGAAAAACCGTGAGTATTATTTCTGGTGGAAATATCGATTTGTCTCGTGTTTCTGAAATTACTGGCGCAGCGGAAGCCTGCCTGGTCTAAATAAGGATCTTCATTATGAGTAATGTAGAAACAACCCTTGTTGGTCAAAAAGAGTCCTCCCTGTGGCGTAAGTCCGATACCACCTGGACTTTAGGTCTGTTTGGTACCGCCATTGGCGCTGGGGTCCTGTTTTTCCCGATTCGCGCGGGCTACGGCGGGCTTATCCCAATACTTATCATGCTTGTTCTTGCCTATCCGATAGCCTTCCTTTGCCACCGCGCGCTGGCACGACTGTGCCTTTCCGGCAGCAATCCGTCGGGGAATATCACCGAAGTTGTCGAGGAGCATTTTGGTAAAACGGGTGGCGTCGTTATCACCTTCCTTTATTTCTTCGCGATTTGCCCGCTGCTGTGGATTTACGGCGTCACCATTACTAACACCTTCATGACCTTCTGGGAAAATCAGCTCCAGCTGATGCCCTTAAATCGTGGGCTGGTAGCGCTATTCCTGCTGATGCTGATGGCCTTTGTCATCTTCTTTGGTAAAGATCTGATGGTGAAGGTGATGAGCTGGCTTGTGTTCCCGTTTATCGCCAGCCTGGTCATTATTTCTCTGTCGCTTATTCCCTACTGGAATTCAGCGGTTATCGATCAGGTGAACCTGAGTGAAATCGCGTTGACCGGCCATGACGGCATCCTGGTGACCGTGTGGCTCGGGATTTCCATCATGGTGTTCTCCTTTAACTTCTCGCCGATCGTCTCTTCCTTTGTGGTGTCGAAGCGTGAAGAATACGAAGCTGACTTCGGGAAAGCCTATACCGAAGACAAGTGCTCAAAAATCATCTCGCGTGCCAGCATGTTGATGGTTGGCGTGGTGATGTTCTTCGCCTTTAGCTGCCTGTTCACGCTGTCGCCACAGAATATGGCCGAAGCAAAAGCGCAGAACATCCCGGTGCTCTCCTATCTCGCTAACCATTTCTCTTCACTCTCTGGTTCGAAGTCTACTTTTGCCACGGTGCTGGAATATGGCGCATCGATTATTGCCCTGGTCGCCATTTTCAAATCTTTCTTCGGCCACTATCTGGGCACGCTGGAAGGGTTGAATGGCCTGGTCCTGAAGTTTGGCTATAAGAGTGACAAAACGAAGGTTTCCGAGGGCAAACTTAATCTGATCAGCATGGTGTTTATCATGGGGTCAACCTGGGTTGTCGCCTACGCCAACCCAAATATTCTTGACCTGATTGAAGCGATGGGCGCCCCGATCATTGCCTCGTTGCTTTGCCTGCTGCCGATGTACGCGATTCGCAAAGTGCCGGCGCTGAGCAAATACAAAGGCAGAAGTGAAAATATCTTTGTTACCGTGATCGGCTTACTGACGATCCTTAATATCGTATACAAAATCTTGTAGTTAACTGTCATTGGCTCAGGATGAGTGAACGTTAATATGAATGAATATCCGGTAATATTAACCATAAATTGCGGTTCATCTTCGGTTAAATTCTCCGTGCTGGATGAATTAACCATGGAGCCACTTTTAACGGGTATTTGCGAAGGTATAAATACCGAAGCCGCAATGCTTATCGTTAATAGCGGTGAGCCGGTAAAGCTGGCGCATTCTGATTATGAGGATGCGCTGGCGGCAATCTCCCTCGAGCTTGAAAGACGTCATTTGACCGAAAGCGTGGCCTATATAGGCCACCGCATTGCTCACGGCGGGGCGATTTTTGGCGAGTCGGTATTGCTTACGGACGACGTCGTGGAGCAAATCCGCGCGGTCTCGCCTCTCGCGCCGCTGCACAACTATGCCAATCTCAGTGGCGTGGCTTCGGCCAGGCTGCGCTTCCCTGGCGTGCCGCAGGTTGCCGTGTTTGATACCAGCTTTCACCAGACGATGAAACCTGAAGCCTATCTTTACGGCCTGCCATACCGCTATTTCAACGAGCACGGCGTCAGGCGTTATGGATTCCACGGGACCTCTCACCGCTATGTTTCCATGCAGGCAAGCGAGCTACCTGAACTGCAAGGGCGTTCATTGGGGCTGGTGATTGCTCATTTGGGCAACGGGGCTTCAGTGTGCGCGGTTGTTGACGGGCAAAGCGCTGATACCTCGATGGGGATGACGCCGCTGGAAGGTTTGATCATGGGGACACGCTGCGGCGATGTCGACTTTGGGGCGATGGTGTGGCTGGCAAGGCAGACCGGGCAGTCGCTGGACGATCTTGAGCAGGTGGCAAATACCGAGTCAGGGTTGTTGGGGCTTTCAGGTATATCTTCTGACTTACGGACGCTGGAAAAAGCCTGGCAGCAGGGGGATACCCGCGCGGAGTTGGCTATCAACACCTTTGTACATCGTATTGCCAAAACCATCGGCGGACACGCAACTTCGCTGCCACATTTTGATGGGCTAATTTTTACTGGTGGTATTGGTGAAAACTCCGCGCTTATTCGCCGTCTGGTTATTCAACATTTACGGGTATTCGGTTTCGAACTGAATGAAGAAAAAAATATGCGGCCTAATTCTGACGGCGAGCGTGTTATTTCAACCCAGAACTCGGCAGTACTGTGTGCAGTTATTCCGACCAACGAAGAAAAAATGATTGCTCTTGATGCCCGTGAATTGGGCAAGGCATCGGAGCTTGCGGCATTCGCTTAATTTTATTTGCGGTACAGAGGATTGAATGCATGAAAATGGATATTGATATTTCCCATGATAATTATGCTCAGGCCTGGCAGCAGTTTCGTGGGGAATACTGGCAGCATGAAATTAATGTTCGGGATTTTATCCAGCAAAACTACACGCCGTATGAGGGGGATGATGCGTTTCTGGCGAGCGCAACATCTGAGACGACGGCGCTCTGGGAAAAGGTGATGGAGGGTATTCGCGTTGAAAATGCCACTCATGCCCCGGTCGATTTTGATACTAACGTGGCCACGTCCATTACCGCCCATGCCCCCGGTTACATTATTCAGCAGCATGAGAAAATTGTTGGCCTTCAGACGGACCAGCCGCTAAAGCGCGCGCTGCATCCTTTCGGCGGCATCAATATGATCAAAAGTTCGTTTGAAGCCTATGGCCGCAAAATGGACCCTGAGTTTGAGTATCAGTTTACCGAGCTGAGGAAAACGCACAATCAGGGCGTGTTCGACGTTTATTCGCCGGATATTCTGCGCTGCCGCAAGTCCGGCGTACTGACTGGGCTGCCTGATGGTTACGGGCGTGGCCGAATCATCGGCGATTACCGCCGCGTGGCGCTGTACGGCATTGCTTATCTGGTTCGCGAACGTGAGCTACAGTTTGCCGATCTGCAGCAAAAGCTTGAACGCGGCGAGGATCTTGAGGCAACGATTCGCCTGCGAGAAGAACTGTCGGAGCATCGCCACGCACTGCTGCAAATACAGGACATGGCCGCTGGCTACGGTTTCGATATCTCGAGGCCGGCGAGCAACGCACAGGAGGCGATTCAGTGGCTTTATTTCGCCTATCTGGCGGCGGTGAAGTCGCAAAACGGCGGAGCGATGTCGCTGGGACGCACCGCAACCTTTATCGATGTTTATATTGAGCGCGATCTTCGCTCTGGCCTGCTCAATGAGCAACAGGCGCAGGAGCTTATTGACCACTTCATTATGAAAATCCGCATGGTGCGCTTCCTGCGCACGCCGGAGTTTGATTCGCTGTTCTCCGGGGATCCTATTTGGGCAACGGAAGTGTTAGGCGGAATGGGGCAGGATGGTCGTACTCTGGTGACCAAAAGTACCTTCCGCTATTTGAATACGCTTTACACCATGGGGCCTGCGCCGGAGCCGAATTTGACCATCCTTTGGTCTGAGGCGCTGCCGAAAGCGTTCAAGGTTTATGCCGCCAGAGTGTCGATTGAAACCTCGTCATTGCAGTATGAAAATGATGATCTGATGCGCAGCGATTTCGCCAGCGACGACTATGCGATTGCCTGCTGCGTTAGCCCGATGGTGATTGGCAAACAGATGCAGTTCTTTGGCGCTCGCGCCAACCTGGCAAAAACGCTGCTGTACTGCATCAACGGGGGAATGGATGAAAAGCTGAAGATCCAGGTTGGGCCGAAAACGCCAATGTTGCTCGACGATGTGCTGGACTACGACAAGGTGATGACCAGCCTCGACAGCTTTATGGATTGGTTGGCGGTGCAGTACGTGACGGCCCTGAACCTGATCCACTACATGCACGATAAATACAGCTACGAAGCTTCGCTGATGGCCCTGCATGACCGGGATGTTTACCGCACGATGGCCTGTGGCATCGCCGGGCTTTCGGTGGCGGTGGATTCACTTTCTGCCATCAAACACGCCGTGGTTAAGCCGGTGCGCGACCATACCGGGCTGGCGGTGGATTTCGTGATTGAGGGCGACTATCCGCAATACGGCAATAACGACGATCGCGTGGACGCCATTGCCTGCGATCTGGTTGAGCGTTTTATGAAGAAAATTCAGGCGCTGCCAACTTATCGCGATGCCGTGCCGACGCAGTCTATTTTGACCATTACGTCGAATGTGGTTTACGGGCAAAAAACGGGGAACACGCCAGATGGCCGCAGGGGAGGAACGCCGTTTGCACCCGGTGCGAACCCGATGCACGGGCGAGACACTAAAGGAGCTGTAGCCTCGTTAACCTCCGTGGCTAAGCTGCCGTTCAGCTACGCAAAAGATGGTATCTCTTATACGTTTTCCATCGTGCCTGCGGCGCTGGGGAAAGAGGATTCCATTCGCTGCCTGAACCTGGTCGGCTTGCTTGATGGCTACTTCCACCACGATGTCAAAACGGAAGGCGGGCAGCACCTGAACGTCAACGTGTTGAACCGTGAAATGCTGATGGATGCCATCGCGCATCCTGAAAATTATCCGACACTGACCATTCGTGTTTCTGGCTACGCGGTGCGTTTCAACGCGCTTACCCGCGAGCAGCAGCAGGATGTTATTTCCCGGACCTTCACACAAACGTTGTAAGCCCACTTTTAGCCCGGACATTCGTCCGGGCTTTTCCCTTTTTTTGCCGCATTAATACGCAATTTGAGATCAATTTTGTGACGTACTTGGCACATCCATGCGTTTTTGTTTACCCTTTACGGTTTGAACTGCCTTACCGGGCGGAGAAACTTTTCAGACAAGGAACAGTAAATGGAAGATCTCAACGTAGTAGACAGTATTCATAATGCGGGGGGCTGGCTGGTACGCAATCAGGAGCTGCTCCTGAGCTATGCGGTAAATATCGTCGCCGCCGTGGCCATTTTGATCGCCGGGATGATCGTTGCCCGTCTGGTCTCCGGAGCCGTTAATCGCCTGATGCTGGCTCGCAGCATCGACAGCACTGTCGCCGACTTTCTTTCCGCGCTGGTGCGCTACGGGATTATTGCCTTCACGCTGATTGCGGCCCTGAGCCGTGTCGGGGTGCAGACAGCTTCGGTGATTGCCGTGCTGGGTGCCGCCGGTCTGGCCGTTGGTTTGGCGCTGCAGGGTTCCCTGTCCAACCTGGCCGCAGGCGTGTTGCTCGTTACCTTCCGCCCGTTCCGTACCGGGGAGTATGTCGATCTCGGCGGCATTGCGGGCACCGTGCTGAACGTGCAAATCTTCTCCACCACGCTGCGTACCGTGGATGGCAAAATCGTGGTTGTGCCGAACGGCAAAATCATCGCCGGGAATATCATTAACTTCTCCCGGGAACCTGCCCGCCGCAACGAGTTCATCATCGGCGTGGCCTACGATGCCGACATCGATCAAGTTAAGCAGATCCTGACTGACATCATCACCAGCGACGAGCGCGTGCTGAAGGATCGCGATATCACCGTGCGCCTGAACGAGCTTGGCCCTTCATCCGTCAACTTTGTGGTGCGGGCATGGAGCAAAAGCGGTGACCTGCAAAACGTTTATTGGGACGTGCTGGAGCGCATCAAGAAAGCGCTTGATGCCAACGGTATCGGTATTCCTTATCCGCAAATGGACGTTCACGTTCGCCAGATGAAAGACTCTGATAACGCATAACCTCCGGGGCCAGCTTTCGCTGGCCTTATTTTCACCTGCAATTATTAGCCATGCTTATAAGCGATTAAAAATATCAATTTCCTCTAATAATTTTTGCGCATTACACTCACGCTCAATGATGAACAGTTAAAGGGTGTGTCGCGTGTTATCTTATTATTTTCAGGGCATTGCATTGGGAGCCGCGCTAATTCTGCCTCTGGGGCCGCAAAATGCCTTCGTGATGAATCAGGGCATTCGTCGCCAGTACCATCTGATGATTGCTTCCCTGTGCGCGTTGAGCGACATCATTCTGATTTGCGGCGGGATTTTTGGCGGCAGCGCCATTCTGATGCAGTCTCCCTGGCTGCTGGCGCTGGTCACCTGGGGCGGCGTGGCATTTCTGCTGTGGTATGGCTGGGGTGCGCTGCGCACGGCGATGAGCAGCAACCTGGAGCTGGCTTCTGCCGAAGTGTTGAAGCAGGGGCGCTGGAAAATCGTGGTCACCATGCTGGCGGTGACCTGGCTCAACCCGCACGTCTATCTGGACACCTTTGTGGTACTTGGTAGCCTGGGGGGCCAGCTTGCGGACGAAGCAAAACGCTGGTTCGCGCTGGGAACCATTAGCGCCTCTATCCTCTGGTTTTACGGCCTGGCTATTCTTGCCGCCTGGCTGGCCCCTCGTCTTCGTACCGCAAAAGCGCAGCGCATTATCAACGGGGTGGTTGGGATTGTGATGTGGTTTATTGCCGCTCAGCTGGCCCGGGATGGCGTGCAGCACATCGCGGCACTCGTGGGCTAATTCGCCATAATCTGATAGACAAGTTACCATTACAGGCTAAGCTTGCTGGCAGACGTCGGGAGTTTGTTGATCGGCGTAATCACAGTGGAACGTAGCACGGAGGAGTTACAGTGAAGTTTAAAATTTTAGCATTAGCCGCGTTAATGGGATTAGGTTCTGTTTCTGTGCAGGCGGGTGAGTTGCCAAACGGCCCTCACGTGGTCACCTCCGGGACAGCCAGCGTCGATGCCGTTCCTGATATCGCCACGCTCGCTATCGAAGTCAACGTGTCCGCTAAGGACGCCGCTTCTGCCAAAAAACAGGCCGACGATCGCGTGGCGCAATACCTGACCTTCCTGCAGAAAAATGGCGTAGAGAAGAAGGACATCAATGCCGCTAACCTGCGCACACAGCCAGAGTATGACTACCTGAAAGACGGTAAAACTCAGTTGAAGGGCTACCGTGCGGTACGCCAGGTGGAAGTCACGCTGCGTCAGCTGGATAAAATGAACGAGCTGCTGGATGGCGCGCTGAAGTCCGGTCTGAACGAAATCCGTTCCGTGTCGCTGGGCGTTGCGCATCCAGAAGAGTACAAAGACAAAGCACGTAAAGAAGCGATTAACGATGCAACCCGCCAGGCGAAGCTGCTGGCCGAAGGCTTTAACAGCAAACTGGGCCCGGTCTACAGCGTGCGTTACCACGTATCTAACTACCAGCCCGCGCCGATGGTTCGCATGATGAAAGCGGACGCGGCTGCACCGGCTTCCGCTCAGGATACCTACGATCAGCAGACTATTCAGTTTGACGATCAGGTCGATGTGGTGTTTGAACTGCAGGGCGCACAAACCCCTGCGGCACCTGCTCAGTAAGGTGTGATCTTCACCTTAACCCTCGCCGCAGCCGGCGAGGGTTAATCAAAGCGTTATTCCGTATCCTGCCTCAAGACCTTGTGCCCGTACTCCAGCAACGCATCCGTCACGTTGCGCATCATGCGGCTTTCCGGTGCAAAGCGGTGCCAGTAGAGCATGCGGCGCTGCAGCAGACCCGGTGTCAGGTCAATTAATTCCCCGCTATTTAACTCGCGCTCAATTTGCAGGTGCGGGATCATACAGCACGTTGTGCCCTGGCGAGCCAGCTGCACAAAGGCCTCCGAAGAGTTAACGATGTGGCACGGCACGCTGCCTGGGGACAGATCAAAGTTCTGCTGTAAAAATGCCTGATGCATATCGTCGAGATGATCAAAGGCTACGGCAGGGGCTTTTAGCAGCGCCGACCGCGTGACGCCATTCGGGAAATAACGCTCGGCAAAATCTTTCGACCCCACAAACAGATAGTCCAGCGCGCCCAGGCGATCCACCAGGCAGCTCGGCAGCGGCTGAGGTTGGATGGAAACCGCCCCAACCACTTCCCCGCGACGCAGGCGTTCCTGAGTACGGGTTTCATCTTCCACCTGAAGATTCAGGCGAATGGGGGAGTCGGCCAGAACCGGCGCAAGGGCCGGTAGCAGCCAGGTGGCCAGACTGTCGGCGTTAACTGCCAGCGAAAGCAGCAGCGGCGTGGAGCCGGTTTGCTCATCGCCCAGCCACTCTTCTTCCAGCAGTTCCACCTGACGTAAAAGTGCCAGCAGTTTTTGGCCCTGCTCGGTGGGGCGGGGCGGCACGGTACGCACCAACAATGGCTGGCCGAACATCGTTTCCAGTTGCTTAATACGTTGTGACACCGCCGACTGAGTAATGCACAGCTTCTGCGCCGCACGCTCAAATCCTCGTTCACGAATTACCGCATCCAGCGCCTGCAGCGTTCTGTAGTCCGGGCGTTTCATTGTTGTTCATCTGCTCCTGATTTCGTCGTGCAGCCACTATGACATAAATTTGCCGCTGATTCAGACCAAATCAGCAAGCTGACATTGTGCTTGAACGTGATGGGGTTTGCAGTGCGGCAAAGCCGGGGACATTTTTCCGCCGCATGCTCTATAATGCGCGTCAGTTTCCACATCACAGGCATAAAATTATGACGCAGGATGAACTGAAAAAAGCAGTCGGATGGGCAGCACTCCAGTATGTGCAGCCGGGCACCATTGTGGGCGTGGGCACGGGCTCAACCGCCGCGCATTTTATTGATGCTTTGGGCACCATCAAACACCAGATTGAAGGTGCTGTTTCCAGCTCCGACGCTTCTACCGCGAAACTGAAAAGTCTTGGGATCCCCGTGTTCGATCTCAACGAGGTGGATTCATTAGGCGTCTACGTCGACGGTGCCGATGAGATCAACCACCAGATGCAGATGATTAAAGGCGGTGGCGCAGCACTGACTCGCGAGAAAATCATCGCCTCCGTTGCCGACAAGTTTGTTTGCATCGCGGACGCCTCCAAGCAGGTTGATATTCTCGGTAACTTCCCGCTGCCGGTGGAAGTGATTCCTATGGCGCGCAGCGCCGTCGCGCGTGAACTGGTAAAACTGGGTGGTCGCCCGGAGTACCGTCAAGGCGTGGTCACGGACAACGGTAACATCATTCTGGATGTGCATGGTTTGAGCATCATGGAACCGATGAAGCTGGAAAACATCATCAACGGTATGCCTGGCGTTGTTACCGTGGGCCTGTTTGCGAACCGTGGCGCGGATGTGGCGCTGATCGGTACCGCTGACGGCGTAAAAACCATCGTGAAATGATCTGACCGGGGCGCGTGCTGCGCCCCAAAAAACCGTATAAAAAATGACAAATTATTTTAACCGCATTTTTGGTGACATATATCACATTTTGGTAACAGTTCTGTGATTCATGCCTGGTTCACTCTCCCGCTCAGCATTTTATTCTGACTCTCGCCGCCTTATTCCCGCCTGACGATACGGCGACGCAATCGTTCATATTGCCCCAAACGTAGATTTTGATATTTTGACAGAAGGGTAACTTATAGGCGGTGGCGCATCACCGCCTAAAAACGAATACAACAGCACTGAAAATAGGGTCGGGAAATGGCAAAAGTATCACTGGATAAAGACAGAATTAAATTCCTGCTTGTGGAGGGCGTGCACCAGAAGGCGGTAGACAGCCTCCGTGCAGCGGGATACACCAACATTGAATTCCATAAAGGCGCGCTGGATTCCGAAGCGCTCAAAGAGTCGATCCGTGATGCTCACTTCATTGGCCTGCGTTCCCGCACCCATTTGACCGAAGAGATCTTTGCCGCGGCTGAAAAACTGGTGGCTGTAGGCTGCTTCTGCATCGGCACCAACCAGGTTGATCTGGATGCGGCGGCGAAGCGCGGTATTCCGGTGTTCAACGCCCCGTTCTCGAACACCCGTTCCGTTGCTGAACTGGTGATTGGTGAATTGCTGCTGTTGCTGCGTGGCATTCCTGAAGCTAACGCCAAAGCGCACCGTGGCGTGTGGAACAAGCTGGCGGTAGGCTCTTTTGAGGCCCGTGGTAAAAAGCTGGGCATCATTGGCTACGGCCACATCGGTACGCAGCTGGGGATTTTGGCTGAATCCCTGGGGATGCACGTCTACTTCTACGATATCGAAAACAAGCTGCCGCTGGGCAACGCGACTCAGGTTCAGCATCTCTCCGACCTGCTGAATATGAGCGATGTGGTTAGTCTGCACGTGCCGGAAAACGCCTCCACCAAAAACATGATTGGCGCGAACGAGCTGGCCTTGATGAAGCCGGGCTCTCTGCTGATCAACGCCTCTCGCGGTACGGTGGTAGATATTCCTGCTCTGTGCGGTGCGCTTTCCAGCAAGCATCTGTCTGGTGCGGCTATCGACGTCTTCCCGACCGAACCGGCCACCAACAGCGATCCGTTTAACTCTCCGCTGTGCGAATTTGATAACGTGATCCTGACCCCGCACATCGGCGGCTCAACTCAGGAAGCGCAGGAAAACATCGGCCTGGAAGTGGCGGGCAAACTGGCGAAATACTCGGATAACGGCTCTACGTTGTCTGCGGTTAACTTCCCGGAAGTTTCTCTGCCGCTGCACGGGGGCACCAGCAGCCGCCTGCTGCACATTCATGAGAACCGCCCTGGCATTCTGACCGCGCTTAACCAGATCTTTGCTGAGCAGGGTATCAACATTGCCGCTCAGTTCCTGCAGACCACGCCGCACATGGGTTACGTAGTAATTGATATTGATGCGCCGGAAGATGTGGCTGAGAAAGCGCTGAAGTCAATGAAAGCGATTCCGGGCACCATCCGCGCCCGTCTGCTGTACTGATCTGACCATGGCCTCTTCCCCGAAGGGGGAAGTGGCATCACCACTGCCAAAGGCGCGATGGCGTCACCACGGCAGGCAAAGGAATATCCCACTGTTCTACCGGCAACGTCTCCACCTGCTGGCAATCATGCGCCAGGCCAACCGGGTAGAAACCGTGCTGCTGCCAGTGCTGCAGCGTTCTGTCGTAAAACCCGCCGCCCATCCCCAGACGCTGGCCTGTTTCATCGAAGGCAACCAGCGGCGTGACCAGTACATCCAGCTTATTCAGCGGTAGCACGTCGCGAACATCCAGCTTAGGCTCAAGAATTTTCAGGCGATTGGTGACCAGGTGACTTTGCGGCGTGTAGCGTAAAAACAGCAGGTTGCCGGGGCTAAAAGGATGAAGCACCGGGAGATAAACGTTTTTGCCTGCCCGCCATAAAGCCTGAATCAGCGGAGTGGTATTCAGTTCCCCGTCGAACGAGAGAAACAACGCTACGGTCTGAGCACGAATGACCGGCTCAAACGCCAGCATGCGTTCAGCAGCCTGTAGGGCAAAGGTTTGTTGTTCTGGGGGAGTGAGCGACCGGCGTCGCTGCCGAATCGTTTGGCGAATGTCCTGACGAAGCGTTGAGGTTAACGGGGTATGCGTCATGATGGCCGGGTAGTAAAGAGGGAATCTCCGAGATGCCGCCGCAGGCTGTAACCCTTGAACCCTTGGTTCAAGGTGAGTGTGTCGTCATGGTTTTAAGGCTTCTCGGACGGACCGAGCATGCTCACCAACCGCGGAGCGCCACACTCTTGTGGTATGAAATATCGGCTCAGGGGACTGGCCCGCTTGCAAACATCTCAGAGAAATTTTGTCTTCGAAGTTACTCTACCACAGTCAACTGCGAAGTGTTATTCAAACTTTGGACCCTGTCGGTCTGCAATGCGACCTTGCTCAAGCAATGCTTGTTCGATGGTCTGCTGTAGCATCCGAATACGCTCTTCCATATTGGCGGCGTAGTCACGGGTTTTCGACTTTTCCTGAGCCAGTTCGTAGCAAATGTTAAGTGCTGCGATGAACACCAGCTGCTCGGTATTTGTGGCTCTAGTGCGAACTTTTAAATCTTGCAACCGCTGATTCAGCTCTTCCGCAGCCTGATTCAGCGCATCCTGTTGTTCAGGCGGACAATTCACGCGCAATGAACGACCGAAAATTTGAATATCGACTGGTTGTGCAGACATGCCACCTTCCTGCTGTTTACTCGCCTGCCTTACGCTACCGGCCCCGGTAGCGGAAGGGGCGCCACTATAGCTATCCCGATATCAAGATACAAGCCCTTTTCTGGTATCTGCGGGGGTCCTGGTGGTAGCATAACACACACTATTCCTGCCAACGATGACGAATGCGCATGTCAATACAGAACGCAATGCCGGACTACGACTTAGTCGGCCAACTTTTGAACCAACAGGGTGTGGGTCTGACGCCTGCAGAAATGCACGGCTTGATCAGCGGCATGCTGTGCGGTGGTAACAAAGACACCAGCTGGCAAACGCTGCTGCATGACCTGACTAACGAAGGCCTGGCCTTTAGCCTGAACCTCGCAGATCCGCTGCGCCAGATGCACGGCGCCATTGGCGATGCGCTGGAAGACGAAGGCTTCCTGTTCCAGCTTTACCTGCCGGACGGGGATGATGTCTCCGTTTTCGATCGCGCCGATGCGCTTTCCGGCTGGGTAAACCACTTCCTGCTGGGCCTCGGCGTCATGCAGAGCAAGCTCGACAAAGTCACCGGTGAAACCGGCGAAGCCATTGACGATCTGCGTAATATTGCCCAACTGGGTTACGACGAGGACGAAGACCAGGAAGAGCTGGAGATGTCGCTCGAAGAGATCATTGAGTATGTGCGTGTTGCTGCGCTGCTGTGCCACGACACCTTTACTCACGCGGCACCGACCGCGCCAGAGGTACGCAAACCTACGCTCCACTAACGATCAAAAAATCAGGAGATGTGATGACCCAGCAGGAATTTCTTCGCCGCCGCCAGGCGCTACTGGCGAAAATGGTGCCCGGCAGCGCTGCGTTAATTTTCGCGGCCCCGGAAGCGACCCGCAATGCCGACAGCGAATACCCTTATAGGCAGAGCAGCGATTTTTGGTACTTCACCGGCTTTAACGAGCCGGAAGCCGTGCTGGTGCTCATTAAAAGCGATGAGTCGCATAATCACAGCGTGCTGTTCAACCGCGTGCGGGATAAAAGTGCAGAAATTTGGTTTGGCCGCAGGCTTGGCCAGGACGCTGCCCCGCAGAAGTTAGGGGTGGATCGCGCGCTGGCCTTCAGCGAAATCGGTGAGCAATTACATCTCCTGCTAAACGGTCTGGATGCGGTTTACCACGCTCAGGGCGAGTACGAATATGCGGATAACATCGTTTTTGCCGCGCTGGATAAGTTGCGTCGTGGTTCGCGTCAAAATCTCGCTGCGCCCGTAACCCTGACCGACTGGCGCCCGACGGTACACGAACTACGCCTCTTCAAATCCGAAGAAGAGATTACCGTTATGCGTCGTGCCGGCGAGATTTCCGCGCTGGCGCATACTCGTGCCATGCAGGCCTGCCGCCCGGGAATGTTTGAATATCAGCTCGAGGGTGAAATTCACCACGAGTTTACTCGCCACGGCGCGCGTTATCCTTCGTACACCACTATTGTGGGCGGCGGTGAGAACGGTTGCATTCTGCATTACACCGAAAACGAAAGTGAACTGCGCGACGGAGATCTGGTGCTGATAGACGCCGGATGTGAATACCAAAGCTACGCCGGAGACATCACGCGCACTTTCCCTGTTAACGGCAAATTCAGCCCAGCGCAGCGTGAAATTTACGACATCGTGCTGGAATCGCTCGAAACCTCGCTAAAACTCTACCGGCCGGGCACGTCCATGCAGGAAGTGACGACGGAAGTGGTGCGCATCATGGTTAAGGGGCTGGTGAAGCTCGGTATTCTGAAAGGCGATATCGATCATCTGATCGCCAATAACGCCCACCGCGCGTTCTTTATGCATGGCCTGAGCCACTGGCTGGGGCTGGACGTGCACGACGTGGGCGCTTACGGGCAGGACAGGTCACGCGTGCTGGAGCCGGGTATGGTCATCACCGTCGAACCTGGGCTTTATATTGCTCCGGATGCGGACGTGCCCGCGCAGTATCGTGGCATTGGCATCCGCATTGAAGACGACATTGTGATCACCAAAGACGGCAACGAGAACTTGACCGCCAGCGTGGTGAAGTCGGCAGACGATATCGAAGCGCTGATGGCAGCGGCGCGTCAGCCATGAGCGTCATCATTGTTGGCGGCGGGATGGCGGGGGCGACGCTGGCATTAGCCATATCGACCCTCACCCAGGGGAAATTGCCGGTGCACCTCATCGAGGCGATTGCCCCGGACTCAGCCGCTCATCCGGGGTTTGATGCCAGAGCCATCGCGCTCGCCCAGGGCACCCGGCAGCAGTTGGCCCGCATTGGCGTATGGTCTGCGCTCGTCGACTGCGCCACGGCAATTAAAACCGTGCACGTCAGCGACAAAGGCCACGCCGGCTTCGTCACCCTTGAAGCTGAGGATTACCAGATTGATGCGCTTGGGCAGGTTGTGGAGCTGCACGACGTCGGGCTGCGTCTTTTTAGCCTGCTGCGTAAAGCGCCTGGCGTAACGCTGCACTGCCCGCAGCGCGTTTCGTCGTTTACCCGGCATGAGCATAGCGTGCAGGTTGTGCTGGATAACGGCGTTGAGCTGCAGGGCAACGTTTTGGTTGCCGCGGATGGCACCCGTTCTAAGCTGGCGGCGCAGTGCGGCATCACCTGGCAGCCGCAGAGCTACCAGCAGATCGCCGTGATTGCCAACGTCACTACTTCTGAACCCCATCATGGCCGGGCATTTGAGCGCTTTACCGAATTCGGGCCAATCGCCATGCTGCCTATGTCCGACGGGCGCTGCTCGCTGGTCTGGTGCCATGCGCTGGATGCCCGTGACGAGGTTGAAAGCTGGAGCGAAGCAGCGTTTTGTCAGCAGCTTCAGCGTGCCTTTGGCTGGCGGCTGGGGCGAATTACCCATGCAGGCATTCGTCATCATTATCCTCTGGCGTTACAACAGGCTTCTCAGACCGTATCCCATCGCCTGGCGCTGGTAGGCAATGCCGCGCAAACGCTGCATCCGATAGCCGGGCAGGGGTTCAACCTTGGCCTGCGCGACGTTATGTCGCTGGCTGAAGGGTTGGCAGAGGCGCACGCTGCAGGCACGGATGTCGGCAGCTTCCCGGTTCTGGCCGCTTATCAGCAGCGCCGTGCCGCAGATAAAGCGGCAACTATTGGCGTCACTGACGGGCTGGTTCAGCTGTTTGCTAACCGCTGGGCACCGCTAGTGGCGGGCCGTAACCTTGGCCTGATGGCGATGGAACATTTTACTCCGGCACGAGACGTGCTGGCTCAGCGCACCCTGGGTTGGGTGGCGCGTTAAAGGAGAGTCAATTTGCAAAGCGTAGATGTGGCGATTGTCGGCGGCGGCATGGTGGGGCTGGCGGTGGCCTGCGGACTTCAGGGCAGCGGCCTGCGCGTTGCGGTCATTGAAAGTCATCTTCCCCAGCCGCTGGGGCCTGACGCTGCCCCGGAACTGCGCGTTTCGGCTATCAATGCGGCGAGCGAAAAGCTGCTGACGCATTTGGGCGCGTGGCCAAAAATCAGCGAGCGAGCCAGCAGCTATCACGGGATGGAAGTCTGGGAGCGAGACAGCTTCGGGCAAATCGCCTTTGATGATAAGAGCTTCGGTTTTAGCCACCTGGGGCACATCATCGAAAACTCGGTGATCCACCAGGCGCTGTGGCAACGTGCGGAGCAATGCAGCGACATCAGCCTGATGGCCCCCGTGGACATTCACCAGGTCGCCTGGGGTGAAAACGACGCTTTCCTGACCCTGAAAGACGGCACAATGCTAACTGCAAGGCTGGTGGTGGGCGCAGATGGCGCCAACTCCTGGCTGCGGGACAAAGCCGATATCCCGCTGACGTTCTGGGACTATAACCATCATGCGCTGGTAGCGACGATTCGCACCGCCGAGCCGCATCAGGCCGTCGCACGTCAGGTGTTCCACGGCGAAGGCATTCTGGCATTTCTGCCGCTTTCTGACCCACATCTTTGTTCTATTGTCTGGTCGCTGCCGCCGGAAGAAGCGGCTCGTATGCAGCAGGCCGACGATGAAGCGTTTAACCAGGCGCTTTCCGTTGCGTTTAACATGCGTCTCGGCCTGTGTTCTGTTGAAAGCGAGCGCCGCACCTTCCCGCTGACGGGCCGCTACGCCCGCAGCTTTGCCGGCCATCGTCTGGCGCTGGTGGGCGATGCCGCCCATACCATTCACCCACTGGCCGGGCAGGGCGTCAACCTCGGTTTTATGGATGCCGCGGAATTGATTGCGGAAATTCGCCGCCTGCATCGCGAAGGCAAAGATTTTGGGCAGCATCTCTACCTGCGTCGCTATGAGCGCAGCCGCAAGCACAGCGCGGCGGTGATGCTGGCCAGTATGCAAGGCTTCCGCGATTTGTTCGCCGGCAGCAACCCGGCGAAAAAACTCCTCAGAGATATTGGCCTGAAGCTTGCCGATACGCTGCCGGGAGTTAAACCTCAACTGGTTCGCCAGGCGATGGGGTTGCAAGATCTGCCATCCTGGCTGCAATAAATACTCGTCATACTTCGCGCTACACGGGGGTGAGCAGTACTCACCCACCTGATGGAATCCATAGTGATAACCCCGTCACATTTCCCTTCCCGATGACCGGGAAGGGTATCTGCTCCCTCGTTTGAAATATTCTAATCTCAGGACAAATCTCGGATTACATTTTCTAATCTTACAAATTATGCGATGTAGTCAATTTGTTTCTGAAATGGTCGTAAATGTTAGCCAGTGCTAAATTCGACACTAAATACCTGCTGTTAATGTGGAGTGAATCGCATTTTTACAGTCAATTACTCTGCACACTTCCTCTCCCATTTTGGTCATAAGCTAATGCAATGACCGTTTTTCGCTTATGGTTTACGTCCCCGTTCGGTGGTAAGTTCAGGTCAAAGGTAACGTTTGCGTCGCTATCGGGGAACGGTGGCGATGCCGGGTTTCGTCTGACGGTTGGCAAAGCCAAATCCGCCTTGCCACCAGATGGTTAAAGAGGAAAAGATGACTCAACAGACCCCCTTATTTGAACAGCACACGCTCTGCGGTGCCCGCATGGTTGATTTCCACGGCTGGATGATGCCGCTGCACTACGGCTCGCAAATTGATGAGCACCACGCCGTACGCACCGACGCCGGTATGTTCGACGTGTCGCACATGACCATCGTCGATCTGCACGGCAGCCGTACCCGCGAGTTTCTGCGTTACTTAGTCGCCAACGACGTCGCCAAACTCACCCAGCCGGGCAAAGCGCTTTACACTGCCATGCTCAATGCTTCCGGCGGCGTGATTGACGACCTGATTATCTATTTCCTCACTGAAGACTATTTCCGCCTCGTTGTTAACTCCGCTACTCGTGAAAAAGACCTTGCCTGGATCAACCAGCACGCTGAACCGTTTGGCGTGTCCGTCACCGTGCGTGACGACCTGGCGCTGATTGCTGTTCAGGGGCCGAATGCGAAAGCCAAAGCCGCCACGCTGTTTAGCGAAGCGCAGCGTAAAGCCGTTGAAGGCATGAAACCGTTCTTTGGCGTGCAGTCCGGTGATTTGTTTATTGCCACCACCGGCTACACCGGCGAAGCGGGCTATGAAATTGCAATGCCGAACGACAAGGCCGCGGGATTCTGGGCGCAGCTGGTTGAGGCGGGCGTTAAGCCTTGCGGCTTGGGCGCTCGCGACACGCTGCGTCTTGAAGCTGGCATGAACCTTTACGGCCAGGACATGGACGAAGGCGTTTCTCCACTAGCCGCGAACATGGGCTGGACCATCGCGTGGCAGCCAGAAGATCGTGCCTTTATCGGCCGCGAAGCGCTGGAAGCACAGCGTGCGAACGGCACCGAAGAGCTGGTTGGCTTGATCATGACCGAAAAAGGCGTATTACGTAATGAGCTGCCGGTACGGTTTACCGACGCGCAGGGCAATACGCACGAAGGGGCAATCACCAGCGGCACCTTCTCGCCAACGCTCGGCTACAGCATTGCGCTGGCTCGCGTCCCGGCGGGTATCGGTGAAACGGCGATCGTGCAGATCCGCAACCGCGAAATGCCGGTCAAAGTCACCAAACCTATTTTTGTTCGCGCCGGTAAGCCGGTCGCGCTTTAAATTTTGAAATCTGGTATCAGGAGAAAACAATGAGCAATGTGCCGAACGAACTGAAATACAGCAAAGAGCACGAATGGCTGCGTAAAGAAGCTGACGGCAGCTACACCGTGGGCATCACCGAACACGCGCAGGAACTGCTGGGCGACATGGTATTTGTTGACCTGCCTGAAGTGGGCGCCACCGTTTCTGCCGGTGATGATTGTGCCGTTGCTGAATCCGTGAAAGCGGCTTCTGACATCTACGCGCCAATCAGCGGTGAAATCGTTGCGGTCAACGACGCGCTGAGCGACAGCCCGGAACTGGTCAACAGCGAGCCTTATGGCGAAGGCTGGATCTTCAAAATTAAAGCCAGCGACGAAGCACAGGTTGCTGCGCTGCTGGATGCTTCTGCCTATGAAGCACTGTTAGAAGACGAGTAATTTTTAAACCCCTCTCCCTTGCGGGGAGGGGAAACCATTTCAGGAATCACCGCTCATGACCCAGTCTTTACGTCAGTTAGAGAATCACGAAGCGTTTATCGACCGTCACATTGGCCCGGACGCGCAGCAGCAGCAAGAGATGCTGGAGACCGTCGGCGCGAAGACGCTCCCCGACCTGATCGCCAGCATTGTCCCGCAGGATATTCAGCTTGCTGAGCCGCCTCAGATTGGCGCCGCGGCGACCGAGTTTGCGGCCCTGGCAGAGTTAAAAGGCATTGCCAGCCGCAATAAACGCTTCAAAAATTACATTGGCATGGGTTACACCGCGGTACAAACGCCGCCGGTGATTCTGCGTAACATGCTGGAAAACCCAGGCTGGTACACCGCCTACACGCCTTACCAGCCTGAAGTTTCCCAGGGGCGTCTTGAAGCGCTGCTGAACTTCCAGCAGGTCACGCTTGACCTGACCGGCATGGATATCGCTTCCGCTTCTCTGCTTGATGAAGCTACCGCGGCAGCCGAAGCTATGGCAATGGCTAAGCGCGTCAGCAAGCTGAAAAACGCTAACCGTTTCTTCGTGGCCTCTGACGTTCATCCACAAACGCTGGACGTGGTGCGTACCCGCGCGGAAACCTTCGGTTTTGACGTCATTGTCGATGATGCTGCGAAAGTGCTGGACCATCAGGATGTGTTCGGCGTGCTGCTTCAGCAGGTGGGCACCACCGGCGAAGTGCATGATTACACGGCTCTGATTGCCGAGCTGAAACAGCGTAAAGTTGTGGTCAGCGTAGCCGCAGATTTCATGACGCTGGTGATGCTGACCGCGCCGGGCAAACAGGGTGCGGACATTGTCTTCGGCTCTGCCCAGCGCTTCGGTGTCCCAATGGGCTACGGCGGCCCGCACGCGGCGTTCTTCGGCGCTCGCGATGAATTTAAACGTTCCATGCCAGGCCGTATTATCGGCGTTTCCCGCGATGCCGCTGGCCGCACCGCGCTGCGCATGGCGATGCAAACCCGCGAGCAGCACATCCGCCGCGAGAAGGCGAACTCCAACATCTGTACTTCCCAGGTGCTGTTGGCGAACATTGCCAGCCTGTATGCGGTCTTCCACGGCCCGGCTGGCCTGAAACGCATTGCAGGCCGCATCCACCGCCTGACCGACATTCTGGCCGCCGGCCTGCAGCAGAAAGGGCTGGTTCTGCGCCACAAACACTGGTTCGACACCCTTTGTGTTGAAGTGGCTGATAAAGCCGCCGTGCTGGCGCGTGCCGAAGCGCGTGAAATTAACCTGCGTAGCGACATCCTGAACGCGGTAGGCATCACTCTTGATGAAGCCACCACCCGTGAAGATGTTGTTGCTCTGTTCGACGTGCTGCTGGGCGATGCTCACGGCCTGGATATCGACAAGCTGGATCGTGACGTTGCCAACGACAGCCAGTCCATTCCGGCTCCGATGCTGCGCGATGACGAGATCCTGACCCACCCGGTCTTTAATCGCTACCACAGCGAAACCGAGATGATGCGCTACATGCACTCTCTGGAGCGTAAAGATCTGGCGCTCAACCAGGCGATGATCCCGCTCGGCTCCTGCACCATGAAGCTGAACGCTGCGGCCGAAATGATCCCGATCACCTGGCCGGAATTTGCCGAGCTGCACCCGTTCTGCCCGGCAAACCAGGCCGAAGGCTACCACCAGATGATCGCCCAGCTGTCCGACTGGCTGGTGAAACTGACCGGCTACGACGCGCTGTGCATGCAGCCGAACTCCGGCGCCCAGGGCGAATACGCTGGCCTGCTGGCTATCCGCCGCTACCACGAAAGCCGCAACGAAGGCAGCCGCAACATCTGCCTGATCCCAAGCTCTGCGCACGGTACCAACCCGGCTTCGGCGCAAATGGCGGGTATGGAAGTGATCGTCGTGGCTTGTGATAAACAAGGCAACATCGATCTGCAGGATCTGCGTGTTAAAGCCGAACAGGCGGGCGAAGCGCTCTCCTGCATCATGGTGACTTACCCGTCCACTCATGGCGTGTACGAAGAAACGATCCGCGAAGTGTGCCAGATCGTGCATCAGTTTGGGGGCCAGGTTTACCTGGACGGCGCCAATATGAACGCCCAGGTGGGGATCACCACGCCGGGGTATATCGGCGCTGACGTTTCACACCTCAACCTGCACAAAACCTTCTGCATTCCGCACGGCGGCGGCGGCCCGGGCATGGGCCCAATCGGCGTGAAAGCGCATCTGGCTCCGTTTGTACCGGGCCACAGCGTGGTGCAGATTGAAGAGATGCTGACCCAGCAAGGCGCGGTTTCCGCCGCCCCGTTTGGCAGCGCCTCTATTCTGCCAATCAGCTGGATGTACATCCGCATGATGGGCGCGGACGGCCTGAAGAAAGCCAGCTCCGTAGCGATTCTGAACGCCAACTACATCGCGACTCGCCTGAAATCCGCGTATCCGGTGCTCTACACCGGCGCGAATGGCCGTGTGGCTCACGAATGTATTCTGGATATTCGTCCGCTGAAAGAAGAAACCGGCATCAGCGAGCTGGATATCGCCAAGCGCTTGATCGACTTCGGCTTCCACGCGCCAACCATGTCGTTCCCGGTAGCGGGCACGCTGATGGTTGAGCCAACCGAATCCGAAAGCAAAGTGGAGCTGGACCGCTTTATTAATGCAATGCTGTCCATCCGCAGCGAAATCGACCGCGTCGTTGCAGGCGAATGGCCGCTGGAAGACAACCCGCTGGTGAACGCGCCGCACACTCAGGATGAAATTGTTGCCGAGTGGGCGCACCCGTACACCCGTGAACTGGCGGTCTTCCCGGCAGGTCTCAACAATAAATACTGGCCAACCGTGAAGCGCCTTGACGACGTTTACGGCGACCGTAATCTGTTCTGCTCCTGCGTGCCGATGAGCGAGTACGAATAGTTTTTACAGATTGAATCAAGGGCACTTCGGTGCCCTAAAGACTGCTGACAATCCTCTGGTGATAGTAGAAATGCTAGACGATTCGTCAAAAAAATAAGGAAAATCAATTTATTGATTTTCGGCTGATAATCACAAAGAGGAAAAAACCACGCTTTTTTCCTCTTTGTCATCAACCTTAAGGGCACTTCGGTGCCCTTTCTTGTTTCTGGAGAGTCGCATGAAGATAGCTTTGGTTACCGGCGGCAGCCGGGGAATGGGTAAAGCAACCTCGCTTTTGCTGGCTCAGCATGGTTATAAAGTGGTGGTGAACTACCTCCGCAATAAGCAGGCTGCGGATGAAGTGGTCAAGACGATCATTGCCCAGGGCGGAGAAGCGCTGGCGCTGCGGGCGGATATTGCCGATGAGCTGCAGGTGATGGCGATGTTCGCCGAAATCGATAACGCATTTGGGCCGCTGACCGCCCTGGTGAATAACGCCGGCATCTTGTTCCAGCAATCGACCATTGAAAACCTTACGGCGGAACGTATCAATCGCGTGCTGACGACAAACGTTACCGGATATTTTCTCTGCTGCCGGGAAGCGGTGAAGCGCATGGCATGGCATCACGGTGGGGAAGGTGGAGCCATTGTGAATGTCTCTTCTGCCGCGTCCCGCTTAGGCGCTGCTGGGGAATATGTTGACTATGCCGCGTCCAAAGGAGCCGTCGATACGTTGACCACCGGGCTGGCGGTAGAGGTTGCCGCGCAGGGGATCCGCGTGAACGGCGTGCGGCCCGGTTTTATTTATACCGAAATGCATGCTTCCGGTGGAGAAGCGGGGAGAGTTGATCGGGTGAAAACGGCATTGCCGATGCAGCGCGGCGGTCAGCCGGAAGAGATCGCGGAGGCCATTCTATGGCTGCTGAGCGAAAAGGCATCTTACGTGACCGGCACCTTTATTGATGCGGCAGGTGGGAAATGAGTTCGCTACGCCAGAAGAGGGTGAGACTGGCGTAGCGTCAGGCTTATTGCTTGCTCATGCTGTCTTTCGCCATACCGTCTTTGGCCATGCTGTCTTTGCCCATAGGGTCTTTGCTCATCCCGTCTTTCTTCATGCCATCTTTGGACATGCAATCTTTCTTCATGCCGTCTTTGTTCATGCCGTCTTTACAGGTGTGGGTCATTTTGCCCATGCCGTCTTTGGCCATGGAATCCTTGCTCATCGAGTCGGCAGCGTTAGCCCCGGCGATACCGAACAGCATGGTGGAGCACAGCAGGGCAGCGTAGATCTTTTTCATGATGTATTTCCTTGATTTTGCAGTGAGACAGAGAGTTAACTACCACCGAACCAGTTATAGCCCTGGTCTTCCCAGTAGCCGCCGGGGTAGCGATTGGTGACTTCAATGACCTGAATATGCTTCGGGTTCTTGTAGCCGAGTTTGGTAGGGATACGCAGTTTCATCGGGTAGCCATATTTGCGCGGCAGGACTTTGCCATCCCAGGTTAAAGCAATCAGCGTTTGTGGATGCAGCGCGGTGGCCATATCAATGCTGGTGTAGTAGTCATCCGCGCATTTAAAGCTGACGTATTTGGCTCGCAGGTCGGCGCCAATCCCTTTCAGGAACAGGGCAAAAGGGACGCCGCCCCATTTGCCGATGGCGCTCCAGCCTTCGACGCAGATATGGCGGGTCACCTGGCTGACCTGCGCCATCTGGTGCAGCTGTGTCAGCGTCCACGGGCGCTTGTCGGTAATTAGCCCGGCAAGCTCCAGGCGGTAGCTGTCGCCGTTGATGTCCGGCGCTTCGTCCTCGCCGTAAAAGGCGTTAAACGGGAAGTTAGCGTCGATCATGCTTTCCGGGTAAACCGGTGCCAGTTGGCTGCCGTTAAACAGCCAGGCCTGAATGCGGTCGTTAAAACGTGAAATCTTGCTGAGCGAACTTTCAACCGTGGCGTTATCGCTGATATCGCAGCCGGTGAGCATCGCGATGCCGCCGAGCGTTAAGCTCTGCTTTAAAAAACGACGGCGGCCTTCCTGCGTGAGCTGCTTATTAATCAGCTGCGTCGCTTCTTTAATGATTTCGTTTTTATCGCTCATGTTTCTTCCTCAGCGGCCACGGAGCATGGCGAGCAACGTGCGGGGCACCAGCGCCACCATCAGCAGATGAATCACCACGAAACCGACCAGGGCGGACATGGCATAAAAGTGGATAAACCTCGCTGTGTCATAGCCGCCAAGCAATTCTTGCAGCAGGGCAAACTGCACGGATTTCCACACGACGAGGCCGGAAATAACCAGTAGCAGGCTATCGGCGATAACAAACAGATAGGCCGCCTTTTGCACCATGTTGTAATGGCTCAGGTCAGCGTGGGCTAATTTCCCCCGCAGCGCCGCAAAGGCGTCCTGGAAGAATTCGCGAGGCGATAAGGGCCAGTATTTCTGCTTAAAGCGGCCGCTGAAGAGATTGCACAGCAGATAAATCACGCCGTTGACCGCAAACAGCCACATCCCGGCGAAGTGCCACTGCAGCGCGCCACCCAGCCAGCCGCCGAGTGTCAGTTCGTTGGCAAACTGGAAATGAAACAGCGGAGAGGCGTTATAAATGCGCCAGCCGCTGGTGACCATAATCAGGATCGCCAGCGCATTCAGCCAGTGGCAGAGCCTCAGCCATAGCGGGTGAATGAGCGTTGGGGCGGTATGCAGCGTTGAGCTTTCCATCGTCCGGCTTCCTCGTGATTCGATGCAGCGAGTATTGGCCAGATTTGTTCCCCATTGCCTCACGCAAAGTTAAATTAAATGTGACAACTTAACCGACGCGAGTTGTGTAAACTTTGGCTATGCCAGCGTGTGGGGACAGACAAAGTGAATCAGGCAAAAAAAATACTGATCGTAGAAGACGACGAAAATATCGCCGAGCTTCTGCAGCTGCATTTGCGGGAAGAAGGCTTTGAAATTGTGCATGCCGCCGACGGCAATCTCGGCCTGGAAAAGCTCAGGCAGGGCGGCTGGGATGCGCTGATTCTCGATCTGATGCTGCCCGGCGTCGATGGCCTGGAGATTTGCCGCTTTGCCAGAAGCATGACGCGGTACACGCCGATTATTATGATCAGCGCTCGCTCCAGCGAAACGCATCGCGTGCTGGGGCTTGAGCTGGGCGCGGACGACTACCTGGCGAAACCGTTTTCAATGCTCGAACTGGTCGCCCGCGTGAAGGCGCTGTTCCGCCGTCAGGAGGCGATGAGCCAAAACCTTAAGATAGACGCCGGCACGCTGACTTTTGGCCCGCTTACGATTGATCCGCTGGCCAGAGATGTTCGGCTGAATCAGATGCCGATAGATCTCACCCCGCGTGAGTTTGATTTGCTGTACTTTTTCGCCCGCAACCCGGACAAAGTGTTTTCGCGGCTGCACCTGCTCAACCAGGTTTGGGGCTACCAGCACGAAGGCTATGAGCACACCGTAAACACCCACATCAACCGGCTGCGTATCAAGATTGAAGATAACCCGGCGGAGCCGAATTTTATCCGCACCGTGTGGGGTAAAGGCTATAAGTTTACCGCCCTGATACGTGAGTAACCCTATGCGAATTCTTACGCTTTCCCGCCGCCTGACGCTGGTTTTTGCCGTGTTGCTGCTGACCGCCTGCGCCTTTTTGGGCTGGCTGCAGGTGCGTACCAGCACGCAATACAGCCAGGCCGTGATTCAGCAACTCTCCGGTGACCTGGCGCAGCACATCAACCAGAGCTACCCGCTGCTCGGGCAGGATGGGCTGAACAAAGACTCGGTCCGCACGCTGTTCGACCATCTGATGGCCGTTAACCCCAGCGTGGAAGTTTATCTGCTGGATAAACAAGGCAATATCATTGGTGATGCAGCCCCGGATGGGCATATTAAGCGCCATCAGGTCGATCTCGCTCCGCTACGGGCCGCGCTGAACGGCGGCAAATTCCCGCTTTATGGAGACGACCCGCGCAGCCTTGACGGGCAGAAAGTGTTTAGCGTGGCGCCGATGATGCGAGACGGCAAGCTGGAGGGCTATTTGTATGTGGTGCTGCTGGGGGAAACCTACAATCAGCTTGCCAACAGCGCTCAGTTTGATGCCGTTTTAAAGCTAAGCCTGTTTCTGCTCAGCCTGGTCTGCGTGCTGGGGTTGGTGGTGGGCGGCCTGGCGTTTCGCTGGATCACACGCCCGTTACGCGAACTTTCGCAGCACGTTAAGGCGCTGGAATCAGGAGGGATGGCCGAAATGCAGGCCATGGCGGCTCTGCCGCAAAATCCAGGAGGAGATGGGGATGAGCTGGCCCAACTGCGTCACGGGGTGATTGCTATGGCCGGGCGAATCTCCGAGCAGTGGCATAGCCTGACTCAGCAAGATCAGCTGCGGCGCGAGTTTATCGCCAATATCTCCCATGACCTGAGAACGCCGCTAACGTCGCTGCATGGTTACCTGGAAAGCCTCTCGGTCATGTCGGCTACGCTGAGCGAGGCGGAGAAAAAGCGCTATCTGGATATTGCGCTGGCCCAGAGTCAGAAGGTTGGGGCGCTGGCGCAGTCGCTGTTCGAACTGGCCAGGCTGGAATACGGGGTGGTGAAGCCACACAAAGAGAGCTTCTCCCTGAGCGAATTGCTGCAGGATGTGTTCCAGAAATTTGAGCTTCCGGCGCAAACTCGCCAACTTGAACTTTTAGCTGACATCCAGCCAGGACTGCCGCTGATTGAAGCCGATGTCAGCATGATCGAGCGCGTGTTGACTAATCTGTTGGACAACGCCATTCGCCATACGCCGGACAAAGGCATGATTTCAGTCCGGCTGTGGAAAGAGGTGGATAAAGTCATGGTGCAGGTCAGCGACAGCGGGCCAGGTATTCCGCAGGAGCTAAAAGAGGGGCTGTTTGTGCGGCCTTCGATTGTGAATCAATCCCGGCTCAGGGTTGGCGGGCTTGGACTGATGATTGTGCGCCAGATGCTGCAACTGCACGGCAGCGACATTTCGCTGGTGGACCAGCCAAAGCGCGGGGCCTGCTTCCGGTTTGGGTTGCCCGTTTAAATAAAAAAGGCGCCATGAGGGCGCCTTTTGCTTATCAACGCTAAACCACCTCCTATGGAGGTGGTGATCGTTTAGATATTCTCGCCATTGCTTGCGATCACTTCTTTGTACCAGTTGAAGCTCTTCTTGCGGGAGCGCGACATATCTCCAGTGCCGTCGTCGTGTTTGTTGACGTAGATAAAGCCGTAGCGCTTGCTGTACTGGCCGGTGGTAAACGACACACAGTCGATGCAGCCCCATGGCGTATAGCCCATCAGATCCACACCGTCGTAGGTCACAGCTTTTTTCAATTCTTCAACGTGAGCGCGCAGGTAATCAATGCGGTAGTCATCGTTGATGGTGCCGTCCGCCTCTACTTTGTCGTAAGCGCCAAAGCCGTTTTCTACGATGAACAGCGGTTTCTGGTAGCGTTCATACAGTTCACACAGCGCGTAGCGCAGGCCAACCGGGTCAATCTGCCAGCCCCAGTCGGAGGCTTTGACGTGCGGGTTTGGCACGCTGCCCTGGAAGCCGGAAAGCGCATCGCCGCTGCCGCCTTCGGCCTGAACGGCGTTCGTCATGTAGTAGCTGAACCCGAGATAATCACAGACGCCTTCGCGCAGGATCTGCTCGTCACCGGCTTCCATTTTAATGTTGAACTCGCGGCGTTCCCATTCGTTCAGTACATAAGACGGGTAATAGCCACGCAGCTGCACGTCGGTAAACACATAGCGTTCACGCATTGATTCTTGCGCAAACATTTGGTCTTCAGGCTTACAGGAGAAGGCGTACAGAGGCACCATGGCGAGCATGCAGCCGATTTTCATCTCAGGGTTGATGCGGTGGCCGATCTTCACCGCCATTGCGCTCGCCACAAACTGGTGGTGCAGCACCTGGTACATCACCTCTTCCGGGTTGTCATGCTCAGTGTAAACCACACCGGAGCAGCAGTAGCCGAACAGCGGCGCGCGCCAGTTACGCTGGTTATTGATTTCGTTAAAGGTCATCCAGTACTTCACTTTGCTCTTGTAACGCTCGAACACGACTTCGGCGAAACGAACAAAGAAATCGACCACTTTGCGGTTGGTCCAGCCGCCGTATTCGGTCACCAGGTGGTGCGGCATTTCGAAGTGGGAGAGGGTGATGACCGGCTCGATATTGTATTTCAGTAGCTCATCGAACATATCGTCGTAGAACTTCAGGCCAGCTTCGTTAGGCTGCTGCTCGTCGCCGTTGGGGAAAATGCGGGTCCAGGCAATGGAGGTACGGAAGCACTTGAAGCCCATCTCGGCGAACAGCTTGATGTCTTCTTTATAGCGACCATGAAAGTCAATTGCTTCATGGTTCGGGTAGTATTTACCAGGCACAACCTGCTGAGTAATCTCGCGTGGGACGCCATGGGCACCGCCCGTCAGTACGTCACAAATGCTTGGGCCTTTACCGTCTTTGTTCCAGCCGCCTTCCACCTGGTGAGCGGCAACCGCGCCGCCCCATAAAAAGTCCTTCGGTAACTTAAGTTGTTTCATATTCTTTCATCTCATTGTTAGCGCATAAAATAATGTGCGTAGGTTCACATCGTCGCGCTGAAAGTATTTTTTTTCTGCTTTGGAGTCTAACAAATGAAATGGGATTGTCACGATATAACAAATAGCGTGAATTGTGATTTGTCACAAACAAAAAACAGGGTGTTTTTTTATAGCATTCTTTTTGCCAGGCGGCGGCCAATGGTTTCAAGAATATAAATAACGGGGATTTGTGTAGTGATGTCATACACTCCGGCAATACGTACCGGTGGAATATGCCAGGAAATATTAAAGTCGGCTAACTTAGCCAGCGATGAGTTTTCATGGCTGGTGACAGACATCACTTTACAGTGGTGAAGGCTGAACTGGCTGGCAAAGCGCAGGATCTCCTCCGTCTCACCTGAAACGGAAAGCACAATAGCCAGCGCGTTTCGTGCCATATCATTGGTGACCGGAAAATAAGGATCATCAATATGGTTGCTAAATTTACCAACGTTTGAGAAAAAACGTGCACCATATTTAGCTAAAGCACCGGATGTTCCCGCGCCAACAAAAATAATACGCTCGGAGGAGCAAATAATATCAACGGCGTGGTCGATTAAATTATCGAATTCTTCATTATTGGTACTTTTAAAAAAACTGATAATTTCGCTACTGCCGAAATTAGCGGGCTGAATTTCCGTTTGCTCCAGATATAATTTAAAACGAACGCGAAACTCGGAATACCCTTCACAGTTGAGTTTGCGGCAAAAACGCAACACGGTCGTGGTGGAGACTCCTGCGGCATCCGCCAGCTCTCGAATGGTCATGTACATGACTTTGTCTTTGTTTTTAATGACAAAGTTGTACACCATCATTTCGAGGCCGTTCAGGGTGGCGATTGCCGCATGGGTAAACATACTTTTTCTTCCTGCTGGTACGGTGCTTACGGATGGCTGGAACTAACGCAGCCAGCCTTTCTCGTGCGCCCGATATAATTGACGCTCGACATGTTGCCACAATTCCGGCCAGCTTTCTCCCACCTGCGCATTGCGAGTTAATACCTGCTGCAGGGAAATATTATTCTCTCGCCAGCTCTGCCCTTCGTTATGCAGGTTAAGCAGAATAGGTAAAATGCGATCCAGCGCCCCGGCAAAGCGGGCGTCGGGCGTGGTGCCTGCCTCATATTCTTGCCACAAAGCCAGAAATTGTGGCCCCTGCGGCGCAGGCAACAAACCAAACAGACGCCGTGCCGCCGCCGCTTCTTTTTCGGCGATGGCTTCACGGGCCGCAATGTCATAAACCAGCACATCGCCAACATCGATTTCTACGATGTCGTGCAGCAGCGCCATTTGGATCACGCGCTGAATATTCACCTCTTTTTCGGCCCAGGGGGCGAGGCTCATTGCCGCCATAGCGAAGTGCCAGCTGTGCTCGGCAGAGTTTTCATGTCTTTCATGACCGATGATTTTGGTGCGACGCTGAACCAGCTTCAGCTTATCAATCTCCATCAGGAAATGGATAACTGCACTCATTTCACCAAATGCCTGTTGCATCGTATTTTCCCTGTTTTTTGGCTGTCGTTTGATTGTAAAAGAAATCCTCCAGGCTGACGAAGGGAGTCGTCACAGACGCTCACATATTTATTTTAGCTTACATGTGTTCACTGGAATCATTCTCAGTTAGGCTAGGAACGCCGCGTTATTCTTCTTTATCTCGGGAGGAGCCAGATGGCTCGTAAACCACTTGTCGCGCATGGATATTCTCTGGCAGAGGAAGTAGCCAATAGCATTAGCCACGGCATTGGGTTGGTGTTCGGTATTGTTGGCCTGGTGTTGTTGCTGGTGCAGGCGGTCGATGCCAATGCCAGCGCAACGGCAATTACCAGCTACAGTCTTTACGGCGGCAGCATGATCCTGCTGTTTCTCGCCTCAACGCTTTACCACGCTATTCCACATGAGCGGGCCAAGCGGTGGCTTAAAAAATTCGACCACTGCGCCATTTACCTGCTGATCGCCGGCACGTATACCCCGTTTTTGCTGGTAGGGCTCAACTCGCCGCTGTCGAAGGGGCTGATGATTGTTATCTGGAGCCTGGCGCTGGCGGGGATCCTGTTTAAGCTCACCATTGCACACCGGTTTAAGGTGTTGTCGCTGGTGACCTATCTGCTGATGGGCTGGCTGTCGCTGGTCGTCATCTACCAAATGGTCGTCAAACTGGCACCGGGCAGCGTTACGCTGCTGGCGATTGGCGGTATTGTTTACTCGCTGGGGGTGATTTTCTACGTCTGCAAACGTATTCCGTACAATCATGCCATTTGGCATGGGTTTGTGCTGGGCGGCAGCGTCTGCCATTTCCTCGCGATTTATCTCTATATTCGTTAAAGCGTCTGACTCGCCAAAATCAAATTACTGAGCCCCGGTTTCGAGGCTCAGTGTTCGATTAATTTTCTTCCAGAGAATAGGGCAGTGGCGCCAGTGAGAGCTTGCTGTTTGCATCATCACGCACGCGCAAGACGCTGTTCGGTTCAAGATCGTTGTTCATTACCGCCTGCACAACAAGACGGCCATCTTCCAATCGTGAAGCGGCCAGCACGGTGCCGGTACGACGCCAGTTTTCACCCATCTGCAACTCAAGATCTTCGCCTGCTTCAGGCACGCGGCTTGCGCTCCCGGCCAGCAGCCAGAGTGCGCGTTTATTTGCCCCGCGGAACTTGGCTCGGGCAACCATTTCCTGGCCGGTGTAGCAGCCTTTTTTAAAGCTGATACCGCCCAGCGCCTGAAGGTTTGTTGCCTGTGGAATAAACTGAGCGCTGTTTACACTATCAATGACCGGCAATCCACCCTCGATATCCAGCGTCAGCCACTGCTGGCTATCATTACGCTGTGCTTCTTCACTGAGTTTTTCGGTTAACGTCTGAGCTGTTTCTTCATCAGTAACAATCAGGAAGCGCTCCGCCGGCAGGTTCAGCCACAGCAGCGTCGTTGCGCCGTGCTGAACAACCTGAGTCTCTTCATCCGGCAGCGTTTCGAAAATGGCTGCAAGCGCAGAACGCGCCTGGAAACCCGCCAGCCCTAACAGGACGCTGGCGTCATCCGCATTGAAAGTAACTTTGGAGAAAACGGAATATTTCTTCAGCTCTGTAAGCTGGGCGTCACGCAGGTTGCGGCGTTCAATAAACGCAAAGCCTTCGCCCCGATGGAACAGACGCAGGTTACTCCACATCTTCCCTTTGGCATCGCAATGGGCGCAGAGCAGATGCTGGCCCGCGTCAAGTTTCGCGACGTCGGCAGTCACCTGGCCCTGAAGATATTTCTCAGTGTCTGCACCTACGGCAGTCACGAGAGCCCAGTCGTCGAGCGTCATTAGTGTCAGCGGTAGACGGGCGGCGGCACTGGGCTGGCGAGGAGGAAACGGATTAAAAGCCATAACAAAGATCCCGGGTTATCCAACGGTTTAATTTCTCAATGGTAAAAGAGCCAGAGGGCAATGCAAGCAGTTTGATAACGCCATTCGTGCGTTTGCGTGTTGCCTCGGGGAATCTTGTGCAATCGGTGCTGTTACACGGGTTTGTGTGGGGAAAGCGCGCACAATGGAACATTCAGGTAATCCCGGTGACGAAAACACGTTACACTAACTCCGTACCCAACTTGATGGCTAAGCAGGAAAGTGCACATGGATATCAATAATAAAGCCCGAATTCACTGGGCATGCCGCCGTGGAATGCGCGAGCTCGATATTTCGATTATGCCGTTCTTCGAACATGAATACGAAACGCTCAGCGACAGCGACAAACAGCTGTTTGTTCGCCTGCTGGAGTCTGACGATCCAGACCTGTTTAACTGGTTGATGAATCACGGTAAACCAGCAGATGCCGAGCTTCAGCGTATGGTTGCCCTGATTCAGACACGGAATAAAGAACGTGGTCCTGTGGCAATCTGATCTCCGGGTTTCCTGGCGCGCGCAATGGATGTCGTTGCTTCTCCACGGCCTGGTGGCGCTATTCGTGCTGCTAATGCCGTGGCCGATGAGCTACACGCTGGTCTGGATGCTGCTGCTTTCCCTTGTGGTTTTCGACAGCGTACGCAGCCAGCGCCGCATTCACGCTCGCCAGGGCGAAATTAAACTGCTGACGGATTTTCGTCTGCGTTGGCAGGGGCGTGACTGGGATATCGTCGGAAATCCATGGATGATTGACAGCGGGGCGATGCTAAGACTGCGTCGTGCCGGAAAGCATCGTTGCCAGCATCTTTGGCTGGCGGCTGACAGCATGGACATCGGTGAATGGCGCGATCTACGCCGCCTGCTGATGCAACAGCAGGCGAGCGGAAGCGGGCAGATTTAAGCGAAGCGTTCGGCCATTTCGCCAAGAATTTGCTCGCACCAGGTTTCAATGCGTTCGTCGCTCAGGTCGTACTGGTTGGTTTCATCCAACGCCAGGCCAACAAACAGCTGCCCGTCGGCAATGACCGGTTTTGGGCTGGTAAATTCATAGCCTTCTGTTGGCCAGTAGCCGATGAACTGTGCCCCGCGCGGTGCCAGCTTGTCGTGCAGCATGCCTAACGCATCCAGGAACCACTCACCGTAGCCAAGCTGATCGCCCATGCCGTAAAGCGCCACGAGTTTGCCTTCCAGGTTCAGGCCATCCAGCTGCGGCCAGACGGTTTCCCAGTCTTCCTGCAGTTCGCCAAAATCCCAGGTCGGTATGCCCAGGATCAGAACGTCATACTGCTCCATCATGGCCGGGGCATCATCTTTCAGGTTGTGAAGCGTCACCAGTTCAGGACCAATAATGTCGCGAATTTTTTCGGCGGCCATTTCGGTGTAGCAGGTGCTGGAGCCGTAAAAAAGACCAATGTTCATAGCAATAACAACTCATTTTAATCGCGTGCAGATGGCCAAGTGTACCAGATCCCATTCGCCATCATGCATAATGGACACAATTCGCCAAATCAGGAGTGGAGCGTGGAGCAGGATAAGATCCGTATCGAACAGTTTCTGGATGCGCTGTGGCTGGAAAGAAATCTGGCCGAAAATACGCTCAGCTCTTATCGCCGCGATCTCACTATGGTGGCCGAGTGGCTGCAGCGTCAGCAACTCAGTTTTTTGACCGTTCAGGCTTCGGATCTCCAGTCGCTGCTTGCGGAGCGCGTCGAGGGCGGTTATAAAGCCACCAGTTCCGCGCGGTTGCTTAGCGCTATGCGGCGGTTATTTCAGTACCTGTATCGCGAAAAAATGCGGGAAGACGACCCCAGTGCGCTGCTTTCATCGCCCAAACTTCCCCAGCGTTTGCCGAAGGATTTAAGCGAGGCTCAGGTTGAACGGCTGTTGCAATCTCCGTGTGTCGATCAGCCTATTGAACTGCGCGATAAAGCCATGCTTGAAGTCTTGTACGCAACCGGGCTGCGCGTCTCGGAGCTGGTTGGGCTGACAATGAGCGATATCAGCCTGCGGCAGGGCGTGGTGCGAGTGATTGGTAAAGGCAACAAAGAGCGTCTCGTGCCGCTGGGCGAAGAGGCTGTGTACTGGATTGAAGAGTACCTGAAGTATGGCCGCCCGGAGTTGTTAAACGGGCAGTCTCTGGATGTGCTTTTCCCCAGCAATCGCGCACAGCAAATGACGCGGCAAACCTTCTGGCACCGCATTAAGCACTATGCCGTGCTGGCCGGTATCGACAGTGAAAAACTGTCTCCGCATGTGCTACGCCACGCTTTTGCCACGCACCTGCTGAACCATGGCGCGGATCTTCGTGTCGTACAGATGCTGCTGGGCCATAGTGATTTGTCCACCACACAAATTTATACACATGTAGCGACGGCGCGTTTACGCCAGCTGCATCAACAGCACCACCCTCGAGCGTGAGTGCTACAAGAGATAAAGGAATCCTCATGAAAAAAGGTTTTTGGCTGCTTTCGCTGCTGGCCGCTTCCGTTTCCGGTATTGCTCACGCGGATGACGCCGCTATTAAACAATCTTTGGCGAAGCTGGGCGTGCAGGGCGCAGAGATTCAGGCTGCACCGGTTGCCGGGATGAAAACTGTGTTGACCGATAGCGGCGTACTTTATATCACCGAAGACGGCAAACATGTGATTCAGGGGCCGCTGTATGACGTGAGCGGCGCTCAGCCGGTGAACGTGACCAACCAACTGCTGATCGGCAAGCTGAACGCGCTGGAAAAAGAGATGATTATCTACAAAGCGCCGAAGGAGCAGCATGTGATTACGGTGTTCACCGACATCACCTGCGGCTACTGCCACAAGCTTCATGAAGAGATGAGCGACTACAACGCGCTGGGGATCACCGTGCGTTATCTGGCATTCCCTCGTCAGGGGCTGCAAAGCCAGGCCGAGAGCGACATGAAGTCTATCTGGTGCGCGAAAGACCGTAACAAAGCGTTCGATGCCGCAATGAAGGGCGGTGATGTGGCACCGGCAAGCTGTGACATTAACCTGGCTAACCACTACAACCTGGGCGTGCAGTTTGGCGTGCAGGGGACGCCAGCGATCGTGCTGAGCAACGGCAGCATGATCCCGGGTTATCAGGGGCCTAAAGAAATGAAACAAATGCTGGATGCCCACAAGCAGTTAATGAAAGCGGGTGGTTAATTTCGGGTGAAACAGCAAACGCAACTCCGCCGCCGGGTCGTTGACAGCTCGGTGGCGCTTCCGGCTACGCTGCCTCCTTTGTTACAGCGGCTGTATGCCAGCCGGGGCGTGCGTGGCGAACAAGAGCTGGAGCGCGGCGTAAAAGGAATGCTGCCGTGGCAGCAGCTCAGCGGCATCGATCGGGCCGTGGTCATGCTTTATAACGCCTTTCGCGAAGGCTTGCGCATCATCGTTGTCGGCGATTTTGATGCCGATGGGGCAACCAGTACCGCGCTAAGCGTTCTGGCCCTGCGCAGCATGGGGGCTGAGAATATTGGCTACCTGGTGCCTAATCGCTTTGAGGATGGTTACGGGCTTAGCCCGGAAGTGGTCGATCAGGCCCATGCCCGCGGTGCGCAGGTGATCGTGACCGTCGACAACGGCATCTCATCCCATGCGGGCGTTGAGCGCGCCCATGCACTGGGGATCCCGGTGCTGGTGACCGATCACCACCTGCCAGGGGAAACACTTCCCGCTGCTGAAGCTATCATTAACCCGAATCTCGCCGACTGCGCATTTCCATCTAAATCCCTGGCTGGTGTCGGCGTCGCGTTTTATCTGATGCTGGCGCTGCGCACGCATCTGCGTGATAACGGCTGGTTCGAACAGCGTGGGCTGGCCATTCCGAATCTTGCAGAACTGCTCGATTTAGTCGCGCTGGGCACCGTGGCGGACGTTGTGCCGCTGGATGCCAACAACCGCATTTTGACCTGGCAAGGGTTAAGCCGCATTCGCGCGGGGAAATGCCGTCCCGGCATTCGCGCGCTGCTTGAAGTGGCTAATCGTGAGCCGCAAAAGATCGCCGCCAGCGATCTGGGCTTTGCGCTGGGGCCGCGCCTGAACGCCGCAGGCCGACTGGATGATATGTCGGTTGGCGTGGCGCTGCTGCTCAGCGAAAACATTGGTGAAGCGCGTATGCTGGCTAACGAGCTGGACGCGCTGAACCAAACGCGGAAAGAAATTGAACAAGGCATGCAGGTCGAAGCGCTGACCCTTTGCGAACAGCTGGAGCGCAGTAGCGAAGCCCTGCCTTACGGGCTGGCAATGTATCACCCGGAATGGCACCAGGGCGTGGTCGGCATTCTGGCCTCGCGCATCAAAGAGCGTTTCCACCGCCCGGTCATCGCGTTCGCGCCTGCGGGAGACGGCACGCTTAAAGGGTCCGGCCGTTCAGTTCAGGGGCTGCACATGCGTGATGCCTTAGAACGTCTGGATACGCTTTATCCGGGCATGATGCTGAAGTTCGGCGGTCATGCCATGGCCGCAGGCTTGTCGCTGGAAGAGGCTCGCTTTGAGGAGTTTCGCCAGCGTTTTGGCGACCTGGTCGGTGAGTGGCTGGACCCGGCGTTGTTACAGGGGGAAATCTGGTCCGACGGTCAGCTGTCCGCGCAGGAGATGACGCTCGAAGTGGCGGAGATGCTCAGAGACGCCGGGCCGTGGGGGCAAATGTTCCCGGAGCCGCTGTTTGACGGCAAGTTCCGTATTCTCCAGCAGCGCCTGGTGGGCGAGCGTCACCTGAAGGTGATGGTGGAGCCTGTCGGTGGCGGTCCGCTGCTGGACGGTATCGCCTTCAACGTGGATACCACCCGCTGGCCGGACAACGGCGTGCGCGAAGTTGAGCTGGCCTACAAGCTGGACGTGAACGAGTTCCGCGGCAACCGCAGCGTGCAGCTTTTAATCGATCATCTCTGGCCGATATAGCCCGCATTCTCGACGCTGCTGCAGCGTTAATTACTTGGCTATATGTCAGGGAGAATGCTACAAAATGCGGCGTAAATCCGGTAAACTTTCCGGTTTACGACCGCATTTCGTCTTCTGAAATCAACATAAGAAATTACGCATGTTTGAAATTAACCCGGTAAAAAGCCGCATCCAGGACCTCACAGAGCGCAGCGACGTTCTTAGGGGGTATCTTTGACTACGATGCCAAGAAAGAGCGCCTCGAAGAAGTAAACGCCGAGCTGGAACAGCCCGATGTCTGGAACGAACCTGAACGCGCACAGGCGTTGGGGAAAGAACGTTCTTCATTGGAAGCCATCGTCGACACGTTAGATCAGATGTCTCAGGGCCTGGAAGATGTCTCCGGCCTGCTGGAGCTTGCGGTAGAAGCCGACGATGAAGAGACCTTTAACGAGGCCGTTGCCGAGCTGGATGTGTTGGACGCCAAACTGGCGCAGCTTGAATTCCGCCGCATGTTCTCTGGCGAGTACGACAGCGCCGACTGCTACATCGATATTCAGGCAGGCTCAGGCGGTACGGAAGCGCAGGACTGGGCGAGCATGCTGGAGCGTATGTACTTGCGCTGGGCAGAAGCTCGCGGTTTCAAAACCGAAATTATTGAAGAGTCCGAAGGCGACGTGGCGGGCATCAAGTCCGTGACCATTCGCATTCAGGGCGATTATGCCTTTGGCTGGCTGCGTACCGAAACCGGCGTTCATCGTCTGGTGCGTAAGAGTCCGTTTGACTCCGGTGGCCGCCGCCATACCTCGTTCAGCTCCGCGTTTGTTTACCCGGAAGTGGATGACAACATTGATATCGACATCAACCCGGCGGACCTGCGCATTGACGTTTATCGCGCATCCGGTGCGGGTGGTCAGCACGTTAACCGTACGGAATCTGCGGTACGTATTACCCATATTCCAACCGGCACCGTGACCCAGTGCCAGAATGACCGTTCTCAGCACAAGAACAAAGACCAGGCGATGAAGCAGATGAAGGCGAAGCTGTACGAGCTGGAAATGCAGAAAAAGAATGCTGAGAAGCAGGCGCTGGAAGACAACAAATCGGATATCGGCTGGGGCAGCCAGATTCGTTCTTACGTCCTCGACGACTCCCGCATTAAAGATCTGCGCACCGGGGTTGAAACCCGCAACACGCAGGCTGTGCTGGACGGCGATCTGGACAAATTTATCGAAGCAAGTTTGAAAGCAGGGTTATGAGGAACCAACATGTCTGAACAACAAGCACAGGGCGTTGACGCAGCAGCCGATCTTAACAATGAACTGAAAGCGCGCCGTGAGAAGCTGGTAGCTCTGCGTGAGCAGGGTATCCCATTCCCGAACGATTTCCGCCGCGATCACACCTCAGACCAACTGCACGCTGATTTCGATGCGAAAGAGAACGAAGAGCTTGAAGACCTCGGCGTTGAGGTAAGCGTGGCTGGTCGTATGATGACCCGCCGTATCATGGGTAAAGCGTCCTTCGTGACCTTACAAGACGTTGGCGGCCGTATTCAGCTGTATGTCTCCCGTGATGACCTGGCGGAAGGCATCTACAACGAGCAGTTCAAAAAGTGGGACCTGGGCGATATCCTGGGCGCGCGCGGTAAGCTGTTTAAAACCAAAACCGGCGAGCTGTCCATTCACTGTACCGAACTGCGTCTGCTGACCAAAGCGCTGCGCCCGCTGCCGGACAAATTCCACGGCCTGGCCGATCAGGAAACCCGCTATCGCCAGCGTTATCTGGACCTGATCGCTAACGAAGAGTCCCGCAATACCTTTAAAGTGCGCTCTAAAATCATGGCCGGCATCCGCCAGTTCATGGTGGGCCGCGACTTTATGGAAGTTGAAACCCCAATGATGCAGGTGATCCCTGGCGGCGCATCCGCTCGTCCGTTCATCACGCACCATAATGCGTTGGACATCGACATGTACCTGCGTATCGCGCCAGAGCTGTACCTGAAGCGTCTGGTGGTGGGTGGGTTCGACCGCGTCTTCGAAATCAACCGTAACTTCCGTAACGAAGGCATCTCCCCGCGCCATAACCCAGAGTTCACCATGATGGAACTCTATATGGCTTACGCGGACTACAAAGATCTGATTGAGTTGACCGAATCCCTGTTCCGTACTCTGGCTCAGGACGTGCTGGGCACCACCGAAGTGCAGTATGGCGAAGAGACCTTCGACTTCGGCAAACCGTTTGAAAAGCTCACCATGCGTGAAGCTATTAAAAAGCACCGTCCAGAAACCGACCTGGCCGATCTGGATAACTTTGACTCGGCGAAAGCCATCGCGGAAAGTATCGGTATCAAAGTTGAGAAGAGCTGGGGCCTGGGCCGCGTAGTGACCGAAATCTTCGAAGAGGTTGCGGAAAGCCACCTGATTCAGCCGACCTTCATCACCGAATACCCGGCAGAAGTCTCTCCCCTGGCGCGCCGTAACGACGAAAACCCGGAAATCACTGACCGCTTTGAGTTCTTCATCGGTGGCCGTGAAATCGGCAACGGCTTCTCCGAGCTGAATGACGCGGAAGACCAGGCGCAGCGTTTCCAGGACCAGGTTGATGCGAAAGCGGCAGGCGACGACGAAGCGATGTTCTTCGACGAAGACTACGTCACCGCGCTGGAGCACGGTCTGCCGCCAACGGCGGGTCTGGGTATCGGTATCGACCGCATGGTTATGCTGTTCACCAACAGCCACACCATCCGCGACGTTATCCTGTTCCCGGCTCTGCGTCCGACTAAGTAACGCCCTCATTCCCCTCCGTAAGGAGGGGGATTTTCCTCAAGTTCATCAACGTTTCCGGGGCCTGGTTTGCGCAAGGAAAGCATTTTAAAACGCTGGCACATCACCGCTTTCATTATCATGACGAGCCTGATGCTGACGGCCTGCTCCTCCTCAAAACCAGCCAAAAGTACCCGAAACGAAGGCACGTTTAGCGGCGCGGTTTACACCGTTAAGCGCGGCGATACGCTCTCAAAAATTTCCAGAATGACCGGCAGCAGCGTGGGTGACCTCGCCCGACTGAACGGGATCCCTGCGCCTTATACTATCCAGGTGGGCCAGCGTATTCGGATCAAAGGCTCAGGCTCTGCAAGCCGGCCGAAAAACACCGCCATGGCCAAAAACACCACTGCGCCAGCTCGTTCGCAAAACACGACCATAGCAAAGGTGGCGCCGCCGCCGGTGGGAGCACGCTGCTGGTTGTGGCCGACGAAGGGCAACATTGTTGAACCGTTCTCCAGCAGCGACGGCGGCAATAAAGGCATTGATATCTCAGGCTCTCGCGGGCAGCCTATTTATTCTTCCGGCGCGGGAACGGTGGTTTATGTCGGTAACCAGCTGCGCGGCTACGGCAATCTGGTGATGATCAAACACAGCGAAGAGTACATCACCGCCTATGCCCACACCGACACGATGCTGGTTAATACCGGAGAGAAAGTGAAGGCCGGGCAGAAAATTGCCACGATGGGCAGCACTGGGGCGGATTCGGTGCGTTTGCACTTTCAGATTCGCTACCGGGCCACAGCAATTGACCCTCAGCGTTACCTAAAACCGTCGTGTTAATTTAAAAAGTGCTTGAAAAACCATCACCTGGACACAAAGGCACTTGCCAGCGAGTGCTGAAAGTCTATAATGCGTAACGCACCTCAAAGCGGGCGTAGTTCAATGGTAGAACGAGAGCTTCCCAAGCTCTATACGAGGGTTCGATTCCCTTCGCCCGCTCCAACCTCCTTAGAATATAAAGAAACTTTTCTTCAGACAGTGAATCAGTCTCGCTAAAGCAGATACAACTTTCACTGCCCATTTTTCTTCGCCAGTACTTGTTGCGTGATTGTGACCCTGACCCAAAATCCTGCTCCATTCAGAAACAGAATTCCGGCATGATGAATACTTCCCTGAACGGAGGTGGTGCCGATGAAAAAGTCACGATTCACCGAAGAGCAGATTGTCTTTGCCCTGAAACAGGCCGAACCGGGTACGAGCGTGCCCGAAGTTTGCCGTAAGCTGGGTATCTCCGATGCCACGTTTTACACCCGGCGAAAAAAATACGGCGGGATTTCCCCTTCTGAGCTGAAGCACATGCGGCAGCTTGAGGAAGAGAATCTCAGGCTGAAGAAGCTGGTAGCCGATCTGAGCCTCGACAAGTCCATGCTGCAGGATGTGCTGGAAAAAAAGAACTGACGCTGGCGTGTCTGCGTGAATGGGGCCGGGATTTGCAGGCACGTTACGGGGCCAGCGAGCGGCAGATCTGTTTTGCACTACGGATCAGCCGCAGCGCTTTCCGCTACCGTGCTGTGGCGGCAGACGACAGCGCGCTCCGCCTGCGTATCAGGGAGATCACTGAAACCCGGGTCCACTATGGCTACCGCAGAGTTCACGTCATGCTCAGGCGGGAAGGCTGGCGGGATAATCACAAACGCATTTACCGGCTCTATCGCGAGAAGGGTCTGTCCCTGCGCCTCAAACGCCCGCGCCGAAATAAATCGGCACAGCGGCGACAGCCCCAGCCTCAGGGGTTGTATCCGAACTATGTCTGGAGCATGGATTTTGTATCTGACGCCTTATTTGACGGGCGTCGGCTACGTCTGCTGACGGTCATTGATCTCTACACGCGCGAATGTCTGGGGATTTGCGTGGGTCAGAATCTGCGCTCAATGGAGGTCGCAGAGATGCTGAACGCCATTGCACTCAGACGTCCCTTACCACAATGGCTGAAAACCGATAATGGCTCTGAACTTGCAGGGAAAATGCTGTACAAATGGGTGTACGAAAGAGGGATCCGCATCGACTTCTCACGACCGGGAACGCCCACGGACAATACGACCGTGGAGTCGTTCAACGGCAGACTGCGGCAGGAGTGCCTGAACGAAAATTGGTTCATGTCGCTTGAGGATGCCCGGTGCAAAATCGAAGCCTGGCGCATACACTATAACCAGAGACGTCCTCATTCTGCGCTGGGCTGTATGATCCCGTCCGAATTTGCTGAAAAGTCTGCCGGTTGCCAGAACATGCAACCAACATGAAGCCGGTTATTCCTGATTATGACTGGAGCATATTCGGGGTCAATCTTACTTTAGGCCAACAAGTCAGTCATCATAGAAAAGGGGGCAGTGTAGTGAATTAAATTTCGTGATTTAAAATAATGATGTTACACCAATAGCTTTCAATAATATTAACTGTGATCTCTTACTGATTGACTGCACTATCCTCCACGCAGCAGAGCGTAAATAACAAATTAAAAGTATATTGATTCAATTGCGTATCATTAGATATTAAAGAAACGTAAAATATTGACGCGTACAGAAACATCCAGTAACTTGATTGAGGTGTATGATGGTATCAATTTTACTTTTAAGGATAAATTATGAGCGCATGGAAAAAAACTAACGTACGCATTTTGTTGTGGGCGACTTTCATTGGTGGTGCGATAAGCTCATTAGTTAAATCAGGTACTGAAGTTAATATGCCACCTCGTCTCGCAGGGGAAGTTTCTCCTCCCGCGTTGAACATTGATGCCTGGTTGGGCTGGCTGGGGGTTAACTCGCACTCGATGGATTACATATACCAAGGAATTACTATTCCCGGTGCTGTAATGCTCTATCATTGGCTATTTAGTTTTATCTTTGCTGGCATTTATATTTTACTCTCAGCTTATGTGCCAAAAGTTAGACTTTGGTATGGTGCGGCTTATGGAGTCATCATTACGTTTGTTATGCACGGATTCCTTATACCTGCACTGGGTTTCCGTTATCCAGTTTACCTTGGCGGAAAAACTGGTTGGCTGTGGAATTTGAACGGTTACGAATTCTGGAGTGAACTATTAGGGCATATTTGTTGGTCTGTATCAATTGAGTTTAGCCTCATTGCAGTATTGGCAATTTTTTCTCGGCCTATTATTGGTGTATGGACGAAAGATATCGTTAAGTAAATATATTTGGCAGGCTTAGGCCTGCCAAGGATAGATTTTTACAGTATGGTAGTGGGGTTTTATTATTGTACGAGTGAAAATGTTTCCAGAACTATAGTTACCCAGCCAAGTGTGTTTTTGTTAGTTTAGTTAAAGTGAGTTATTTTAAAGTTAACAGCTTGCATTTAATCTCTTTGAAGGGGTGTCAGTTTAATCAAATCTTGTTTTTATCTTTTTTACGAAGAATGATTTTCCGCATGTCCCAAGGTTAATATTCAAAATTAACGAATTTCAATTTATTTAACTAGTTTTTTTTCAATTTTCGTAACTTTCAAAAAATTAAATGTAAATTGATATTGTTGCATATACATATCTAAATATGGCTATATGAAATATATCCTTTGATTTTTTTAGTCTTATCCTGCAAGGGGGGTGTAACTTCCGCTGTAATAAAGTAATTTCCTGAAAACAGATCTCATTTGTAGCCCTTGAGTAGTAATTAATTTCTTTTTTTTCTAATTTGAAAATTGGCATCATTTATTTGTGAAGGCGCGCAGTCTGGAGTCTGAATATTGATGTGGATCATTAATTATATTTTTTTGTGTAAGGAGCGATTTTTATTTTGCAATTAATTCAGCATATCAATTTTTTTGTTTTAACCACTTTAAGTATACGGCGATTAATTTATTATAAAATACTGGGTATCTACAGAACTATAGTTCACTAGCGCAACAAACTTTATTGGCCTGTGATGCTAAATAATAAATTATAATTATTATTTAATGTTTTTACTTTTTGTGCTGTTGTTTGCTATTGATTTTTATGTAAATAGATGAGAGTGTTCACGCTCGTCAATATATGAAACAGTTATTAAGTAGTTGTGTGATTTTATTGTATAATGAGGATGAAGGATTATTTTAATTACCAAACATGTTGAAAAAGGTTTTGAATATGGAGCTGAAATTAAAGGTTTACAACAGAATACAGCATCTCTATAAAGTTATCTCAAGAGATAGTCTATTTATTCCTGCAGTTGAAACGCATTGTAGGCTTATGATTGAAGAGTTCAAGAAAGATAGGTTATATTATAAATATATATTTAGTAATAATCGCTTTGTCATTTCGACTGTGACTGCATCTGTTTTTTTTAATAAGGATGAAGCTTTTTTGTCTGACGTTGTGAGCGAGTGTTTGACTACGGGGTTGGTTAGTCATAATACAATTACATCTTTGTTGTTGTTATTTAATGTTAGTGGAAGGATTTCACTTAGGGAGAGTGATAATGACAAAAGGAAAAAAAGTTTTAAGATAACAAGAAAAGGTAGGTTAGATATTATAAAATTGTTGAACACAATGGTTCCTGCACTAAGCTTGATGTTTGAAGGCCCATATAATCCTAAGATTATATCTGATGATCAGATTTCTGTTTTTTTTAAATCATACGCAAAAATCCACAGATCTTCACTATTTATTATTAATTTTGTCAATAATTTGGATGTTTTTATTTCAAAAGATTCAGGCCATATGATTCTTGTTTATCTCTATATGCTTGCCATAGAGGATAATAAGCCAAAAGCGATATTAAGCTTAGTATCTAAAGAATGTGGTGTTTCTAGAACGCACTTGAGAAATATACTAATTGCGGCCGAAGAAATAAACATGCTCTCTTTTAACAAAAAAACTGGTGAGATAACTATTTATGAGTCTTTTGTTAAAATGTTTACTTCGTATATGGCTTATTACTTTTCTTTCGTGCAGTTTGGGCTGGAAGGCGGGCATCTTTCAGACAATGCTGATTAAGTCTGTTCTGGCTATTATTATAATGACTCATCTCTGTATG